>NZ_CAMDCK010000016.1 GCF_945890115.1 Sphingorhabdus sp. EL138
TGCGGGATGCCGCAGCAAAATTCGATGACTTCTAAACCGCGTTGAATGTCGCCTTTGCTGTCGGCAATGACCTTGCCATGTTCGGACGAGAGCATATGCGCCAGATCATCCATATTGGCCTCAACCAAGCGCTTGAATTCGAACATCACCCGCGCACGGCGCTGCGGGTTGGTTATCGCCCATGCTGGCTGCGCCGCCAATGCCGCTTGCACCGCACGCTCAAGCACTGCCGCATCGCCCAGCCCCACACGCGCCTGAACGCCACCATTGTTCGGGTCCATGATATCGCCAAAGCGCACTGAAATGGCGCCCGCGCCACCGCTGATAAAATGATCGATTTGACGCATTTTTTGTTTTTCCTTTTAGCAAAACGTCCTTGCAGATGATTGGCGAACGAAGCGCTGCTGCCCCCTGAGATCGGGCCAGCATCTGCAATCTTTGGGTCGTGATCTCCGTGGAGTTTCAAACTCCGGATTATTAATGCTCGTAGTTCTTGAGCGCCGTATCGCGATTATAGGGAGTGAGCTCATTAATGCGTCCCTGCTCTACCTTTTCCAGCCAGTTAGGGTCCGCAAGAAGAACCCGGCCCAGTGCGACGAGATCAAACTCGTTGCGCTCGAACATCTTTACAAGATCCTCCAGGCGACCCAACATGGGAGACGATACGCCTTCGACAAAATCCTGCATCAAATCTCGATCCATGCCGATTGATCCTACGGTGATCACTGGCTTACCCGTGACCTCCTTGATCCAACCACCCAGATTTTTGTGGTCGCCTTCGAACTCGGGTTCCCAGAAGCGGCGCTGCGAAGCATGGAAAATATCCACCCCGGCACGGGCCAGCGGGTCGAGCCAGCAGTGCATCTCGTCCGGATTGGCGGCGAGTTTTACATCATAGTCATAGGTCTTCCATTGTGAGACACGAAAGATGATAGCAAAATCTTCGCCTACCGCTGCGCGGCAGGCGGCAATAACCTCGGCCGCAAATGTGACGCGGTCCGCAATGTCCGGTCCGCCATAGCGATCATTTCGTAGGTTGGTTCGATCCCAGAAGAATTGATCAAAAATATACCCATGGGCCCCGTGCAATTCGATTGCGTCGCATCCAATCTCTTTTGCCAAGCGGGCAGATTTTGCGAAGGCAGCGATGGTATCATCAATATCCTGTTGAGTCATGGCGCGACCACCCTCAATGTCCGGCCCAGCGAAGCCTGACGGACTAACCAACGGAGCATGGGGTGAATCGGGGAAGTTGAAATCCATACAACCGCCGACATGCCATAATTGCGGAACAAACATCCCGCCTTCGGCGTGGACGGCATCGATTGCGCCCTTCCATCCGGCAAGCGAATCCTCGCCATCAAATAGCGGGATATTGTCTGCGGCAACAGCGTGATCAATCGCCACTCCAGTGCCCTCAGTTATAATCGTACCGACGCCACCAGCGGCCCGACGGCGATAATATTCTGCCCCGTCGTCCCCTAATACGCCCCCCGGAGCAAAATAACGCGACATCGGCGCCATGCAGAAACGGTTTGGAGCTTTCAGCGACTTACACGCAAACGGTGTATGCAGCGGCGCCAACAAGGCGGCTAAATCGTCAAGCGGAGCAGTAGACATCAAATTAAATCCCTTAAAAATGCGAGCAGTGCCTCATTATAGGCAGAAGGATTCTCGAGCTGTGGGGAATGTCCTGTGTCCATTGTTAGAAGCGTTCCATTCGCAGCGCAGTTTGCGGCAAAGCCTGCAATCGCAGGGTCAGCGATTGTATCTTTTGTTCCGCCAATCGACAGGACGGGGAAATTAAAAGATGCCAGCAGTTCACGCTGGTCAAGCGTCGCAAGACCGGCAAGTGTTTCGCTCGCGCGCGGCGCAGTTGCCAAGAACCCGCGCTCGACCCATCCAATCATTGCCTCGCTTGCGCCTTCACCCGATGCGCCTTCCGCCAGCGCCCGGAAAAAGCCGGGGCGGTCAGCGGTAATTGCGCCAGCGATTGCCAGAACGTCTTCAGGCATTCCGCCGTGCGGAAACCCGTCGCCCTGCACATAACGCGGCGATGCCCCACAGGTCAGAATAAGTCCTGCGACACGATTACCGAGCAATGCGGCAGCGGCAACGGCCACAGCGCCGCCCAAGGACCAGCCATTTAACACGACCCGCGGTACATCACAGCGATCGATGATCGCAGCCACATCGCCGGCAATCGCAGCAATCGACATATCGGTAAAATCCCGGTCGGAACGACCGCAGCCACGGTGATCAATCACAATGGCGCCATGTCCGGCAGCAAGGAGCCCCTCGACAGCGGAAGCCCAATAATCTCCCGACATGCCCCAACCGTGGATCAGTACGACCGGCAATCCGGGCGCACGGTGATGCTCAAAATACACGCGGCCACCAGTATCAGTTTCAAAATAAGCCATAAAAGCTCCTATGCAGGCGGCGACAGGGTGACGCCGGGAAGCGGATTGAAGTGGTGCATCTTCACCTTGCGGTGCGCGATTTTCCAGACGCCCTCGCGCCTTTCGAACCTATCAAAATAAGTCGCACTGACGGTTTGCGCCTGACCATCTGATGTCGTGCCAATGCAGTCCACGTCACAAAGGCCGGTCGCGCGGTCATCGCCGTCAAAGGAGATAACGAGATTAGTGGTAAAGTGACTGGAGGCAAGCCAAGCGTCCCACAGAATATCCTTGGTGACATGCGCAATGCCGTCCAAACCCTCGAAACTACCAAAAGGAGGGCCAATGTCCCATGTGGCATCGGGCCACCATATTGCACTGAAACGTTCCCAGTCGCGCTTGTCGAAGCCATGGCAATAATCGCTAACCAAATCATGCATCGCGAACCGGCTCTCAACACGGTCTAAACGTTGTTCGATATTAGAGATCTCTGTCATATCAATTCCTTGAGATATCGCACATCAGTCAAGATATGCGGCGAATTTCTCCCGCGCTGCGGCGAGACGGGCTGGCACATGATAGCTCGGGAAAGGCCCAGGGAACGGCTGAACATCTCTCAATATGTCCTTCGCCACGCCGACTTTGTGCACCTCGGTCGGTCCATCGACGATCCCCATTTCGGGCACATATTGCCACATATCCATCAATGGCGTTTCGTTCGACATGCCAAGTGAACCGTGCAGATGCAGTGCGCGATACACAACATCCTTAAGCACGCCCGGCATGGCGGCCTTAATGGCACTGATTTCGCGCCTCACTGGGCGGGTATAGGCCTGATCGCGGTCAAGCAGCCATGCGGCATAGAGGACATGTAAGCGAAATTGCAGAATCTGCGTATAGCTGTCGGCGATTTTCTCTTGGACCATCTGCTTGTCGGCCAAACGTTCGCCCTTAGTGGTACGGCTAACGACGCGCTCTGTCATATATTCCATCGCTTTATTCAGCATTCCGACAGTGCGCATCGCGTGATGGATACGACCGCCTCCAAGGCGCGACTGAGCGACCTTAAAGCCAGCACCGATTGGACCAAGATGGTTTGCCTGAGGTACGCGGCAGTTGGTGAAACGAAGATAGCCGTGGACCCCGCTGCCAATCTCATCTTTTGGACCAACGGCGGTATTTCTTATGATCTCAAGTCCGGGCGTGTCATGCGGGACAATTAACATTGTCGACCCCTCATGCACCGGAACATCAGGGTCAGTTATGACCATGACAATCAGGAACTCAGCAATGCACGCGTGGCTAGCGTACCATTTCTCACCCTCAATCACCCATTCGCCGCCATTTAAATGCGCCTTGCAGGTGAACTCGCCAGGATCAGCCCCAGCCTGCGGTTCAGTCATCGAATAGCAGGAAACAATCTCACCATCGAGCAGCGGTTGAAGATATTTAGCCTTTTGTTCGGGCGTGCCGAAGCGCGCAAGTATCTCTGCATTGCCTGTGTCAGGCGCTTGTGTCCCAAACACAGTAGGCGCAAAGCGACTGCGCCCTAGAATTTCGTTCATCAGCCCAAGCTTCAGCTGGCCAAGGCCTCTTCCTCCGAGTTCGGGACCAAGATGGCAGGCCCAAAGCCCCCGTTTTTTAACCTCTTCTTTAAGCGGTGCCATGATACGCGCAGCGCGCGACCGCGGGTCAACATGCGCACCGGGATCGCGAAACACCAGATCGAGTGGTTCAATCTCCTCGGCAACAAACCCGCGCATCCATTCCAGTTGCAGTTCAAATTCAGGCTCGTTTGAAAAATCCCATGCCATCAGTAAATAGTTTCCTTACTTTGTTGGTTCCAACCACATTCATCGACCTGCTTTTCAGGCACATTCGCTCCGTATTTTCGCGTCAGACACATATACGGCCTGCACTTCACTTGCTCCTCTTGCACCACTCGAGTTTGGAGCCGCTTTACTTGGACGCCCGACTCTTATGCCACTCTTTCCCACGGCTGATATAACCCTTCCGAATCTTTGTTGCATAGTTACTAGTTGAGAACAAGCAAGAATGGTCAAGCATGGGAATAATGAGAATTATTCCATTAAATACAGATGGATAAAAACCTTATCCTGATATAATTCATTCTTTTTACAAAATTTACTTGTCGATGACAAGCAAGTGAGGCATCCTGCAAGATGGAGCGTAAATTGCGACATCTGTAGGGGAGATCGCGACCAAATCGTGCGCCCGTTTTTGGAGAGGAATGATCATGATAGATCGTATAAAAATCACGCGGCTGCTTACCACCGCTGCAATTATATTATATCCTGCGTCAGTAGTCAGTGCGCAGGAAACAAACACGGAGACGCAGGCAGAATCGCAGGGGTTGGAAGAAATACTTGTTACAGCTCGTAAGCGCGACGAAAACATGCAGGATGTCCCTGCATCGGTCAGCGCGCTATCTGCTGGCGAACTGGAAAGGCGCTTTGATTCCGACATACGTGACTTTGCCGGCGCATCACCGAACATCGTTATTGATGATACGCAGCAAGGTCCGGGCGGCGTTGCCGCTATTTATATCCGCGGCATCGGCGTCGGGGATGTCGAAAAGTCAGTCGATCCAGCCGTCGGCGTTGTTTTTGATGATATTTACATCGGGCAGAGCTCAGGTAGTTTGCTCAAGGCGATCGATATTGATCGTGTTGAGGTTCTGCGTGGACCACAAGGAACATTGTTCGGACGCAACGCCACGGGTGGCGTAATCAATCTCGCGCGCTCGCGACCAACTTATGATCTTACTGGAAAGGCACGCGCGACTTACGGTCGGTTTGACACATTCAAGATCGAAGGTGTTACCAGCACCGGCCTGACAGATAATGTAGCGGTCAAAGTCAGCGGCGCTTATGAAAAGTCCGACGGCTATATGTATAATAAATTCTTTAAACAACCAGGGCAGCGGTCTGAATTCTACGCTGTTTCAGGTGCACTGTTGTTTGAGCCGACCGAAAATCTCGACATTCAAGTCAGCTACGATCATCAGAAAACCAAGCAGGATCCGCCACAATTGCTCGCGGTTAATCGGCCGACCGACTTGTTCTGTAAAGCATATGCCCAGTGCTCGCCCAAGCCCGGCGTTCCCACATCGGGGGATCGCTATGTGAGCGTCTCTGACGGACGGCTGGACAAAAACGCGACATTTAAGCTCGACATGGCAGTCGCCAAAGCGACCTATGATGTCGGATCCGATATGCAGATCGATTATATTCTCGGCTGGTTGAAAACAGACGAAACAATCACGCAGGACTTCGACACCACACCATTTACGCTGTATCACACGGATCGGCCTGCGCGCTGGCGCCAGACCACGAACGAATTACGGCTGACTAAGGGTGGAACAGGTCCAGCAACATTTGTGCTGGGTGCCTATCTGTGGGATTCGCAATATACCATCAATCTGAAGAACTATATCGGCTTTGCTGGACCGCCACTGCTTACCAGTGCACAAGATGTCACGCAGACCAACAAGTCATGGGCAATCTATGGCGAGGGCGACTATGATCTCATGGAAAAGCTCACGCTAACGGTTGGCGCGAGATATACGAAGGACAAGAAGTCCAGCATCGTCAATGACTTGCCAGTAAAAATTTATGGAACTCTGATTGAAGCAAACCCAATTGCTACGCTTCCTGGAACCATAAAAATGGCGAAGCCCGCCGAGGAAAGCTGGAAAAAGTTCACGCCGCGCGTTTCGCTCCGCTACGAACTTTCTGACGACTCTATGGTCTATGGCTTGTGGTCACGCGGCTATCGTGGAGGCGGCTTCAATGGGCGTCCTGCGACGCTTAGTGCGGCAACCATACCTTATGATCCTGAAACACTCGACAATTATGAAATCGGCTTCAAAACCGAATTTGCGGACAACCGGGTTCGATTGAACGGGTCAGCTTTCATAATGAAGTATAAAGATATGCAGCAGGATCTGGACGTTCCAGCACCTGGCACATCAACGGGACGCGAGAACCGCACGATCAACGCGTCCTCAGCTGAGTTCAGGGGATTCGAACTTGATTTGACAGCACAGTTGTTTGATGGCTTCACGCTCAATGGAAATCTTGGCTATCTTGATGCGAAATATAAGGACTTTTTCGGTGACATCTACAGCACAGGCAAACCTGTAGATGCTTCGTTCCTGAAAATCCGTCGCGCACCAAAATGGACAGGGAGCCTTGGAGGAACATATGAACAGGACATCGGCAACGATGCGTCGGCATGGATTTCAGGCGATGTCCGTTACATCGGCGGCCATGAAATCACGTTCCTCAATAATCCAAACCTGCGGAACGGCGGCCAATTCTTGGTAGACGCATCCATCAACGCACGGTTCAACCAGACAACCGTTAGCTTGTTCGGCAAGAATTTGGCGAACGAAAATGGCTGGACGATCGGCTACGATGTTCAGGGCGTTTGGAGTTATGCGGCACCGCGTCCAAGCCGGACATGGGGCATTGCCGTGACGCAAGCGTTTTAAGCAGGATTGATATGACTCAACAGCCAAAGCTTGAAACGCGGCGATGGGTAGTTACTGGTGCATCGCGGGGCCTTGGCCTCGCGATCGCCAGGATCGCCGCGAGCCATGGGGATAAAGTTGCCCTTTTCGCGCGCGGGGAGAAAGTTCTTGATGAGGCCCGGGCGATTGGGGACAATGCGATGGGCCTTATCGTAGATGTAACCGATCCGGCGTCCGTATCGGATGCTTGTGCGAAAGTGGCCGAGCGTTGGGGCGGCATTGATGTCCTCGTGAACAATGCGGGCCTGCATCGTGGCGGGCTAATTGGCTCTCTTTCCCAAGGTGATTGGCAAGCCGTTATTGACACCAACCTCTCTGGCCCACTTAACTGCGTTCGTGCCGCACTGCCTTATTTGGGTGCAGGTGGCTCGATCGTTAACATCGGTGCCGTTGTTGGTCTTCGTGGTTTTGCCGGCGATGCTGCATATGGGGCGTCTAAAGCCGGACTGGCTGGACTAACGCAGGTATTGGCCATTGAACTGGCGCGCAGCGGCATAAGGGTTAATCTCGTAATCCCTGGTATGGTCTCGACCGAAATGACGGCAGGCATATCTGCGCGCGCCAAAGCGAGACTTATCGAAAGCATTCCACTTGGTCGTGAAGGCACGGCCGACGAACTAGCCAATGTCGTCTGGTGGGTGGCAGGATCGCCATATATGACGGGCTCAACGATCTCCAATGATGGTGGATTGCTGTGCAAGCTGTGAACGATCCG
The DNA here is from genome assembly GCF_945890115.1 of Sphingorhabdus sp. EL138. Lineage (GTDB taxonomy): Bacteria > Pseudomonadota > Alphaproteobacteria > Sphingomonadales > Sphingomonadaceae > Sphingorhabdus_B. Next base: position 7,673 of record NZ_CAMDCK010000016.1, read on the forward strand.
GCCGAACGGTTTTGCCGTTGGTTGGAAGAAAATGCAGATTTTACCGAAGTGCGGATCGCGCGCAGGCTTGCGGGCGGCAACGCGAATGTAACCAGTCTCGTGGAAACCGCGAGCGGTCCATTGGTGCTACGTCATCCACCTCATAATACGGTATCTGACCTTGCCAGCGCCGGTATCGCGCGCGAATTTCGCTTCATATCGGCTATCGCGGGCAATGCGCCGGTCGCCGAACCCATATTATATTGCGAAGATCCGGATATACTGGGCACCCCATTTTCCCTCACGCGCTTCGTGTCGGGAACGGCGATTACCGACACTTTTCCGCCCGCTTATTCTAACAGCATCGCAACTGTCGATGCTGTCGGCATCGCATTGATAGATGCCCTCGCCCAAGTACATGCGATTACGCCAGTTCCTGAAAGCTTGGGTGATGTAAAGAAAGCGCGGGATTTTGTTGCCCGCCAGATCGAACGATGGCGGGCGGTGCGCTTAGCCAGCAAAGTCCGCGATCTACCGCTGGTCGAAATACTCGGAGCGTGGCTCGCCGAAAACGTTCCAGAGCCTGAGACGGTACGTATCGTCCATTGCGACTATCACCTCGACAATGTGTTGATGGACCCGATTGAACCAAGAGTCACAGCCATACTCGATTGGGAAATGGCAACATTGGCCGATCCCCTTGTCGACGTCGGGCTTGTCACCGCAATGTGGAATCGCGATGAAAGCCTGCCTCTCGGCTTCGCCTTTGTGCAGCGCGTGTCGAATGTTCATGGAGCGGTCGGCGGTGATGCATTGGCGCAGCGTTGGGCAGACTCAACAGGGCTCTCAATCGAACATCTCTCTTATTTTCAAGCTTTTGCATTATGGCGTCTCGCGGTGATCGTCGAAGGCGCGTATGTTTTGTTCCGCAATGGGCAAGTTGACGGACCTTATGAACGTGGCCTTGAGCACGATGTGCCGGCATTACTCGATGCCGCTCAACGCATTGCTCAGATAAAGGGTATGACATGATGGACGCCACCATGATGCACGAACCGCTAGGCACCGCTGCAATTTTTGCGCATGGCGAGCGCATTCATGCTTCGAGCCGCATCGGCTTATTCGACGGCGCGCAGATGACGTGGCGCAGCTATGCCGAGACAGCCATTCGCGCGCGCCGCCTTGCCACAGCGTTGCGGTTGGCAGGCGTGGAGAAAAATACGCGTGTTGCGACGTTAAGCTGGAATGATTTTGCCCATTTCGAGGCGTATCTTGCGGTGCCCGCGATGGGCGCTGTGCTCCATACGCTAAATCTGCGGCTGCATCCCGATCAGATCCGTTTCATCATGGCCGATGCCGACGACGCTATTCTGATTGCCGACGGCGATTTGCTGGCTGGGCTCCTGCCCCAGATTAATTCGCTCGACGCGCTTAAGCACATCATCGTTACCGGCAATGCATCTCAGCTCACGGGGCTTGAAAAGCCATGGACGCTCTACGAGGACTTTATCGCCGACCATGAGCCGATGGCCGAATTCCTCGATATTGAAGAGACGGCCGCCGCCGCCACCTGTTATACATCCGGAACAACAGGCAATCCGAAAGGGGTCGTCTATTCGCACCGCACGATTTACCTGCATAGCCTGGCATCAATGGCCACAAACGCCTTTGCCTTAGGTGACAGAGATAAAATTTTATTACTGCCGCCTATGTTTCATGCCAATGCTTGGGGTTTGCCTTATTCGGGCTGGCTCGCGGGGGCAGATTTCGTTCTGCCAGGCCCTCATTTGCAGCCCGAAGCGATCCGCCAGATGATCCGCGCAACAGCGCCGACATTTACCGCCACCGTGCCAACCATCTTAAACGATCTGCTCCGCATCGACGCCAAGAACCCAGTCGATATGGGAAGCTTTCGCGTCATCGTGGTAGGTGGCTCGGCGGTGTCCGAAGGCCTCATCGCTGAGGTTGAGCGAAGCTGGAACGTGCCGCTTATCCAAGGTTGGGGAATGACGGAAACTAGCCCACTTTGCGTTCTGTCGCACCCTGCTGCCGACGCATCGGATGAAGAGGCGCGGCGCTTGCGTGCAAAAAGCGGCCGGCCGGTCGCCGGTGTTCGTGTGCGGTTGGTCAACGACGATGGCACGCGTCTCAGCGAAGATGGCAGAACCATCGGGCGCTTGCAACTTCGTGGTGCATGGATTGCGCGCGGCTATCACCGCGTTGGTTCGAGTGGCGTGTTAACCGACGACGGATGGCTGGACACTGGCGATGCGGGAACGATTGATGAACGCGGATATGTGCAGGTAACAGACCGATTAAAGGATTTGATAAAATCAGGCGGGGAGTGGATTCCGTCGGCGGAACTCGAAAATCACATTTCCAGCCTTCCTGATATCGACCTAGCCGCAGTTATCGCAGTCCCCGACCCGCGTTGGGAAGAGCGGCCATTAGCGATTGTCACTACACGAGATGGCGCAAGGCCCGATTTTGTGGGCCTGCGACGCGCCTTGCAGGGTAAAGTTGCACGCTTTTGGATACCCGAATATTGGGCATGTGTCGCTAAACTGCCGCTGACCAGTGTTGGCAAGATTGACAAGCAGGCACTGCGCGAGGCATTCGCGCCCGGTAAGACTAAGTTTGAGAAGATTGAGGACAATCCATGAATGCTCTACCGCTGATGAAGGGCAAGGCTTCCCTTCGCGAGGTAACGGAGGTCCTGCAAACTGCTTTGCCTAAGACACGCGTCAGGCCGCGCATCAGTCGACGCACACAAGCGGAACGAACGGCTCTATCTGATGCCCGGATGTTCGAAGCAGCCATGCAATTGATCGTAGAACAAGGCACACATGCAACAACGCTGAAGGCCGTGGGGGAACGCGCCGGCTATTCGCGAGGGCTGGCGTCTAGCCGTTTCGGATCAAAGGATGCGCTGTTCGGCCAACTTGTTCTGCATTTCAATACCAGTTGGACCCAAGAGCTCGCGAACAAGGTTGGAACACGCGGCGGCGTTCAGGCATGCCTAGCAGCATTGTGCGCGGTCGAAGATTTTCTGTCGAGCCACTCCAAATATATGCAGGCTATGTACATCCTGTGGTTTGAATCGATCAGCACGCACAATGATGTACGCGATCATCTTGCCGCCTATCATGAAATCTATCGCAGCGACGTCGCGCACTGGGTCGAAGAAGGTATTGCGAACGGCGAAATCGACCCGGCAGTAGATGCCGAATGCTATGCATTCGGTTTCTGCAGTTTTATTTTTGGGACGATCTACCAGTGGCTTGTCGCCCCTAACAATGTCGACCTGCACAAACAGTTTGAAGCTTTTCGCCAATTGACCTTGAAGACATTTGCAACAGATTAATTTTCTTCAAAATTTTTTCTTCAAAATATATATATTACAATATATTAACACTTTTTTTTAAGCTTGATTTTTCATTTGCTAGACGCTAGCAAATAAACGGTAAAACGTCGTGGGCGGCACCCGATAATGTTGGAGAGTTGGCTTGGCAAAAGCTGTCGATTCGCTAATCTTAAGGCTCTTGGCGCGTCGTTTGGTGACGGTGACGGGGTTTGCTTCCTGTGCTTCGACAATGCCTAATATCTGCGCTGCAGGAACGGACATAAGATGAGTGGTGCGCAGAGTATTGACGGCCATTTGAAGCAGCCGGTTCTTGATGGGGTGCGGGTGATAGAATTGGCCGGAATCGGCCCTGCGCCCTTTTGTGGCATGATGCTTGCCGATCATGGTGCCGAAGTAATACGTATAGATCGACCTGGGGCCAATGTGAAGGAGCAGCAATGCGATGTTCTGTTGCGTTCACGGCGTTCGATCACATTGGATTTGAAACGTCCTGAATCGATTGAAATCGTGGCCCGGCTCGTCGAAACAGCCGACGGCCTGATCGAGGGGTTTAGGCCGGGTGTGGCGGAACGTCTGGGATTGGGGCCTGAGACTTTAATGCAGCGCAACCCTGCTCTCATATATGGACGGATGACTGGTTGGGGACAAGATGGCCCCCTGTCCAATCATGCAGGACATGATCTCAATTATATATCGATCAACGGATGCCTTGCAGCGCTGGGTCAGGCAGGCAAACCGCCAATGCCGCCGCTCAACCTCATTGGCGATTATGGCGGTGGCGGTATGATGCTCGCCTTCGGGTTCGTATCGGCTCTGTTGGCTGCACGGCAGACCGGCCATGGGCGCGTTATCGATTGTAGCATGGCCGAAGGGTCTGCAGCATTGATGGCCGGCATGTGGTCTCTGAAACATAATGCCATGTGGGAAAAAGAGCCCGGTCAAAACCTCCTTGACGGCGGCGCGCCATTTTATTCGAGCTATGCCTGCGCAGATGGAAAGCTGATCGCTATTGGGGCCATTGAAGCGCAGTTTTATGCACGCTTTATTGAAGCGCTGGAACTGGGCAACGACCCGCTATTCGCGGCGCAGCTTGACCAAGAAAATTGGCCTATTATGAAGCTAAGGCTGAGTGAGATTTTTTCTTCGGCCCCGCGTGAGGCTTGGACGGCTCTCCTGCAACATCGCGACTGTTGTTACACCGAAGTTGTGACGATGGCTGAGGCGCCTGAGTATAATCACAACCGCCTCAGGGGTAGCTATTTAGAGTCGGGTGGCTGGATGCAACCGCATCCAGCGCCGAGATTTGGCGAAACAAAGGTCGTTCTGCCCAAAATGTGGCAGCGCGACGCCGGTCGGGAGGATATTCTTGCAGAAGTAGGAATGGCCGACCCAGATAGGATAACTACAAGTTGAAGACATTGAGGGGCAATGACCGGCACCAACACAGGTCCCGGTAAATTATTGGAGAGTGTGATGACAATAGATAATGCGGACGCAAGTGTGGCCATCAAAAATCGTGAAGACCTGCCGACCCTGGACTATGACGCGATTGTCATAGGCGCTGGCTTTGCTGGACTAGCCCTGATCCATTATCTGCGAAAATTGGATCTGAATGTGCGCGTGTTCGACCGAGCTTCGGACGTTGGCGGCACGTGGGCTTGGAACCATTATCCAGGAGCAGCTACCGACAGTGAAAGCTATTATTATTGCCTGACCTTCTCTCCAGAACTGCTGCAAGAATGGTCTTGGACAAAGCGTTATCCTGGCCGGGAAGAGACGCAAAGCTATATGCGGTTCGTCGCCGACAAATGCGACATGTGGCCATATATTCAGCTTAACACCGAGATCGTCGACGCCCAATATATCGAGGACCGCGGCTACTGGCAGGTAACAACTGGCGACGGCAGTGTCTTTACCTGCAAATATTTCATCAGCGGCATGGGGATGATTTCCGAACCGATGATTCCGAAGATTGCCGGCATGGACAAATTCAAGGGGCCGATCTTTCATTCGTCCCGCTGGCCTAACGAAGGTTTGGATTATGCGGGCAAGAAGGTGGGGATTATTGGTGCGGGTGCAACAACGGTGCAGATGCTTCCAGTCGTCGCCGAAACCGCGGGCAGCGTGACGGTATTCCAACGCACGGCAAATTACATATTGCCTGCAATGCAAAAGTCGATGACGCCCGAATGGGAAAAGGAAATAAAAAGCAATTACGATGCCATTATATCGAAGTGCCGGAACCACGTTTTCGGAATGGCCTTCGATAGCCCAGTGGGGCGTAATGCAATAGATACGCCGGCCGAGGAACGGGAGCGTATTTTTGAAGAGAATTGGACGGGCAGCTTTAGATGGGTTTTTGAAACCTTCGACGATCTTCTCGCTACCCCTGAAGCGAACCGGATGGCAGGCGACTTCATTGGTAAAAAAATGAAAGAGCGCATAAAAGACCCCGCTCTAGCCAAATTGCTTGTGCCAAATTTCGATGATTATCCTCTGTTCGCCAAGCGCCCCCCGCTCGATCATGGATATCTAGAGGCATTCAGCAGAGACAATGTGCATCTGGTCGACATCAAGAATCAGGAACCTCTGGTAGAGATTACGGAGACCGGTGTTCGCACTACCCAAAATGAGTATGAATTTGACATCATCGTGCTTGCGACGGGCTTCAAGGCGTACACAGGCGCGTTGGAGGCGTTTCCGATCCGTGGTGTAAATGGGCAAACGCTCCGTCAAAAGTGGCAGGCCCAATCGAGCAGTATCATGGGGGTATGCGTAACAGGTTTCCCCAACATGTTCGTGGTCACCGGGCCTCAGGCACCATTTGCTAACCTGCCGACGTCAATTGAGCAGAACGCCATGTGGATTTCGCGCTGCATTGATAAGATGGAACGCGAAGGTTTAGATGTGTTTGAGCCGCAAGAAGCAGCCGAAACTGAATGGACTGCCGCCACCAGTAATATTCATGAGCAAACGCTTATGGCAAACGGAGACAAGGTCAATTCGTGGATGATGGGTGCCAATCGGGAAGATAAAGGTGCGCGCGTTCTGATTTATTTCGGCGGTGCCAATGCCTATTATGATGCTTTGGACCAATCGGCTGCCGAAGGTTTTCCGCAACTGTCCTTCAAGACATTATCATAGGCGGCTTTGCATCGGGCATTCAATAAGGCACTCTAGTTAAACCACATTCACACGTCTTAAAGAGGTGGGGGATGGCAAAAAGGATATTGGTAAATGCGGCTGGAAAATAAAGTAGCGGTCATCACCGGCGGAGCAATGGGCATAGGTGCTGCAACGGCGAGCCGATTTATTGCAGAAGGCTGCAAGGTCGTCATCGGCGACATACAACGCGGCCCGGGCGAAGCTTTTGCAGCACAATTTGGCGACAAAGCTGCCTTTGCCGTTTGCGACGTGACGCAGGAAGACCATGTTGCTGCGCTTGTGGATCTTGCCATCAGCCGGTTCGGTAAGTTGGATGTTATGTTCAATAATGCCGGTATCATCGGCGCGGTCGGACCGATTGATACAACGCCAGCCGATGAATGGGCCGCTTCGCTTGCGGTGCTGGTCAATGGTGTGTTTTTTGGCATGAAGCACGCAGCACGCGTCATGAAACCTGCGGAATGCGGCAGCATAATCAGCATGGCCAGCACGGCTGGCTTGATGGGTGGACTTGGCCCGCATGCTTATGCAGCAGGAAAGCACGCTGTCGTTGGGATGACCAAGAATGTCGCTGCTGAGCTGTGCCATTTTGGAATTCGCGTCAATTCAATTGCCGCCGCAAGCATGGCGACCCCGATGGTTGCGAATGTCCTGACCGGCGACCCTGGCAATATCGAAGAAGCCAAGCGCATATTGGCGGAAGTTTCTCCGCTGCGCGGGCGAGCAGGTCTCGCCGAAGACGTTGCTAATGCTGCTCTGTGGCTGGCGAGCGATGAATCGGGTTACACCACTGGTCACACGCTAACGACAGATGCCGGGACGACTATTGGCGCGACCGCTGCAAAACCGAACTTCAGCGAGTATCAGCCGATGATCGGCGAAGTAGTCGCAAAGGCCAGCTAATAGCGGCTGCTAGAGTGGCTGGCCATATACCGCCCCAGGCGCCACCTGGTGCTATGCCCATGGATGTTGCCTAAGTACGCCGCATATCCTCGGCTAGTCATTCAGAGTTGCTGGGAACAATGAATACCAAAGCCATGATTGCGGCTGTTAAATGACCTAGAAGCAGGGATGCGCGCTGGCTTGCCAGCGCTACCCCGATCAGATTACTCAGAAAGCTGCTTCAAGGTATCCGATGTCACCCAAAGGCGAACATAGCAGGGCGCGCGAGCGCCAAACTTAGCCTGTATCAGGCTAATATCTAGTGTGGATTTAATCATGAATCTCAGATAAGCGAGCCATGGAAATCAGACAGAAAATTTTTGAAAAGTAACGTAACATGAGTACAGCACAACAGCAGTTAACCTTGTCTGAACCAGACAGAAAAAATGCCGGAAGCACGGATGGGCTGTTGAGTGATGATCTGCTTGCTTGCATTGGCCGGACGTCCGCACCTCGGACCGAAATTGCCTCTCGGCGCGAAATACGTAAATATTCAATTGCGACGGGCTGGAAGAAAAAAGAATATCTGGATGGCGATGAAGCCCCGCCCTTATTTCATCTCGCTCTGTTCTGGGATATGGTTGAACTTGATAAGCTGACTCCCGACGGCGTTTCAATCGATGAATTGCTACCCAAATTTCCGCTTGAAAAAGCAATGGCTGGCGGCCTCAGTATCGATTATTTCAGACCTATCATGGCAGAGGATGTTCTGGTTGCCACACGCACCCTGACCAATATCTATGAAAAATCTGGCTCGCAGGGGCCGATCATTTTTTATGAAGTTATCATGCGCGTGGAAACGGCCGCTGGCGAACTTGTCCTCACTGAAAAAACAACACGGCTCTTGCGATAATGAACACATCGAAAATAACAGACCTAAAGCCAGGCGACACCTTACCCGGTCGTGCTTACGCGCCAGATAATGTCCAGAATTTCATGTATAGCGCCGCGCTTTGGAATGCCCATCGCATCCATTTCGATATGCCTTACGCTACTGAAGTCGAAGGCTATCCCGGTATTGTGATGTCGGGACCGATGCTTGGCGACTGGCTGACCCAATGTGTTATAGAATGGCTGGATGGTGCGGGCCAGATGACGCAGCTTGAATATTCGAACCGCAAAGCCGCATATATAGGCGAGACAGTGACCTCAGGCGGGCGGGTGCTTTCGGTGGATCATGACACGGGTTCCGCAAGACTTGAAATCTTCATCAAGAATGAAGCCGGTGACGTGATCGTTCCGGGCACTGCCGTCGTTGCCTTCAATAAGGCCTGATCGGAAACAATCATGGATAGCTTGCGAGGAAAAGTTGCCATTGTTGGGGCTGCGGACACTCAGGTGGGAAAGCTTCCCCAATTCAGCCCCACCGGCTTGTGTATCGATGCGGCACGGCGCGCTATGGCAGATGCCCGTATCACAAAGGACCAGATCGATGGGCTAATCACCTGCAATTCGATGGCCGAACCCTATATGTATCACGCCGAAGCAATGGCCGAATATATGCAAATATTCCCGCGCTATTGCATGAGCGTGGGCGCTGGCGGCAGCACGACCTTTTCGATCCTGCATCATGCAGCGGCTGCGATCGTCAGCGGCATGTGCCATACCGTCCTGATCACGATGGCCGACAGTTTGCGCAGCGGCCTGACACGAGATCAGGCTATGAAAATGCAGTCGTCGGCGGGCCATTCTCAGTTTGAAATTCCCTTCGGCCCCACGGTCCCAGCTTTTTACGCCCTTATCGCCCGTGCCCATATGCACAAATATGGCACGACCGCCGAACAGTTTGCCGCAATCGCCGTCGCCTGCCGCAAACATGCCTGCCTCAACCCGGCCGCCGAAATGCGCACCCCTATCACCATAGATGATGTCATGAATTCGCGCATGATTGCAGATCCCTTACACCTGCTCGACTGTTCATTGGTGTCGGACGGTGGATCAGCGATCATCATGACCTCGGCTGATAGAGCCGCGGATTTCCCGCATCACCCTGTGTATATCCTAGGTGTGGGCGAAGGGCATGGCCATGAACATATCAGCCAAGCACAAAGCCTGACCACATCCTTCGCTGCGGAATCGGGCCGTCGGGCTTATGCTATGGCGGGCCTTAAGCCGAGCGACATGGACTTCGCACAATTATACGATTGTTTCACACCCACAGTGCTGGTGGAGCTTGAAGATTTAGGCTTTTGTCAAAAGGGTGAAGGCGGCGCATTTGTGGAAAATGGCAATATTGAACTGGGTGGTATGTTGCCCGTCAATACCCATGGCGGGCTTTTATCGCATTGCCATCCGGGTAATCCGGGGTCGATGTTTGCACTCACCGAAACCGTGACGCAGCTTCGTGGCACGGCGGGCGCGCGTCAAGTCGAGGACGCCAAAGTCGCGATTGTGCATGGCCAAGGCGGCATCATGTCTAGCCATACCACAGTGATCCTTGGGCGGGAGCGGTACTGATGACCGGCCAGATAGAAAAATTTCTCCCCTGCCCGACCCCAGAATCCGCGCCTTTCTGGCAGGGCTGCCGCGATCATAAACTATTGCTGCAATATTGTGCGGCCTGCGGCACGCATCAATTCTACCCGCGCATTATCTGCGCGAACTGCATGTCCCAACAACTGGAATGGCGTGAAGCCAGCGGACGCGGCACTGTGGAAACCTACAGCATCGTCACGCGCGCTGTGTCGGACGCATATGCAGCAGACGTCCCCTATGTTATTGCCCTAATCACGCTTGAGGAAGGCCCGCGAATGATGAGCAATGTCATCGGCTGCGATGTCGAAAGCGTAAAATGCGGCGTCGCCGTCGAAGTGGTTTTCGAGCAGTGGTCGGCTGAAATCACTATGCCCAAATTCCGGCCTGTCGCAGGTCATCCTGCAAGCTAGGCGAAGATGTGGGCCCTGCATAGCGGGTAACAGACCATCCTAGTCGGGGCACAGTCACAGCGTATTAGCAAGACGGTCCGCGTCAGCAAAAGCCTGTGCCATAGCCGCCGCGACAACATCGTCAGGGCCGAAAGTTCCCGCCACGCGCACCGCACTGATGTCCGTCACACCGATGAAGCCCAACCATGCCTTCAAATATGCGAGTTGAAAATCCAGCCCGTCAATTTCGGGCAGGCTGCCAAAGGGCATTGCGCTGGCAGCAACGATTATCGCCCGCCGTCCCTGAGCCAACCCTTCGACATTGCCAACGCTATCGTTGCGGAATGTGAGGCCCGGCTGGGTCAAGATATCAATATATTGTTTCAGCCGATACGGGATGCCGAAATTCCACATCGGTGTGGCTATCAAATAGCTATCAAATGACAGAAATTGATCAGTCCATTTCTTCAGATCTCGCCATGCGTCTACTTGCTCAGGATCAACCGCATCGCCGGCGAGCAAATGATAGCGACCTGCAACGGCATCTTGATCAAATGCGGGCAAATCTATCTCGAACAAGTCAAGACGCTCGACTGATAATGCTGGATTTCGCTCTTTAAGGCTCGCCAGCAAATGATCGGCAACCATGGCTGATCGCGACCGTTCCTTGCGTGGACTGGCCCCGATATACAGCAGCCTGTTCATTCAACATCCATGTCGATGTGGATGACATCGTCGATTATTTCGACGTCCCAGACATTTATCGGCAATTTCGTTAATGTCCCCATGGCGGAACCATCACGCATGTCGAAGCGGACACCGTGCGCGGGACAAAAGATATGAAACCCCTTCAATTTGCCGCCTTCGAGGGCCTGCAAGGCATGGCTGCACCTGTTCTCGATAGCGAACACGCCAGCAGGAGTGCGGGCGACGAGCAAAGACTTTCCATGCAAAGCGAACGTACGGGTGCCATTTTCGGGAATATCGCAAAGCGGCGCGACAGGTATTTTCACGGTTTCAGCATCCTTGATCAACGATGTGCCTAATCAGTCGAAAACGCATGTAAATCCCTTCGAAAAATCTGCATCTTTTACCCGCTAAAGATGCCTGAAGTGCCTTGAAAAAGCAAACATGATTGTCGTTTTGGGTTAGCACTCTATACGAGATTACAGCAGTTTTTAAAGGTCATGGGCTATGGATGCGAAAACGACGCGGCGTATCAAAGACAACATCGCATTCGAAGCCGCGCGCACCGAGCCCCCGGCGGGTTTTCCGCGGCTACCCGACATCGCAGCGGCCCGCTATACCGATCCGCAATTTCTTGAATTGGAAAAACAGGGTCTTTGGAAACGCAGCTGGCTTTATGCTGGCCACGCCAGCCAAGTCGCTGAACCGGGAAGCTGGTTCCTCACGCGCAATACCGGGACGCCCATTCTGATCGTGCGTGATCTGCAGGGTGAATTGCGCGCCTTCTACAACACCTGCCGCCATCGCGGTGGGCCACTTGTCACCGAAGAGGCCGGCCAAGGTCGGGGCTTTGTCTGCGGCTATCACGGCTGGAGCTATACGCTCGATGGTCAGTTGAAATCGGTACGCGACAAGCGCGATTTCGTCGATCTCGACTTTGCCTGTCGGTCGCTGCTGTCTGTCCGCTGTGAAATGCTGGGTGGCTGGATTTTTATCAACGAGGAGGCTGATGCGTTGGGGCTGCTCGAGAGCTTAGGGCCGTTGGAAAGCGAACTTCGGCAATTTGATCTCGACAATCTCATGCTCGTCCAATCGCGCAGCTATGACGTTGCTTGTAACGTGAAAGTGCTGCTGGATGTATTCTTGGAAGTGTATCATCTAAAATCGATCCACCAGAACACGGCCGACCGGTTCCTCGATCACCGCGGTATGACCGCCACCCTTTGGCCGCATGGCCATTCACGGATGATCACGCCCAATCGTCGGCCAGATTGGATCGATCCCGGCACACGGGGAATGCCGGAAATCGCAAGCGTCACCGAGATTCCCCGCATAAACAATGTCAGTTACAACATCTTTCCCAATATCGTAATGCCCCCAACAGCAACGGGTATACCCATGCTCGTTTTCTGGCCAAAAACGGCGAACTCGATGCAGATTGAATGCCATTGGTTTGGCCCCAAGCTACCAGCAAAAGACCTTAGCCCGCTTTGGGAAACACGGATCAAAAACTTTGAAACGATCCTGCTCGAAGATTTAAGGTTCGCGTCACAGATTCAGGAATCCGTCGAAGGTCCTGGTTTCATAGGCATGCCCCTCAACTATCAGGAGCGCCGCATCTATCATTGGCACGAGGAAGCAGATCGCCGGATTGGCCCCGAACGCGTGCCAGCCGCCATGCGCGTCCAACAGGTGCTTAACGACTGGGTTGAAAAGCTTTGATATAAGTATGGCCCATCGCGGCCACGATTACTTGCCGCCCGGCGTGAAGACCATGAGAAGGTTACCCGGCATATGGTAATAAAGACCATAGCCAGAATTGACGACGACATGGCCATTGGCCACTGTCGCACCCGGGCCGCTCATGCCCCCGCCCCTCGCTGTCGAACCTGAAATCGTCTGTACAGGCAATGTTGTATCCACAGTCCATATGGCTTTACCCGAACGGCTGTCATAGGCCCTAAAGCGACCATCAAGATGCCCCGCGAAGACAAATCCGTTCAAAGCCGTAACGGCCGCGGAAATGCCGGGATCACAGTTTTCCCGATTGCCGCAAATATTATCTGCTTTTGACTTCCAAAATACACGGCCATTTGCAGCATCGATTGCGTGGATACCGGCCCCGCGTAGCTTTGCACTATAAACGCGGCCGTCTTTCGTATCTTCCATGTCATTAATTGGAACGTAAACAAGACGCCCTTGGGCTGCCATTCCAAAATGAACGCCACCCTGCGTTCCGCCATGGCCAAGGGTCGTTTTCCACACAGTCTTCCCCGTATCCGGGTCAAGGCCATAGACATCCGCCGATTTCTGTCCAGCAACGATCATGTTTTTTCCGCCACCTATTGGCACAACAAGCACGGAAGCCGCCACATCGAGATCGGGGCCATTTTCCTTGGGGCAATTGTCATTGCCTATCATGCAACCCACATTCCAGGCATCGCCTTTGGTCAGCTGGGTCACCCAAATCCGTTTACCCGTTTTTGCATTTACAGCAAACACGGCGTCGCTATTCCCATCAGCAGGGGAAGAGTAATTCTCTCCCGATCCGAAATAGACACGGTTTGTTGCCGCATCAAAAGTAGGGCTATTCCAAATTGGAGCGCCCGATGGCCCGATAATATCCGTTCCAACTTTGGTCTTGCCATAACGAACGCCCGGAGCGGTAACACTATAATGCCGCCAATTGACGGAACCCGACTTGGCATTAAGTGCCACGACCGAACCCCTAAAAGTGCAGCATGCATAATTTGGATCGGCAGCAGCGGTTACTTCCAGTGACGAGACAGGAACGAAGATCTGCCCGCCTCCAATGGTGGGCGTTCCTGTGATCGTTGCGTTTGAATGGTCATCCATTTTCGCCTTCCAAACGAGCTTACCCGTCATCGCATCAAGAGCATACATGCGGGCCAGCACATCCCCGAAATATAGCCGCTTTGTCTCAGGATCTATAACGACAGCGGTTCGCACTTCAGCGGATGCCCGGAAAGACCAACGCATACAGCCTGTTTCGAGATCAAACGCGTACACTGTACCGTCTTGGCTTCCCACAAACACCGCGCCCCAGCCGATGGATGGCTGAGACCTCGCCCTTTGGGCCTTTGGATAAGCGAACGCCCATTTCAGCTTTAGCTGCGGGACTTGTTCCTTGGTCAAACCTGCTTGTTGGGACGAAATATATCTTCTGTTATCATGCCCCCAGCCCGTCTTCGCGGGCAGCGATGCCGTGTCAAACCGCGCAAACTGCGCATTGCATGAAGCAGGCGGCGCAGGTGCCTTGTAATCTGCAAGTGATGTGCGGGTCAGATATTCTGCAATCTGCAGGCGTTGCAGAGGCGAAAGTTTGGCGGCCTGCTGGCTCATTATCCCGCCATTCATGGAAGCCAGGATAGCGTCCGGGGCCATCATTTCAAGCCAGACCTGCTGAGGTGCTTTGGGCACGCCACCATTATGGCAGGCGGCGCAATTTTCTTGAAACAGGCCCTTTCCGGGATGCTTCTCTACATCGATGGCTGGGCCATCTCGCGACTGCATTTCGTCAGTCGAAGTCATTCTTTCCCCGCCGACCTTGTCAGCAGATGGTTCACTACACCCTGACAAGGCAAGCGACGCAGCTAAAACCAATCCGATCCAACTGCGTCGCATAACCTTATCCTCGCTTCTCTTTAGAACTTCGCGCCAGCTTCAACGCCAAAATAGCGCGGCGGACCGTAGAGCGTGAATGTCCACAAACCACCAACAACTTGGCTAGCGGTTTCATAACGCTTATCGGTCAGGTTCTTGCCAACGAGACGGAGCGAATATTTATCGTCCAAATCGGTAAGGGTGATCGACCCATTCAGCAAAGTCCGAGCACGCAGGAAGGTGTTATCCCGCACATCGGCAATCGACTGCGTAAACAGGTTCTGCCCGACATAGCTAACATTGGCATTTACTGCCAATTTCAGATTGCCGCTGACTGGTGTTGAATAAGTCCCATCGACGGACCATTGCCATTTAGGTGCACGGTCCATCGGAGCTTTCGACAGATCATAGCCTGCGGGTATCGGCGTTGCATATTTCCGGTACTTCGCATCTTGATAGCCAAGAACGCCGCGAAGGGTAAGCCCATCGGTTGGGATCAGTGTTGCCTCTGCCTCAAGGCCCTTTACCCGGGCGCTTGCTGCGTTGAAGAAACGTGTGACCTGATTAGGCTGGCCATTGACAACGATGGGCACAACAATCTGCTTTTGCAGATCGCTATAATCCACCCAGAAACCGGTCAGGTTAAGCCGCGCGCGGTTGTCCAGGAACTGAGTCTTTACACCAGCCTCATAGCTATCGGCCTTCTCCGGTTTTGTCGCAGCGGATGCTTTGGCAAATGCCGCCAAGTCAGTCCCAAACGGCCCGAAGCCACCGATCTGGTCGTTGAAGCCGCCGCCCTTGAAACCATGAGAATAGGTCGCATACAAGAACGTATCTTCACTGGCCTTATAGGAAGCGGAGAACCGATAAGTCGGCTCATTATCGCTTGCGCGCACGGTGACGACGCCAGCTTTATAGTTGTAAACACTCGCATCAAGAGGCTGCTCGATTTTGATGCTTGGATCAAACGCCCCGCCCAATGCCGGTATGAATACCTGCTGGCGACCGCGCCACGTTTTGCGTTCCCAAGTGTAGCGACCGCCCGCTGTGAGTGAAAGCTTGTCATTTACCTTGAAAGTGCCCTCGGCAAACACAGCTGTCGATTTCGCCTTTTGCGCGTTGCACAAAAGATAAGGCGAATTGTTCCAGGCACCGAAGGGCAGAGGACCGCCCGTAAGATCAAGGAAGCCAAGCAACTGGTTTACGCAGAAATCAGCTTCGTCCCTTTGGTAGAAGCCGCCAGCAACAAAATCAAATGCACCACCTAGGTCTGAGGCAAAGCGCAATTCTTGCTGCCAAGTCTTGCGGTCGTCATCGCGCGTGGCATCGAACAGAGACAGAACCGAACCGTCTGCAGCTACTGGAGCCTGACCGGTGTAGGTGTTCGGCAAGCGCGAACGCTGGCTGCGCCAACCGGTGATTGACGTGAACGTGCCCATTCCGACATCCAGGTTCATGTTGAGGTAGACGCCATCGACATTTACGACATGGCCATCCTGCATCCGCATCAGACCATCTTGACGGTTCGACACGCCTCCATTGTTAAGGGGGTCAGTGTTCTTGTTGCCGCGCGAACCAACATTCAGGGCATCGAACAAGAAGAAACGGCCGCCGCCATTGACAGGCGTTTCATTCACTGTCGCAGGCGTTTCCGAACTATCGCGGATCATTTCATATTGCAGCAAGGCATCAAAATTGTCTGATGGCTCCCAAAGCAATTTGGCACGCAAATTATAGACATCTGCGCCGCCCACGCGGCTGCCATCGCCACAACCCGACCGGCCAACAAATTTCGCCGTGGTTGCGGGCAACGCCGGTGGTGTCGTTAAAAAGGTTCCAACCGGACCATAGCAAGCGCCGTTGCGCACGAAACCGTCCGAATATTCATATCCGCCAACAAGGCGCAATGCGAGTTGGTCTTGGATGATTGGAATATTGACTGCTGCGTTGCCGCTGTAAGACTTAAAGCTACCGGCCGCGAGGCGGAACTCAGCTCCAAAACTGGAGAGATCTGGCCGCTTTGTTTTCACTGTCACAGCGCCGCCGATTGCGTTCTTGCCGAACAATGTACCTTGCGGTCCGCGCAACACTTCAACTTGCTGCACATCAAAGGTATCCAACAACTGCGTTTGAACGCTGGCCATGACAAAGTCGTCAACAGTTACCAGCACGGACGGCTCAAAATAAACGATGATGTTATTCTGCCCAACGCCACGCATCGCGAAGGAGGCTGCATTGAAGCCAGTTATCTTTGCGGCGGAGAAGTTAGGAACAAAAGACGCAAGATCGCCGATATTGTCAGGGCTTGCCTGCTCGATGATGGTTTGGTCGACTGCGGTGATTGCAATCGGTGTCGTCTGGAGATTGGAGTCGCGCCGCGTCGCGGTGACAATGATCTCTGACAGGCCAGTCTCGTCTGAAGTGACTTCCGTCGTCTGTGCAAAAGCAGGTGTTGCAAGCGCCAGCACTAAACCTGTGCCTAAGCCGCGCGTGAAAATTTTACTAACCATTAGATAGTTCCCTCCAATTTCATTCAAGCGGTTGTTTTTTGCTTTTGCACCACTCGATTCTTAAGGTCTGCCACATATCAAAATAACAATCAATCATGTTTGTTTTTTTCTAAAACCGTGCCATTATACGGTCCGATAGCAAAAGGAGGTCAGTTAATGAGTTTCGATTTTCGGCTCTGGGATATTCATACCGGCGCGCATCATCCATTCAATGATCGGGCGCCTAGAATAGAGAACGGAACTGGGCGGCCTGACCCGAAACGTTACCATGGCGCTGACTATAAGGACGCTGAATGGAACCGGATGTGGACCCAAAGCTGGTTGCTCGCTGGCCCGACAAGTGACCTTCGCGACGATGGCGATTTTATCCGATTCGACATTGCCGATGAGAGCTTCATTGTGGTCCGGCAAGAGGATGGCAGCTTAAAGGCGCATTATAATGTGTGCCCCCATAGAGGGAGCCAGTTGATCCTAGCCGATTTCGGTTCGGTCGGGAATTTTACCTGCCCCTTCCACAGCTGGCAATTCGACCTAGATGGCACCAATACAAAAGTGACGGACGAATTCTCCTTTCATCCTGAAACTCTGTGCCATGACCGCAATCTTACCTCAGTCCGGTGCGAAGAGGTAGCTGGCCTTGCCTTCATATCTCTTTCAGACAAGCTGCCGGCACTACGCGCATGGCTTGGTCCCGTGGCGGAGCAGCTAGAGACCTACGATATTGGCGCGATGAATGTTATTCAGCATAAGCAAACTGAATGGGCCGCGAATTGGAAAGGCGGCGTGGATGCCTTTTATGAGATCTACCACCTTCACGCTGTTCATCCTGAAACACAAGGTGTCATGGATGACCGCACACAGATCGACCTCTATCCCAACGGAATGAGCCGTCAGTTCGTGCCATTTGGACAACCATCGCCCCGGTTCCCTGACCAGATAACCGTGAATGACGGCATTAAGATGATGCTGCGCGATGCAGGCATTGATCCAGATTCATTTGAAGGCACCGCCCAAGACAGCCGCGCCGCAATCCAAGTTGCAAAGCGCGAACGCGCTAAGCGTTTTGGTCTCGAATATGACAAATTCAGTGATACCCAATTAAGCGATTCAACCATTTATGGCATATTTCCTAATGTGCAGATTGGTTGTCACCCTGAAGCCGTATTCATCCATCGGTTCCTGCCGCATCCAGAAGATGCGAACCGGTTCACTTACGACACCTGCATTCTTTTCGCGCATGTTGACGCACCGGGCTATGGCCCACCTGCTTGGATGGGGTTGGCCGATGGGACGGATACAACGGGGATGACCCGCCCTGAGATCGAACGCGTTCCACTTGGCGAGCCGCCTAATCTTGGACAGGTTTTGGATCAGGATTCCGAGCTATTACCAATTGTTCAAAAAGGGTCGCGCTCGCGCGGATTCCGCGGGCCGATTTGGAGCGAGCAGGAAGCAAGGCTGCGCCACTTCCACGCAGAGCTTGACCGATATATTGATGGAGAGATTTGAAAATGAGCTGGACCTTCCTTTCACGCTTTAACGTCAAGGCAGACCGAGAAGCAGAATTCTTGTCGCTCATTCCACAAATGGAAATGAACGCTGCCGAAGAAATCGGAACCTTGGCATATAAATTTTATCGCCTTGATGCGCCGCATACTTTCGCGGTTTTTGAAAGCTTTGTGGATGAAGCTGCTGATCAAGCCCATCAGGCCAACCCCGCGAGCACGGACATCATAACAACCATGATTGAGTGTATAGATGGAACATATGTCCGTGAATATCTGCTTCCGATAGCGCCATGACGCATATTTACACTCTGGGTGAGCTGTTGCGGAACGGAGCCTCTCTCCGCCCGCAAGAGATGGCTCTTATCTTCCCCGACAAGCGAACCAGCTATGCTGATTTGAATGACAGAGCACGGCTTTGGGCGGCGGCGCTTATCGCGCGGGGCGTTCAGCCGGGCGATCATGTGGGCATCTTGCTGACAACCCGCCCTGAATTTGTAGAAGTGCTGTTCGGCATTGCGATGGCCGGAGCCGTTGCTGTCCCCGTGAACGCGCGATACCAGCCCGGAGAGCTTGCATTTCTTGTCAGAGATGCGGACTTGGTTTGCCTGATCACCACAGGCCGCGTGGCTGACGCGCTTGATTTCAGTGAGCGGCTGATGGCAGCGCTCCCATCGCTCGCTGCCGCACCAGATCCAGAAAATTTGTCACTGGAAGAAGCGCCTAACCTCCGGTCAATTATCTGTGTCGACGAGCCTTGTCCGGCAAGCTTAGTGTCGGCAGCCTCGGCGCTAGCCGTCCAACCGCTACCTACGCAAATCTCCCAAGAGATTGATGCTCGGATCGACGCGGTTGATCCCCAAAGCATAGCCATGATCCTCTATACATCTGGGACAACAGCCAATCCAAAGGGCTGCCTAATCCGCCACCGGGGGATTGTCGGAAATAGCCGCAATCTGGGCCTGCGCTACGAAATGCAGCCGGGCGACAGATTCTGGTCGCCCTTGCCCATTTTTCACATCGCCGGGATTCTACCTCTGGTGTCCATTCTCGATATTGGCGGCGCTTACCTGACAATCCCGAATTTCGATGCCGGTGTCGCGCTGTCCATGCTGGAAACGGAAAAAGCCACGCACGCATATCCATGCTTTGTAACCATCATGCAGGATCTGATCGAACATCCCCATTTTACCAAAACGGATCTGTCCAGCGTCCGCCTGATGAATGCCAATTTGGGTGTGCAGCCAGACTGGATCAGAGATGCGATGGTCAAAGCCATGCCGCACACGATCATGGTGGGCACCTATGGCCTAACCGAAGGCTCCGGCACGATTTGCACAAGCAGGACGACAGACCCATGGGAAGCCCGCGGCTGGAGGCTGGGAGTACCTCTTGATGAATGGGAAGTCCGGATCGTTGACATCGAAACCGGCAAAGTTTGTGGCTGTGATGAAAAGGGTGAAATCGTCGCGCGCGGGCCGAATATGCTTGCCGGCTATTATAATGCCCCAGAAAAAACTGCCGAAGTCATTGACGCAGATGGTTGGTTCCATACAGGCGACATCGGTTCATTTGATGCGCAGGGGCAGATCATGTTTCACGGCCGAACCAAGGACATGCTAAAAGTCGGTGGAGAGAATGTGGCTGCAGCAGAGATTGAAGCGGTACTTCAGTCGCATCCTGCAGTCAAGTTGGCGCAAGTCACCGGCATTCCGCACCCCCGCTATGTCGAGGTACCGGCGGCCTTTGTCGAGTTGGCTGACGGCACTAACACCAGCGAGGCAGAATTGATCGCACATTGCACCGGCAAGCTAGCCGGCTTCAAACTGCCTCGTCATGTCTGCTTTGTGACCGAATGGCCGATGTCAGCCTCCAAAATTCAGAAATTCCGCCTGCGCGACATGCTTGTCGCCAAACTCAAGAAAGACTAACTTTATGCGTAAATCATTCATCGCAAAACTGGTAGCCAAGCCCGAAAAAGCCGCCGATCTCGAAGCGTTGCAGACCGAACTGCGGCAACTTGTCCAGGCCCATGAACCAGATTGCGAAGTCTATGAATTGTTCAAGGCGGCAGACGAACCCTTTACTTATTTCTGTATCGCGACGTTCAAATCCGAAGCGGCATTTGATTATCACATGGGCATCGACTTCCACGATCGTCTTGTTCCGCCAATCCTTGACTGTCTGGCGCAAGATATGGTCCTGAGCTTTCACGAAGCCGTCTGACGAACAGTGAACATGAAAATCCTGCCTAAATTGCAACACACCGACTCAAGCAAACGAGCCGTTACTGGAGTCGCGCCTGCGCCGCCAACGCAGCAATGGCTCAAAAGTGCTCAGACCAAGAAGCGGCTGATAGAAGGTGCCATTCGTTGCATCGTGAAATTTGGCTATTCGAAAACGACCACTTTACGCGTCGCGGCAGAGGCCGGTCTATCTCGCGGTGCGATGCTCCATCATTTTGAAAATGGCGAAGCGTTGATGCGTGCCGTGATCGCCGAGCTAAATGATAAGCGACTGCGGGCGATTCGGCGCACCGGCGATATGGACAGCCGGGGTGTCCACGAAGTCGTTCGGACCTATTGGAACCAGCTTTCCAGCTCGAGCTTTACCGCATTCCACGAACTGTCGATTGCCGCGCGGACCGATCAGGGGCTGGCCCAGATACTCGAACCTGCACAGGCCGAATTTCGCGAGCGGCGATATGCCCTGTCCATCGAGGCCTTCCCCGAATGGCAGAAAAACCGAACGAATTTCGATCTTGCACTTGCGTTGTCGCAGCAAACGATTGAAGGCATGGCTATCAACCGGCTGGTCCATGGGCTGGATGAAGCGATGGTGGAACCATTACTGACCAATCTTGAACGGCAGATCCAAGAGTTGAAACCGCCCGCTGATTAGGGGGTGATGCAATTGTCACCGGAATTCGGTCGCGGGCGAGAAAAAAAGCGTGTCTTTCGTGGCGACCAAGGTCAGTTAGTTTACCAACACGCATATCGCTAAAGCCCCGCCGATAAGGAGAGAGGCCGGGGGGATGATCTTGGCCTCTCTGCACAATTCGTGGCGAAATCCCTGTAAAAATCCCTGTAAAAAATTTTTCATTGGAATTATCCTTCGCCGACACAGCCCTGCATTGCGTCCGCTATTGCCTTGCTGCGTAACATGATCCGAAATACCCCGATCAACTATGGCGAAAACACGTGCAATCAGAGCAGGTTAGCGAAAATTCGATACATGTCAATTGCAGGGACGACGGGTCTTTGAGCGGAATTATGGTCGCCCCAGCGTAGGCTGGGGCCTATCGCGCCTGTCGGCCTCCCCATACACAAATGATGGGCACCAGCCTGCGCTGGGGCGACGGCAATTTTGGTGATGGGTTTTTTGGGGGTTACCCACCTGTCGGCGTCAATCCGTAATTCCAGACTCACTCATGTTCCCCATCGGCTCTGCGTCCCGATCCTGTGCCAAAGACGCTTGGTTTGAAAGTTGCCGTTGTATAGGTCGCAATCGTAATCGCTGCCGCACCGATTAAAACGATATGACCGATCAGATTGAAAGCAAAGAATGTATAGCTTCCAAAGGCAAGGCTGATCGCGAGAACCCACATGGCGCCTAAGGCTTGCAGAACATAATGCCGCGTTGAGACATCTGGAATATGCCGGAGCGGACTAACGTCGCTGTTGAATATGAAATTCCAAGCGTGAACCACTAAATTTTTCATTTGTCTCTTCCTTGGTTCCCGAAATGCTAAAGCGTTGTGCGCCTTTTATGACGATCTACCAACAGAATTACCGTCGGCCCCTCCGGAATCACGGAGGAATGACGGTCACAGGTGCGTCATCCCCGAAATAGCTATAGAGGACAACGGATTAGTCGGGCGCTTCTTCGTATCTTTGCGTCTTTGTGCGATAAATTGCATCGTCGTCTGGTAGATGGGCTTTGGCGTAGGGTGCGGCCCACAGGTTGGAACCCCTCACCAACTGCGCCTAGGCCGCTTCGCGGCCAAGGCTACGTATCCTCTCCCGCAAGGGGAGAGGGATGTGTAGTTTTCACATTGGAAGTCCTTTGCCCCTCTGCGTCCTCTGCGCCTCTGCGTGAACGACATCATGCTGCGGATTAGACATGGAACTGGCCACGCCGCGAACGCACATTAACAAAGAGAGGGTAAATGGTGCACCCGGAGCGATTCGAACGCCCGGCCCTCAGATTCGTAGTCTGATGCTCTATCCAGCTGAGCTACGGGTGCACTGGAACGCCGCTATTAGGGACGGCGGGCCGCATGTGCAATAGCTATTTTGACCTTCAAACCTGCTTGCAGGTCGATTTCTGGCGGATGGCGTCGATCGTTGGGAAGGTGCTCGCTGGGGCGACGAGTATGCGGATCAGCACTAATCCCCTGTCATAGCCGACGCGCACGGGTTCATAACCTGCTGGCGCCGTCTGCCCCGCTTTCACAAGGGCTAGCCGCGCGGCTTTGCCTTTGGTGTCCCTGTCGCTGCGTACCGCGGCCACATCAGTGCGGGCATCGAATATGCTCACTGACCAATAATGGCCCGGCACAGGCTGCACATCAACCAGCACGGGTCCTTTGGACACATCAAAAACGCAGGTAGAGTAAGAAAGATCTGGGCTTGGCCTAACGATGGTCTGATTATCCGCCGTCGTCATTGGCGCAAAGGCAAACTGGTTGGCTGGCCCTTGCTTGCCGACTTTCATCAACGCGGCCTGCATCAACGCGTAAGGCGTGGCCAGCAATGTCGCCTGATAGGCCCCAAATGCCATAAGGCCGCCCGCCAATATCGGAAAGATCCAGCGCCGCATCATGCACATCCCTTGCGGTCGATAGCCGGCATTTGCGCTGTCTCAGGGCTTTTGATGATATCAGCCG
The DNA here is from genome assembly GCF_945890115.1 of Sphingorhabdus sp. EL138. GTDB lineage: Bacteria > Pseudomonadota > Alphaproteobacteria > Sphingomonadales > Sphingomonadaceae > Sphingorhabdus_B. Next base: position 31,201 of record NZ_CAMDCK010000016.1, read on the forward strand.
ACGGGTGATAGAGACGCAAGGTTAGGTCAAATGCCTCCACCGACCCCGTTGGCAGCCAACTGCCGGATTGCGTATCTGGCGACACGGTGAACGACCAGCGCCCTTGCGCGTCCGTGGTTACCGCGCTGGCAGGGATGGACCAACGCTTGGCGGCGTTTTTCACAAGCCAACCTTCGCCTTCATATAACGTCACGCTCCACCAGCGGCCATCAAGCGTTCCACCGCGCACGTCATAGGTGCAGCGCCCGTCAAGCGCGCGGCCATTGCTATCGCGGGTGGCGGTGAAATACATCGCCTCTTTGGCGGGCAAGGCCAGTAGGCCGGACAAAGCGACCTTGGCACGGGTGAGCGTGCTAGCATCCACTGTGCCGAAGCTTTTTCCCGTCTCCCATGGTCCGCTGGAGACAAGACCATCGTTCAATCCGCCGCGCACTAGCTGCACAGCATAAGCCGCGCCGCCGATTAGGCCCAATGCGACACATATGACATATCTATGCCACGTTTTCATTCGGCTTCCTCCCGCGCCTGACCCTAAACGCCCTTTTTACCGACGTGCCAACGCCGCCTGCGCCGCCGCCAAACGCGCAATCGGCACACGATAGGGTGAGGCGCTGACATAATCGAGGCCGACCTTTTCGCAAAAAGTGATCGACGCCGGATCGCCGCCATGTTCGCCGCAAATGCCCAATTTGATATCAGGACGCGTTGCGCGGCCCTTATGCACGGCGATCTCGATCAATTGGCCAACGCCTTCGACATCTAGGCTGACAAAGGGGTCGCGGGCGTAAATGCCCTTGTCGACATAATGCGTCAGGAAGCGTGCGGCGTCATCGCGACTGACACCCAAGGTGGTTTGCGTCAGGTCATTGGTGCCAAAGCTGAAGAAGCTGCCGACTTCGGCAATTTCATCGGCCATCAACGCCGCGCGGGGCAGTTCGATCATCGTGCCGACAAGATATTCAATCCGCTTACCCTGTTCGGCAAAGACCGCTTCTGCGGCCTTGTCGACGACGTCCTTCATCAATTCCAACTCGTGGCGCGTGCCGACGAGCGGGATCATGATTTCGGGCACAGGTGCGACGGCAAGGCTGCACGCGGCCTCAAAAATGGCCCGCGCCTGCATCTCGTAGATTTCGGGATAAGTGACACCCAAACGGCATCCACGGTGGCCAAGCATGGGGTTGAATTCATGCAGTTCGGACGCGCGTTGTTTCAAAACCTCAACACCTACGCCCGCGGCTGCCGCAACCTCGGCAAATTCGCTTTCCTGATGCGGCAAGAATTCATGCAAGGGTGGGTCCAACAAACGAATGGTAACGGGCAGGCCCGCCATGACTTCGAAAATTGCGGCAAAATCCTTGCGCTGTTCGGGCAATAACTTGTCGAGCGCGACGCGGCGGCCCTTTTCATCATCGGCCAATATCATCTGGCGCACCGCAGTAATGCGGGCGGCGTCAAAGAACATATGCTCCGTCCGGCACAGGCCAATGCCCTCCGCCCCGAAATCGCGCGCGGTTTGCGCGTCGGACGGGGTTTCGGCATTGGCGCGGACCTTCATGCGGCGACCCGCATCGGCCCAGACCATCAACGTCCCGAAATCACCCACCAATTCAGGTTGGATCGTCGGCACTTCGCCCGCCATCACTTCGCCGGTTGACCCATCCAATGTGATGATGTCGCCCTCTTTCAAGGTCCGCCCTGATATGCGCAAAACTTTGGCCGCTGCGTCAATCTGAAGGCTGCCTGCGCCCGATACGCAAGGCCGCCCCATGCCGCGTGCGACAACGGCAGCATGGCTGGTCATCCCGCCGCGCGCGGTCAAAATGCCCTTGGCGGCGTGCATACCGTGAATATCCTCAGGGCTGGTTTCGATACGGACCAATATAACCGCCTTGCCCAATTCGCTGAACCGTTCGGCAGTATCGGCATCAAAGACAATTTCGCCCGATGCCGCGCCCGGTGACGCTGGCAGGCCAGAGGTCAGCACGTCGCGTGACGCTTGCGGATCCAGCGTTGGGTGCAACAACTGGTCCAGCGCCATCGGATCAATGCGCAACACCGCCTCATCGGTGGTGATCATGCCAGATTGGGCCATATCGACGGCGATTTTCAAGGCGGCCTTGGCGGTGCGCTTGCCCGAACGGGTTTGCAGCATCCACAATTTCTCCCGCTCAACGGTGAATTCAATATCCTGCATATCGCGATAATGCGTTTCAAGAATGTCGAACACGCGCGCCAGTTCGGCATAAACCGTCGGCATCGCCTCTTCCATCGACAGCGGCTTTGCGCCTGCGCGTTCCCGTGCCGCCTTGGTCAGATATTGCGGGGTGCGTATCCCTGCGACAACATCCTCGCCCTGCGCATTGATCAGATATTCGCCGTAAAAGGCGTTCTCGCCCGTCGCCGGATCGCGGGTAAAGGCCACGCCCGTCGCCGACGTTTCGCCCATATTGCCAAAGACCATTGCCTGCACATTGACCGCAGTGCCCCAGTCGCCCGGAATATTGTTCAGGCGGCGATAGACCTTTGCCCGATCTGATTCCCATGATCCAAACACCGCGCCGACCGCGCCCCATAATTGGTCATGCACATCTTGCGGAAATGGCTTGCCCCATTCGGCAGCGACAAGGCGCTTATATTCGGCCACCAACGCCTTTAGGTCATCAGCGGACAATTCGGTATCAAGGTAGAAACCGCGATCTTCCTTCGCGATCTCCAACGCCTCTTCAAACGCGCCATGATCCAATTCCAACACCACATCAGCATACATTTGAATGAAGCGGCGATAGCTGTCCCACGCAAAGCGCGCATCACCCGACGAAGCGGCCAGCCCTTCGACCGTCTGGTCATTCAGCCCCAAGTTCAACACCGTATCCATCATTCCCGGCATCGACACCCGCGCGCCCGAACGCACCGACACCAACAACGGATTGGCGGGATCGCCAAAGGATTTGCCCGTTACCTGCTCAATATGGGCAAGGCCATGGGCGACTTCGGCGCGGACACTGTCGGGGAAGCTTTGGCCATTGGTATAATAAGCCGCGCACATTTCGGTCGTGATCGTGAAGCCTGGGGGGACAGGCAAGCCAATCGACGCCATGCCATCCAGATTCGCGCCCTTACCGCCCAAGATATTTTTATTGCCGCGAACGGTTTCGTCGCCGTCCGACACACCGCCACCGAACCGATATACATATTGGGTCATCCCGCAGCCATTCCTTTTACTTGGCTTTATTGCTTGGCCGCCGTTGTGCAGTGCAGCGCATTGGAGTCAAGTCCGCAGGGCGGTTATTTTCCGGATTTATTGGCGAATAACATGAAGCGCGCCAAAGGCCATTTGAAAGAGAGCAGATACAAGACGTGCAATACGACCAGCGCAACCGCCAGATTTGCGAGATATTCATGCGCTTCTTCGGTCATTTCGCCGGATTCATCTTCGCGGCCCTCGCGTGCATTTTCACCCGAAAGGGAAAAGGAACTAAGCGCGCTTGGCTGCAACGCGCGCCCCTTGTCCATCATGATACCCGTGCCCGTTGCGCCAATCACGGAAATAGCGATTCCCGCCAGCAGGACTTGGCTAATGGCCGGATGGGTCATGATACCTTTTAGGTGCAAATCCTTGAACGAGGGGTGGAAACGCGCAAGCCCCAATTGCGGCGCGCCGCTCAACGCCCAAATCAGCCGGAATAATATCAAGGCCGCCACGCCATAGCCCAGCCACGCATGGACAAGGCCCATTTCGCCCGAAAAATAGGCCCCCAATACGCTCAGCGCGAGAAAGGCGTGAAAAATGCGGATGCGGTGCATGACGGCCATATGTATGTTCCTTTCGACAGGAAACACGCCAAACGCCCATTCGGCCCCGATGGCATTGATTTAGATCACGCGCCGCCCTGCTGAACTTGTTCAGCGTGACGCCCGACCCTATCCCTCAATCTTCGAAAAATCGGCCACTTGGGTGACCGCATCGCGGAACCGCGCGAGTAAGCCCAAACGAAAGGCGCGCTTGGCTGGGTCGGGATCGTTGACCATGACGCCTTCAAAAAAGGCATCAATAGGTGCACGTAAACTGGCCAATGCCGCCATTGCGCCTTCGAAATCTTCGACCGACAAGGCGGCTGCGGCCTTGGGTTCAGCGGTGTTGAGGGCGGTCAGGAGGGCAAGCTCCTCCGTCACCAAGTCGGCCGGCGCAGGTGCAGCCGCATCAACGCCGTCAGCCTGCTTCAATATATTCGCCGCACGCTTATACGCCGCCAACAGGTTCGCACCCTCAGCGGTCGTGATATAGGCCTGCAACGCCTTCACCCGCGCCAGCAGCCGGACAAGATCATCCTCACCACCCAGGCTAAACACCGCATCAATCAAGTCATGCCGCACGCCTGCTTCGCGTTGTTGGACTTTGAGGCGATCAACAAAAAACGCGCCCAGTTCTGACGACACCTTTATGGCAGGCTTGTCGAAGATATCCTCCAGCTCCAGGTCTATCGTCTTCTGTACTGCTCGTGCCCTGAATAAATCTTCCGCGCGATGAATTTCAATGTTTTCATCCCGCAGCACCCTAGTGAAATTTGATGCCCTACCTTCGATTTCCCGCTGAATTTTATCAAAAACGAGATGTTGAGTAGCCTGAACATGGCAATGTCGCAGATTAAGCCGAAGATTGTTCTCTAAAATTGTTGCAACCACTGCAATGGCCGCGCGCCTGAGAGCAAATGGGTCCTTCGAGCCTGATGGCTTCAAATCTGCAAAGAAGAACCCTACCAAAGTGTCGAACTTCTCAGCTAAACACACAGCAACAGTGACAGGCGCAGTCGGCACCTCATTACCCTGCCCAACGGGCTTATAATGATCACGGATGGCCGCGACTACTTCGGGTGCCTCACCTTGCGCGGCGGCATAATAAGCACCCATAAGACCTTGAAGCTCGGGAAATTCTCCGACCATGCCCGTAACAAGGTCAACTTTGCAGAGACGTGCTGCGCGCTCAACCAGATCAGGATCGGCACCCTTCACAACGCCCGTGTCCACTAACCAGCGTGCGAGCCTCGCAATTCGTTCCACGCGCTCGGCAAGCGTTCCAAGCTTTTCGTGGAAGACAATGTCCTTAAGTTTTTCGGCCTGTTTCTCCAGCGCGACCTTTAAATCCTGTTCCCAGAAGAATTTCGCATCGGACAGACGCGCGGCTAATACCTTTTCATTACCCGCAACAATCGCCGCCCCATTGTCATGCGCATCGATATTTGCGGTGCAGACAAATGCATTGGCCAGTCTGCCCGCTGCATCATGGCACACAAAATATTTCTGGTTCACGCGCGCGGTCAATTGAATGACCTCTTGCGGCACGTCGAGAAAGGCGGCGTCGAAGCGGCCAAGCATCGGCACAGGCCATTCGGTCAGGCCCGCATTTTCGATGACTAGGCCTTCATCTTCCACCAAAGTCAGGCCAGCGGCCTCTGCCGCCGCCTTCGCACCGTCACGAATGATGCGGCAGCGTTCGGAAAAATGAACCAGAACATGGGCCGCGCGCAGCTTCTCAATATAATCGCCTGCATTGCCGATGGTAACAACGCCGCTGTGATGGAAGCGATGCCCCATCGTCTCGGCGCCGCTCACAATGCCATCAACGTCGCAATGCACGACTGCGTCGCCCAACAAAGCGACGATGCCCTGCAATGGACGGACCCAACGCAGGCTTTCGGTCGAGACCGACGCCGCGCCCCAGCGTTGCGATTTGGGCCATGGGAAGGCACGGATGATCGCGGGGATCGCCTCTGCCAGAACATCGGCCGTCTGACGCCCTGCCTTTTCCACCACCGCGTAATAGACGCCATCGCGTTCGACCAACTGGTCTTGCGAAAGGCCGGTTTTGCGCAAGAACCCCTCCATCGCCTGCGGCGGCGCGCCGACCTTTGGCCCTTTGGTTTCTTCGGACACAGCCTCGGTCGCCAGCGGCAATCCGGTCGCGATTAACGCAAGGCGGCGCGGCGTGGCGAAGGTTTCCACCGACGCCGCCGCAAGCCCAGCCTTGGCCAATGCATCGTTAAACAGGCGAGCCAAATCTTCCTTGGCCTTTAATTGCATCCGCGCAGGGATTTCTTCGGAGCGCAGTTCAAGCAGGAAGTCGGTCATATTAAATCCCCGTCGACCAAAGCCATTGTCATTCCCGCGCATGCGGGAATCCATGGTCGACCCTGTTCACCCAAGCCACCCTTGTTACGTAAACTTAAAGTGCAGGCCATGGATCCCCGCCTTCGCGGGGATGACACATTATGCGTTGACGGGGCGATGGTCTGAATCACGCCGCGCGCCAACTTGGATGGCGACTGTTCCAGTCGGGGGCATTTTTATCCATCCATGCCTGGCAACTGCCTTTGGCAAGGTCGCGGACGCGGCCCATATAGCTGGCGCGTTCCTGCACGGAAATGACGCCGCGCGCCTGAAGCACGTTGAAGATATGGCTCGCCTTAATCGCTTGTTCATAAGCGGGAATGGGTAAGCCATGTTGCAGGCAGCTCTCGCATTCCGCCGTCGCTTTTTTGAACGCATCAAACAACATGTCGGTGTCGGCGACTTCGAAATGATAAGTGCTCATCTGCCGCTCATTTTCGCGGAAAATGTCCCCATAAGTCACCGCCGGACGATCCGCCGTGGCGTTGTTATACACAAGGTCGAAAATGCTGTCCTTGTTCTGGATATACATCGCCAGCCGTTCCAGACCATAAGTCAGCTCGCCCGAAACCGGTTTGCAGTCAAAGCCACCCATTTGCTGAAAATAGGTGAACTGAGTTACCTCCATACCGTCGCACCATATTTCCCAGCCAAGGCCCCATGCGCCCAGCGTCGGGCTTTCCCAGTCATCTTCGACAAAGCGGATGTCGTGGAGCAATGGGTCAATGCCAATGGCCTTTAACGAGCCAAGATAAAGCTCCTGCAGATTGGGCGGGCTTGGTTTCAAAATCACCTGATATTGATAATAAGCGCCCAGCCGGTTGGGGTTTTCGCCATAGCGCCCATCGGTTGGGCGGCGCGATGGCTGCACAAAGGCGGCGTTCCATGGGTCCGGCCCCAACGCGCGCAGGGTCGTCGCCGTGTGGAATGTGCCAGCGCCCATTTCCATGTCATAAGGCTGCAATATCGCACAGCCTTGCTTACCCCAATAATCATGGAGAGTGAGGATTAAATCCTGAAAACTTAGTGGCGCAACGTCGGACATGGCCAGCCATTGGCGGAGATAGGCGGCTAAATCAAGGTTATGCATAAGCGCACGGGTTTTTGTCAGTCTTGCATAGCATTATGTAAGGTGTTGTTGACATTATGCGCGAATCGGCATAGTCAGGTTTCCATGACACAAAGACACTGGAACCTGACATGAAAAACCAGCTCAAAGTGCTGCGCGCGATGCGCAATTGGAGTCAGGCCGATTTGGGCGAGCAGCTCGATGTGTCGCGTCAGGCGGTGAATGCGATTGAAACGGGGAAATATGACCCGTCGCTGCCGCTGGCGTTCAAGATTTCACGGCTGTTTGACTTGCCGATCGAGGAGATTTTCGATGACGGATTTGACGGAGGGGAACATGTTTGATCCAAATGAAGGTCAAAATAGCGGCTTAAGGCGGCCCATATGGATCATGCTAGCTGCGCTGGGTATCGTTATGATATCGGGCTTTATTGCAGGTTTTTCGGTCCATTATCAAAACGAAGGCGGCAGGGCCTTTAACGGAATCGCAGCCGCGATATTCGCCGCGGCCATTCTTGGTATCATTGGCCTCGGTTACAGGACTTGGCAAAATGCAAAGGCAGGGAAAGTGTCCGGTGAAAATTTAACGCCGCGCGAACGGCGGAGGCGCTATATTTTGTCAGGCTGCATTTTTCTCGGCTGGATCATGGGCATCGGCTTACCCATCATGTTCGAAGGCAGAGGGAGTGCCGAGGCAGTAACAATTTTCAGCAATAGTCCGCTGCCGACAAACATTGCGTTGGCATTTGTGTTCGTTCTCTTAGTTATTGTCCCTGCAATTACATGGTATTGGCATCGCTACGCCGTCGACGAAATGGAAGAATCTGCCTATCGCGATGGCGGCTATTACGCAGCTTACGCCTTTTTATTCCTCACACCATTGTGGTGGCTGTTGTGGCGCGGGGGACTTTTGCCCGAACCTAATGGTGTTGCCATTTACCTAACCTTTTCATTAGTCTGGACAACAGTCTGGTTCTGGAAAAAATACCTCTAACTACCGGTCCAATAACGTCGAATTATACTTTCACCTATATTTAAAGGAGAATATCGATGCGCATTACTTTGAAGTCCTTATTAGCCGCCACTGCGACTTGCGCATTAATATGGGCAGCGCCCGTTGCGGCGCAGACAACGCCAACCGAAGCTCCGGCATCGGTCACCGCGCTTGATCCCGTCAAGGCGGCGCCTGCGCTCAAGGACGTCGATCCTGCCTTGTGGGTGATTAAGGACGAAGACACGACCATTTACCTGTTCGGAAGCATCCATATCTTAAAGCCAGGTCTTGGCTGGTTTGATGATGGCGTAAAGACGGCTTTTGATAGTTCAGACCAATTGGTATTGGAACTGGTCGAGCCGCCTGCGGCAGAGGCCCAAGCCTTGTTTGGCAAGCTGGCGATGGATCAACAGGGCAAGACCTTGCGCTCCAAAATGAAGGATGCGGACCGTGCGATGTATGACGCGGCGATGGGCAAGCTTGGCATTCCCGCGCCCGCTTTCGACCCGTTTGAGCCATGGGCGGCGGGGATCACTCTGTCCGTGCTAGCATTGCAAAAATCCGGCTTTGACCCCAATAGCGGCGTTGAAAAACAACTGACGGCGGCGGCGAAGGTCAGCAACAAGCCAATTGCTGGACTTGAAACTATGGAATTTCAGCTTGGGGTGTTCGATACCCTGCCCGAGGCCGAGCAAATTGCATTTTTGGTCGAAACGGCAAAGATGATTGATGATACCACCAGCATGATGGATAAAATGGTCGACATGTGGGGATCAGCGGACACCGAAAGCCTTGCCCAACTTATGAATGAAGGGATGACCAGCCGGATATTATACGATGCGCTACTGACCAAGCGGAATGCCAATTGGGCGAAATGGATTTCGACCAAGATGGACAGGCCGGGCGTGACGTTCATCGCGGTTGGCGCAGGCCATCTGGCTGGCGCAACAAGTGTTCAGGCCTTGCTTCCGGCCTATGGCCTCACTGCAACACGGGTGGCCTATTAAGCTTTGATGTGTAAGATAAGCGAAGGTCGGGCCGAGAACGCTCGGCCTTCACTTTTGCGCAGGATAGATCGGGGAAAAAATGCAACTTGGCGAGCCTGCCCGTGAAGCGTTTTCCGCGCGACCCTATTATCCCGGCCTGCTGCCCAGCATAAGTTTCATCATATCCTATTTCGTCCTGCAAGGCGTATGCACAGTCATCATCATCGCCGCGACGCAAGGCGACCGCGCCACGCCAGCGCCGATATCGGTCATCTTCGGATTAGTGGCATCCGCCATCGCCCAACTGATGCTCATGTGGCTGTATCTGCGTAAAAATGGCCGGATGGAGGCATTGGGCCTTTATGATTTCGGCAGGGTTCCGCTGCACAAGGCAACCGCGCTTGCCGTCTTACTGGTCAGCACGGCGATGATATTCAATTTTATATATGCGACGTACGTTATTCCGGGCGTTGGCATGCAAGAGGGAATAGCGAAGGTCCTGGCGGACATAGACCGGACGCCGCTGAACATGGCGACCATTTTCTTCGCCATTGCGATTGCCGCGCCCATTGTGGAAGAATTGCTGTTTCGCGGGTTGTTACAAAATGCACTGGCGAAATATATGCCCATTTGGGGCGCGATTCTATTGTCGTCATTCCTCTTCGCCTTGGTGCATTTGCAACTATATGCGATCCCTGCCCTCATGTCGCTGAGCATTGCCTTTGGCTATCTTTATCACCGCACGGGGTCACTGCGCACCAACATCATCCTGCACATGGCCAATAACGTCTTTGCATTGGTGATGACGCAGTTCGTAAATTAAACGACAACAGGCTCTAGCAAGCGGAGCGTTCCGGCGTCGGCATCGATTTCCGCCATGCCGCCCACGGGCAACGTAAACTGGTCAGTAATATGCCCGAAAAAGGCACCTTGATAGGCCGGGATACCCAAGCCGCCCAAATGCTGCGTCAGCACGTCATTCAGGGTGAATGCGCCATAGCTATTCCCCTTATTCACGCAATCTGTGCATTGCCCGAACACGACGCCTTTCAGGTTCTTGAGCACACCCGCCTGCCCCAACTGCGTGAGCATACGGTCAATGCGATATTCCGCCTCATCCACATCTTCGAGGAACAGGATCGCACCGTCGAAACTGGGCAGATAGGGTGTGCCGACAAGCGCGGTCAGCACCGTCAAGTTTCCGCCGAGCAACTTGCCCTGCGCCTTACCCTTGCCCGTGCCCAACACCCGCGTGCGCCAGCGGCGTTGCGCCATCCGGTCCTCGTCGCCAACAGGGTTCGTAAACAACGGCGTGCCAGCGTCAAAGGCAATCTCGCGATAAAGGTCCCAAGACGCCTTACCCCATGCGCTGCCCGCGTTTGGGCCATGCAAGGTCACAAATCCGCCCTTGGCCGCAATCGCCATATGCAAGGCCGTGATGTCGCTGAAGCCGGTCAATAATTTGGGATTGGCGCGAATGATGTTCCAGTCAAGATATGGCAACAGCCGCGCGCTGCCCCACCCGCCGCGCACGGCAAAAATGGCCTTCACATCTGTGTCCGCGAACATCGCGTTGATGTCCGATGCACGGTCCTTGTCTCGGCCAGCCAGATAGCCGAAGCGGTCCAGCAAATGGGCGGCGCGCTTGGGCTTTAATCCCATGGCGACAATCGCTTCTTCGACCAACTGAATCTGAAATGGATCATCGCTGGCCGACGCTGGCTCAATCAAGCCAACGGTATCACCGATGCGCAGCCGTGCAGGCTTCCGCGCGGCCTTAGCCGCAGGCACGCCTGCAGCCAAAAGCGGCGGGGCCGACAGCATAGCTGCCAGCCCCGCCATAATCTGCCGCCGAGTTGCATCCATATCCATACCCGGCACGCCTTTGCTTAGAACTTCGCTTCGACCGCCAAGGTGAACGACCGTCCGCGTGGGTCAGCCACGCGTGGTTCCCAGCTTGAGCCAGCACCGGTGTTGCTGTCATAGGTAATCGCAAATGGCGGATCAGTATCGAACACGTTCCGCACGCCAGCGGTCAAACGCAGCTTATCGGTCATGTCCATAGCTGCCGACAGATTGTAGGTGACATAGGCCTTTACCCGCGCATTATAATCCGGCCGGCTTGCAGACGCCGGAAGCGCATTATTCTTATATCCGTTGCGATAAATTTGCGAGAAGCTGAACAGCATGTCATCGACAGCATAGTTGATGAATGCGCTATGTTTCCATTTCAGGCCAAGATCGCCAGCATAAGTGAACACGCCAATCAGGCTTGAACCAAATGGCGCAGTCGGTAAGAACTTCTCCTTCTTTTTCAGAAGATAGGTTCCATCAAGACCGGCAGACAAAACGCCGCCAAGTGCATCGATGCCACCGCGCAGCGCGACTTCAAGTCCTTGCGTACGCCGCGAACCGATATTGTCCGCGCGCAAATCCAACTGCGTAATCACGTTGCTTGTGCGTATCACCCGATCCGAAAAGGAGGATTGGTTCGCCAATAATTGGGCGATGGTCAGCGCACCGATGTTATCATCGACGGCGATAGACCAAAAATCGACAGACGCACTAAACTGTGGCGCTGGCGTGAACACAATACCGGCCGAATATTGCTCGGATGTTTCCGGCCCTAGATTGACATTGCCGCCGCTCAGTGACGTTGGCGTGATCGCACCGCAACCTGCTGTAACGTTCACAACACCACCCGCCGGACATGTGCTTGGATCGGTCAGGTTATTTCCAGGATTGGGCGATTCGGTGACGCCATTAAATATTTGGTTGAAGCTTGGGACGCGGAACCCTGTGTTATAGGACGCCCGAAGCATGACCCAGTCCATTGGCGAAAACCGTGCTGTAAATTTGGGATTAACCGTTGAACCGAAGCCCGTATAATCGTCGAGGCGGACCGCACCCGTTAGTTCGAGGCTTTCCAACACAGGCACCGACATTTCGGCATAGACCGCCTTCACATTTCGGTTTTTCGGCGTCAGCGCATTCACATTGTCGAACGCCACGTTAAAAATTTCAGCCTGCCCTGTTGCGGCTGCGGCGGAACCGTTGAAGCTGTAAGTTTCACGGCGATAATCCGCACCCAGCGCGACTTGCACTGGACCAGCGGGCAAATCAAACAAGGAACCGGAGACCGAAGCATCAAATTGCTTCACCTCATAATGGCCGCCATATAATGTCGTACCTTCTGCCGAAATAGCGTCAAGTCCGGATAGTGCCGCAGCCGATTGGTCCACGGAAAATGGGTTCAGGATACCGCTGTTCAACAAGCCGACAATGCCCGGGCGCGCTGCACCAGGTGCGGTAGGCGCGCGTGGATCAATCCCGCCGTTCGTGGCCCCCGCCACGCCCGACGCTGCGGCGTTGGCTGCGTTACGGAAAATCCCGGCATAATGATAACCCGTGCCGAGCACGGAGGATGCTTCGCTCTTTGCATAGGATGCGCCTGCGCGATAATCCCACGTTCCGCCAAGCGGACCTTCGGCGGTTAACGCGCCACGAATTGTTTTGGTGTTTGTAACATATTCGCGATTGCCGCCGGGGATATTGCGCCAGCGATAAGCGATGGGTTTGCCGTAATTGCCAACCGCATCGACAGTCCGGTCACCTACGGCGCCGATAGAAGGAAATGTGCCTGCAATCGTGTCATATACGCTGTTATAGGTTGACGCGGTGGTCGCGTTCAGCGGGTAATAAAGCGGCATGGTGATGGCGTTGATCGAATATTGGTTGTTGGAAAACCGCTTCTTCGAATCCGCATCAGAACCCGTTATTTCCGCCGCCAAGCGGTGGTCGCCCAATGCCAATGTCGCCTTGCCATAATAAGTCAGCGTTTGCAGCGGCTGTTGCAGCACAGCGGCGCGGCCTGTGTCCCATGAACACGCAAAGCGTGCGCCCGGAACGGACCAAAGCACTTCATCATAGGCCATGCCGCCATTGACGGAATCACACCCGGCACCGCCGGGTAAATCAAGCGGGTTGATACCGCCATCTGCGCGCGTCGTTGTTCCGGGGATAAGCAATCCGGGCAGGAAAAAGTTCGCCGCGCTGTTCGTGGTCCCGCCAAGTAACGACCCGCTGGGTGCAAATATGCTATTCGGGTTGGCCGGAAACGCAGTCGCAATTGGCGTGCCACGGGTATCCACCGAAAGCCCGCGATTGGGTTGGTTGCCGTTCACAAAATCACGATCTTGGCCAAGCAGGGCCGAATTCCAGCTCTTGCTGACCGCGCCCATGATGTTGAAACCTTGGGTACCCAAGTCACCATAGCCAGCGGTCCCAGACAGGCGATAAATCGCGCTGTCATTGCGTTGGGTAATGTCGGTGAAGCCGTTGACCACTACACCTTGAAAATTTGATTTCGTTATAAAGTTGATAACGCCGCCAATCGCGTCGGTGCCGTAAATGGCGGACGCGCCATCCTTCAACACTTCAACCCGCTCAAGCGCCGCAAAGGGAACTTGGTTCACATCGACAGCGCCACCAGTCAGGCCATGTGCCGCCACCCGGCGTCCATTGAGCAATACAAGCGTCGCAGCGGCGCCTTGGCCGCGCAGGTTGGCGGCCGAGAGGCCATTGGTGCCGCGTTGCGCGCCGCTGGTGACATCGCCATTGGAGGCAAGGTTATCCGCGCCGGTGCCATTGGTAGACAGAAATGAAATCAGCTGTTCCGGGCTGTTAATGCCCTCACGCGATAGATCCGAAGGCGTAATGACCTGCAATGGCGCAGCGCTTTTCGTTGGGTCCTGCTTGATGCGCGATCCGGTCACGATGATGGCAGTACCGTCATCGTCATTCGTTTCCGCCGATACGGGCGGAGATGAGTCTTGCGCAAACGCAGGCGCGCTCAAGCAGGTTGCCAACAACAAAATTGCGGTATTTGAATATTTCATAAATTCCCCTGTTATTCTAGCTCACCCCTGAGCTTCATTTTGTCAGCTCATTTTTGAGCCTTATTTTGCCAGCTCATCTTTGAGCCTTATTTTGCCAGCTCATCTTTGAGCCTTATTTTGAACGCACGCTATTCCGCCATATCGCGCAATGCAACAGACTTTTCATGCTATTCACCCCCAAGCGGATTCAGACTTTACGAGATTTGATACTTTGTCAACTTGCCGGGTTGAAAAATGACGCGGCGTGGCGCAAAGAAGGTCTATGCTGTCTCAAAAAACCCGCTACGCTATCCGCGCCATGCAGCATCTTGCCGACCATTATGGCAAAGGGCCGGTTCAGCTCGCCGATATTGCCGAGGCGCAGAAAATTCCGCCTAAATTTCTCACTGTTATCTTGTCCGAACTATCCCGTTCCGGCTTAGTAGCGTCGCAGCGCGGCAAAGACGGTGGCTATTGGCTGGGCGTCTCGCCGATTGACATCAGCTATGGCGACCTCATCCGTATCATGCGGGGTTCACTGGCCTTAGTTCCCTGCGCCAGCCGCTATGCGCACGAAACATGCAAAAACTGCGTCGAGGAAGAAAATTGCCGCACCCGCGCGCTAATGCTTCAGGTGCGCGACAAAACTGCCAATTTGCTCGACGGCATCAACTTAACCGATATCGTCGACGCCGACATTTACCTGCAGGCGGCGGAGTAAAGCGACCAAAATCCGGCTGGCGCGCAAACAGAACCTTTCAGCGCTGAAAGCAAATTCTGATAGCGAATCATATTGTCAATTAAATTAGTTGAGTTTAACTCTCTAGTCAGAAGGAAGGCGCGATTATGCGCTTATCCTAAAAGGGGTGCTTATGACCGATTCCGGCTCAGGACGTGAAGGCAGGCTCGTCCAAGTCGACACCACCGAGCGTAAGCGTTTCGCCAGTTAATTTCTCTCTTTGTCCTAGAGGCAGACCGGTCAGCCGGATGCATCTGTTTTTTTGAAAGTTAAACATATGCGAATTCGTGCCACCGGGCCTTCACTGGCCCTGATAACTTTACTTGCGCTGGCAAATCCGGCTTATGCCGAAGATACGGCCACCAATGATATGGTATCCGATGCAACCGCACCCGATGGTGGGGCTGAGGTGCAGGACGAACCCAGTCGCGGCGATGTAATCATCGTCACGGCACGCCGCCGCCAAGAAACCGCGCAAGAAGTGCCACTAGCAATCTCGGTCATCCGTGGCGATAGCATTGAATCCACAGGAAATTTCAACGTAGTGAAGCTGCAGCAGCTCGCGCCTACTCTACAGGTCTATGCGTCAAACCCACGCAATACCGCCGTTAACATTCGCGGACTCGGCGTGCCATTTGGCCTGACGAGCGATGGATTTGAACAAGGCGTCGGCATCTATGTCGACGATGTCTACAACGCCCGCGTCGCCGCCGCGACCTTTGACTTTCTCGATGTCGCGCAGGTCGAGGTTCTGCGCGGGCCGCAAGGGTCCCTATATGGCAAGAACACCACAGCCGGGGCGATCAACATCACCACCAATCAGCCAACCTTTGATTTCGAAGGCCGCGCTGAAGTTACGGTCGGCAACCTCAACTTTAAGCAAGCCAAAGCGGCAGTATCGGGGCCATTGTCTGATACCATCGCTGCGCGCATTGCCGTGTCAGCAACCGCGCGGCGCGGCACGATATTCAACGTAACCAGTGACCGATTTATTAACGAGCAGGACAATCTCGGTCTGCGTGGCACATTATTGTTCCGACCAAATGATGATCTCGATATTACCCTGTCTGGCGACTATAGCCGCCAAAACCCCGAATGCTGCGGAACCGTTTTTGTTCGGGTGGGCGCAACACAGCGGCCATTGGCGCGCCAATATGCTGCGCTGGCTGCGGCACAGAATTACAGCGTGGTGTCGCGCAACCCATTCGACCGGCTTACAGATATTGATGCCCCACTCAACGCCGGTAATGTCATTGGGGGCGCTTCGTTAAGGGCCAAATGGGATGCTGGCCCCGGCACCCTGACATCGATTACGGCATGGCGGTTTTGGGATTGGAAGCCCGAAAATGACCGCGACTTCACCGCTCTGCCGATTGTTAGCGCGTCGCAAAACCCGTCACAGCAGGATCAATATAGCCAAGAATTCCGCTATAATTATGCGGGTGACCGTTTCGACTTCGTCATTGGTGCCTTTGGTTTCAAGCAGCGGATTGATACGCAAGGCTTTGAACAACAAGGCGCAGCATCCAGCCGTTGGAACCTGACAGGCGCGTTTGCAACCACTCCCGCCGTTTTGGCTGGCCTTACCGCCCGCAACACGCAGTTTCTCAAAAGCACCAGCGCGGCATTGTTTGGCCAAGCAAGCTGGAAAGTCACCGATGCACTGACCATCCAACCCGGATTGCGGATCAACTATGACAAGAAATCCGGTTTTTATCAGCGCGTCGTTACCACAGGCTCAGGCTCGCTTCTGACCTGCCCGCAAACGGCGGGATCGATAGGCGCGGCGCAATGCGGCGTTTTTACCCCACAAACCAGCGCGCCTTCGGTCAGCGACTGGAATTTTAGCTATGACCTGAATGCGAACTACAGGCTGGCGGAGGATGTCCTTGTTTATGCAAGCTACGCCAAAAGCTTCAAGACCGTTGGCATCAATCAAAACGGCCTTCCGCTGAATGCGGCTGGCGTGCCAATTGCAGCCTCGGGCGTCGTAAAGCCTGAATCGGTCAACCATTTTGAAATGGGCGTCAAAACACAATTTTGGGACCGCAAGGGAACGTTCAACCTGACCGCGTTCCGGACAGACATCAAAAACTATCAGGCGACGGTCACCAATGGCCAGTTGGGCGTGCTTCGCTGCTATCTCGCCAATGCGGGCAAGGTCCGCTCACAAGGTCTTGAGGCAGACTTCAAAATCCGGACGAGTGACAGGTTTAGCGCTTATCTAAATGGGGCATATACCGACGCCAAATATGCCACATTCGTCGATGCGCCATGCCCGCCTGAGCTGGCGGGCGGCACGATCGTCGGAGCGGACCAGACACCAAGCGCGCCCGGAACCCCCGGCGGACTAAGCCCTGCTAATTGCGACATTTCCGGCCAGAGCCTTCCTGGCGTATCGAAATGGGCGGTATCTTATGGCGCAGAGGTCAATACCCCGCTGACGTTGTTCGCAACCGATGGCCAGCTATATGTCGGATTTGACGGCAATTACCGGTCAAACTTTTCGTCCAACCCGTCCCCGTCGATTTACACCAACGTCCAAGGCTATGCATTATCCAATTACCGCGTCGGTTTCCGTTCGGATAATTTCGATGTTTACGGTTGGGTTCGTAATTTCTTTGACGTGCAATATTTCGAACTGCTTCAGGTGGCCCCAAGCAATGTCGGCCTGATTGCGGGACAGCCCGGCGATCCGCGCACATTGGGTGCGACCATCAAATTCAACTTTTGATACACGCACGACATGCAAAGCAGTATCCCGCGCTAAACACATTCTTGAGTGGCCCAAACAAATTACTGAGATACAAAGCGGTGGCTAAAGAAGTGACTCCCGATTATGCACGCGGCGTTCCATCGCAAAGGGCGAGACTTGGATGATTGACTATATTGCCAATATCGACTGGTCGTCGGTTGCGCCTTACATCGCCGTCGGCTTTGCGGCGCAATTGGTCGATGGCGCGCTTGGCATGGCTTTTGGCGTGATTTGCAGTACTTTATTGGTCAGCGTCATGGGCGTCGCCCCTGCCCGCGCATCGGCTGGCGTCCATTTTGTCGAGATGTTCACAACCGGCGCGTCTGGCATTAGCCATGTGTTGCACAAGAACGTCGATTGGAAGCTGTTTGCCCGCATTGCGATTCCCGGCGTCATCGGCGGCTGTACCGGCGCATATTTGCTGGCCAGCCTCCACACCGAAGCGGCGCGGCCGTTCGTTATGGGATATTTGACGCTCATCGGCTTCTACCTTCTGTATAAAGCGTGGGGCTTCACACATGCACATAAGCCACGTGATCCGAAGGTCACCATGCCACTTGGGCTCATCGGTGGCTTTCTTGACGCCTCTGGCGGCGGTGGCTGGGGACCAGTGGTCACGTCCAACCTGCTGATCCAAGGCGCAGACCCGCGCAAAACCATTGGCACCGTCAATACGGCGGAATTCTTTTTGACCGTTGCCGTGTCGCTCACTTTCATTCTGACCATCGGAATGGAAGCCTTCACCGTGGTAACTGGCGGCCTGTTGATCGGCGGATTATTGGCAGCGCCCTTTGGGGCAATGGTCGCAAAACGCATTCAGCCGCGCTTATTGCTATTCGCGGTTAGCATCGTCCTTATCGCGACCAGCCTATTCAGCCTCTACAAAGCGCTCACCTGATTCCGCTGTAAGCTTGCTTTTCGCGGGCAACCGACATATAGGCCCGCGCTTGCCGTGCATGGTCATCCCTGGAGGCGTGTCGGCAAGGTAACTTTTTTGGAGAATTAACATGAGCGATCAGCTGACATTGTCGGCAGAGACGCGCAATGGGGCAGGCAAGGGAGCCTCCCGCGAATTGCGTCGTCAAAACCGAGTGCCCGCCGTAATTTACGGCAACAAACAAGAACCCGAACTTATCCACGTTGAGGAAAAGGCGCTCATCAAACTTTTGATGACTGGCCATTTTTCCAACAGCGTTGTCGAGATCGAACTTGGTGGCAAAAAACAGATTACGATTCCAAAGGATGTTGCCTTTCATCCTGTCAGCGATCGTCCATTGCATGTTGACTTCCTGCGCATCGTTAAGGGCGCAAAGGTCGATGTTGAAGTTCCCGTGATTTTCGTCAACGAAGACGCGTCACCCGGTCTGAAGCGTGGCGGTGTCTTGAACATCGTGCGTCATGAACTTGAACTCATCTGCGACAATGACAAGATTCCGGACGACATCCAAATCGATGTCTCCGGCTTTGACATTGGCGATTCGATCCACATCAGCAATGTAAAGCTGCCCAAGGGTTCGGAAAGCAAGATCACCGATCGCGATTTCACCATCGCGACCATCGTTGCACCATCGGCGCTTAAGTCGACCGATGGGGACGCGACTGGCGAAGGCGAAGCGTAAATCTACCCAGTCCCCCTCCCGCGT
This sequence comes from Sphingorhabdus sp. EL138, assembly GCF_945890115.1. Taxonomy (GTDB): domain Bacteria; phylum Pseudomonadota; class Alphaproteobacteria; order Sphingomonadales; family Sphingomonadaceae; genus Sphingorhabdus_B. Next base: position 50,431 of record NZ_CAMDCK010000016.1, read on the forward strand.
GCGGGAGGGGTTAGGGGAGGGTTAAGCGGGAGGTAACTTGTAACTTCGATGTTACAAGGCCCTCCCCCAGCCCCTCCCGCCTGCGGGAGGGGAGTTTAGTCATGCAATTATGGGTAGGTCTCGGTAATCCAGGCGCCACTTATGCGATGCATCGGCACAATATCGGTTTCATGGCGCTTGATGCGCTGGCCGAAATTCACGAACTGCCATTGCCCGCCAAGAAATTCTTAGGCTGGGTGCAGGAACTCCGGCTTGGCTCCGACAAAATCATCCTTCTCAAACCCGCAACGTTCATGAACGAAAGCGGCCGCAGCGTGCGCGCAGCGATGGATTTTTATAAGCTTGAGCCCAAAGACGTGACTGTCTTTTACGACGAGCTCGACCTTGCGCCCTTCAAGGTGAAGGTGAAATTTGGCGGCGGCGCGGCGGGCCATAATGGCATCCGGTCGATCACCGACCATATCGGCGCAGAATTCCGCCGCGTCCGTTTGGGCATTGGCCATCCGGGCAATAAAGACCGCGTCACCGGCTATGTGCTGGGCAATTTCCACAAAAGCGAAATCGACGATCTGGCGGATTTGTTGGGCGCAGTGTCAGCCGAAGCCGATTGGCTGGCCAAAGGCGATGACGTCCGCTTCATGAACGACGTCGCCATGCGGTTGCAGCAGGATTAGGGTCAGGACCACTTAAATGCGTCATCGCATTGGATGGACTTGCTGCCGAACGTCGCCTAGGGCCGCTGCATATCATTATTGACGAGGACATTATGGGTTTCAAATGCGGTATTGTGGGCCTTCCCAATGTGGGCAAGTCCACCTTGTTCAATGCGTTGACGCAAACGGCGGCGGCGCAGGCGGCCAACTATCCCTTCTGCACGATTGAACCCAATATCGGCAATGTCGCCGTCCCCGACCCACGCTTGCAAACCATCGCCAAAATCGGTGGCAGTCAGAAGATCATCGAAACCCAATTGGGCTTTGTTGATATCGCTGGCCTTGTGCGCGGCGCATCACAGGGCGAAGGCCTGGGCAACCAGTTCCTCGGCAACATCCGCGAAGTCGACGCTATTGTCCACGTTTTGCGTTGTTTCGAAGATGACGACATTCAACATGTGGACAATAAGATTGACCCGATTTCCGACGCGGAGACCGTCGAGACCGAATTGATGCTGTCCGACTTGGAAAGCCTTGAAAAGCGCGTCCCCAACCTCGTCAAAAAAGGGACGCAGGGCGACAAGGAAGCCAAAATCAGTGCGCTTGTGCTGGGCCGCGCGCTTGACCTGTTGCGCGAAGGCAAGCCAGCGCGCCTCACCAAGCGCGACGATATCGAAGAAGAACGGCATTTCCAAATGGCGCAGCTTTTGACCGCGAAACCCGTGCTCTATGTCTGCAACGTCGAAGAGGCGAGCGCGGCCAATGGCAACGCTTTGTCCGCGCGCGTTTTTGAAAAGGCAAAGGCAGAGGGCGCAGAAGCGGTGGTCGTCTCCGCCGCGATTGAGGCGGAAATCTCGACCATGCCGACCGAAGACCGCGAGGTTTTCTTGGAAGATTTGGGCCTCACCGAAACCGGCCTCGCCCGCGTCATCCGCGCTGGCTATGAATTGCTCCAGCTGATCACCTTCTTCACCGTTGGTCCCAAAGAAGCGCGGGCCTGGACTGTGACCAAGGGCGCAACGGGGCCCAATGCGGCAGGCGCGATCCACAGCGATTTCGAAAAAGGCTTCATCCGCGCCGAAACCATGGCCTATGAAGATTATGTGCAATTCAACGGCGAAGCCGGCGCGAAAGAAGCCGGCAAATGGCGATCAGAAGGCAAGGAATATCTCGTCAAAGACGGGGATATCATGTTATTCCGGTTTAATGTTTGAGGGGGGGGTACGCTCGTCCATTGTCATCCCGGACTCGTTTGTGCACTGCACGCCTTCGGCTCCAGCATCTCACTTCCTCGCGCACTTCCGCCCAAAGAGATTCGCAGTTTTTTGCTGATTAAATCGGCGGGCATGTGAACAGTGCAATTGACCATGGCAGCATCGGGAGTGCGGTCAGCCATATTTCCCCTGAATCGGAGTAATTGATGCCCGCCGTCTAATCGACGCCGCGCAGGTGACATTTATGCGTTTACGGCCCAAATGGCGCTTGGTGCTTCATCCATAACGGATTTATATCAATAACTTATGTATTGAAACTGACATCGCAATCCGATTTCTTCGACCGATGGCGCTCAAATCGTTGACGCGCCATCTGGAGAAATGTCATGTCGATCAAACTACGCGTTGTCGGGATATTGTATAATAATATTGTCACCCTGCCGGGCGGCAGCGGAACCGTAAAGCAAGTTTTGGATGCTGCTAGGGCACAGACGGGACCGGGTCTATATTTTGGATATATGGCAAGTGCAACAAACCCTGCCCAACCTGGAGCCATTTCGGTCACTGCCATTGCCGCAAGATACACAAAACCCGTTAAAAGCGTAACATCGGGCAAAATCTATCCGGCCGGGCTATATTATTTAGCAGAATCATCCGCGGGGAATTCGCAACTTAGCATTTGGCAATATTACATCTTTGATAGCCAAGGCAGAGTAATTGGTCCCAATGACAGCTATCCAAGTGATCCGACCAACCCCGGCGGTGGAAAAATAACCTTCTTTAACGCCGCCACCGCCATTGTCCCCGACGGAGGTTCATTGGTCTGGCGCTTGGTTGCCATCCCAACCCAACCTAGGGCCGTGCCGGACGTCATTCTCAACCGTATGGGCCTTGATCAACCGGCGGATTGACGTCGTCAACAGCCCGTGTGCGATGTCGCGGTAGGCAGAGCCTATCGCGACATTTTAAGCATCTGAGATTTTGGGACGCGCATCAACGACAGCATAAACGCCTCGAAACTTGCTGCTTCCTATCTCACTTTCGCCCAAAAAGTTTCTCCACATCCCCCAATGCCAATTTCACCCAAGTCGGCCTGCCATGGTTGCACTGCCCGCTATGCGGGGTGACTTCCATTTCGCGCAGCAGGGCGTTCATTTCGGTCACCGACAGCACGCGGCCGGCGCGGACGGAGCCGTGGCAGGCCATGGTGGCGGCGACATGATCGATGCGTTCTTTTAACGACAGCGCGTCGTCATAAGCGGCGAGATCGTCGGCGAGATCCTCCAACAACCCCTTGGCATCGCCATCGCCCAGCACGGCGGGCGTTGCGCGCACGAGCATTGCGCCGGGTCCGAAGCGTTCGACGTCCAGCCCGAAGGCGGAAAGCTCGTCTGCGCGCGCCTCAAGACGGTCGCAGGCGGGTTCTTCCAATTCCACGACGATGGGCAACAATAATGCCTGTGACGGAACAGCGCCGCCCGCTGCCGCCATTGCCTTGCGCATCCGTTCAAGCACCAGCCGTTCATGCGCGGCATGTTGGTCAACGATGACAAGGCCATCTTCGGCCTCAGCCACGATATAGGTATTGGCGACTTGCCCACGCGCAACGCCAAGCGGATTGCGCGCGCGGTCGGGGACGGGTTCATGCGCCTCGGCCGCCCTGCCCCATAAGGGCGCAAGGTCTTCGCCCGGGATCGCGCCCAAATCGGCAAAGCTGCTGCGGTTTTCATAGACTGACGGATATGCGGGACGCTGCCCATAATTGCCCTGATACGCGGTTGCCCCCAAAGTGGCAGGCCGCGCAAAAATGTCGCCTTGCGCGGTTTGCATCGGTTCCTGCTGCCACGCCGCAAGTGCATCGGCGCTTGGCCGTTGCACGGCGCGAAAGCCCGATTGATCCAACGCATGGCGCAGGCCGGAGACAATCATCCCGCGAATAAGCGCTGGGTCACGAAAGCGCACTTCGGTCTTGGCGGGGTGGACATTTACGTCAACTTGCGTCGGCGGCAGGTCCAGAAACAAGGCCACCACCGCATGCCGGTCCCGCGCCAGCATTTCGGCATACGCGCCGCGCACCGCGCCGATGAGCAGCCTGTCCTTCACCGGACGGCCATTGACGAAGAGAAATTGATGGTCAGCAACGCCGCGATTATAGGTCGGCAGGCTGGCCACGCCGCCAAGGCGGACGCCGTCGCGTTCAAAATCGAGCGCCACGCTGTTGTCGATCAGCTCATGACTGGTGAGCGCCGCAACACGTTCGGGCCGCGCGGATGTTGGCTGCACCGCCAACGCGCGCCGCCCGTCATGTTCGACGACAAAGCCAATGTCCGGCCGTGCCATGGCAAGCCGTTTCATCGTGTCGAGCGCGGCTGCATATTCGGCGCGCGCACTGCGCAGGAATTTGCGCCGTGCGGGCACATTGCCGAACAGGTTTTCAACGCGCACCCGCGTGCCAACGGGCAGAGCGGCAGGGCCCTCACCTGTGACCACGCCATGATCCACCGTCCGCGTCCAGCCTTCGGCACCCGCCGGTCGGCTCTCCATCGTCATTTTGGACACGCTGGCAATCGACGGCAAAGCCTCCCCCCGGAAACCCAAAGTCGAGACCATCTCAATATCTTCATCGGGCAGTTTGGACGTCGCATGGCGTTCCAGCGCCAATGCCATGTCGGATGGGGACATGCCGCAGCCATCGTCGGTGACTTCCACCAGATCAATGCCGCCTGCGCTCAAACGCACGTTTATGGTCCGCGCACCCGAATCAATAGCGTTTTCGACCAGCTCCTTCAACGCGCTAGCCGGTCTTTCCACCACTTCGCCAGCGGCAATGCGGTTGACCAGATTTTCGGGGAGCCTTCTTATTGACATCCGCAGGTTCCTAGCCCAAGCGGACTGTTCAAGCGACTCCTTAATCGTCCGAAATCCAGCCAAATATCTGTTTTTAAAAACAGCAAATTCCGCTAGGACCGCGCGATTATATGGACGCGCTCCAAAGGGCTCTCACCAAACAAGATTGGGTGGATATTACATGGTATTTGGCAAGTTTTTCCGTTTCGCATCGCAGGATATGGCTATCGACCTCGGCACCGCCAACACGGTGGTCTATGTGCGCGGGCAAGGCATCGTCCTGAACGAACCGTCTGTCGTGGCGATTGAAACCATAAACGGTATCAAGCGCGTAAAGGCCGTTGGCGATGACGCAAAGTTGATGATGGGCAAGACGCCCGACAGCATTGAGGCCATTCGCCCCTTACGTGATGGCGTGATTGCAGACATTGATGTTGCCGAACAAATGATCAAATACTTCATCCATAAGGTGCATGGTAAGCGCCGGATGTTTAGCTACCCCGAAATCGTTATCTGCGTTCCATCAGGTTCGACATCGGTAGAACGGCGTGCGATTCGCGATGCGGCGTCGAACGCGGGCGCATCGGAAGTGTTCCTGATTGAAGAGCCAATGGCGGCTGCGATTGGCGCAGACATGCCCGTAACCGAACCCATTGGTTCCATGGTCGTCGATATTGGCGGAGGCACGACTGAAGTTGCTATCCTGTCCTTACGCGGCCTTGCGTACACAACCTCCGTTCGTACCGGTGGTGATAAGATGGACGAAGCGATTGTGTCCTATGTTCGGCGACACCATAACCTGCTTATTGGAGAAGCAACCGCAGAGCGGATCAAAAAGGATTTTGGAACCGCCCGTCCACCCGCCGACGGCGTTGGCCAGACCTTGCACATCAAGGGCCGTGATCTTGTAAATGGCGTGCCGAAAGAAATTTCGATTAATCAGGGCCAGATTGCCGAAGCCTTATCGGAACCGATCGGAACCATCCTCGAAGGTGTGCGCGTTGCACTTGAAAACACCGCGCCAGAATTGGCAGCCGACATCGTAGATCAAGGTATTGTTCTGACAGGTGGCGGCGCTTTGATGGCCGGTCTTGACGAATTTCTGCGCGATGAAACCGGCCTTCCTGTCACCGTTGCCGAAGATCCGCTGACCTGCGTTGCCATTGGTACTGGCCGGGCCATGGAAGACCCGATCTTCCGCGGCGTCCTGCTCACCGCTTAGGGTGTGGTTAGGATGGCGCCGCCGCCACATCGGCGCTCGGGATTTTCCCGGAAGGCGCAATATAGCCTGTTCGTAACTTATGTGGTTGCGATTGCAGGAACGATAGTGGCTGGGCTGCTTCTGACGATTTCAGTGGTCGATCCGGCTGGATTTTCTGCATTGCGAATCCTTGGCACTGAAGTAACGGCTCCCGTCGCGCGGGTGGTCAGTAAGGCACAGCAATCCACACAAGCGATAACGCACTCTATTTCGGCCTATATCAACGCAGCATCGAAAAATGTAACGCTCGAAAAAGAATTGAAGGCGAGCCGCAACGCATTCATCGAGGTGCGGGCCTTGCGTATCGAAAATGACCGGCTTCGTGGGTTACTCAACTTATCTGATGGCGATATGCAGCAAGTGGCCGTTGGTCGCCTGATCAGTTCCACCGCATCAAGCACACGGCGGATCGCCACCTTATCGATCGGGCGTAATTTCGGAGTTGAACGTGCCCAACCTGTTCGTGGGCCAGCCGGACTTATCGGCCGCGTTATAGAAACAGGGCCAACGACCGCGCGCGTATTGTTGGTAACGGACAGCGAAAACCTAGTTCCCGTCATGCGGGCCAGCGATGGTCTGCCGGCATTTTCGGCAGGCCTTGGCAACGGGTTCGTTCTGATCAAGCCGCTGAACCTGGGCGAAAATCCTTTCAAGGTCGGTGACATCATCATTACCTCTGGCAATGGCGGGCTGTATGGCGCGAATATCCCATTTGCACGGGTCATCCGCAAAACCAGCGACGGTGCGCTTGGCCTGCCCTTTGCCGATCCCGCCAACACGCCATATGCCATTGTGATGAAACCTTATCTGGAAGAGGCGAGAACCGAACAGCAGATGCTCGCCCCAGATGGTGAAACCAAAGAGGTGGCGGAGTGAAAATTCCGGTCAGCGCCATTCGATTGCCGAACCGGCCGGGACGGGAATATAAAAGTCGTTTTGACCGCGAACAATCGATGCTCAGAATGTTGGCAATGCCCATTGCCTCGGTGATTTTGGCGTCAATGGTCACCACCCTGCCCGTTTTTAGCGCCGGACCTCTTTTGCCGCCATTCGGGCTGCTGATGTTTTTAAGCTGGCGTCTGATGCGGCCCGGATTATGGCCCATATGGTCGGGCGTTCCATTCGGATTGATGGATGATCTTTTCAGCGGCCAACCTTTTGGCAGCGCTGGCCTGCTCTGGTCGCTCGCGATGCTCATTGTCGAGATTATCGATTCGCGCGCCATATGGCGCGATTATCTGCAGGATTGGTTGATCGCCGCATTGCTCATTATGGCTGTGCTGCTGGGGGGTTTGTGGATTGCCGGCATCGCCCACGCCGCGCCTGAACCGATGGTTTTATTTCCGCAGATCATCTTGTCCATATTGCTATACCCGCTCGTTGTGCGCATATGCGCGCGTCTCGATCGTTGGCGATTAGCAACATGAAAATCGAAAAGCAGTTAACATCAGGACAGCTTGATTTCACCTTCACACGCCGCGCCGCTTTTGTGGGCGGGGTGCAGGCCGCAATTGGCCTGACTGTTGCCGCGCGCATGTCCTTTATCGCCGTTGCCGATAATGAAAAGTACAAGCTGCTCGCCGAAAGTAACCGCGTCAACCTGACCATCATACCGCCGCGCCGCGGTTGGTTCATTGACCGATTTGGTAAGCCTATAGCAACCAACCGGGCCGATTTTCGCGTCGACATCATTCCTGACCGGCTGAAAAATAAAGACGAAACAGTTCAGACGCTGGCCGAATTACTGGCGCTTTCAACAGACGATGTTGACCGCATCCATCGCGAGTTGAAAAATGCACAAGGGTTTCAACCCGTGCAAGTCGCCGACGGTTTGGATTATGACCGGTTCGCAGCGGTCAGCGTGCGCTTACCAGATCTGCCCGGCGTCAGCCCACGCCAAGGCTATTCGCGCTTCTACCCCAGCGGCGCAGCGGTCGGGCATCTGATCGGCTATGTCGGCACGGTGTCTGCCGAGGAATATCAAAAGAAAAAAGATCCGCTGCTGATCACACCGGGGTTTAAGGTTGGCAAGGATGGCCTCGAAAAAACGCTTGAGGACAGGCTTCAGGGCCAACCCGGTGCCCAGCGGACCGAAGTCACCGCGCGCGGTAAAATCGTGCGTAACCTGACCACACGGCCCGAGACGCCCGGCAAGCCCGTCCAACTGACCATCGATATTGACCTGCACAATTATGCCGCACGGCGGCTCGGCCTTGAATCGGGATCCGTGGTCATATTCGATTGCCTAACCGGCGACATCATCACCATGGCATCCATGCCCTGTTATGATCCCAACAGCTTTTCCGACGGCATTGGCCGCGTCGAATGGAAAATGCTGAACAGCGACGACCATATCCCCATGCTCAACAAGGCGCTTCAGGGTCTGTATCCGCCGGGTTCGACGTTGAAACCACTGGCGGGCCTTGCCATGCTGCGCCATGGCATTGATCCCGAAGAAATGGTCGTCTGCAATGGCGGTTACCGGCTTGGCAATCGCGTCTTCAAATGCCTTGGGCGGCATGGCCCAGTCAACATGACCACCGCGATCATGAAAAGCTGCAATACCTATTTTTATGCAATGGGGCGGCGGATTGGCTATGACAATATCGCACCTGTGGCGCGCGCGCTTGGGCTGGGTCAGGAATTTTCCTTGCCCTTCCCTTCGCAACGTTATGGCACTGTTCCCGACAGCGCATGGAAAATGCGTAAATATGATCAGCAATGGACCGAGTCCGACACGCTCAATGCCGTCATTGGTCAGGGTTATGTTATCGCCAGCCCATTCCAACTGGGCCTGATGTCAGCGCGCATAGCGTCTGGCTTGGACATACAGCCGGAAATTCTGATGAGCAAACGCGCGGCACCTAAGCCTTTGTCCTTTCCCAAGGCGCATCTCGACGTCGTGCGCGAAGGCATGAACTTGGTCGTTAACGGTGATGGGACCGCCGTTCGCAGCAGGCTCCCGCTGGAAGGCATCACCATGGCGGGGAAAACCGGAACGGCGCAGGTCCGCCGCATATCAGGTTCGCAACGTGGGCAGTCCGGCGAATGGAAATATCGCGATCATGGCCTGTTTGTATGCTTTGCCCCAGTTGACCAGCCGCGTTATGGCGCAGCGGTCGTCATCGAACATGGCATGGGCGGCGCGCGCGCAGCGGCCCCCATTGCCAAGGATGTGCTCACCTTCATCTATGACCGTGAACGGGCAATGGCGTCGCTGGAGGCGTTGGAGGCTGGCTGGGGCGGCAATATAGAAAAGCGTATGGGCGCCAAATATGCCGTGTTCCAAAACCAGCCAGCGCCACCTCGCCCATTGGACCCGTCGGCATGAACGGCATCGTCCCTGCCCCCGTTGCCGCCTTGCCTTGGCGTGTCATTTTTATCCTGATGGCGTTGGTGGGCTTTGGCGCTGCTGTGCTCTATTCCGCTGCGGGCGGCCATTTTGACCCATGGGCAGGCAAGCATCTGATCCGCTTTTTGGTCCTGCTCGGCATGGTCATCATCATGTCGCGGATGAGTCTGGAGTTCTGGAAATCGATAACTTTTCCACTGTATCTGCTTTTGTTGCTCATGCTTGTCGTTGTCGAACTCATGGGGTTTGTCGGCGGCGGTAGCCAGCGATGGATCAACCTTGGCGTCATCACGCTGCAGCCATCTGAACTGATGAAACCCGTCATGGTTCTTGCCGCGGCTTGGTTTTTCGATCGGCTTCCGCCCAACCGCATATTTGGCATTGATGCCGTTTGGCCGCTGGGCGCATTGTTGCTGCTGCCAAGCGTGCTGGTGATTATTCAGCCTGATTTCGACGCGGCCATTGCTTATGCCTTTGGCTTGGGCGTCGTGGGCTTTATGGCTGGGCTACCGCTGATCTATTTTTGGGGTGCGGGCGCAGGCATCGCCGTTCTTGCGCCCTTGGTCTATTTCTTCGGCCTCAAACCCTATCAGCAAGACCGCGTGCTCATTTTCCTCAATCCCGAAAATGACCCTTTGGGCGCTGGCTACCACATCACCCAGTCGAAAATCGCCATTGGCTCGGGCGGCATCTTTGGCAAGGGCTTTGGCAATGGGACGCAAAGCCATTTGGATTATCTGCCCGAAGGCCACACCGACTTCGTCTTTGCCACCATGGCCGAAGAATGGGGCATCGTCGGCGGCTTCTTCATCCTGTTTCTATACTTTCTGCTCATGCGCTGGGGCTTGACCGTCGCGATGCAAAGCAAGACCCGCTATGGCCAATTGGTCGCCGCTGGCCTGACCTGCACGATTTTCTTTTACATCATGATCAATCTGTTGATGGTCGTGGGCCTTGCGCCCGTGGCCGGCATTCCTTTGCCCTTTGTGAGCCATGGCGGGTCGTCGATGCTCACGATGATGCTGTGCGTCGGGATTATCATGTCCATCGAACGCCACCCTGGCGCAAAGCGTGGCCAATTCCAATAATTTCGGGAAGCCGCGCTTGACAAAGTCCGCCAAACCCATCAAAGGCGGCGCTCCAAACGGGACTGCGCATCTGCCCATCCCGAAATGGGGACGCTTAGCTCAGTTGGTAGAGCAGCTGACTCTTAATCAGCGGGTCGTGGGTTCGAACCCCTCAGCGTCTACCATTACTTTCAATGACTTACATGGTGTTACCACGCTTGGATCGTCAGAAAACTTTTAGCTAGCAAGCAAATAGCAATCAAGCTGAAAATGTAAGGTTGACGATCTAGCGGGACATCGACTGGGAGAGATTATAGCCTTTCGCGAAGGGCTTCATAGGGTGTTTTTCCGTTGAAAGCACCGTGCGGTCGGTTGAAGTTGTAGAAGTTCTCCCATTCGATGAGCTTGGCCTCGAGATC
>NZ_CAMDCK010000017.1 GCF_945890115.1 Sphingorhabdus sp. EL138
CAATGCGCAAAGAGTCAAGCGCCCAGCTCCGTCCAATGGGACGCATATCCTGCGCGCTGCCCATCCAATTTGCATAGGTTGCAAAAATCGCCTCAGCGCGCAATTCGGCATGGGTGTCGATGATCTCTTGGCTATACTGCTCATTACCCAGCAAATGCTCCCACGCCGAAGCCAGCGCCTCCAATGCGCTTGAAGGGATGCGGTCGCCCACTTCGTTGAGCGCCTGCAGCAGTGGCTCTCCCTTCGGTCGTGCGTCAGATGCACTTGCAAAAGCTTCGCGCCACCACTCCATTTTGATTTGCGCGATCATCGGATCGCGCGCATTGCGCAATATGTCAGCAAATCGGTTGTCGATGTGCAGCATCAGCGCAAATGCTGACCGAAGATCGTACGGAGCATAGGCAACTGCCAACCGCGTAGGCGGAGATAGTTCCAAAGCAGTATCCACCGTCATCTGCGCACCTGCGACAATCTGGTCACCGCGGGATTAGACTCCAAGCGTTCTGCGAACACCAGCGACAATCTTATCCGCGTTTACCAACGTCGCCTTCTCCAGGTTTGCCGCATAAGGCATTGGAACATCTTCGTTCGTGATACGCAAAACTGGTGCGTCTAGATCGTCGAAACCCTCTTCCATGCATATCGCCACAATTTCGCTGCCGACCGAACAAGTTGGCCAACCTTCCTCGGCGACAACCAAGCGATTGGTTTTTGCAAGACTTTCCAAAACCGTCGCCTTGTCGAGAGGACGAATGGTGCGCAGATCGATGACCTCAGCGCTAATTCCGTCTTCGGCCAATCTGTTCGCGGCGTCCAGTGATAGCCCAACGCCGATGGAGTAGCTGACAATGGTTACGTCGGTTCCTTCGCGCATGACCCGCGCTTTACCGATGGGCAAGACATGATCGTCGCCAGTGGGAACTTCGAAGCTGCGGCCATAAAGTAATTCATTTTCTAGGAATACGACCGGGTCCTCACAACGGATGGCCGCCTTCAACAATCCCTTGGCATCGGCGGCGTCATATGGCGCAATCACAATGAGCCCGGGGACACTAGCATACCAAGGTGCATAATTCTGGCTGTGCTGCGCACCCACGCGCGCAGCGGCGCCGTTTGGACCACGGAACACGATAGGGCAACGCATTTGGCCGCCCGACATATAGTTCGTCTTGGCTGCTGAGTTGATGATGTGATCAATCGCCTGCATGGCAAAGTTAAAGGTCATGAATTCAATAATGGGCCGTAAGCCGCCCATTGCGGCCCCGGTACCAACGCCAGCAAAGCCATATTCCGTGATAGGCGTATCGATAACCCGGCGCGCGCCGAATTCTTCGAGCAGGCCTTGCGTCACCTTATAGGCCCCTTGATACTCAGCGACTTCCTCACCCATGACAAACACGCGGTCGTCGCGGCGCATTTCCTCCGCCATGGCATCGCGCAAGGCTTCGCGTAAGGTGACGGATTGCATATTGCCGCTCGCGATAGCGACTGGCTGAGATTTGGCAGGCGTGGCGTCCCCCTTCCCTTTTGTATCGAGCTTATTCGACACAATTGGGGCTGGCGCATTATTTGCCGGTGTCTCGACAGGGCTCGATGCGACTGGTTTTGGGGAAGCCGCAGGCGCAGTTTCTTCTCCCTCACCCGTAATCAACGCAATCACCGTGCCAACTTTGACCCCATCGGTCCCTTCGGGAACGGTAATCGACGAAATCACGCCTTCGTCCACAGCTTCAAATTCCATAGTCGCCTTATCGGTCTCGATCTCTGCAAGAATATCGCCAGATTTGACGCTATCGCCCTCTTTGACCAGCCATTTGGCCAAGGTGCCTTCTTCCATCGTTGGCGAAAGCGCGGGCATCTTAAGTTCGATTGCCATCAATATTGCTCCACCAGCACGTCAGTATATAGTTCAGCAAGATCGGGCTCTGGCGAGGTTTCAGCAAAATCCGCGGACTCGTTCACAATCGTCCGAATCTCTTTTTCAATGACCTTCAGCACGTCTGCACCCACACCCATTTCCGCGAGATAGGCTTTGCAACCTTCAATCGGGTCGCTGTTGTCGCGAACAGACTGGACCTCATCACGGCTGCGGTACTTAGCAGGGTCGGACATGGAATGGCCCCGATAACGGTAGGTTTTCATTTCCAACAATACAGGTCCCTTACCACTGCGTACCCAATCCAACGCAACCTCGGCAGCGCCGCGAACGGCTAGGACATCCATGCCGTCGACTTGAATGCCGGGAATGCGGAAACTCTCACCGCGGCGATAAAGCTGATCTTCGGACGAAGCGCGGTTGACACTGGTGCCCATGGCATATTGGTTATTTTCGATCACGAAGATGATGGGCAGCTTCCAAAGCTCCGCCATGTTGAAGCTTTCATAGACCTGCCCCTGATTGGATGCGCCGTCGCCAAAATAGGCAAGGCACACGCCGCCATCATTCGCATATTTATGCCCAAAGGCAAGGCCCGCGCCGAGCGATACCTGCGCGCCGACAATCCCGTGTCCGCCGTAAAATTTATGTTCGGTCGAGAACATGTGCATCGACCCGCCCTTGCCCTTTGATATGCCGGCAGCGCGGCCAGTCAGTTCGGCCATAATGACATTTGGGTCGATGCCATAAGCCAGCATATGGCCATGGTCCCGATAGCCGGTGATGACGCTGTCTTTGCCCGGTGTCAGCGCGGATTGCAGGCCAATCGCGACCGCTTCTTGCCCGATATACAAATGGCAAAAACCACCGATCAGCCCTAGGCCATAAAGCTGCCCCGCCTTTTCCTCAAAGCGCCGGATCAACAACATGTCGCGGTAGAACTTCAAAAGCTCTTCCTTAGTCGCTTTATACGGAACCGGCTCGGTCGGTCGCTCCCTGTTGGCGCGCGCCGCATCTTCGCTGACGCTTGCCTTCTTGGAAGCAGATTTTTTCGCTGGAGTGGTTGCCAAAATTATTTCCTTTAATGGAATTTTTATTTGCGCGTGCACCGGCGCCTAGCCAAAATTGGCAAAGGTGAAAAGCGCTTTTCCGCAACGGAAATCACTGCGTAGTGATTCATTGGGTGGCTAACGCCTTACTTTAACGGAACGACAACTTCGTCAGGGGCAACGACGTTCAATTCTTTGCGCATCAGTTCGCCCGCAAGGTCCGGGTCGACATTGTCTCGGTCCAGCAGGAGTTGCCGGTTACGCAAAGCGTCCCGTTCCTTTTGCAACTTTGCCAGCTCAACTTTACGCTCACTCAACGCCGCGCGATAGTCGGTCCATGCAATAATTCCCGTCGGACCCAGCAATGCGTAAGACGCGATCCCGAGCAAAGCGAAAAGCCCTAAAGCAGGCCCAACCACTGACTTCATATATTGCGGTTTTTTATTGCTTCGAACCATTTTCAGATAGAATCATAGTTTATACGATTTGGCAAGGATATCACGGTCAGCGGAAAATACCCCGTCCGGCATAAATCGCAGAAGCGCCAAGCTCTTCTTCTATTCGGATAAGCTGGTTATACTTGGCCAGCCGGTCCGAACGGGCAAGGCTTCCGGTTTTGATCTGGCCGCAATTGGTTGCCACAGCAAGGTCGGCAATCGTCGCGTCTTCGGTCTCGCCCGAACGGTGCGACATTACGGCTGTGTAGGACGCACGGTGCGCCATAGAAACGGCGGCCAGCGTCTCTGTCAAAGTACCGATCTGATTGACCTTAACCAGCAAGGAGTTTGCAAGTCCTTTGCCGATACCCATCGACAGGCGCTCTGGGTTCGTAACGAACAAATCATCACCCACCAATTGCACCTCAGAACCAATTTTGTCCGTGATAGCCTTCCAACCCTCAAAGTCATCTTCGCTCATGCCGTCTTCAATCGACAGGATCGGATAATCCTTGCAAAGCGCGGCAAGATAATCGGCCATTTGGTGCGGCGTCAGGGAAAGTCCTTCGCCTGATATTTCATATTTACCGTTGCGGAAGAATTCGGTTGCCGCGCAATCCAGCGCCAAGACGACATCTTCCCCTGCTTTAAATCCTGCCTTTTCAACCGACGTCATGATGAAATCCAACGCATCACGGGTTGACGCCAAATTGGGGGCAAAGCCACCTTCGTCGCCTACCGAGGTTGCCAGACCCTTCTCATGCAGACCCTTCTTCAACGTGTGGAATATTTCTGAACCCCAGCGGACAGCTTCCGCAATTGAGCCAGCGCCGACGGGCATGACCATGAATTCCTGAAAATCAATCGGATTGTCTGCATGCTCCCCGCCATTGATAATATTCATCATCGGCACTGGCAGGACATGGGCATTTACGCCGCCAACATAGCGATACAGCGGAAGCCCGCGTGCATCCGCCGCAGCTTTTGCTACCGCAAGGCTGACGCCCAGAATGGCATTCGCGCCTAGGTTCGATTTATTGTCCGTGCCATCAAGGTCAATCATGACCGCATCAATATTTTCCTGCTCTTCCGCGTCCAGTTCAACCAAGGCTTCAAAAATTGGTCCGTTGACGACGTCAACCGCTTGGAGCACGCCCTTGCCCATATATTTGGACATGTCGCCATCACGCTTTTCAACGGCTTCATACGCGCCTGTGGATGCACCAGATGGCACGGCGGCGCGACCAAAGCTGCCATCCTCTAGCACGACATCGACTTCAACCGTCGGATTGCCCCGACTGTCGAGAATCTGGCGAGCGTGAATATCAAGGATAGCTGTCATAACTAGGGTCCATTCGTGCGTGTGAGGCGTTATGTCAGCGCGTCTATCCTTGTGATCGGGATTTGGCAACGACGCACCGACATATCGATTTTAAAACTAAATTTGCGGTGCTATAGTTGACTAAGGCACGCGCAATACAAATATTCACGGATAGCAAGACAATTTCTTTCGCCCCAGTTGTTCAAAAGGATACATTGTTATGGCCGAAACCGAAAAGCCCGCAGCAGCCCAGAAAGCAACCACTAAGCCAGCAGCAGCCAAGCCTGCCGCTAAGGCAGTAGGCAAGGCAAAGACCGCTGCACCAAAGGCTGTGGCAAAGGCGCAACCAACCAAAGGCAAGACCGAAAACGTCAAGGAAAAGGTCAAGACCGACATGAATGATTTTAAGGCCCAAGCCACCGATACCGTCCGCGCGGCGGCAACCAAAGGCAAGGATCGCGCCACCGAAGCGGTTGGCAGCATTAGCAAGCTAATCCGCGACAGCGCTGGTACCATCGACGATAATGTTGGCAAACAATATGGCGACTATGCCCGTAGCGCAGCCGACATGGTTGAAGGTTTTGCCGGCAAAATGGACGCTAAGGATGTGGATGCATTGGCAGAAGATGCTCGACAATTCGTTCGCAAAAGCCCCGCCGTCGCTATTGGCGCCGCTGCTGCAATAGGCTTTGTTTTGGCGCGTCTTGTGCGTTCTGGTGGCAAAGACGCTTGAGTAGCAACACAGGCAGCATTGCAAAATGTCGCTAATGACCGATAAGCGGGTATGATAAAGATCGAAGAACCTCAGCATGAAGCGTCGGAACACTTAGAGCCTCCGATTGAGCCAAGCGCGAGCGAACAGCTAGCGTTGGTGATGGAGGATCTGCGGGCGATGGTGAAGGCAGAAATGCGCTATCATCGGTCGCGGTTAGATTACACACGCCATGTATTCCTCTGGTCATTCCGTTATGGTGCAGTCGCGGCATGCGCATTTGGTGGAGCTTCCATTGCGCTGGTGCTTGGCCTGGTCCTCTCACTTTCGCCAATAATTGGCCCATTGGCGGCAACCTTGCTCGTCACCATAAGCTTTGTGATCATCGGTATCTTTTTCGCGGCATTGGCCCGAAAATGGATGCGGAAAGTTTACTTTCCGGAAATGCAGAAAAATGTCGACGATCTTACCTGAAGAACCTGTTGTCACTGACCGTGATAGCGTGATTTTGTCGAACGCTGAGCGGCGGTATTTGCGGCGCAAGTTTCAAGGGAGCTTGGCCGTCACGCGTGATATCCTTAATCCACGCAATCAACTCAGGCGGTTCGTTGAACGACAAACCACCCAAGCCAAGCAGATCGCAGACGAGACAGTTCAAATTGCAAAGTACAACGCGCCCATAATTGGTGTTATAGGGGCAAGTGCCTTGTTAATTGTGATGCGCGGCCCAATTACGCGTTGGATTTCGACGCGGCGACAGAGTAAAATCAAAACGCCCTCCAGCAAATGATATAGGAACAATATATGAGCAAGATTGGCGACAGCATCAAATCCGCAGCTGATAGCGCGAAAGCGAAAACCACACGTTCGACCGCTGCGGCGCGTCAGAAGGCTGCGGCCGCATTGGAGAAAAGCAAAGATGCTGCCGCCACAGGCTTAGAGCAATCGAAGGAAATGGCCCGCAAAGCAAAAGCAAAGACGAGCGACGGTATTGATAAAAACCCGCTTGCCATCGTGCTAGGCGGTATTGCCATTGGCGCGATCGTCGGCGCGCTTTTGCCGCGGACCGAACGCGAGACCAAAGTGCTGGGCAAGGCGGGCAAGAAATTGAACAAAAAAGCGCGTAAAATAGCCGACGCTGCGAAAGTCGCTGGCATGAGCCAAGTCGATACGCTTGGGTTAAATGGCGAAGCAATGCGTGCGCAATTTAGGGAGCTTGTTAACAAGGCCGCTCTCGCTGTAAAGGCCGCGGGTCAGGCCGCTACAGATGCGGCTAAGGAAAAAAGTTAAGGATAGTCGTTTGAACGATACGAAATTACATCTCGTTTTTGGTGGCCGCGTAGACAACCCGCAAACGTTAAAATTTACCGACCTCGAAAATTTGGACATTGTCGGCATGTTTCCCGATTATGCCAGTGCTGAGGAAGCATGGCGCGGGGCGGCCCAGCGCACAGTCGATGATGCCGAAATGAAATATGTTGTGGTGCATTTGCACAAGCTTTTGCAACCCGAAAGCTGATAACGGCTCGCCGCGCTGATTAGGCGCGCCGATACCGCCATAACAACAATGGCCGCGCCAACAATAATCCGGCGACAAACCCGCCCATGTGCGACCATATTGCGATAGCGATTCCCAAGCTAGGCCCCACAAAACCAAGCGCAAGATTTAACCCCGCCCAGGCGATAGTTAAATGAAATAGCCGGGCATATTCAGCCGAGATCGGTCCCCAAGACTTCGGTTTTTTGTTTGGAAAGAGCAGCACATAAGCACCTATAACGCCCGAGATTGCGCCGCTTGCACCAATGGCTGGCGCCATCATGTCCACAGACATGGGCCAAGCCATGAATGACGCGAGCCACTCCATAGCTGCGGCAATATAAGCCGACCCGATGTAAAGCGCGAGATAGAGCCCACTGCCCAATACGCGCTCCACCATCTTACCGATAAGTAAAAGCATCAGCATGTTCATCACGACATGCGCGACACCGCCATGCAGAAAAGCAGCAGATAGGGGCGTCAAAAACGCTGGTACCAAGACCCCGACATCAGAAAATGCCGCACTACCGCTGCTTAAGCGGATCGGGAACAGCCCGCCCGATATCACCGAATATTGCCACCAAGACGGAACTAGCAATATTGCCGCGATCACCAGATTGATGACCACCAATGCATTGGTAACAGGGCCACGCGGAAACTGCATATTAGTCCGTCTGACGCCTCTCACCAAAGCGCATAATCAAATAAACTCGATTTTCGATACAAGATAATATTTGTCGCCGGACGGCACAGTCAATTCAACTTCGTCTTCGACAACACGCCCAATCAGCGCGCGGCCCAATGGCGAGTTGTACGAAATGCGGCCCGCTTTTGCATCGGCCTCAGTCTCGCCAACAAGCTGATAGCGCACGGGCTTATCATTTTCGTCCAACAAGTTAACGGTCGCACCAAATACAATTTTATCGCCCGAAAGGGTTGAAGGGTCTATAATCTGCGCACGACCAATCTTGTCCTCGATTTCCGAAATCGCGGCTTCAACCTGGCCCTGACGTTCCTTCGCGGCGTGATATTCGGCATTTTCCGACAGATCGCCATGCGCGCGCGCTTCCTCAATTGCTTCCACAATCAACGGACGTTCGTCACGAAGGCGCTTCAAGTCGGTCGTCAGCTTTTCATAGCCTTCGGCCAACATCGGATATTTCTCAAAACTCGCCATCAGGCAAAAACCCTTCGTCACAAAAATATCCCGACCGGACGGGTGCTAACCACCCATCCGATATGCAGTTCAGTAGTCGGGGAAAGATACTGCGCGTTTTAATAATAGTCTTGAAGTGGCCGAACTTCAAGTTGCCGTTGTTGGAGCGCGGCAATCGCCTGCGCAACCGCCAAACTTCCCGCAGCCGTCGTATATTGAGAAACCTTGCCCGCAAGCGCGGAACGGCGGATTTCTTCGCTGTCTTTCAGGCTTTGCCAACCTTCGGTCGTGTTGAAGATAAGCTGGATTTCGCCATCTTTGATCTTGTCGACAATGTGCGGGCGGCCTTGGGCAACCTTGTTCACGCGCTCAACCTCTATGCCCTGCGCCAACAAATAATCGGCAGTGCCACCGGTCGCACATACGGTAAAACCACATGCGATAGCTTGCCGGACCGCAGGAACAATAACGGCCTTATCGGTATCTTTGACCGATACGAACAGCTTCCCGCTCATCGGCGGTGGCATACGCGCGCCTATTTGGGATTTGGCAAAGGCCGTCGCGAAATCACGATCAATGCCCATGACTTCGCCGGTTGACTTCATTTCGGGCGACAGCACAGGATCAACACCGGGGAAGCGGTCAAACGGGAACACCGCCTCTTTCACCGCAATATAATCAATATCGAGATTGATCGGCGGCAAATCCTTCAATTTCTCACCCGCCATAACGCGCGCGGCGATCTTCGCGATGGGCGCGCCAATGGCCTTGGCCACAAAAGGCACGGTGCGGCTGGCACGCGGGTTGACCTCAATCAGGTAAACTTCCCCGTCTTTCACCGCAAATTGGATGTTCATTAAGCCGCGAACATGCAGGTTTACTGCAAGCAATTCCGTCTGACGGCGGATTTCAGAAATAATGTCTGCAGGCAGGCTATATGGCGGGATAGTGCACGCAGAGTCGCCGCTATGCACGCCTGCTTCTTCGATATGTTGCAGGATGCCAGCAACCACCACATCGTCGCCATCGCATAAGGCATCGACGTCAACCTCAATCGCATCGCGCAAATAGCTGTCGATCAAAACTGGCGAATCGCCCGATACTATTACCGCTGTCTGGATGTAATTTTCCAACTGCGCCTGGGTATCGACGATTTCCATCGCGCGGCCGCCAAGCACATAAGACGGGCGCATCAGCACAGGGTAGCCAATATTTTCGGCGACCTTGATCGCCTCTTCGCGGCTGCGCGCGATGCCGTTTTCGGGCTGCTTGAGCTTAAGCTGGTTAATCAGCGCGGCAAAGCGCTCGCGGTCTTCGGCCAAATCGATAGCATCGGGTGACGTTCCCAAAATAGGAATACCCGCCGCCTCGAGGGCCTTTGCCAAGTTCAGCGGCGTTTGCCCGCCGAACTGAACGATAACACCTTTTAGCGTGCCATTTTGTTGCTCGACATGCAGGATTTCCAGCACGTCCTCAGCGGTCAGCGGTTCGAAATACAAACGATCGGATGTGTCATAGTCCGTCGACACCGTTTCTGGGTTGCAGTTGACCATAATCGTTTCATAGCCCGCATCAGCGAGCGCAAAGCAGGCGTGGACGCAGCAATAATCAAACTCGATTCCCTGCCCGATGCGGTTTGGTCCGCCGCCCAAGATGACGATTTTCTCGAGATCCGTAGGCGCGCTCTCACACTCCGGCGTACCAAAACTTGGTGCCTCATAAGTGGAATACATATAGGGCGTCTTTGCCTCAAATTCCGCAGCACAGGTGTCGATACGCTTGAACACCGGACGGACGCCCAACTTGTGACGCAGCGCACGCACTTCATCTTCAGTCACAGCACCTGCCATCGCGCGGGCAGCCTGCATCGCAATGCCCGAACCGCGGCGGACTGCCGTTTCCATTCCGGGCCGCAAATGGACCGACTCCACCGCCAGATAAGCGAGCCTTTTATCGGAGAAGCCCATGGCCTTCAAACGGCGCAGCGCCTCTGCATTATTGGGCAGACCATTTGTTTTAACATCATTCTCGGCGGCAATGATTTCTTGTAGCCGTTCGAGGAACCATGGGTCGAACTTCGCGATGGCATGGATTTCGGCTACGGTCATGCCCTCACGCAGGGCTTGTGCTGCAACCAGCAGGCGATCGGGAGTCGCGCGGCTGAGTTCGGCGGACAATTCGTCCTTAGATGCCCCCTTGAGCGCATCGATGTAATTAAAACCAGACAACCCAGTCTCAAGCCCACGCAGCGCCTTTTGCATGCTTTCGTGGATATTGCGGCCAATCGCCATAACCTCGCCAACCGATTTCATGGCAGTATGCAACAATGGCTCGGCGCCTTTAAACTTTTCAAAGGCAAAGCGCGGGATTTTGGTGACGACATAGTCAATCGTCGGTTCAAACGACGCAGGCGTTGCGCCGGTAATGTCGTTGGTGATTTCGTCGAGCGTAAAGCCAACCGCCAGTTTCGCGGCAACCTTGGCGATGGGGAAGCCCGTCGCCTTTGACGCCAGCGCCGAAGAACGCGACACGCGCGGGTTCATTTCGATGACGATCAGGCGACCATCAGCGGGATTGACTGCGAACTGTACGTTGGAACCACCTGTTTCTACGCCAATTTCACGCAAGCACGCGATGCTCGCATTGCGCATAATCTGATATTCTTTGTCAGTCAGCGTCAGCGCAGGCGCAACGGTTATGGAATCGCCGGTATGCACGCCCATCGGGTCTACATTTTCGATGGAGCAAATGATGATAGCATTGTCGGCGCGGTCGCGCACGACTTCCATCTCAAACTCTTTCCAACCGAGCAAAGATTCCTCAATCAACACTTCGGTGGTTGGCGATGCATCCAGCCCACCCGTGACGATCTTGATGAACTCGTCGCGATTATAAGCAATCCCGCCGCCGGTGCCGCCCATGGTAAAGCTTGGACGAATGATCGATGGCAGGCCCGTGCGTTCCAGCACATCCAACGCCTCCTCCAACGAATGCGCAATACCTGAACGCGCGGATTCCAGGCCGATTTTGGTCATCGCGTCGCGGAACTTGATCCGGTCCTCAGCCTTATCAATCGCCTCGGCATCCGCGCCGATCATCTCGACACCATATTTCGCCAGCGTACCATCGTTGAACAAGGCCAAAGCGACGTTCAGCGCCGTCTGCCCACCCATGGTCGGCAACACCGCGTCAGGGCGCTCTTTTTCGATGATCTTGGCAACAATTTCGGGCGTGATCGGCTCGACATAAGTCGCGTCAGCCATATCCGGATCGGTCATGATCGTCGCCGGATTCGAATTGACGAGGATGATGCGATAACCCTCTTCGCGCAGCGCCTTACACGCCTGCGTCCCCGAATAATCAAACTCGCACGCCTGCCCAATGATGATGGGGCCAGCGCCGATGATGAGGATGGATTTGATGTCAGTACGTTTGGGCATTATGCTACTCGCCGCTTGAGAATATAAGCCGCAGAGGGCGCGCTGCTGGTTTCATGCACGGGACCAATTTTGATTAATTCCCAACCCAAAACACCATAATGATTTAGCATTTGTTCTGTGGACATGTTTTCCAGCTCTGGGCGATCCCATTGACCACTACTACTCCAAATGCTGCCTACATATTTCACAACGATATATTCCCATTTCATAGGGACATACGGAGTGCTCATCCCATCATCCCCGCGAATTTCTCGAACAAATAATGGCTGTCCTGTGGGCCGGGTGAGGCTTCGGGGTGGTATTGCACCGAAAATGCGGGCTGGTCGGCGAGTTCGAAGCCGCAATTGCTGCCGTCGAAGAGGCTGATATGCGTCGCCTCCGCGTTGGCGGGTAAGGTTGCGGCGTCCACTGCAAAGCCGTGGTTCATGCTGGTGATTTCGACTGTGCAGTCGCTCAGGCGCTTGACCGGATGGTTCGCGCCGCGATGCCCCTGATGCATTTTCTCTGTCTTCGCGCCGACCGCGAGGCCAAGCATCTGGTGGCCAAGGCAGATGCCGAACAAGGGCTTTTTGGTTTCAAGCCATTGCTTGATCACCGGCACGGCATATACGCCCGTTGCGGCGGGGTCGCCGGGGCCGTTCGACAAGAAGAGGCCATCGGGCGCGTGGGCCATGATGTCTTCAAAGCTTGCGGTGGCCGGCACAATGGTCACGTCACAGCCCACATCGACAAGGTTGCGCAGGATGTTGTGTTTGATGCCATAATCAACGGCGACGACCTTTTTACTGCCCTTGGCTGGGACGGCATAGCCCGAACCCCGCGTCCAAAGCCCTTGATCCCAACCATAAGTTTGCAGCGTTGTCACATCCTTGGCGAGGTCCATGCCCTCCAATCCAGCCCACGCCTTTGCCCGCGCTAACAATGTAGGCAGATCGAAATCGCCGGTTGCCGAATGTGCAATCACGGCGTTTGGCGCGCCGGCTACACGGATCAGCCGGGTCAGCGCGCGGGTATCAATGCCGGAGATACCGATGCGGCCATTGGCCTTCATCCATGAGTCAAAATGCTGCGTGCTGCGGAAATTGGATGGGTCGGTTACATCTTGCCGCACAATCGCCCCCAAAGCATGCGGGTTCAGTGCCTCGACATCTTCGGGGTTCGTGCCGACATTGCCGATATGCGGGAAGGTGAAGTTGATGATTTGCCCAGCGTAGGACGGATCAGTCATCACTTCCTGATAACCGGTCATTGCGGTGTTGAAGCAGACTTCACCAACCGCTTGGCCCTCTGCGCCAAAGCCCCTGCCCCAGACCACTTCCCCGGACGCTAAAACCAATACCCCCGTCGCTCCAGAAGGCGCGCGCGAAGATTTGGGGTCGGCCATGATGGGGTCGCTCCTGTTAAACGGAATACAGCAATGTCGCTAAGGCATTGCGCCTAGAGATGGTGACCCAAAGCGTCAATGCGGAAATCAAGAAAGCTGTGGAATGTTTACGCTATTCTCTTTCTAACGTCACCCTGAACTTGGTTCAGGGTCTATTTATTCTCTCAATCCCTGCTCATGGGGCGTGATAGACCATTGAACCAAGTTCAGGGTGACGGTTTGACGCGGATTGGCTATCACCGCGGATTACCTTAGTTTGGAAAGAACATCATGATTCGTGACACCATCAAAGCCGCCCAGATTACCGCTATGAAGGCAGGCGAAAAAGACCGTCTGGCCGCCGTGCGCCTAATTCTCGCCAAGATTAAAGACCGCGACATCGAACTGCGTACCGCATCCCAGCAACCCGATGATGACGCGATGGTCGTTGAGGTCATGCAGAAAATGATCAAGCAACGCCGCGAGTCGATCGCGTTATATGAACAAGGTGGCCGTGCGGAACTTGCTGCGGTTGAAGCGGCTGAATTGACAATCATCGAAGATTTCCTGCCCACACAGTTGAGCGACGCGGAAACCAGCGCGGCGATTGAGGGCATTAAGGCTGAACTGGCCGCAGAGAGCCTGAAGGATATGGGCCGCGTCATGGCCATTCTGAAAGAACGTCATGGCCCACAACTCGACATGAGCAAGGCCAGTGGCCTTGTGAAGGCAGCGTTGGGTTAAAATTGGCCCCTCCCGCAGGCGGGAGGGGTTGGGGGTGGGCATCCAGCAGCAATGGAAAGACCGTTCGAACCAAGAAACACAAGACGCGCGCGTGATCTGCGACAGCAAGCAACACCAGCTGAAACCAAGTTGTGGCAAAGCTTGTCAAAAAACCAATTGGATGGATTTAAGTTTAGCCGCCAAATACCCATCGGCCCTTATTTCGCAGACTTTGTGTGTCGGTCTGCAAAGCTCGTGGTCGAAATTGATGGCCCTTCCCATGACGTGCAGGTTGAGTATGATTGCGTCCGTACCGAGTGGATTGAAGCGCAAGGGTATCGGCTGATCCGATTTACGAATGGGGATGTGATGCAGAATTTGGAAGGGGTGCTTGTGATGATCGGTGAGGTTTTGACCGATATGTCGCTGCCCACCCCTAACCCCTCCCGCCTGCGGGAGGGGAACAGGTGAAGATAAGTCCCGCACAAGTTATATCGTCATTCTACTCCACTCCCGCAGGCGGGAGGAGCCGGGGGTGGGCTTCGAGGATGAAGGCCCAATGACCCTTACCCCGCAATGGCTGGATGAATTACGCGCGCGGATCACGCTTTCCGCGTTGATCGGACGCACCGTTAAGGTCACAAAGGCAGGCCGCGAGTTTAAGGCATGCTGCCCGTTCCATAACGAAAAATCACCCAGCTTCACGATCAACGATGAAAAGGGCTTTTACCATTGTTTTGGCTGTTCCGCGCATGGTGATGCCATTCGCTGGATGACCGACCAGCGCGGCCTGTCTTTCATGGATGCGATTAAGGAACTGGCGGCAGAGGCCGGGATGGAGGTCCCTGCCGCTGATCCTAAGGCAGCGCAGCGCGCGGAGAAGGCAAACAGCCTATATGACGTCATGACGGCGGCGCAGGACTGGTTTGTCACGCAATTGCTTGGCGTTGAGGGCTCCGCCGCGCGGGGTTATCTCAAACAACGCGGGTTTACCGAGCAAACGATCCGCGACTTTGGCTTCGGCCTCGCGCCCGACAATCGCACGGGCCTAAAAACCGCACTTAAGCAATTTGGTGAACCGAACTTGATTGAGGCAGGGCTGCTAATATCCGTCGACGGGAAAGCGCCCTATGACCGGTTTCGCGGTCGGCTGATGATCCCGATCCGTGATCCGCGTGGCCGCGTGATTGCCTTTGGCGGGCGTATATTGGGCGAAGGCGAACCCAAATATCTCAACTCACCCGACACGCCCTTATTCGACAAGGGCCGTGTGTTGTACAATCTGGAAAAATGCTCCCCTGCTTCGCGCCAGACAGGCCGCGTGATTGTGGTCGAAGGTTATATGGACGTCATTGCCCTCGCGCAGGCGGGCTTTGCTGATGCGGTGGCGCCTCTAGGAACCGCGCTGACTGAACAGCAGATCCAAATGCTTTGGCGAATGACGGAGAAGCCGTTGTTATGCTTTGATGGCGATTCTGCAGGTCAAAAGGCCGCCATCCGCGCGGCTTTACGCGCCCTTCCATTGTTGAAACCCGGCCATAGTCTTCAGTTTGTGACCTTGCCCGAAGGACAAGACCCTGACGATCTTGTGAAGGCATCGGGTGCCGCCGCACTCACGCAGCTTCTAGAAGCCTCTCAGCCGCTCGTAGAGAGGTTATGGAGGGCAGAGATGTCTGCAGGGCCACTCGACACACCTGAGGATCGTGCAGGGCTTAAACAACGACTAGGGGCGCATATGGCAAATATCGCGGATGGAGAAATTCGCCGCCATTATGCCGATGCCTTTCGTGAGCGGTTCGACAATCTATTCGCGCAGCGACGCAGCGCGCCGTTTACGCCATCGGCACCTTTTGTGCGCGGGCAAAAGCGCGATTGGCGTAAGCCGCCCATTTTACCGCCGGGCGCGGAAACCAAAAGCTTCAACGCCAAGGGTTCGGACTTTTTGATCCAAGGTATACTTGCCGCTTTATTGCGCCACCCCGCCCTTATTGCCCAACATCATGAAGCGCTAAGCCACTTCGTTCCGTCCGACCCGAATCATGCGGCTTTGCTTACCGTGATGCTCAACCAATCTTTTAACAAAGAAACGCTTGATACCGAGGGGCTAATTACCATATTGGGCGAGAAGTTGTATAATGTCGCGTCGACACTGCTCCACAGCAATGGTAAGGTTTTTCCCTTTAACCGCGGAGAGTTCGGTTCGGGAGGCGACGGATTTTCTAACGCTTCAAAAAATTTGGGTGAAGCAATCAGGCTTATGAAGCAGCGCCCGGCGCTGGAAGAAGCTCTGGAACGCGCCACGCGGTTGGCGGGTTTGGAGATGACTGAAGAGACTTTTGCCGAACAGCAAAGGTTGCGACACGAAAAAAAGGCATTTGACGATCGTATCATCGAATTTTTTCGGCGTGATGCGGATAGTTTATAAGTTTATCGGGGAATTATTTTGGCAAGTCGCGCAAATGAAAACGAAGAAGATATCGGCGAAAACGGTGATGCACCGCTGATCGACCTGAATGACGCGACCGTAAAAAAACTGCTCGCCAAGGCCAAGCGCCGGGGTTTTCTGACTTATGACGAACTGAATGCGGCCCTGCCGCAGGATCAGATGTCGTCCGAACAAATTGAAGACGTCATGTCGGCGATCAACGATATGGGCGTGCAAATCGTCGAGAATGACGAAGCTGGCGACGATAATGAGGACGAGGCCGAGGAAGAAGTCGAAACCATCGACAATATTTCCGAAAATGATCCCCGCTCGCTAACCAACACTATCAAGAAAACGGGCACTGGCGAACGGACCGATGACCCCGTCCGCATGTATTTGCGTGAAATGGGCGCGGTGGAATTGCTCTCTCGCGAAGGCGAAATCGCTATTGCCAAGCGAATCGAGTCTGGTCGCGACACCATGATTTTGGGCCTTTGTGAAAGCCCGATCACTTTCCACGCGATAATCGACTGGTCCAATGCGCTCAATGACGGCGAAATGCAGCTGCGCGAAATTCTTGACCTCGACGCGATGCTCTCGAAAGAGCCTGCCCCTGAATCGCTGACGGAAGATGGTGAAGAAGAAGGCGACGGCGAAATCAGCGAGAAGACCGCTGGTCCTTCCTATAAAGAGGAAGATGAAGTCGAAGACGAACCCGAAGCGGCAAGCGACGATGATGAGGATATGACAGAGCGGCGCTCGCGTCCTGTCGAGGAAGAGGAAGAAGATAACACCCTCAGCCTGGCGCAAATGGAAGAAGCGTTGAAGCCAGCGGCGCTTGAGCGCTTCGCCAAAATCACGTCACTGTTCAAGAAATTCTCAAACATTCAGCTTGAGCGCATGCGCGCACTGAACGCCGGGGAAGATTTTTCCACTGCTTCGGAAAACAGATATCACAAATTGCGTGAAGAATTGACCGCAGAGGTTGAAAGCGTTCAGTTCCATGCGAACAAGATCGAATATCTGGTCGATCAATTATACTCATTCAACCGCCGTTTGACTGCTCTTGGTGGACAGATGCTGCGCTTGGCCGAACGGCACAAGGTTCCCCGCAAGGCGTTCCTTGACAGCTATATGGGTCGTGAGCTGGATGAGAACTGGCTCGCCGAAGTGTCCAACATCGACAAGAAATGGACGGCCTTCGCAACGACCGAAGCCGAGAGCGTCGAGCGCATTCGCAGCGAGATAGCTGACATCGCAGCCAATACCGGCATGTCACTTGGCGAATTCCGCCGTATCGTGAACATGGTGCAAAAGGGCGAGCGCGAAGCACGCATCGCGAAAAAGGAAATGGTTGAGGCGAATTTACGCCTCGTTATTTCCATTGCGAAGAAATACACCAATCGTGGTTTGCAGTTCCTTGATCTTATTCAGGAAGGCAATATCGGCCTGATGAAGGCGGTCGACAAGTTTGAATATCGCCGTGGCTACAAGTTCAGCACATATGCAACATGGTGGATCCGTCAGGCGATTACGCGGTCGATTGCCGATCAGGCGCGGACCATCCGCATCCCCGTGCATATGATCGAAACGATCAACAAATTGGTGCGCACTAGCCGCCAGTTCCTGCACGAACAAGGGCGCGAGCCCACACCGGAAGAAATGGCCGAACGCCTTTCCATGCCGCTTGAAAAAGTGCGCAAGGTGATGAAAATTGCGAAGGAACCGATCAGCCTTGAAACCCCAATTGGCGACGAAGAAGACAGCCATTTGGGCGACTTCATTGAGGACAAAAACGCGGTCATTCCTGTGGATGCCGCAATTCAGGCCAATTTGAAGGAAACGGTAACGCGTGTTCTTGCGTCGCTTACGCCACGTGAAGAACGCGTATTACGTATGCGGTTTGGCATTGGGATGAACACCGACCACACGCTTGAAGAAGTTGGGCAGCAATTCAGTGTGACGCGTGAGCGTATTCGCCAGATCGAAGCCAAGGCGTTACGCAAGCTCAAGCATCCAAGTCGCAGCCGCAAAATGCGCAGCTTCCTCGACCAATAACATCGCATCACATTTTGGGAAAAGGGCCCCTTCCGAAATTCAGGATGGGGCCCTTTTTTATGTCTAGGGCTGACGCACGCGCCGTTGCTCCGCAGCGCGCTGTCTTGCGTAATATAATGTTGCATATCCCGATTGGTCCACTTAACGAATTAATTGTTCGATTAACTAAAAGGGTTTGTTCATGCGCTTTGAAGGCACCGATAATTATGTCGCCACTGATGACCTGAAGGTCGCGGTTAACGCCGCCACTAAGTTGCGTCGGCCTTTGCTGGTCAAGGGTGAGCCAGGCACCGGTAAGACCGTCCTTGCGCAAGAAATAGCCACCGCGCTTGGTGCGCCGCTCATCGAATGGAATATCAAGTCCACGACCAAGGCGCATCAAGGCCTATATGAATATGATGCCGTTGCCCGCCTGCGCGACAGTCAATTGGGCGATGAGCGCGTGCATGACATCAAAAACTACATCAAAAAAGGCAAGCTGTGGGAAGCTTTCACTGCCCCCCAATTGCCCGTGTTGTTGATCGACGAAATTGACAAGGCCGACATCGAATTTCCGAACGATTTGTTACAAGAACTCGATCGGATGGAATTCTTCGTTTACGAAA
Source organism: Sphingorhabdus sp. EL138 (assembly GCF_945890115.1). Taxonomy (GTDB): domain Bacteria; phylum Pseudomonadota; class Alphaproteobacteria; order Sphingomonadales; family Sphingomonadaceae; genus Sphingorhabdus_B. The sequence goes on from NZ_CAMDCK010000017.1 coordinate 18,703, forward strand.
CGCAAGAGACGATCAAAGCAGTCGAGCGCCCCATCGTCATCATCACTTCAAACAATGAGAAAGAACTGCCGGACGCGTTTCTGCGCCGTTGTTTCTTCCATTATATTAAATTCCCAGATCGTACGACGATGCAGGCAATTATCGATGTCCACTTTCCCGGCATTCAAAAAATGCTGGTTTCAAAGGCCATGGATATTTTCTACGAAGTGCGCGACGTTCCGGGGCTCAAGAAAAAGCCAAGCACGAGCGAATTACTCGATTGGCTGAAGCTGTTGCTGCATGAAGATATGCCATTGGACGTGCTTCAATCGCGTGACCCAACCAAGGCTATCCCTCCATTGCACGGCGCGCTGCTGAAAAATGAGCAGGACATCATGTTGTTCGAACGCCTCGCCTTCATGGCGCGTCGCCCGACCAGCTAGAATTCGTCCGCTCGCTTTTTACCTCCAGAACCGCTCATTCGCCAAAAGCTTAATCGGTCACTTTATACAGGAACCAGCCGATGTTTTTCTCATTCATGGAAGAGTTGCGGTCTGCGGGCATCTCGGCATCGCTGAAGGAGCATCTGGCTTTACTTGCCGCTTTGGACGCTGATGTCATTGATCAAAGCCCTGAAGAATTTTACTATCTGGCGCGTGCGACACTTGTGAAAGACGAAGCGTTGCTTGACCGCTTTGACCAAGTGTTTGGCAAGGTATTCAAGGGCATCTTCACTGAATATGGACAAAATCCCGTCGATGTTCCGGCGGATTGGTTGAAAGCCATTGCCGAAAAATATCTATCGCCCGAGGAAATGGCGAAGATCGAAAAAATGGGCAGCTGGGACGAATTGATGGAGACGTTGAAAAAGCGTCTCGAAGAGCAGGAAAAGCGCCATCAAGGCGGCAATAAATGGGTCGGTACTGGCGGCACTTCGCCTTATGGTAATTCGGGCTATCACCCCGAAGGCGTCCGGATTGGGGGCGAGTCGAAGCATAAGCGCGCCGTCAAAGTGTGGGACAAGCGCGAGTTTCAGAATCTCGACAACACCAAAGAATTGGGTACACGGAATATAAAAATCGCAATGCGCCGATTGCGCCGGTTCGCCCGCGACGGTGCGGTGGAAGAGCTGGATATTGACGCCACGATCAACGGCACGGCGCGCCAAGGCTGGCTGGACATCAAAATGCGCCCTGAACGGCGTAATGCCATTAAGGTGCTGTTGATGTTGGACGTTGGCGGATCGATGGATCCATTCATCAAGCTTTGTGAAGAGTTATTCAGTGCTGCCACAAGCGAATTCAAAAATTTGGAATTTTTCTATTTTCACAACTGCCCATATGAAGGCGTGTGGAAAGACAATAAGCGCCGGTTTAGCGAGCGCACGCAGATGTGGGATCTGCTGCACAAATTCCCACACGATTATAAGGTTGTGATGGTTGGCGATGCTTCCATGAGCCCTTATGAGATCACCCATCCCGGCGGTTCGGTTGAACATTTCAACGAAGAATCAGGCGCGGTGTGGATGAACCGTATCACCAGCACCTATCCGGCAACGGTTTGGCTGAACCCCGTGCCCGAAAAGCAATGGGGATATTCGCAGTCGACCAAGATCATCAAGGAACTGGTCAACGACCGCATGTATCCGTTGACGTTAGAAGGTCTGGATGACGCTATGCGCGAATTAAGCCGCAAGCACGGACATTAATATAGCAAATGTTTGCGCCGTTCTTCGGCCCAAGCCTGCTCATCGATGGACGTCATTGCATCAAATTCCTCTGGCGTGCTGTCGGCGGCGTCAACCCATTCGCGCAACGCTGGTCCGCCGTTGATAACGTCAATGGCGAGCTTGCCTAATTCATATTCATAGGGAAAATCACGCCACAGATCATAATCCGGGTACAGCCGCCGGATCGCCTTGAACGCCAATATCTGCAACCGCCATGGCTGGAACGCCTGATGGTCATAGCTGGGGCCTTCGGCATGGATATGCACGCCATGGCAAAGCTGATGCACATGTTTATGGAATGTTGGTTCAAACCAGATTTCACGCAAGCTGCAGCCCTTCAACCATGCAGGCGCGAAGTTTTGCATTTCGGCGATGATCTTGCGTGCGTCGATATCAGGCGCACCGAATATCTCGAGCGGGCGCGTCGTGCCCCTGCCCTCCGACAAAGTTGTGCCTTCAAGCAAAACGGTGCCCGCATACGCGCGCGCCATGTTGATGTTTGCCGCATTGGGGCTTGGGTTTATCCAAAGCCGGTCCGTCGGCCAACCGAAGCCAGGCGCAGCGTCAGGGGCATAGCCCTCCATCGCGATCACGTGATAATCGACCTGAATTTTATAATGATCGATGAACCATTTCCCCATCTCGCCCAGCGTCAGGCCATGCCGCATAGGCATAGGACCTGCACCTACAAAGCTTTCCCATCCAGAACGCAGCGTGAGCCCTTCCACAGGGCGTCCGGCGGGGTTTGATCGGTCCAATACCCAAACTGCCTTTCCATGCTCCGCAGCAGCCTCCAATATGTACAGCAACGTCGTGATAAACGTGTAAATGCGGCAACCCAGATCCTGCAGATCGATGAGGATGACATCGAAAGTCTCCATAGACGCTGCGGTCGGGCGGCGGACTTCGCCATATAGGCTGAACACGGGGATATCATGCGCTGGATCCATGAAATCCGGCGATTCCATCATATTGTCCTGCTTGTCACCGCGCAGGCCGTGTTGGGGGCCAAACGCTGCGGTGACATTGACGTCGCCTAAAGCCGCGAGTGCGTCCAGCGAATGGGTAAGGTCCGCTGTTACGGAAGCGGGGTGCGCCAATAAAGCAACGCGCCTACCCCTAAGGGGGGCGCGAAGTTCAGGCTCTGCCAAAAGGCGATCAATTCCAAATTTCATGTCGCGCGTCGTGCCTCCAGTTGCACGGCAAAGCAATCCTTATGATGAAAATCTGGCTTGCCCGGAGGGTGTGCCGCTGCCCAATAGGAAAGATCTCCGTTTTTCTGCGCGATGACCGCACTGATGCCTGCCTGCAGGCTGCGCGCCCGCCAAGCATTGGGCAACTGAAGCGTTACGAACAGCATGAGAATGTCGGTATCTTGCTCGACTCTAATGTTTGGAGCGTTTGTTTCCAACTCAGCCATATCCGAACGATAGCCCGCAAACTCATACGCTGCCCATTGCAGCGACGGCGCAAAATTATACTCTAAATAGCTTTCATCTTCAAAATTACCTATAAATAATTCAAAACATGTACTTTTCCATAGTCCGTCAATGCGAAACGGTGTTAATCGGGCCGGAATTTCTAGAGTGCCTGTTTCGGCAGACACGCGATAGGTCACCGTAACTTCGCCGCTGGTCCCACGCGCAATCGTAGCACCGATGCGCTCAATACAGCCGGCTAACGACTGCGCGTGGCAGATCAACGCCACTTCAGTCATTGAAATATTGGCCATTGTCGAAACTCCATGCTAGACGCGGACGCGTTATGACCGCTTATAAATCCGATCTCCTCCGCCTGCTCGATGCACGTGGCTATATTCACCAGACGACCGATGCCACTGCGCTTGACGCATTGGCATCCAAAGAGATTGTTCCTGGCTATATCGGCTTCGACGCGACCGCGCCATCGCTTCATGTCGGCAATCTTGTCTCGATCATGCTCCTGCGCCGCTTGCAGCAAGCGGGCCATAAGCCGGTAGTGGTCATGGGCGGCGGAACGACGCGGATTGGCGACCCAACGGGCAAGGACGAAGTCCGCAAAATGCTGACGGACGAGACGATCGAAGCGAACATCCATTCGATCCGAACGGCGTTCGAAAAATTCCTGACATTTGGCGACGGCCCGACCGACGCGGTGATGGTCAACAATCATGACTGGCTTGGACAGTTGGGATATATCGAATTGCTGCAGCAGGTTGGCACGCATTTCACCATCAATCGCATGCTGACATTCGATTCGGTGAAGCTGCGCCTTGAGCGTGAGCAGCCGATGACCTTCCTCGAATTCAACTATATGATCCTGCAAGGCTATGACTTCCGTCATTTGAGCAAGACTATGGGCGTTCGCTTGCAAATGGGTGGCTCCGACCAATGGGGCAACATCATTAACGGCATGGAGCTTGCCCGCCGGATGGACGGCGCTGACGTGTTTGGCCTAACGACCCCGCTGATTACCAAAGCCGACGGTTCAAAGATGGGCAAATCGGTCTCTGGCGCGATTTGGCTGAACCGTGAACAATTGCCGGATTATGATTATTGGCAATTCTGGCGGAATACGGACGATCGTGACGTGGGTCGTTTTCTGCGCTTGTTCACCGATATCCCGCTAGACGAAATTGAACGGCTTGAAGCACTCGGCGGTTCGGACATCAACGCGGCCAAGATCGCCTTGGCCAATGCCGCGACCGAATTGTGCCGTGGCGCGGACGCCGCAACCCTTGCATCAGAAACTGCACGTAAGACGTTTGAAGAAGGCACAAGCGGCGGTGATCTACCTAGCTTTGACGCTTCGGGCGACATTTCACTCGTTGACGCATTGGTTGGCCTGAACTTTGTTGCTTCAAAGAAAGAAGCACGCAGGATGATCCAAGGCGGCGGCGCACGCGTGGATGGCGACGCCATGACAGACGAAGACGCAGTTATTTCGGTTCAAGCAACCCCTGTCAAAATCTCAGCAGGAAAGAAAAAGCACGGTTTAATTAACTTCATATAAGCCGCAGCTGCTAACCGCCGCGCAACGTCGCTACACCTGCGTCTCTTTCAAACAAGTATAACGCCATCCGCGCCGCTTGACCGCGCGCGCCATCAAGCCCGCCATCGCGGTCCAGCAGCAACCGCGCATCATCTGCGGCGACACCAATTAGCGCGCGGACCTGTTCAGGCGTGGCGACTCGAAACGGGTTTTCGCCCGATTGCCTTGTGCCAAGCAATTCGCCCGCGCCGCGCAGTTTCAAATCTTCCTCCGCAATGCGAAAACCATCGTTCGTTTCGCGCATCAACGCCAACCGCGCCCGCGCAGTTTCTCCAATGTGCGTGCTCCGCACCAATATGCAGACGGATTTTTCCGAACCACGGCCAACCCGCCCGCGCAATTGGTGGAGCTGGGCAAGACCAAAGCGATCCGCTGCCTCAATCACCATAAGGCTGGCATTGGGGACGTCCACGCCAACCTCAATCACCGTTGTTGCAACCAGCAAGCGGGTTTCGCCTGCTACGAAGCGTTCCATAACGGCGTCTTTTTCCGGGCCGCGCATCCGGCCGTGCACCAACGCAACCTGATCACCAAAGCGCAGACGAAGCTGTTCAGCACGTTGTTCAGCGGCGGCAAGGTCACTTTTGTCACTCTCCTCAACGAGAGGGCAGACCCAAAATGCCTGCTTTCCCGCAGCCAAATGCCGGGCAACGCCTTCAACCAGCTCTTCCAGCCGCTCCTGTGACATCACGCGGGTTTCAACCGGCGTCCGTCCCGGAGGAAGCTCGTCTAAGATCGAGCTATCCATTTCACCATACGCCGCGAGCGCAAGGCTCCGTGGTATCGGGGTTGCAGTCATAACCAACAAATGCGGCACGCCCCTGCCCTTGCGGGACAGCATCAGCCTTTGTGAAACGCCAAAGCGGTGTTGCTCGTCAATCACCGCCACTGCGAGCGCCTTATAGGTCACAGCCTCCTGAAATATCGCGTGGGTGCCAACAAGTATGTGAATTGATCCATCGGCAAGCCCCATCAAAGTTGCCTCACGCAAGCTCCCTTTTTCGCGACCAGTAAGAATCGCAATGTTGATGGGTAAGCCAGAGAGTAATTTTTGCAGGCTGGCATAATGCTGCCGCGCAAGGATTTCTGTCGGCGCGAGCATCGCGGACTGCATCCCTGCCTCAACGCCGCGCAACAATGCCATCAGCGCGACCATCGTCTTTCCAGCGCCAACATCACCTTGCAGCAGGCGGAGCATGGGCCGCGACTGCGCAAGATCGCCCTCAATCTCCGCAATGGCGCGCTGCTGCGCGCCTGTGAGCGCAAAGGGCAATGTCAGCTTTGACACCAAAGAGCCGTCACCGCGTATCGGCACAGCGGCGCGTTTGTCCATCGCCGCGCGGATTAACCGCATCGCAAGTTGGTTGCTGAATAGCTCATCATAAGCCAGCCTATCCCGCGCGTCTTGGTCATCCTTGTTGTGCAGTAGGTTGATAGACTTCGACCAACTGAACCACCCACGACTGGACACCAAGGTCGGCTCAATCCACTCCGCCAAATCAGGCACATCTTGCAACGATGTCGCCACCAATTGCCCCATACGCTTGTTAGTTAGGCCGTCGGACAAGGGATAAATCGGCTCGGCCAACCCCGGCGAAGTATCGCTACCGATGGGCACCACATGGTCGGGATGCACCATCTGAAGTTCGTCCCCATAACGGTCAAGTTTGCCCGATATGATGCGCATTTCGCCAACCGGAAGCTGCTTACGCGCCCAACCGCCATTTCTGCCAAAAAATGTCAGCGTGATGTAATTACCTCCAGCATCCGCCGCGAATATGCGCAAGGGCGCGCGCGGGCTGCTTCCACCCCGGTGATCCATGACCGTAACGGTTAGGATGATATTCCGGCCAACATCGGCCACATCCAAACAGGACACCGCTTTGCGATAGGTCCAGCTATTGGGAAAATGATACAGAACGTCCTTCACCCGCTCCAGCCCAAGCCGCTCCAACGGCTTGGCAAGACCAGGGCCAACACCTTTTAAGGCACGAATGTCTGCAAATAACGGATTGAGTATATCGGGGCGCATGACTAGGGCCGCTTATAACCCGATAATCAAATTCCACCAGAAGCTAAAGGACGCGCAATGGACGCTGACCCCTATCGTCGCAAACTGCATTATCGCGCGCACCATCGTGGCACACGGGAAGCCGATGCTATGGTCGGTGGATTTTTCGATCATTGCTCTTCGGAATGGGGCGCGGTTGAGTATGAATGGTTCGAGCGCCTGTTAGATGAACAGGATGTTGACATCATGGCATGGGCGCTTGGCACTGCTGAGCCTGACCCGGCCTTTGCTGGCCCATTGATGGACCAGATGATGCGATTGGACTTCATTGTGCTTCCTGAAGGGCTTAGCACGCATAAGTGATGATTGACCTGCAGCGTATCATAAACAGCCGCCAAGCGTTGACGCTTGCGTCGGTGCCAAATGGCTTTGCACCGTTGTTGCTGGCGGACCTGACGCGGGCGGCTAAAACGCGCGCGCTGTATATTGCGCCCGATGAGTCCGCGATGCGCGCGATTGCAGATGCCGTGCCCTTTTTTGCACCTGAAATCGAAATCCTGATTCTGCCGGGTTGGGATTGCCTTCCTTACGACCGCGCTTCGCCTTCCGTCGCCGTTACCTCGCAGCGCATGTCGACGCTGCAAGCATTGCAGCAGCCAACAAAAAAAAAGCAGCTTGTGGTTACGACCATCGGCGCGGTTATTCAAAAATATGTGACGCCGTTCCGTATTCGTCAGACAGGCGAGCGATTAACCGCTGGTCGCGAAGTCAGCCGCGAACGGCTTGCGTCCTTGCTGCAATCGAACGGCTATTTCCGCGTGGACACGGTTGCCGACGCAGGCGAATTTGCCATCCGCGGTAGTATTGTCGATCTATTTCCCGCTGGCAGCGAAGTCGGCCTTCGCCTCGATTTCTTTGGCGATGAAATTGAAAGCATCCGCCGCTTTAACCCATCGGACCAACGCAGCATTGATCAGGTCGAGCATTTCGACATCTTACCCGCTGTAGAAGCTTTAATGGACGAAGAGGCCATCAAACGCTTCCGTATGGGTTACCGCGAGCGATTTGGCGTCACCGCAACGGGCGACCCATTATATCAAGCGGTGTCCGAAGGCCGCAGGCTGTCCGGCATGGACCATTGGTTGCCTTTGTTCGAAGAACGGATGGCGACGATATTCGACCATGTTGGCACGGACGCCTTGATTATCCGAGATAGCGGCGCGATTGCGGCGGGGCAGTCACGGCTCGACGCCATCAGCGACTATCACGAAAACCGCGTGAAAGCACAGGCGGCGGAGCCCGGAAGCTACCGCCCGCTCCCGCCGGAAATGCTATATTTGAACGGCGATGAGCTCGACCAATTATTTGCAGATAATGCCGCGCATCTCGTCACACCCTTTGCGCAGCCGGACTCGGCAAGCATTATCGACTTCGGCATTGGCGCCGCGCGCGACTTTGCGCCGGAACGGGCGCAAAAGGCAAATGTCTATGAGGCGGTTGCCGCGCATCTTAAATCGCTTCATGCCGCCAAAACCAAGACGGTCATCGCCAGCTACTCAGGTGGCGCGCGCGAACGGTTGAAGGGATTACTGGCGGAGCATAAGGCACCGACGATTGTAGCGGTCGATAGTTGGCAGCAAGCCCTGGGCGTCGCGGCGGGACAAACCGCCATTGTCGTTCTGCCGCTGGACCATGGCTATACTACGCCTGACCTTGTGGTGCTGAGCGAACAGGATATGCTGGGCGACCGCCTCGTACGGCGTCAGAAGCGGCGCAAGTCTGCAGACGCTTTTCTAGCCGAATTGGCCGCACTGACACCGGGTGACCTCGTTGTCCACCAAGACCATGGGATCGGACGATATGATGGCCTGATATCCATCCCCGTCGGCAACAGCCCGCACGACTGCGTCGCCCTTACTTATGCGGGCGGCGACAAATTATATGTTCCGGTTGAAAATATCGATATGCTGTCCCGTTATGGTTCAGACAGCGAGCATGTCGCGCTCGACAAATTGGGCGGCGAAGCATGGCAGCGGCGCAAGTCAAAGCTGAAAGAACGCATCCGCGCCATTGCCGGCGAGCTGCTCAAAACCGCTGCCGAACGCGCATTGCGGGCAGGTGCCGTAATTGAGGTTGATGGCCCTGCATATGCAAGCTTCGTGGACCGCTTCCCTTATGAGGAAACCGAAGATCAGCTCCGCGTGATTGAAGAAGTGCTTCAGGATTTGTCCGCTGGCAAGCCTATGGATCGTCTGGTGTGCGGCGATGTCGGCTTTGGTAAAACCGAGGTTGCGATGCGCGCCGCTTTTGCCGCGGCAATGGCGGGGCTTCAGGTCGCCGTCATAGCGCCAACAACCCTGCTGGCGCGGCAGCATTATGCGAACTTTGCCGAACGTTTCCGTGATTTGCCTTTGAAACTGGGTCGCCTGTCGCGGCTTGTGCCTGCTGCAGAAGCCGCGCAAACGCGTGAAGGCCTTGCCGATGGGACCGTGGACATTGTGATCGGGACGCATGCCGTGCTGGCAAAGTCGCTCGCTTTCAAACGCCTTGGGCTTGTCATTGTAGACGAAGAGCAACGTTTTGGCGTTAATCACAAGGAGCAGTTGAAGGCGCTCAAGACAGACGTGCATATGCTCACGCTCACGGCGACCCCCATCCCGCGCACATTGCAAATGGCCATGTCGGGCCTGCGTGAATTGTCGGTCATTCAAACACCACCGGTCGACCGTTTGGCCGTGCGCACCTATGTTATGCCATGGGATCCGGTCGTGCTGCGCGAAGCCCTGCTGCGCGAACATTATCGCGGCGGGCAAAGCTTCTTCGTTGTGCCGCGCATTACAGATTTGACCGAGATCGAGGAATATCTGCGCACCGAAATACCCGAAGTGAAATATGTCACGGCGCATGGCCAAATGTCGCCCACACAAGTTGAGGAGCGCATGAGCGCTTTCTACGAAAAGCGGTATGATGTTCTGCTGTCGACCACGATCGTGGAAAGCGGCCTTGATATCCCCAGCGCAAATACCCTGATCATCCATCGCGCCGACCGGTTCGGCCTTGCGCAATTATATCAGCTACGTGGACGCGTTGGACGGTCAAAAACGCGCGCTTATGCGTATCTGACGCACGAACCAAACCGTGTGCTCACGGAGACAGCGGAGAAACGCCTGAAGGTGCTTGGCGATCTGGATAGCCTTGGTGCCGGTTTCCAGCTTGCAAGCCATGACCTCGACATTCGCGGCGCCGGTAATTTGGTGGGTGACGAGCAATCGGGCCACATCAAGGAAGTCGGCTTTGAATTATATCAATCGATGCTCGAAGAAGCGATTTTGGAGGCCCGTGCAGGCGCGCAAGGGCTGGCCAAACCACGTGGCAGCTTCTCGCCGCAAATCACCATCGATGCGCCAATCCTTATTCCCGAAGAGTATGTCCCCGACCTCTCGGTCCGTATGGCGCTGTATCGCCGCCTGAACGATCTCGAAGAGGGCCAAGACGTCGAAGGCTTTGCTGCGGAAATGACCGACCGATTTGGTCCGATCCCCGAACCCACGCAGAATCTGCTCAAGCTTATCCAGATCAAGCAAAACGCACTCATCGCTCAGGTTGCGAAGATCGAGGTCGGTGCGCGCGGGACGTTGGTCAGTTTCCATCAGGATACGCCGCCCAATGTCACCGGATTACTCGCTTATGTCGACAAGCTTGGCCAAACAGCAAAGTTACGCCCCGACAGCAAGTTGGTGATCAACCGCGTTTGGGGCGACCCTGTGGCCCGGTTGAACGGATGCTTACAACTGTCACGCGGCCTCGCCAGCCTGGCGCGTAAAACGGGTTAAACCCAGCTTCGGGCCAAAGCCTCACAGCGGATGGGGGTAAAGCGCGACACGGATAATCCGCCCCTTCCCCTTGCCGCTGTTGAATTCAGCTTTCGTCCGCACGGTTTTGCGCTTACATCGCGAAAATGATCGACGGTTTCGGACGCAATATCGACTATTTACGCATATCGGTGACCGACCGTTGCAATTTTCGGTGCACCTATTGCATGCCGGAACAGCAAAGCTTTTTGCCGCACCGCGACCTCCTCACCTATGACGAAATCCTAGTTTTGGTGGAGCGGTTTATCGCGCATGGCATCCGCAAAGTCCGCCTTACCGGCGGCGAACCCCTTGTGCGGCGCGATATCCATATCTTGATTGAGGCGCTTGGTCGGCATGTGCGCAGCGGCGCTCTCGAAGAACTGACCATGACAACCAATGGCAGCCGATTGGAACAGTTTGCGCCCTTATTGGCATCAGCGGGCATGAAGCGGATAAATGTCAGCCTCGATACCTTGGACGCAGAAGCCTGTCGCCGGATCAGCCGGGGTGGTGACCTCGACACGGTGTTGGCCGGCATATACGCCGCACGCGCGCACGGCATGGCTGTCAAAATCAACATGGTCGCGTTGAAGCAGCAGAATGAAGACGCGCTGTTACCCATGGCGCATTTCTGCGCAGAACATGGGCTTGATCTCACGTTGATAGAGACCATGCCCTTGGGCGCTGGTGTTGCGGAACGCGAAGAGAGCTATATTGCGCTCAACGACTTCACCGCACCTTTACGTGAACTTTATGAACTCCATCCTTTAGCGCATAAGAGCGCTGGCCCTGCCCGTTATTGGCGCGTCGAGCCATTGGGCCTGCGCCTTGGCCTCATCACACCCATGAGCCATAATTTCTGCGACCAATGTAACCGGATCCGCCTCACCACCGACGGCAAGATTTATATGTGCCTTGGCTCGGAACTACACGTCGATTTGCGCAAGGCACTGCGTGAGGACACGCTTACAGATGTCGATTATTTGCTTCAAAAGGCTTTGCGGCTTAAGCCCCAGCGCCATGAATTCGAAACACAGCTGGCGCAGCCTGATCTCAGGCTCGCGCGGCATATGAACGCAACAGGTGGATGAACCAAAATATGCAACTTGCGATCATCTCGTCGGCAACCCCGCAAGCCCGTGAAGCCGAGGCACTATTGCGCGAAGTGCATGAATTTGTGCCGCTCGACACCGCCGATGCTGTCATTGTGCTTGGTGGCGACGGGTACATGCTTCAGGTCTTGCATCAGTTGTTGGAAAGCCGCCGCGACATTCCCGCTTATGGCATGAACCGCGGCACCATAGGCTTTTTGATGAATAGCTGGGACGTGCATGACCTTCCCAGACGCCTTCAACGCGCCAAGTCGTTTTCTGTCCGTCCGTTGACGGCGGACATAACCACAATCAGCGGTCAAAAATTCACCTTGCCCGCCATTAATGAAGTGTCGCTGCTGCGCGAAACCCGTCAGGCGGCGAAGCTGGAGATTTCCGTCAACGGCAGAGCAGCCATCCCCGAACTCATTTGCGACGGCATATTGGTCTCAACGCCCGCTGGTTCCACTGCGTATAATTTATCCGCCAATGGCCCAATTTTGCCTTTGGACTCTTCGCTGCTCGCCTTGACGCCCATCAGCCCGTTTCGTCCGCGACGTTGGAAAGGCGCAATATTGCCCGACCGCTATGTTATCCGGATCAAAATTTTAGAGGCCAGTAAAAGGCCGGTTAGCGCCGTGGCAGATCAACGCGAAATCCGGGATATTGCGCATGTCGAAGTGTCCTTGGACCGCAACCGTGCGCTCACTTTATTGTTTGATCCGGAACATGCTTTGGATGATCGCATTGCGATGGAACAATTTATTGTCTGAACGGGCAATGGGCGCTTGCCAAAAGCAAAAAAGCGCTGCTATACGCGCGCCTCTGCCCGAACATATCGGGCTGTTCCCTGGTAGCTCAGTGGTAGAGCAGTTGACTGTTAATCAATTGGTCGGGGGTTCGAATCCCTCCCGGGGAGCCAACATTTTTACACACCGCAGAAACTCTAATACCTACGGAATTCCGCCAATCACAGGACCCTATCGGGTACAGCGGAAGGTACAAAGAGGCTTATGGCCGTGGCGCTAAAATATGTTCACCGAAATACCAAAACAGGTCTCTTAAGCTACCGCCGAGTCTATCCGGCAGACCTCCAGCCGCATATCATCAACACCCCGCAACAGCTAAAGCGTTCCCTAAAGGCTACACGGCTGGAAGATGCTGGAGCAGTGGAACGCTATCAAGCCGCTAATCTGGAATGCGCCTGCCAGAGTAGTCGAAGCGCGGCATAACCTACCAGCAATGCCGTGAGCACCCGTAACACACGCGGTGAGAGATAGCGCATGCCGAACAGGCTGCCCAATTGCCCGCCAACCAACACAGCGCCGAGCAGCAGACCATATTGCAGCGCAGGCTCCGCAAGCGAATGCGCCCCTGATTTCAGTATTTGGCCTAACAAGCCCGCCGCCGAATTAATCAATATATAAAGCGACGCGAAGGCGGCAATCCGGCGTGCCTCTGCCCAACGGATCAGGTGTAAGACCGGTGCCATGAATATGCCCCCGCCAATGCCCGACAGCCCCGCGAGCAAGCCCACCCCACCCGACAGCGCCAGCAATACAGGCTTGGGAACTGCGCGTGGCGTCATCTTGTCCGCTTGGAGAAATAGGGCGATTGCAGACGCCAATAATGTGCCACCCAATATGGTGAGGAACACGACTTGTTTCAGCGGCACAAGCCCGCCTAAGAAGGCGAGCGGCGCTGATACTATCAGCAATGGCAGAACTTGCCGCCAAGACACCAAACCAGCGCGCACAAAGCGAATACTGCCGCCGGTAACGACGATGATATTGCAGACAAGTGCAATCACCGGGATCAGCCGGTAATCCACCCCCCACAAAGCAAGAAGCGCGGTATAAGTGGACCCGCCACCAAAGCCAACCGACGCATAGACAAATGCGACAAGAGCAAAGAGGCCGGCTAGCCAGATCATCTTCGTCCTCCCCGCATCACATCATCAATAAGCGCCGTGACAATGTTTGTATTTTTGTCCCGAACCGCACGGACATGGGTCGTTGCGGCGCAGATCAGGATCGCCTGCATATGGGTCGTTGAAACCCGATGGAGCCGCAACGCGCGGGATAGTCGTTGTCACCAACCCGAGAGCAGCGCCGCCATTGGCGTCCTTATTATCTGCACCCGAAAGGGGATCGATATGCGTGGTCAGAAAATCGGGCAGTTCGGGCAAGTCTTGGGGTACGAATTCTTCTTCGGCGCGGAAATCATTGGTGGCGATGGTTTTGGTCACGCCTTCACGAATGGCCGACAACATACGTTCAAACAGGCCAAATGCTTCTTGCTTATATTCATTGACTGGATTTTTCTGCGCATAAGCGCGCAGATAAATCACCTGACGCAGGGCGTCGAGCGTGGACAAATGCTCTTTCCAATGATGGTCGAGCGTTTGCAGCAAGATACTTTTTTCGACCTGACGCCAGATGGTTTCATCCAGCGCAGCGCCCTTCGCCTTGAACCTGGCGCTCGTCAATTCGGCAATGCGGGTTTCGATGAATTCAGGTTCAAGCCCGTCTTCCTGCAACCAACTGTCAATATCGGGCGTAAGGCCAAGCACCTCAGCGCATTTTTGCTTGAGGCCCTCCACATTCCACTGCTCAGGATAGGTACCTTCCGGGCAATGGTCACCAACAAGGTTATTGACGGTATCGTTGAGCATATCGTCAATGATGTCGTCTACGGCTTGCGCATCCATGATGTCACTGCGTTGTTCATAAATGACCTTGCGCTGATCATTCATAACATTGTCATATTCGACCAACTGTTTCCGGATATCGTAATTGCGCGCCTCCACCTTTTTCTGCGCGGTTTCGATCGCTTTGGACAGCCATTTGCCGCCAATGGCTTCCCCGTCTTCGAGGCTGGAGTTCATCATTTTGGAGAATAGGGTTTCGGACCCAAAAATACGCAAAAGATCGTCGTCTAGCGACAAATAGAAACGGGAAAGTCCAGGATCCCCCTGACGCCCCGAACGGCCGCGCAACTGATTATCGATACGGCGGCTTTCATGGCGTTCTGTAGCAAGGACAAACAATCCGCCGGCTTCAATGACCTTGGCTTTTTCTTCCGCAATCTCGGCTTGCAAAGCCGCAATGGCGGCATCGCGCGCCTGCCCTTCGGGCATATCGCGCAATTCGTCATTCAACCGAAATTCAAAGTTGCCGCCCAGCTGAATATCCGTACCGCGACCCGCCATGTTGGTGGCGATGGTGACGCTGCCCAAACGCCCGGCCTGCGCTACAATATGTGCCTCGCTTTCATGGAAGCGAGCGTTCAGGACGCTGTGCTGGACACCTTCTTTTTCCAAAAATTCAGCCAGTAATTCGGATTTTTCAATCGATACTGTTCCAACCAAAACGGGCTGGCCGCGATCATTGGCTTCTTTGATGGTCTTGGCGATAGCACCGAATTTATCTTGCGTGTTTTTGTAGAACTGGTCGTCCTCGTCCACGCGCTTAACGGGTAAGTTGGTCGGTATTTCGACGACGTTCAGCTTGTAAATTTCATGAAACTCACCCGCTTCGGTAGCCGCCGTACCCGTCATCCCGGACAATTTGGGATACATGCGGAAATAATTCTGGAAAGTGATGGTCGCCAGCGTCTGGTTTTCCGGCTCAATATCCACAGCCTCTTTGGCCTCGATCGCTTGGTGCAGGCCGTTGGACCAGCGACGCCCGTCCATCATGCGACCTGTGAATTCATCGATGATGATGACCTTGCCATCCTTGACGATATAATCAATGTCGCGTTTGAACATGACATTAGCTTTAAGGGCTTGGTCGAGATGATGCACGACCAGGGTATTCTCATAATCATACAGATTAGAGCCGGTCAGCAAGCCAGCGTCCTCAAGCAGGCGTTCCACTTTCTCAGTGCCATCTTCAGTCAAGGTGACGTTGCGGCTCTTCTCGTCCTTCTCATAATCACCTTCGTCCAACTGGAGAACTACGGCGTGGACCTGCATATATAATTCAGACTTGTCATCGGTCGGCCCCGAAATAATCAGCGGCGTCCGGGCTTCATCGACCAAGATAGAATCGACTTCATCGACAATCGCAAAGTTGAAAGGGCGCTGCACCATTTGCGCGCGTTCATATTTCATATTGTCGCGCAAATAATCGAAGCCAAGTTCATTGTTCGTCGCGTAAGTAATGTCGCAATTATACGCGTCGCGCCGTTCATATTCAGCGATGCTTGGAACGACGACCCCCGTCGTAAGGCCAAGGAAACCGTAAATCCGGCCCATCCATTCCGCGTCACGGCGGGCCAGATAGTCGTTGACGGTCACAACATGGACGCCCTTGCCTTCTAGCGCATTGAGATAGCATGCCAATGTTTCGGTTAAGGTCTTACCCTCACCTGTGCGCATTTCGGCGATTTCACCGCGATGCAGCACAATGCCGCCGACCATTTGCACATCGAAATGGCGCATACCCATCACGCGCTTTGATACTTCGCGCACCGTGGCAAAGGCCTCAGGCAGGATATCGTCGAGTGTCTCGCCAGCCGCCAAACGATCGCGAAATAGCTGTGTTTGACGTTTCAAACGTTCATCGTCCATGGCGGCGATGTCGACTTCAAGCGCGTTGATATTTTCAACGATCTTCATAATCGATTTAACGTAACGGTCGTTCGACGACCCGAATAAGGCTTTGGCAAATCCGCCGAGCATGGATAATTCCTTCAAAATATTTATGGGACGCGCACGAACGGCGCGCGGTAGGTAGCTATTGGACGCACCCCAAAGGGCGCAGAAAGCTTAACCTAAAATGACATCATGCCGGTCAACCGGCGTATCTGGCGTTGCGCCAACCGAGGTGGCTTCGCCAATGGCGGGCGCAAGCGACGCCTGCGCCTTATGGGTCTCACGGACCACGGGTTCGCAAGCGGCAACAGCTTCAAGCGCCGCAGCCGCAACATAAGCCTGCGCAACCGCCATATCCACTGATGCGGACGACGACGAAACCGGACGCGCCGCCTCCGCAGCGGAAAATCCGCTCATCATCGCCAGTAGATAAATCAATATGCGCATATAGGGCCCTGTTAGGTGCGCAGAGACCTATAGGGACACAAAGCCTGCGCGTCTATCCCGAAGCGCCCTGCCTAGCGTGCATTGCCAGTTGCGCCAATTGCGGCCAACAGATAAACGAAATACACCATTTACATGCCCTCCAGAAATTTCTGAAATTATTACAAGGTTCCAGTTACTTGTCCAGCACTTCTCCACTCGTCGTTCCTTTTCCAGTCATGCCCGACATCGCGGGGGCGACACCATATGTTGCGCGCGCGGGGTATAAGGAATGGGACCGGTGTGACCTCAGCTATGTGACATTTGATGCGGGCACCACGGTTGCGGGCGTCACCACGCAAAATCTGTGCTGTTCCGCCGAGGTTGATCTGTGCCGCGCGCATTTGCCGCATGGCCGTGCGCGCGCGTTGGTGGTGAATGCGGGCAATAGCAACGCCTTCACGGGGCGGCGGGGCAAAGATGCAGTGGACGCGATTGTCGGCCAAGTGTCGGCCCATTTGAATTGCGACGTGACGGAGATATTCGTCTCTTCAACGGGCGTCATTGGCGAGCCTTTGCCGATTGATAAGGCGCAGGCCGGGCTTCAGGCGGCTTTTGATGCTGCATCCTGCAGCTGGGAAGATCTCACGCATGGTATCGGCACCACCGACACCTTTGCCAAGGGCGCAACGGCAAGCGCGATGGTCGATGGCCGCAAGGTGCAGATTGTCGGCATTATCAAGGGGTCTGGCATGATCGCGCCCGATATGGCCACGATGTTGGGTTATATCTTCACCGACGCCGCCGTCGACGCGGCGTTTTTGCAGCAGCTTTTGTCCGCTGCCAATCAAGCAAGCTTTAGCTGCATTACCGTGGACAGCGATACCTCCACCAGCGACACAGTGCTGGCCTTTGCCACTGGTAAGGCAGGCAATGCGCGGTTGACCTCGTTTGAAGACGTTGGGGCCGACGCCTTTGCAGCGGCGCTGAATGATGTCTGTCGCCAATTGGCGCATCTCGTGGTGCGTGATGGCGAAGGGGCGCAGAAATTTATTGAAATTCAGGTGACGGGGGCCGTCAACAACGACAGCGCACGCCGCGTTGGGTTAGCAATCGCCAATTCGCCCTTGGTCAAAACGGCGATTGCGGGTGAGGATGCCAATTGGGGCCGCGTCGTTATGGCGGTTGGTAAAGCCGGCGAACCGGCAAACCGCGACACGCTTTCCATCCGCTTTGGCGCGACATTGGTCGCGCGCAACGGCCTTGCGGTTGCAGATTATGATGAAGCGCCAGTCGCGCGCCATTTACAGCAAAAAGAAATCGAGATCGGCGTCGATCTAGGCCTTGGATCAGGGCACGCCACAGTGTGGACGTGCGATCTGACCCACGGTTATATAAGCATCAACGCCGATTATCGCAGTTAAAGCGCGGCTTCGAGCCAGCTTTTCAATTGTGCCTTGGGCGCTGCACCGACCTTAGTGTCCGCAATTTCGCCGCCCTTGAACAGGATCATCGTCGGAATCCCGCGCACCCCATATTTGGCGGGCGTATCGGGATGGTCGTCAATGTTCAGTTTCACAATCTCGACCTGTCCGACCAATTCTTCACTGATTTCCTCAAGGCTTGGGCCAATCATCTTGCATGGGCCGCACCATTCGGCCCAGAAATCGACCAATACGGGTTTGCCTGATGCCAGCACGGTTGCGGCGAAGTCATTATCGCCAACGGTTTTGGTAGCCATGTCAATCTCCTTTGTTACACCCCATGTATTCGCCCCGCCAAGGACTGACAAGGACCATGCGCAATAGTTTTGCTTGAAGCGTCAAGAGGCGGGGTAATAGGGTGCCAACATAGCGTCTGAAAGCGTGATGAAATGCGGCGCGTGGGTGAACAGCAATGATACTTCAATCCGCGAAGCCGGGAAAATCGTCTGCAATGCGGCGCGATAATGCGCCATTTGCCGTAAATGCGGGACCGGAACACCGCGTTCATCTTGCGGCACCTGCCGACCTGTTTTGAAATCAATGGCACGCACCAGACCGGGTTCAACCAACAACCGGTCAATCCGTCCATTGATGACCATTTCGCCTACCACGGCAACCAATGGCACCTCCGCGCGTGCGGATAGGCCAAAAAACGGGGCCCATTGCGGGTTGTTCACGATACCGCGAACCTCGGCGATAAGGTCAGCTTGGTCAATATCATTATCAGGCGTCTGCGCCGCCAAATATTGCTCCGCCTTTTGCAGCGATACATTGTCCGTAATGCGCTCTAATAAAGCATGGATCAGCTTGCCACGGGCCGCCGCTTTGCGCATGGCCGAAGGGGCTGGCGCGTCACCATAATCGTCATCGTCCAAACGCGACGGGACCAAAGGACGCGGCGGCCGTTGCTCGGCTGGCGCTGGCGCGAAAAGCCAATGCGGTGCGGCAACCAAAGGTTCCGTTAGCGCAGTGGTATTTATGCTGCCCTCTGGGGACGCCAAGGAAGCACCTTGTCGTCCAACATGACGCATCACCCTGCCCCAGCGCGCGTCATCCTCCCAATCGCACCCAAGCGCCACCATGCCCCGCTGCACAAGCGCATACCAGCTTTCAACTGGCGGCACGCCTTTGCGGCTAATGCCCAAAGACCCAGCCATAATGAGCCGCTCCTCAGCACGCGTGATCGCGACGTAGAGCAAACGCTTATGCTCCTGCAACTCGCGGGTCTTTTGCATGTCGATAATGTCTAACAACCGTCCGGATTGTTCGGCCTTGCGGATCGGCAATAATGGCGTGCGATGCCCCTCGTCCATCAACAGTTCAACAGACTGGTCCGGTTTTTTGGTCGGGTCAGATGTAATATCGGCCAAAATGACCACGGGGGCTTGCAACCCCTTTGCACCATGGACAGTCATAATCCTGACATCCTTGCTGCTACTGCTGTCGCCCTCGCGTTTGATTTCGGCGTCACCACGGTCAAACCATGCAATGAATTTTTGCAAGCCCCCGCTGTGTTGCTGTTCAAATTGCAACGCGGAATTTAACATTTCTTCAATGGGTACCAAAACCTCATTGCCCAGCCGCGCGGTGAATTTACGCCGCGCAGCAATGGGGCCTGACAATATTTGCTCCAGGAAATGATAGACCGTCGTGAAATCGGCCATGGCAAGCATGTCGCGCAGCGGGGCGATCTGCTGCGCAAGCTCAGGTCGATCACGAATATGCTGCCAAAGGCTACCCTTGCGGTCGCCGACATAGCCATATTGAAGCAACGTTTCTTGAGACCAGCCAATAATGGGCGAAACCAGCAAACATGCCAGACTAAAATCATCATTGGGCTGAAGCACAAATTTTATCGCGGCCAGCAAATCCTGCACCACCAAAGGCTGCAACAATCGAAGCCTGTCGATACCGGCAACGGGCACATTGCGTTCATGCAATTGGGCCACCAGCATCGACGCCATGTCACCACGGCTGCGCAACAGAAACATGATATCGCCCGGTTCAAGGGGGCGATCCTTGCTGACCAACCACGGTTTTGCGTCAATCAGCGCCTTGACATGGTCCGCCAGCCTTTCGGCCAGCGCGCGTTTTTCGTCGCTGAACCAATCCTCTTCGTCGTCCGAAACACTGTCATTCTGCCCATTGGGTTTGGCGGATATAGGCTCTAAAAGCTCGACCATGCCGACATGCGGCTTGTCGCCATAATGCGCGGCGATTTCACCTTTTATACCAAAACTCTCGGGTCCAGCTTCTTCGATAACGGCATTCACGAAATCAAGGATTGGTGGAGTCGAACGGAAGCTTTGCGACAAAGTAAGTTGGTTCAGCTCCGATCCAGCGTCACCGATACGCTTGGCGAAATCGGCACCGGCTGCTTCATAGCGTTCGGGGGCGGTCCCTTGAAAACCGTAAATAGCTTGTTTGAAATCGCCAACGGAGAATAAAGTCCGTATTCTGTCGGGCTTCACACCCATGCCACTGTAAAAATCATCGCTGAGTGCGCTGATGATATCCCACTGCGCGGCGTTAGTGTCCTGCGCCTCGTCGACCAATATATGATCGATCTGCCTATCCAGCTTAAACCGCACCCAATCCGCCATTTGACCATGTTGCAGCAACGCCGCCGTGCGCCGGATCAGGTCGTCGAAATCCACCGCGCCAAGCGCGTGCTTCGCCTTGCTATATTGGGCCGCAAATTCTTTGCCCACCAACAAGGCCCGCGCCAGCCTGTCGGCATATTGCGCGCGCGCCGCCTGACCCACCAACTGGTTAGTCCATTGGAACATCTCCAACGCTTGTGCTGCATAAGCATCCGACATTGGGGTGAAGTTCCGAGACGAATTCTGCATTTCGCCGTCCTTGGTTGACCAGCAACTATGCAGCTCTGCGAATGAAGCTGCCCGCTCGGCCGGAGAACAAGACAGCCAGTTCTGAAGCACCGCCGCACGCTTGCCGCCGCGGCTGTCAGCCTTATTCCCGCACCACAAAAGATTGGCGTCTATAATGGATTGCAGGTCCGCGCGCGGAATATGTGCGTCGGCAAACGCTTCCTCCAAATTGTCTTCCACGGAACCCGAAAAGCTAACGTCCGCCAAACGCCGCGCCCAAACCACCGCGCCTGCGTCATCAGGGATAGACGCCATCACGTCCGGCGCAGCGGCCGTGCGGTGTAAGAAGCGCAGGGCCGCCTCTTCACCCATGTTCAGGCTCAATTCCTGCAAATTGGCAATGATCCTGTCGTCACCGCGCGCTTCGGCATCAAGGACCAAGTTCGCAAGCGCCGCGTCGAGCAACTCCCGCTGCTCGCGGCCTTCAATTGGCTTAAAGCCGGGGACCAATCCCGCCTCTTGCGGAAAGCTGCCGAGCAACGATTGGCAGAAGCTATGGATAGTCAAAATCTGCAACCCGCCGCCGGGCGCATCCAGAACCTTCGCGAACAATTGCCGGGCTTTCTTGCGGGCGTCAGGACTATAATCTGCACCGATTGCTTTGAGGTCCTCGCCAAGCGCCGTGCCGTCCATCTGCACCCAAGTCGCCAAAAGCTGATTAATGCGGTCGGCCATTTCGGACGCACCAGCCTTGGTAAAGGTGATGCACAGCAGATTTTCTGGTTCGACATCATTTTCCAGCAACAGCCGAATGACGCGCGCGGTGAGCACTTGCGTTTTGCCTGTTCCTGCCGATGCGCTCAGCCAGATATTGTCGCGCGGCATAACGGCGTCGCTTTGCGCCGGTATCAACGGGTGCAGCTTTTTGGGTTCCGCACTCATACCGGGTCCTCTGAAATTGCCTGACGCCCATTCCATTCTTGCAAGCGCATCAATTGGTCATAATCGCCATAAAAAGCGAATTCAGGGTGCAGCTTTGCGGTAAAGGGCGCGTCACCCAATATCCATTTGCTGATCGCGACCTCTGCTTGTTCAACGGCAAAGGCAACGAAGTCCGCGCGCTCCGGCTTGTTATCCGCCGCGCTTTTACTTGTAGGCACAGCAATATGGCCGAAAACATCCTTTTTCTTGGCAAGGCTCCAATATTCGAAGTTACTCGCCGTGCCTGACACGCCCTTAATAGCCAACTCTTCCGCCATATAACCGATAAGGCCCAGTTGTAGCGCGAAGCCCGCGTTAATCTGCTTGGTCGATGGCGGCGCGCCAGTTTTATAATCTATGATGACCAAGTCACCATCTGCGGTTCGGTCAATACGGTCGACCCGCCCCCTGACGGCAATGCCTTTGATATGAACGGTGCCGGGTTGCTCGGCAACCGCCACGACGCGGCCTTTTTCCGTCATCAGGCGTTTGGTTTCATCGGCCACCCAACGTAAACCGGCGGCAATGCGCGGCTGCCATAATGTGCGCAGTAAGGGATCGCTCGCCTCCTGCGCCAGCAACGCATCGGCTCGCGCGACGAGCTTATCGACCGCGCAATCGTCGTGCGTAAACCATTTTTCCAATATGTCGTGCACCAGGCTCCCGCGCCAAGCGTAGCTGGGTTCGGCATCGACCTTTTCCAGCACGGGAAGTCCCAAGATACGCTTGGCGTAGAAGGAATAAGGGTCAGATTTCAACTGATCGAAATCGGTGACGGACAAGGAGACCAAACGCTGCTCCGCATTCGGCATTGGCAATGGCCGCGAAGCGAAAGGCTCCTTTTCAGCAGGACGATCCAGCGCGTCGGCCCATGCCAACAGCTGATCGTCCACCGCCAGCGCCTCCCCCATCAACGCTTTGATCCGCAACAGAAAGCGCGAGGCGACCGTCGGCCCGCCACGATCCCGCCGCGCGCGCGTCAGCAACACCTCTTGCGCGCCCAACGCCGTCGCCAAGTCATGCGCCGAAAGGCCAATATTCCGATCCAATGTCGGTAATTTCAAATGGCGCCTTATGGCAGGGGCCAGCCAAGGATCGGGCTGCGCAATTTGCGGCCATGTGCCTTCGTTCAAGCCTGCACAAATCAACAGGTCCGCCTGTTGCAGGCGCGCTTCTAACAAACCGTAAATCGCAACGCGGGGGTGCCCACCATAAGGGGGGCGAACAACCGCGCCGGAGAAAATTTCCTTGAACGTTGCAACTAAGCCCGTTGCATCGACACGGCCAAGGGTGGACAGATTGCTCGCGGTTACATCTTCCCAATTTCGTCCCAGTTCGCGACCGCTTGCGCCACGCCAAATGCCACCATCGGTAAGCGCCGTCGCAACATCGCGCAGTGTGGCAAGAACATCGTCAAACGGCTGACCATCCGCGTTCTCTAGCGGTGACAACAGCGTATTAACGCCAGACCACCATGCGATAAGCGCTTCATTTGGTTTGCGCGCCGTCTGTAGCCGCCGCGTGATCGCCGCAAGCCCAATGCCGCTGGCAGTGCCGCGCAATGCAAGATCAAGCTGCCGTACATGGTCCAGCCAGTCGAGCCTTTGTGGACCAGCAAACACTAAAGGGTGCTTGGCAATCGCCAATATGCTCGACGCGGAAAAGCGGCTCCAAATGGCGTCCACCAGCGCCAATGCAAGCGTGCCCGGCGGTGTTTGCAGCAACGGTATGCCTGCGCTGTCGTCAACATCGATCCCCCAGCGGCGTAGCTGCCCAGCCACCCGCACGGCCAATTCGCGATCGGGCGTAATGAGGGCAACGCGCTTTGCGGCAACTTCCAGCGCGCCCCTGATGCGCACAGCGATTGCCTTCGCCTCTTGCGCGCTGTCTTCTGCCTCAAGCCATTTAGCCTGCGGAAGACTTTTGCGCTGCGGTGACAACTGCTGCCAATCGATGCTATGTTCCGGCAGGCAGAAAATATCGGAAATCGCCGCAGCTTCTGGCTCTGCTCTGGCGGTCGGGAGGACGTCAATCTCGCTGCGGTCGACGCCCATGAGTTCTAACAAATGCTTCAAATGAAACTGCGGATGGACCTCGACATTATGGCGGCGCCAAAGGCCTGCGCCATCGTCGGTGGAGGGTGATAGATCATCCCAACGCGCGTCAGACAGGTTAAGGTCAACCCCCGGTAAGATGACCTGCCCGTTCGGCATAAGTGCCACACGGCGCAGCAAGCGGGCCACAGCCTTTGCAGAGGTCGTTATTCCCACCGCTATGATGGGATCTGTACCCACATTTTGTGCCAAACGCTGCTCAAGCGCCGCCAACAAATGGTTCCGGCGCTCGGCTGGCCCCATTAATGTGCGCGCAATTAATGCCGCCCGATATGCGGGCAAGATCTGCAAAAGCGCGCCATATGCGCTTTGCCAATGTCCGGCCAAATCCGCTTCGATTTTGATGTCGACGAAATGGCTAAAATCAACCAGATCAACCTCAAGCGCGTCGATCAATTCTGCCAATTTGCGTGCAAGTCGCAACGCTTCCGCAGGCGAAACTGGGGTGTCACCGCGCTGCTGGTCTTTGACGAGCTTAGCCAACAGCATCAGCCGCTCAAACGGAGCAATCGCCGGCCATATTGCGCTGTCCGCGTCAATAGGATCAAGCATCGGTCCCAAAGCTTCGTCCAATTGCATGTCGCCAACGGCAACCATATGCGGCAAAAGCATACCGGGTGCCGCCTGCCGGACAAACGCCTCCGTCATTGCTTTGATTGCGCGGTTATTCGGCAGGAGGAGTAAGTTGTTGCTGATCGCAAGCGGATCTGCGCCCGCCGACTGCAATATCCATTGCGCGGTTACATCGCATAGGTCATTGCCCAGCGGCACATTGAAGATATGGGCACGCGGGGCGGAGCCTTTATCCACCTTATTGTTCCGCCAACTTCGCTTCAGTTGCCGCAATTGCGGCTGGATAGCCGACGTCGAACCACAGGCCCTCATGCACGATACCCATGCAACGCCCTTGGGCTATAGCGCGGTCCCAGAATATGTTGGTTGAAAACACGTCCGAAGGTGGATCGACAATGAGGCGCTTTGACAGCATCTGAATACCGGTCCACACATAAGACGCTGGCGCGTCCCCTTCGCGGCGCGACAGGCGTCTGTCTGCATCCATGTTAAAGTCACCAATGCCTTGGCTGTTATACGCGGCCTCTAACGGAATGAGGAGCATGAGAACGTCCATGCGGGCATCATCCCAATGCGCCATAAGCTGCGAGATCGCATTCTCGCCCGCATTGGTCCACCAATTATCGGCGTTGACGCAAATGAAGGGGTCATCCGAAATGAGTGGCAAGGCGTGCACCAAACCGCCGCCTGTGTCGCGCAACAGATCACGTTCGTCGGAGATACGCACATCCAAGTCAGCCGCTGAAGCTGCCAAATGTTGCTCTACTTGCTCTGCGCGATAATGAACATTGACGACGACCTTGCCGATGCCAGCATCGCGCAAATGGCCAAGCACATGGTCGAGTAAGGCAATGCCGCTTACTTCGATCAGGGGCTTTGGTCGGTCAGCGGTCAGGGGCATCATGCGCGTCCCCTTCCCCGCCGCCATGATCATCGCTGTGTCCACATGCTTAACCATCGACGTTTAAATCCGACAGCATTTTATGGCGTATATTCGAAGGAATATGCGTGTCGAACCAAATTTTGATCGGCGCAAGGTCCGGATGGGCCAAATCGCGTTCCAGCAGCTCCCACATGCGGGGCAGGAACGACAAATAACGTTCCTTGCCATCGCGCTTCCATAGCCGAGTAAATATACCGATAATCTTGGTATTCCGCTGCGCGCCTAACAAGGCATAATGTGCGTCAAAATCAGCTCCGGGTTTTGCCGCATCATGATAATAGGCCAGCATCTCCGCCTCAAGCGCGGGCGAAACGTCCCGGCGTGCGTCTTGCAGCAAGGACACCAGATCATAGGCCGGATGGCCGACCAAAGCGTCCTGAAAATCAATAATCCCTTGCTGTCCATCGTCCAGCAGCATGATGTTTTCGGCGTGATAATCCCGTAACACCGTGACTTTCTGATAATCCGCAAGCGGGGCCAGCGCTTCGGTCCAGATGCGATCAAATTCGCGCGCATCATATGATAACCCCATGGCCGGCATAAACCATTCGGACAACAACTGCACTTCGCGCAGGTAAGTCGCCATGTCATAGCCTTGCGATTGCACAGGAGGTGTCTGCGCCAACATGATGATAGCATCAATGGCCGCGCGATAGACGGCGTTCTCGTCTTCAGGATGTGCGTCCAAATGCTCCCGCATCCGCCGGTCGCCAAAATCCTCCATCAGCAACAGGCCGCGGGTCAGGTCAGTGGCAAAAATTTCGGGCGCGCGAAATTGATGTCCGTTCAAATATTGTGCAACATGAATAAATGGGCGCGGATCCTCATGCGGCGGCGGCGCATCCATCAAAATCGCCTTGCCGCGCGCGGCGGACTCTACGCGGAAATAGCGGCGAAAAGACGCGTCGCCC
Source organism: Sphingorhabdus sp. EL138 (assembly GCF_945890115.1). Taxonomy (GTDB): domain Bacteria; phylum Pseudomonadota; class Alphaproteobacteria; order Sphingomonadales; family Sphingomonadaceae; genus Sphingorhabdus_B. Next base: position 45,257 of record NZ_CAMDCK010000017.1, read on the forward strand.
GCAACAGGCGACACTTGCGCGCCTTCCCAGCCATGCAACCTGAGAAATGCGTCCAAGCCAGCGGGCGGCGCCATATTAATTGCTTGTGTCATCATTATCCATTTTCACAGTCAGTATTCGGCTTCCGTCCGATTGTGGTGCTATGTCGATCCTATGGCTTGCTACCACATAAGCGGAACCAAAGCGTTCGGCCCACTCAACCAATGTGATGCGTTCACTGCGTTCGTCCGCTAGCCCCAATTCGTCCAGTTCGTCAGCATTATCAAGCCGATACAAATCGACATGGGCAACGGCAACCAAAACATCTGGCGGTTCATAGCTGTGGACAATGGCGTAAGATGGGCTGGCGACTTCGCCTTCAAAACCAAGGCCCGATAATATCCCCGCGCACAATACGGTTTTGCCTGCACCAAGCGGGCCATTAATCGCGACCCAATCAGAAGGCTTTAGGTCTTGAGCGAGCGCATGACCAAAGGCGCGCATATCCGCATCTGTTGCAATAATCATTTCTTCGGTAGCGCCATTGTGATTGTGGTTCCCTTTCCTTTTGCAGAATGAAAATGAAAAGCGCCACCATGCAATTCAATTATTTACCGTGCCAGCGGCAAGCGCGTCATTTCGCCGAAAATCTGCCCTTAATCACTCTTTGCCCTTTAGGACAACTCTAGCATATTGAACAGCATGTTGCCCTCGGGCAGCGGCATAATCGCGACTTGGAACATGCCGTCATCGGCAAAGTCGACCTACTCTGGCGCTGCGCACGCAACGAAAAAAGCCCGCTACGTTTCCGCAGCAGGCTTTCTGTTCATCACAAAATGAAATGCGATTAATAACGATAATGGTCGGGTTTGAATGGCCCCTCGGTCGAGACGCCGATATATCCGGCTTGCTTGTCCGTCAGCTTGGTCAACTTCACGCCGAGCTTTTCGAGATGCAGCGTCGCGACTTTCTCGTCGAGATGCTTGGGCAGAACATAGACTTGGTTATTATAATTGTCGCCATTTGTCCAAAGCTCGATTTGCGCGAGCACTTGATTGGTGAAGCTTGCCGACATCACAAAACTTGGGTGTCCGGTTGCGCAACCCAAGTTCACCAAGCGGCCCTTTGCAAGGACGATGATCTGCTTTCCGTCTGGGAACTGAACGAGATCGGTTCCTGGCTTCACTTCAGTCCAGCTATAGTTTGACAAAGCGGCGATTTGAATTTCACTGTCAAAGTGACCGATGTTGCACACGATGCTCATGGGCTTCATGTTCATCATATGCTCAGCCGTGATAACGTCGGCATTGCCAGTTGCTGTGCAGAAGATATCCGCGCGTTGCACGGCCTCTTCCATTGTCACAACTTCAAAACCTTCCATAGCGGCCTGCAATGCGCAGATCGGATCTACTTCCGTGACCATGACACGCGCGCCGCCATTGCGGAGCGACTGCGCCGAGCCCTTGCCAACGTCCCCAAAGCCAGCAACGCATGCGACCTTACCGGCGAGCATGACGTCGGTGGCGCGACGAATGGCGTCGACCAGCGATTCCTTGCAGCCGTACAAATTGTCGAACTTCGACTTGGTAACGCTATCATTGACGTTGATTGCGGGGAATGGCAGCTCGCCCTTCTTCGCAATTTCGTACAAGCGGTGAACGCCCGTGGTCGTTTCCTCCGAAACGCCCTTCAAATTCTTGACCGTTTGCGTGAGGTAACCCGGCTTTTTGGCGACAAATGCCTTCAACGCGCGCTGGAATTCGACTTCTTCTTCATTCTCTGGTTCACCAAAGCTTTCGCCACGCTCAAGCTTTGCGCCCCACAAAGCGAACATGGTTGCGTCGCCGCCATCGTCGAGGATGATGTTCGCAGTGGTATCGTCACCCCAATCAAAGATGCGGCCGACATAATCCCAATAATCTGCAAGACTTTCGCCCTTGACAGCAAACACAGGAATATTCTGCGCCGCAATGGCGGCGGCGGCATGGTCTTGTGTTGAGAAAATGTTGCAGGTTGCCCAACGCACATCCGCGCCAAGCGCCGTCAGCGTTTCGATAAGCACTGCGGTTTGTATCGTCATGTGCAGTGAACCAACAATGCGCGCACCCTTCAACGGCTGTGACGCCCCAAATTCGTCGCGCAACGCCATCAGGCCGGGCATTTCGGTTTCAGCAATGTTAATTTCTTTACGGCCAAAATCGGCCTCGCCTATATCGGCAATGACATAATCGTTAAAAGCCACAGGCTTATTCTCCGGGAGGTTCTAGATAATTCCGCCCATAGCTGTGGTTTTTTTAGAAATCAAATATAAAGATTGCTTTATATGCTTTTCTAATAAGGTGCGCTGTCAGAAACGTAACGCTTTCACATCCCATTAACCGCAAAAAATGGGCCGTTAAACATAGGCTACTTGACTTGGTAAAGCGCGTCCCGGATGAAGTAGCATCCCTCTTGCTAAAGGAAATTTCTCATGAGCATCTCTGTTGGCGACAAAATCCCTGACGTCAAACTGGTCAAGGCAACAGCCGAAGGCCCTCAACCCGTTCAGTCCGCCGAATATTTCGCTGGGCGGCGCGTTGCATTATTCTCCGTACCCGGCGCATTCACACCGACATGCTCGGCACGCCACCTTCCTGGCTATGTCGAAAAGTCTGCGGAACTCTCTGCCAAGGGCATCGACGAAATCGCCTGCACCGCTGTCAATGATGCGTTTGTTTTGGGCGCTTGGAACAAGTCGAGTGGTTCGGACGCAATCACAATGCTCGCCGACGGAAATGGCGATTTTGCTGCTGCGCTCGGCCTTGAAATGGACGGCAGCGCATATGGCATGGGCAAGCGCGGGCAGCGCTTCTCGCTCGTCGTCAACAACGGTGTGGTTGAGCATGTGAATGTCGAGGCACCGGGCGATTTCAATGTAAGTTCAGCAGAATATATGCTCGGCCAGATCTAGGTCCTGACCCTAATTCTCGGTTAGATTTACCCAAGCGACATTTGAAAGGGAGAGGCAACTCTCCCTTTTTTGTTGCCAAAATCGTAAAATTCGGTGAAGCGAGCATATGCCCAGTGAACATGCTCAAAACATAATTAATCAACTCGTTACTGAATATGAATCTTCGGTAAAAAGGCTTCAATCCGCGCTTGCGACTTATTTGAAGGACAGGGTTCCCCCAAGCGCGGATCAGCGCGCCAGCAATGACTTTTGCTATCCCGAACTCATCATCACTTATGCCGGCAAAACGCGCGAGACCAAATCGAACCTCGCATTTGGCAAGCTGGAGAAGATCGGCACGTTCCGGACGACCTTTACCAAGCCCGATCTTTTTGCCGATTATATTGGCGTGCAGCTCGACCTTTTGAATGAGCAATATGAACTTGAGATTTCAGTTGGCCGCAGTCGCCAAGAGATACCCTTCCCTTATGTTCTCGATGGTTCGGCCGATCTGGATCTTGGGACCGTTAGTCCGAACGAACTTGCGCGTCATTTCCCTACCACGGAGCTAGCCGATATTGGCGACGAAATCGCTGACGGCCTTTTGCGCGTGAAGGGCAACAGTAGTTCGCCACTCGCTTTGTTTGATGGTCTGCGCACCGATTTCTCATTGGCCCGTTTGCGCCATTATACGGGTGCGCCTGCTGAGCATGTGCAGCATTATATCCTGTTTACCAACTACCACCGTTATGTTGATGAATTTGTCAGTTGGGCATGTAAGCAGGTCGGTAATGGCCGCTATACCGCTTTGTCTGGTGCGGGTGGCCTATATGTGGATCAGCCAACGGATAATGCAACGCAGCTTGTCGCCGACAGCACATGGCGTCGGCACCAAATGCCGGCCTATCATCTGATCGCGCCGGACCGTTCGGGTATAACCTTGGTCAATATTGGCGTTGGGCCATCCAATGCCAAAACGATTTGCGACCATTTGGCGGTGCTTCGGCCCGAAGCTTGGTTGATGATTGGTCATTGCGGCGGCCTGCGTGAAACTCAGCGGATTGGCGATTATGTCCTCGCCCATGCTTATTTGCGCGATGACCATATCTTGGACGAAGTTCTGCCACCTGAAATCCCCATCCCGCCCATTGCCGAAGTGCAGCAAGCCTTGGCGAGCGCAGCGGAGGACGTATCAGGCGCCAGCGGCGCGGATCTGAAACGGCGGATGCGCACGGGCACCGTTGTCACCACCGACGACCGCAATTGGGAATTGCGTTATTCCGCCTCGGCGCTTCGTTTCTCGCAAAGCCGCGCGATTGCCATCGATATGGAGTCCGCAACGATTGCGGCGCAGGGCTATCGTTTCCGCGTACCGTATGGCACATTATTATGTGTTTCCGACAAACCGCTGCACGGCGAAATTAAGTTACCCGGTCAAGCAAACCGTTTTTACGAAGAGGCGATTGCCGCACATTTACAGATCGGCATTCAAACATGTGAGTTGCTTCGTGAGGCTGGAAATAGCTTACACAGCCGCAAGTTACGCGCATTCAACGAACCACCATTCCGATAAGCACGCAGGAACGAACGCGGCTCCAAACGATTATCATCATTGTATTACAACCCAAGGAGGAACGGCTTATGCCAAGCAAGCCCGAAACAGATGGTGTGTTCAACAAGATTGTGACCAGTTTGCGCGATCTGGCCGATACCCTTTCCGGTAAGGCGCGTTCGGCGGCGGAGACTGCGTCTACCACCGCCAAGTCAGCCGTCGATTCCGCCTCTACTGCCGCCGCCAACGCAGGCACAATCATTAAGGAAAATCCGGGCAAGTCCGTTGCCGTGGCTGGCGCTGTTATTGCAACGGCCGCCGCCGCTGCAGTTGCTGGCAAGAAAGCATATGCGCGCAAGACTGCGAGCAATGCAAAGCCTGCGGCAAAGAAGCCCGCGGCGAAAACAGCTGCTGTTAAAAAGACGGCTGTAAAGAAGCCAGCGGTGAAGCCTGCTGCCGCTGCAAAGCCTGCCGCTGCTGCAAAGTCTGCAACGCGGGCCAAGCCAGCCGTAAAGAAGCCGACTTCAGCGAAACCTGCAGCGAAACCCGCAGCAAAACCGACCGCCTAAAAGAAATAATGCAAATGGCCCCGCGCTGTGCGGCGGGGCTATTTTTAGCTACCAGCCCTTTTTAACACCCTTATTTTGCGTCTTGAGCCATTTCATCAACGGCGCAAAATATTCAAGCATCGGCTTGCCTGACATTTCGCGCGTGCCGGTAAAGGCCACAAGCGCATCTGGCCACGGCTTCGACGCCCCCATTTCGAGCATTGCGTTCAACCGTGTTCCAACATCCTTGTTGCCGTAAAACGAACAACGGTGCAGCGGCCCCTTCCATCCGGAAATATCGCAAGCGGCCTTGTAAAACTGGAACTGCAATATGCGGGCAAGAAAATAGCGCGTATATGGCGTGTTGCCGGGGATATGATATTTGGCCCCCGCATCAAAACGGTCGGCCGGGCGTTCAACAGGTGGAATAATACCCTGATATTTAAGGCGCAAATCAGTCCAGCCTTTGTTATAGTTCGCAGGCGCGATTGCCCCATTGAACACGTCCCAACGCCATTTATCGATGAGTAAACCAAATGGCAGAAACGCGACCTTGTCCATGGCTTGACGCAACAACAGGCCATTGTCCTTGTCTGCACCCGGAACCTTGGCCGGATCCAGCAATCCGATCTGGACGAGATAATTGGGCGTTATCGACAAAGCGATGGCGTCGCCAATCGCCTCGTGAAAACCATCATTGGCACCATTTAAATATAGATAAGGCTGCTTGTTGTAAGCACGCTGATAATAATTATGCCCAAGTTCATGGTGGATAGTCACAAAATCGCCAGTGTTCACCTTGATGCACATTTTGATCCGCAGATCATCGACATTATCCACATTCCAAGCCGAAGCGTGGCAAACAACTTCGCGATCGGCGGGCTTGATAAACTGCGCGCGATCCCAAAAGGTCTTTGGCAATGGCGCAAAACCCAGCGACGAAAAGAAGCCTTCGCCAACCTTCACCATGTCTTTTTCGGCTTTGCCACGACTGGCACTGAAATCCGCCATGTCGCTTTGCTTATAACCCTTGGCTACCAGTAATTCGCCAATGTCATAACCGATGTCGCCAGCCCCTGCAGGCGCAACAACGTCATAGATATTACCCCATTCCTGCGCCCACATATTACCAAGCAAATCTGCCCGGATTGGTCCGGTTTTAGACTGGACGGCATCGCCATATTTTTTGTTCAGCTGCGTGCGGACATAGGTGTGCAACTCGTCATAGAGCGGTTTTACCTCAAGCCATAATGTGTCGGTCAGCTTGGCAAAGTCATCCGCGGGCATATCATAGCCAGACCGCCACATGGCGCCCACATCGGCATAGCCAAGTTCGGTTGCGCCCTGATTGGCTATTTCTACCATGCGCGTGTATTCGGGTCCCATGGGGGCGCCGACATTGTCGTGCCAGCTTACCCACATTTCCTTCAACTCTTCAGGATTACGGTTCGAACCCATTTCGGCCTCAATATCCGAACCATTTATGGCGTTGCCACGCAATGTGCCCCGGCCCTTGCCATAAGCGGACTGCAACTTAGTTGATATGGTCGCGAGCTCCGCCGCCGCGTTCGGCGTCGTCGGCGCGGGCAAGACTATACCTCCGCGCAAGATATCCAACTTGCGCTTTGTGTCATAAGACAGGCCAGGAAGCCCCTGATATCTAGCAGCTTCAAGCGCATAACCAACTGCCTTTTCTGTGCCGATCTCGCCGTAACGTGCCGCGACAGCATCTGTGTCATCGGTCAGGTAGGTGGAATTAATCCACGCGACACGGCCAGCCTCGACGGAGAAATCAAACAGATCCTTTTCGGCGCGGGCAACAAAGGCATCTGCATCAGATACCGTTGGTGCAGATGCAGTCGCCGGAGCATCCTTCGCCATGGCTAGGCTGGGCACGGAAAGCGTGGCGAATGCCAAAGCGGCAATGGATACAAGATTTTTCATATTAAGGTCCTGACAGGTAATGAGGCGCGATGGTGAAACTTCCGGTCTTCCGCGTCAAGCCGCACGGCTTTTCAAGCTTCGAATGGCCAAGGCGACCAGAACGCCGAAGAATGTCACCAAAAACAATATCATTTTTATAGGCCGCGCCGCAGCCGCCACAGTTGCAAGCATATCATGCCCGCCGGTAACGGCCGCCTGAATGAGTTGGCTTATGGTCTCAGCATAATCGGCAAGGGCAAAGCCTAAGGCTGCGACCATGATGACCTTACCAAGCCGCGCGAGCATGGCGTGCGACGACGCGGCAAACATCCGCCCGCCTGCAAAAGCGCCCCATGCATAAACTGCGATAAAGATGAGGTCCAACTCCATGCTGTAGATGGCCAAGTCCATGACACCTGTGGCCGTCCAACCCGCATGAATGGCTTCCACGCGCACCGCATTTCCCGCTGCCTGATGGTCGCTCATGTCCAATGGTGTGGCTTCAGTGACCAACCAGACATTGGTAACAATTTGTGCAGCAAGCAACAAAATGCCGGACAGCCAGAACCTCCAAAAACGCCTTTCCAGAGCAGTTTCCCCGCGCATGGCTACACACGCTGCAAAGCGGTCGCCAACGCCCCTGACAGGGCATCCTCGCGCGTTAGATGATAGCTTGTATAGTCATGCACTTGCCCGCCATGATGGCGCTTATATTCTAGCACAAGCTTGCCGCCTAAACGCTCCACCGCCGTGCGTGACCGGAAATTATCTGCGCCAACCTGAAACACAACAATGCGCACAAATTGGAATATATGCCTTAGCATCAGCGCCTTTACCTCGCGATTGATGCCTGTCCGCCAATATGCGGTCGCAAAGAACGTCCAGCCGATTTCTATTTCTTCCGTTATCGGATCATAACTGGCAAAGCGCGTGCCGCCGATGATTTCATCTGTCGCGCGATCCAAAATGGCAAAGGCGCCCCGCGATGCCATGGCATCCGCGAAGAAGCCGTCAAAAACTTCCCTTTTGTACCGATCACGAAACGGATGCATCGCCCAAATTTCCGGGTCAGACGCCACGGCATAGAGCCCGTCATAATCCGCCGCCAACAAAGGCCGCAGCATGACGCGTTCGCCCATCAATACCGGCTGAATGTCGAAAGGCGGCAACGTCACCATGGGTCACCCGTCAGTGCCGCAACAAAGGCTTGCCCTAGCTCTGGCTTAGTTACCGCGCTCATATGATTGCCTGGCACCGTACACAGTTTCCCATGTTGCAACAGCGCCGCGAGGTCGGCTGCGGAGCCATTATCGTCATCTTGTTCACCACACACAACAGCAACTGGCAGGGTCCAACCCGCAATCACTGCCGCATCGGTATCGACAAAGCTATCCAAGATATACCGCAATGCCGCTGGGTCACCGCCCGTGGTTTTCAGGAACGCCTCCGCCATCCATGCAGACGAGCCCTTTTCATGCTGCCCCAAATTGTCGAAGACATTACGAAAATGCGCGCCCCGATTTCCGGTCTGCGTGAGGCCCTCTAGTCCCATGCCCGAGATAACGGCCCTACCAGGTGCTGCGCCACGCGCGAGCATCCGCGAAACCGTCCGCCCACCAAGCGAATAACCGCCAAGGTCATAATCGGTGATATCCAAATACCCAAGCAACGCAAATTGGTCATCCGCCAAAATATCGCGCGGATAATGCGCCGGGTCATGGGGCTTGGCGCTCAAACCATGCGCGCGCAGGTCCGGCATGATGACGCGGTATCCCGCATCGGCCAACGCAGCGGCATGGCCATATTTTATCCAGTTCGTATCCGCTTCGGACATGAAACCATGTATGAGCAACAATGGCCGCCCCTGCCCCGTCTCGCGCCACGCGATCTCGACACCATCAGCGGCTTGGAAACTGTTAGATATAATCATCAGCTACTGCTTTGCCTTTTCGGATTTGACCTTGCTCTATTGGCACGCGCATTTCTGTCAGGAAAGTTTTTTCCGGTGATTGCGCCTTATGCCTCTAATCGCCTTGCATATAATAAGCATAGCTATTATGTGCTAAGCATGAGCGACGATCTTGGTTTTCTCTTGGGTGATGCCGCACGCTTGCTGCGCCGGTCGTTTGACGAACGGGCGCGGGTCATGGGGGTGACACGCCCCCAATGGCGCGTGCTTGCGTTGTTGAAGCGTTTCGATGGCAGCACGCAAGTAACCGTCGCGGACATGCTGGATGTAGAACCCATCACGCTCGGCAGAATGGTTGACCGGCTGCAGGATGCGGGCTTGGTGGAGCGTCGAGCGGACCCAGCAGATCGCCGGAGTTGGCGGCTGCATCTAACCCCGGCCGGCGAGGAAAAAATTGAGGCTTTGCGTCCAACCGCCCTTGCCCTGTTTGACGACGCATTGGCTGGACTGGACGCGGCCAAACGTTTGGAATTGGAAGCCATGTTGAATATTATTCGGGCGAATTTGACCCGCAAGCCGCTTGATGTGTCGCATGGCTGACGCTGACCCGCACATTGACGTCAGAACAAACATCCCGGCCAAGCCCCGCCGTTTCGCGCGCTTGGCCCTGCTCGGTTCGGTTCCCATATTGCTAGTGGGCAGTGCGACCGCATATTATATTGCGAACGACCATTATGTTTCGACCGACAATGCCTATGTTCAACAGGACAAGGTTTCGATTTCGGCTGAGGTCGGCGGGCGCATTATTGATGTGGCTGTGCAGGAAAACGATGTCGTCAACGCAGGTGATCTCTTGTTCCGGATTGACCCTGCGCCCTACCGCATTGCCATTGAACAAGCCGACGCAACAATTGCGGCCGCACAAGTGCGCGTATCGTCCCTTAAAACCGAATATCAGGCCACTGGCGTAGATATCGAAAGTGCGCGTGAAGACGTTACATTTTACGAAAAGGAATATCAGCGGCAAAGCGCGCTGATGCAGAATGGCTTTACGACGCGCGCCCGTTTGCAGGCGGCTGAACACGCATTGTCGGACGCACGCAGCCGCGTTGCATCGGCCCAAGCCATCGCAACAAAGGCACGCGCGGCACTCGCCACTGGTTCTGCCGCACCTGGAATTAACCCAGCCATAAAGGCGGGTCAGACGCAACGCGAACAAGCGCTGTTGAACCTTGCGCGTACCGAAGTGCGCGCGCCTGTGTCCGGCGTGGTAAGTCAGGCCGACCGTTTACAGCTTGGCCAGATGATGGTTCAGGGCCTGCCCGGGCTGACCATCGTTGCCAGCAATAAAAGCTGGATTGAGGCAAATTTCAAAGAAACCGACCTTGCCCATATGCGGGTTGGGCAGCCTGCGGAAATAACCTTCGATGCGTATCCGGAGCTGAAAGTTCGCGGTAAAGTATCGAGCATTGGTGCCGGGACCGGGTCGGAATTCTCGATGCTGCCTGCGCAGAACGCCAATGGTAATTGGGTGAAGGTAACGCAGCGCGTGCCTGTGCGGATCGCCATTACCGACAAGCCAAAGCGTGCAATGATTGCGGGGCTGTCGGCACATGTCCGCATCGATACCGATAAGTAATCCGCTCGATCAACCGGCCTATCCGGTCAAGCACAAGGCGCTGCTGACGCTTGCCGTCATGGGTGCGACGATTATCCAGATATTGGACTCGACCATCGCCAATGTGGCGATACCCCATATGCAAACAAGCCTTGGCGCGACGATGGATACCATCACTTGGGTCCTGACCAGCTATATTGTGGCTAGCGCCGTTGCGATGCCTATCACGGGTTGGCTTGCCGACCGGGTCGGTTCGCGAAATCTGTTTCTGGGCGCGGTGGCTGGATTTATCTTGGCGTCTATGCTGTGTGGTATCGCAACGAGCCTATCCGAAATGGTGGCATTTCGAATACTTCAAGGCGTATGCGCCGCGTTCATCGGTCCGCTTTCCCAAACTATCATGCTCGACATTAACAAGCCGTCGGAGGCACCGCGGGCGATGTCGATCTGGGGTATGGGGATCATGATAGCGCCTATCTTGGGCCCGATGATTGGCGGGTGGCTGACCGAAAATTACAACTGGCGCTGGGTATTTTATATCAACTTACCCATCGGCATTCCCACCTTGGCAATCTTGTGGTGGCTATTACCTTCTCGCCCGATCAACCGCCGCGAACTTGATCGCTTCGGCTTTGCTATGCTGGCGATTGGCTTGGCGACCCTGCAGTTGTTGCTTGATCGCGGGCAGAAAGAGGATTGGCTGCAAAGTTGGGAAATCATTATCGAGCTGATCATCGTATTGACGGCACTTTGGATGTTTGCCGTTCACCAGATGACAACGCGTCGTCCAATGTTTGAGCGGCTGTTGGTGACCGACCGCAACTTCTTTATTTCGCTGAACATGATGTTGTTGGTGGGCATGATGATGTTCGGCATTTTCGCTCTGCTGCCACCTATGCTCCAGAATCTATATGGATATAGCGTCTACGACACCGGCGTGCTGCTCGCGCCGCGCGGAGTGGGTGTAGTATTTGCCATGTTCATCTCTGCTAAATTGGCAAAAAAGGTCGACCCGCGTATCTTGATCTTTATCGGCTTTCTGATGACCGCTGCATCCATGTGGATCATGACCAGATGGTCCTTGAACATGGACTGGCATTGGATCGTCTACACGGGCTTATTCCAAGGTTTTGGCATGGGCTTGGTTTTCATCCCGCTCAATGGCGTCGCATTTTCCACGTTGCCGATGCGGATGCGGACCGATGGCTCAAGCCTATTATATTTGTTCCGAAGCTTAGGCGGTAGCTTCGGAATATCTGTTATGACCACGATGCTCGCCCGCAACATGCAGACAAGCCACGAAGATCTCGCATCACATGTCACGGCCTCATCAATGAGCGCCATTGACCCGTCAACGGCGGACAGGTTGGGCGCGCTGGGCGAAACCGCGATGCAGATGCTTAACTTGGAGATCAACCGGCAGGCCGCCATGATTGCCTATCTCGACAACTTCAAACTGATGATGCTCATATTGATCATCGTCAGCCCGCTGGTTTTCTTTTTGAAACCGGGCAGAGTTGCGCCGGGACAAGAAGCAACTATGGCAGACTGACCGCTATGTGGGGCGCTTTGTCAGCCCTTTTTGCTCCATCCGCCACAGCGCCATATCGATACGATCCTGCCCAAAAAAGGGTTCGCCATCGAAAACCAGAGTTGGTACACCCCAATGCCCCGCTGCCTCAAGTGCCGCTTGGTTGGACGCGATTTCTGCGTCAAGCGCTTCTGCATCGTTGATCGCTTCGGCATCCAGTTCTGCCAAATCTAACCCCGCACGCATCGCTGCGCCGGCCAAATGGTCGCCCTCATGCCAATTTTCTGCGCCACCCCAAATGAGCCGTGAGACTTCGTCGCAAAAGGCCAGGCTCTTGCCGCGCCGCGCCGCCACTTGACCCAATCGGGTCAGGCGGAAAATATAGGGCTGCTCCTCGGCAATTTTGCGCGTGGCAATATCCTGCACAATCGGGTCGGGTCGTGGTGGACCGAACGGAATGCCATGAAACTGCGCAACGCGGAACATGTCGGTGAAGGTATAGCGCAACCAATTGGGGTGGCTGCGTTCAAAAAAGTCGGGTTCGCGGATGGCGAGTGGATAGACCGGACGCAAATTTATCGTCAGATCATATTCCTGCGCGAGCGCGCTATATCGCCGGGTGGCGAGATAGCTATACGGGCTGCGAAACGACCAGAAAACATCGGCTTGCAGCCCCATAACTTATCCCTTCTTCAAATGCCGCCGTCCCAAAAGTTCGGCGATCTGCACGGCATTCAACGCCGCCCCCTTTCGCAAGTTATCCGACACGCACCAGAAGGCAAGGCCATTGTCGACCGTCGGGTCTTCGCGCACACGGCTGACATAGGTTGCGTCATCGCCCGCAGCTTCGATCGGCGTCGTATAGCCGCCGTCTTCGCGCTTATCGATGAGCATGATGCCAGGGGCCTCACGCAAGATATTCTGCGCGGTTTCTGCCGACATTTCCCGCTCATATTCGATATTCACGGCTTCGCTGTGGCCAACAAAGACAGGAACACGCACGCAGGTCGCCGTCAGCTTGATTTTCGGGTCGAGGATCTTCTTGACCTCAACCATCATCTTCCACTCTTCCTTCGTATAGCCATCTTCGAGAAAGCTATCGATATGCGGAATGACGTTGAACGCGATTTGCTTCGTGAACTTCTTGGCATCCGCACTGTCGCCAACAAATATGTTGCGGCTCTGTTCGAACAATTCGTCCATGCCCTCTTTGCCAGCGCCCGACACCGACTGGTAGGTTGATACGACAACGCGAGTAATCTTAGCGTAGTCGTGGAGCGGCTTCAACGCGACGACCAATTGCGCCGTTGAACAGTTCGGGTTGGCGATGATGTTCTTGCGCTTGCACATATCGATTGCGTCCGGGTTTACCTCAGGAACGATCAACGGAACATCCGGGTCCATCCGGAAAAGCGAGCTGTTATCGATCACCACGCAGCCAGCAGCAGCGGCAATCGGCGCATATTTCATGGTCGCTTCCGAACCAATGGCAAAAATCGCCATGTCCCAGCCCGTCCAATCGAAATTCTCGATATTCTGAATCTTGAGCATCTTGTCGGTATCGCCATATTCGATTTCGATACCTTGGCTGCGCGATGACGCGAGCACCGCGACCTCATCGGCGGGGAATGCGCGTTCGGCCAAGATGTTGACAACTTCACGGCCCACATTGCCCGTCGCGCCTGCAACTACGATACGATAACCCATGTTCACTTCCTTCAATGGCAATAAAAAAGGCCGGGCTCTTTGTGGGAGCCCGGCCTTTTGTGTTTGGTTAGAAACGCAACGCGGCTCCTGCCTTATTCGGCAGCCTCGGTGGTTTTAATAGGACGCGGGTCACGGCGCTCGGCAATACGTGCCTTCTTACCGGTCAGGCCGCGCAGATAGTAAAGCTTCGCACGACGCACGACGCCCTTACGGACGACTTCGATGCTTTCAATGTTTGGGCTGTACAAAGGGAATACGCGCTCAACGCCCTCACCGAACGACATTTTACGTACGGTGAAGTTGGAGCCCATGCCCTTGTTCGAACGCGCGATGCACACGCCTTCGTAATTCTGAATACGCGTGCGCTCACCTTCGATGACCTTCACGCCCACCTTGACGGTGTCACCTGCACGGAACGCAGGAATTTTTTTGTTTTCTGACAAAGCTGCAATAGCTTCGGCTTCGAGTGTTTGGATGAGGTTCAT
>NZ_CAMDCK010000018.1 GCF_945890115.1 Sphingorhabdus sp. EL138
ATGTTTTGCCCACGTCACTGATCTTCTCAGCATGGCGCAGCACCTTGAGCTTGCGCTGAATATCGCGGTCTTCCTTTGTCATTGGATCCATCCTTCTGGTTGCCTATCGGCAATATGAAAGATGTCCCACGAGTCCGTACAGTCCTACACAAGAGGCATTTGGATGGAATTTTCCTGCCGTTTCCCGGCACGACATTGCGGATCAGATTCGTAAGCTAGCAGCCCGGATGCGAGAGATATCTCCTGCCATGATTGATACAGAGCTTGACCAAAAGATCTGGTTGTTGCCATCAAGGATGGCTAGTCTTCAGTCCAACACAGTTCCTCAACTTTATAACGGAAACGGACATCAAGCGTTCCCAGCACTTATAAGCACCCTAGAATGGGCGCACTCGCTGGTTGCACCTTTACTGATGCCGGAAGTTGATTGGAATGATGTTGAGGAACAGAACCTGATGCCGCGCGCGCTGCTCAGGCGCCTCAAGTCAGTTGATACACAGGTTAATAGTGTCATTACCAAGTCTTCGGATCTGTCTGAAAAAATTGACCGGATAAACGACGCCCACACGGCTGCTGAACTTCTACCTACGGAACTAGAGCAATTGAGGGAGGTAGCAAAAAGCGCAAATGCTGACCACAAAGCGATCGGACTTATTTTGAGCTCTTCTGAGAGCCATAAAAGTATATTGGAGAACCTCGAAAACGAAGCAAAAGTTCTTGTTGAAAAATGCGGTCAGTATTCGTCAGCTATGACTACGGTGGGTTTAGGCAGTGCATTCGAGAGACGCGCATCGGCTCTAAATAGTTCAATGTGGATTTGGGTTGGGGGTTTGCTCGCTTCACTAGCGCTTGGCGCATGGCTTGCCCATGAACGTATTGAAACGCTTAATGCGCTGCTAGTAAATCCAGCTGTCAGTTTAAACCAACTTTGGGCTAACGTAGTCGTTACCATCTTTTCTGTAGCTGCGCCTGTTTGGTTTGCATGGGTGGCTACGAAGCAAATTGGGCAGCGATTTAGGTTATCTGAGGACTACGCTTTTAAAAGCTCTGTTGCCCAAGCCTATGAAGGGTATCGACGTGAAGCTGCAAATTATGATGGCTCGTTCACTGCGCGACTGTTTGGATTGGCACTTACGCGACTGGAGCAAGAACCACTCCGCTATGTTGAAAACGAGAACCATGGCAGCCCTTTTCACGAAATGCTCCGGTCAGCCTTTTTTAGAAAGCCCAAAGTAGGGCCAGAGATTGAAACAGCAGATTGACCCACACATGGACCACCCCCGCCGACTACGCCGAACTCGCCGACGTCAACTTCGACACCGTCAGAATGGACCGAGCTGAAAACCATGTGCGCGCAAGACCGAAAGGCGAAATCGGGCTTGGGCTTTGATTTTAAGTAACGATCACGTTACACTACGGCCAATCGCCCACCGCATCATGTGATAAGGAAACCCAATATGTTCAACCGCCTGTTTGTCGATCATCCCAAAAGCGTCGATGAAAATTACGGTGAACATTTCCGCGTCGCCAGCCGATTTGGCTTTACAATGATCTGGGGCGGGATGAAGGCGCTGGTGCATGCGGTCATCCCCGGCCTGTGCATCACATCGGGCAGCGATACGGTGAAGCGGTTGAACACAATCATGGTCGAACAACGCCGGGCCAAGGGGCAGGATGTGACGCAAATGATGACCGTCGACTGGGTCATTTGACGCTGTTGGAGCCAGCTGCTCAATGTGTGACGCGCGCCGATGGCGTGCGCTTGGCCTATCGGCATTTGCCGGGGCGCGGGCCAACTTTGGTTTTCTTGCCCGGATATAAATCGGACATGCAAGGCGGCAAGGCGCAGGCTTTGGCCGCTTGGGCGGCGGCGCAAGGTATGGCCATGCTTCGGATGGATTATTCCGGCTGCGGCGAGAGCGAGGGCGCGTTTGAGGATGGCACGCTCGATATCTGGCGGGACGATGTTTTGACCGTGCTTGCGCAGGCCGAGCCTGGGCCTATTATCTTAATTGGCTCGTCCATGGGCGGGTGGCTTATGCTGTTGGTGGCAGAGGCGCTGGGGAACCAAGTCGCGGCGATGGTCGGCATCGCCGCCGCGCCGGATTTCACCGATTGGGATTTTGATGCCGCCGACCGCGCGACCATCGCCGCGACGGGCCGCATCGAACGGCCCAGCGATTATGGCTATGACCCGATGGTCATCACGCGCGGTTTTTGGCAATCGGGGCAAAGCAACCTGCGGCTGACCGGCACGGTTGGCATCGATTGCCCCGTGCGGTTGATCCACGGGCAATGCGACCCCGATGTGCCATGGGAGACGTCGTTGAAGCTTGCAGATGCGCTTCGTTCATCCGATGTGCAGACGATATTGTTAAAGGATGGCGATCACCGGCTTTCACGGGATCAGGATATTGCGTTGCTGATTGACGTTGTTGGTAAGTTGGCCTGCTGAACTTTACAGGAACGACCATGTCGAATGTCTTGCCACTCCTGCTGCAGCTGGCCGCTGCGCAACCGCTCCCGACTTTGGACGAGGTGCAGTTCACCGAATGCCTGACGCTGGCCAGCAAAGATCCTGCATCGGCGATATCCAGCGCTAGCCTATGGGCGCAGCAAAAGGGCGGCTATCTTGCGCGCGCCTGCCACGGCTTTGCGCTGGCGAGCGATTTCAAATTTGACCTTGCCGTGCCAATGCTAACCGAGGCGGCGACGTTGGCGCAAGCCAAGGGCGATCCCCGCGCTGCGCGTTTCTGGGCACAAGCGGGAAATGCCGCGATTGCGGCGGGACAGGCAGATGTCGCCATCGACGCGCTTGGCAAGGCGCTGGCGTCTAAGTCTCTCGATAATAAGGAACGCGCCGATAGCGAAGTCGACCGTGCGCGGGCATTCGTGGCTTTGGGCAAAAGCGCCGATGGCGAAGCCGCCTTGGCAACGGCGCGGCAGTTGGCGCCCGAAAATGGCGCGGCATGGTTGTTGTCGGCGACCTTGGCCCGGCGATTGAACAAATTGCCCGACGCGCTGGCTTTCATTCAAACCTCCGCCGCGTTACTACCCAGCGATCCGGCGGTGGCGTTGGAGGCAGGCAATATCGCGGTTGCCGCAGGGGACGACGATACCGCGCGCAAGCAATGGGAACAGGCCATTAAGATTGGGCCCAATAGTCGGCAAGCCGCCACCGCAGCGGCACAGCTTGCGGCTTTAGCGGCGGCGACGCCTGCACCGACCAGCGAGCCTCAGTCCAGATAGCCGGATTGCGTGTGCCCCTTGCATGGACAGCGGCCAAGGTTCATGGCTATGTCGCAAACAACGCGCTTTTGTGAATGGAATGACAATGCCGATAACCTATCTGCACAGCATGATCCGTGTTACCGACCCCGATGCAACGGTCGCTTTTTTCAAGCTGATCGGGCTGGAGGAAGTGCGCCGTTTTGACAGTGAAGCGGGGCGCTTCACGCTTATCTTTTTGGCGGCACCCGGGCAGGCTGGCCTTGCCGAGGTGGAGTTGACGCACAATTGGCCGCCGGCAGATGGCAGCGTGCCGGAGGTTTATGACGGCGGACGCAATTTTGGCCATTTGGCCTATCGCGTCGATGATATTTACGCGACCTGTCAGCGGCTGATGGATGCAGGGGTGACGATCAACCGCCCACCACGCGACGGGCATATGGCCTTTGTGCCGACCCCAGACGGCATTTCGATTGAGCTGCTGCAAGACGGTAATCTTCCCCCTGCGGAACCATGGGCGAGCATGCCCAATGTCGGGGCGTGGTGAATATGCTGGAGATCGTTCGGATTCCTGTGCTGTCGGACAATTATGTCTGGCTGGTGCATGAAGCGCAAAGCGGGGAGACATTGGTGGTCGATCCGGCGGTGGCAGCCCCTGTCTTGGCAGCGGCCGAAGCGCGTGGGTGGACGATCACGCAGATTTGGAACACGCATTGGCATCCCGACCATGTCGGCGGCAATGCAGAGATTAAGGCAGCGACGGGCTGCGTCATCACGGGGCCTGCGGATGAAGCGGCGCGGATACCGACCTTGGATGTGCATGTGCGCGGCGGGGATGTTGTCCAATTGGGCGACGTGCGCGCGGCGGTGATTGATGTGCCCGCCCATACCGCTGGACATATCGCGTATTATTTCGCGACCGCGCAAGCCGCCTTTGTCGGCGATACCTTATTCGCGATGGGCTGTGGCCGATTGTTCGAAGGCACCGCCGCGCAAATGTATGACAATATGCGTAAGCTGGAGGCTTTGGGCGACGATACCGCGATTTATTGCGCGCATGAATATACGCTCAGCAATGCCCGCTTTGCGGTGACGGTCGAACCGGACAATGCCGATCTTGCCGCGCGTCTGGCCGATGTCATTGCCTTGCGCGAACGTGGCGTGGCGACGGTGCCGACGACGATTGCGCTGGAACGCGCCACCAACCCGTTCATGCGGGCGGTGTCAGTGGAAGAACTCGCCGCACGCCGCGCCGCCAAGGACGCGGCCTGACCCTAATGAAAGTCGCGTGACTTGGGCAAAAGGCGGACATTACGCGGATGGCCGTGGCGCGGGTAAACGGGCTGGGCAAATTCGTCCGACCGGCTGAGCGGCACATTGGCATCATGGTCCTGCGACAGGCGTTCCAGCTCATGCGATCGGTCGGTTATCGTTGTCGCCATGAGGTGCACCACGCCCTCCTTGCTGCGTTGCACCTCACCTTCAATCACCATCAACCGTGACGCCATGACGGCGCGGCGTTGCCGTTCGAACAGGCGCGACCACAGTAACGCATTGGTGGTGCCGGTTTCATCCTCAATCGTGATGAAAATGGCATTGCCCTTCCCCGGCCTTTGCCGCGTCAGCACAACACCGGCGGTTTTAACGCGCCTGCCATGCTTTGCCGCATCGGTCTGCGCGCAGGTCAATATGCCCTCGGCGGCGAACAGGTCGCGTAAGAACGCCATCGGGTGCCCCTTTAGCGACAAGCGCGTCATGTGATAATCGGCCGCGACATGTTCGCTGATAGGCATGATGGGCAAGGCGATTTCGGCCTCCTTCGCCAATTCCCGTGCATCTGCCGCTGCAAATAAAGGCAATTCATCCGACGGCGTGCGCCGCGCTTCCCAGCCACCTTCGCGCCGGTCCAAGCCAAGCGAGCGCACGGCATCGGCATCCGCCAGCATATGCAAGGCGCGAGGCGGTAACTTTGCCTTGCGTGCCAATTCTTCCAACGAAGCAAAGGGCCGCGCGGCTGCAATGGCCAAAGCCCAATCTTGCTGGAACCCGCTGATCTGCCGGAAACCAAGGCGCAAGGCACCGGCCTCGATGCTATTGTCCCAAGCGCTGAAATTGACATCAATGGCGCGGACATCGACCTTGTGCCGCTGCGCATCCTGCACAAGCTGCGCCGGGGCGTAGAAACCCATGGGCTGCGAATTGAGCAAGGCGGCGGTAAAAATCGCCGGATGATGGCATTTCAGCCAGGATGAAATATAGACCAAATGGGCAAAGGCCTGGGCATGGCTTTCGGGAAAACCATAGCTGCCAAAACCTTCAATCTGTTTGTAACAACGCTCGGCGAAATCCTGCTGATATCCGCGCTGCACCATGCCATGGATCATCTTGTCCTTATATTGTGGCATAGTGCCCGAATTGCGGAAGGTCGCCATTGCGCGGCGCAGGCCATTGGCCTCATCCGGGGTAAATGCGGCGGCGACCATCGCCAGCTTCATCGCTTGTTCCTGAAACAACGGCACACCATAAGTGCGGTACAAAATATCGTGCAGTTCATGGGGGTCATGCGGCGGCGCGGGGGAGGGATATTCAACTGTCTCCTCTCCATTGCGCCGCCGTAAATAAGGGTGAACCATGTCGCCCTCAATCGGGCCGGGGCGCACAATCGCGATCTGGATGACAAGGTCGTAAAATTCCTTGGGCTTCAGGCGCGGCAGCATGTTGATTTGCGCGCGGCTTTCGACTTGGAATGTGCCGATGCTGTCGCCCTTTTGCAGCATGGCATAGACCGCTGGGTCCTCGGCTGGAACGCTGTCCAAGGTGTAATCTCCGCCGCCTGTCTGCCGCAACATTTCGAAGCTTTTGCGGATGCAGGTCAGCATGCCCAATGCCAAGATATCAACCTTCAACAGGTTCAGCGCGTCGATATCATCCTTGTCCCATTCGATGAAGGTCCGTTCGGCCATCGCGCCATTGTGGATCGGCACGGTTTCATCCAGACGATTTTCGGTGAGGACATAGCCGCCGACATGTTGCGACAAATGGCGTGGAAAGTCGAGCAATTGGCCGACAAAGGCGTGTAGCCGGGCGATTTGCGGGTTGTCGGGGTCAAACCCTGCCTCAATCAAGCGCGCCTCGGACAAGTCCCTGCCAAAGCTGCCCCAGACCGTGCCCGCCAGCCGCGCGGTGACATCTTCGGTCAGGCCAATGGCCTTGCCCACCTCGCGCACAGTGCTGCGCGGGCGATAATGGATGACCGTCGCGGCAATGCCCGCGCGGTGCCGCTTAAACCGGCGATAGACATATTGCATCACCTCCTCACGCCGTTCATGTTCGAAATCGACGTCGATATCGGGGGGTTCGTCACGCTCTTCGGACAAAAAGCGTGAGAATAAAAGATTGTTGGCCACAGGGTCCACCGATGTGATGCCCAATAAATAGCAAATCACCGAATTGGCGGCGGAGCCACGACCCTGACACAGGATCGGCGGGTCTTGCGACCGCGCAAACTGGACAATGTCATGGACCGTCAGGAAATAGCAGGCGTAATTTTTCTGGCGCACCAACGTAAATTCTTCGTCCAGCGCGCGGACCCATTTGGGCGGTAGGCCATCGGGGTGCCGCCGCTCGGCTTCGCTGCGCACCAGATGCTCCAGCCAGTCCTGCGGCGCCCACCCGTTCGGCACAGGCTCATTGGGATATTCATATTTCAACTGGTTGAGGTCAAATGCGATTTGGTCGAGCAGCTTCTGAGTCTCTGCAATCGCTTCGGGCGCACCCGCGAATAGCCGCGTCATTTCTGCGGGTGATTTGAGATAGCGTTCGGCATTGACCTCCAGCCGCGTGCCAGCCTGATCTACTGACACGCCTAAGCGGATCGCAGTCAGCACATCATGCAATGGCCGTGCGGCGCTATCGGCATAAAGCGCGTCATTGACGGCAAGGATCGGCACTCCGCATTGCGTGGCCAAGGCGCGCTGTTCCTCCAGCCTACGTCGGTCCTTGCCCCGTCCATGCATCATGATGCCAAGCCAGACCCTGTCCGGCGCAAGCTTTGTCAGCCGGCGTATCACCGCTTCCAAATCGGCGGGTGTGGTTTCCACCAAACGCAATTTCTCGTCGCCATCGGCATGGCTATATGCGACGGGATTTTTATGCGGGTTGGTCTCTTCGGCGGTCGACTGCGGCAATATGATCAGCAGCAAATCCTCCAAATATCCGGCCAGATCATCAAAGTGCAATATGCACCCGCCCTTGTTGGAACGCATATTGCCGACCGTCAGCAACCGTGTCAGCCGCCCCCATCCCTTGCGGTTTTTGGGATAGACAACAATGTCGGGCGTGCCATCGGCAAAGACTAAGCGGCTACCCGTGACCAGCCGGAAGCTGTGTGGAAGCGCATTTTCGGCCTTTGCCTTTTTGACCGCGACCCACGCGCGGACGACGCCGGCCACGCTGTTCCGGTCAGCTATGCCAATGGCGTTCAAGCCAAGCGCGGCGGCCTGCAACACCATATCGGCGGGATGTGACGCCCCGCGCAGGAAAGAATAATTGGTCGCCGCAACCAGCTCTGCATAGACAAAGCCGTGCGTCATGCGAACAGCCCGTGCAGATACCAAATGGGCGCGTCGGTTTCGGAATATAGGCCATGGCGAAACAGCCAGAAACGCCGCCCCTCGCTGTCCTCCACGCGGTAATAATCGCGCGTTGGCCCGCCTTTGCCCGGTTCATGCCCCGCCTTGCGCCGCCACCATTCGGCGGCAATACGTTCGGGCCCTTCATAGGCGACAATATGGTGCAGATTTTTGCGCCAACGAAACTGGCGCGGCGGGCCATCGGGGATCGATACCAGCGCCTCCACCCGCTGCGGTGTTTCGAACAAGCGAAAGGGGCGCATGGGCGGTCCGGCCTCAGTTGCTTGCGGCCAATCCTTTTGCGGCTGGCCCGATTGCGCGGCGCATTCGACGACGGCGCGTTCGGGGATATGGCTGTTGCGTTCTGCAAAATAGCGCACGCGGTCGCTGCCCAGCCGAACGCTTAGCCGGTCAATCAGTGCTGCGGTTTGCGCCGACCGGTCAACCTTTGTTTCCAACCCCGCCTGCGATGGCAGCAAAATATCCGCCGTCGGCACGCTGAGTTGCATGCGGTCATAACCAAAACCGGGGTCAAGCGGGTCGGACAGCGTGTCAATCCGTTCGCGGATCAACCGCATTAACAAGGCGGAATCCCGCGTCGGTGTGCCTGTATCAACCGCCAGCCGCGCAACATGGCCATCGCTTCGAAACAGGCTGACCTCAAACCGGCGGCCACCTTGGCTGCGGTCATTCAACTGCGCAGCGGCTTGGTGGGTCAGCGTCGCGATGGTGTCGAGAACGTCATTATTGCGCGAAACAGGCTCGGCAAAATTTTGCGTGACGGTGATGACGGGCACATGGCGGCGCGGGGTGATGCGTGCATCCTCTTCCTCCAGCAGGCGTGCCAGTTTAACGACGGTCGCCTTGCCAAAGCGGGCGGCAAAGGGCTTGCGCGGGCGGCAGGCCAAGTCCTTCAATGTTTTCAGGCCAGCACGGCGCAGTGCCTGATGCACCTTGTCGCCTGCGTCCAATGCCTCGACGGGCAAAGTGTGAATCGCTGATGTGGCATAAAGTGCCTTGGCCCGTGCGCTGTCTGGGGTCGCGCCCAAGGCAATTTGGCCCGTAAGACCCTGGCGGCGCAAGCGTTGCTTCAGGTCCTTGGCCAAGCGCCCCGCATCATCGCCAAAGGGGTGGGTGCAGCCCGTGATGTCGATCAACAGCCCTTGCGGCGGGTCAAGCATGCAGGCCGGGCTATAGCGTTCGCACCCGTCGGCCAGCCAGCCAAGCAATGCGATGTCCGCCGCCGGGTCATAGTCAAATACCGCAAGGTCAGGCACGCGGGCACGGGCATCGGCCAAGGCCATGCCCGCGCTTAAACCAAGCGCAAGCGCGGCTGTATCACAAGCCGCCAACCGCATCGCCCCGCTTTGCTTTTCAACCATCGCAAAGGGCGTGTCAGGCGCGGAACCTGTGCTGCGGATCAGCCGCTGCGTCGGTAATAGGGGCAGAAAGACCGCCAGATAAAGGCGTGTCAAAAAAGCTTCGTGTTGCATGATCCCAAGTTACTCTTGCCGCAAAGGGCGCTGTGCCGCCGCGATGGCGCAGAAGGCGGAGGTCAAAGGTTGGAAGGCCGGGCGCATTGCCCATTAAGGGCACCGATGGTGCAGAACATATCTGCCAGCGTGTGCTGGCCGCGCTGGGCATCGGCACAGCATCGCCGCGCACCAGCAACGCCAATACGCCACTTTCCGCCGCCGCGAGCGCCAAACGCCGCGTCGATGTCAGGTCCACCAAGCGGGCATTGCCATGCGTTTCCAAGATGACCGCGCGCGCTGCCTTTGACCGGATAGTGTCGGCTGCGGCCCGAAGGGCGTCGCGCAAATCTGCTGTTTGGACCAGCAATATCCGCGATGGATTGCCGCCCATGGCCGATAGCCCAAGCGGGTATAGCCGGCCCGACGTCTGACGTTCCTTGTCGCCTGTTATCCAGAAGATCCCTGCGTCATTCTCCGGCAAGCGCCATGCCAGCAACAATGCGAACGCAGCAGCGGCATAAGAGTCGGCCTTTGCCCCGCCAAAAAATTCATGCAGCCCGGCTTGGACTATGCCGCCGCGCAAGCGTTCGTCGACTTGGGGCGCGCCGATGGGCAATAAGGGGGGTGATGCATTTGGCTGATATTGCTTCCATGCATTCTGCACAGAAGGAAAAGTCGCTGTTGGTAGAATCGCCTTTATGTTCATGTTTTGTTCTATACTGCATTTTGCAGCAATGTGGAGTCTGCTTTTTTGCGCCTGAAATGATTTGGCATATCGTCACATGGCGACCGGAATGCACGGGCGCGATTGGCGCACCATTTCCCAGCCCGGGACTATGCACCCAGGCCAGAAAATGTTGCGCGTCGGATGAAGCTTACTCCCAATAATAAGGCAGTCGCTTGCGCGTTCCGGTGACTTCTTCATGCAAAGTGGCGGCGTCATATAGGCGGCCACCGATCATGACCTTTGCGACCTTGTCCGAATTGCGGATGTCAACGCTTGGGTCGGCATCCAAGATGACGAGATCAGCCAGCTTGCCTGCGGCGATGGAGCCCACATCCTTGTCATAGCCCAGCGAACGTGCAGACTCGATGGTGCCAGCGGCGAGCGCCTCAATCGGTGACATGCCGCCACGGACGAAGGACCAAAGCTCCCAATGCGCGGCAATACCAGCCTCTTGGCCATGTGCGCCGATGGATACAGGGACGCCCAGCTTGGCCAGCTTATGTGCCTCCCGCGCGCTGTTGTCGTCGACATAATCCTCTTCCGGCGCAATTTCGCGGCGGGCATTATTGGCCGTAAGATCGGTCGGCGGATAATGCTTCGCCATCAACGGATGCCGGAACACATCGGTATGTGACCGCCAATAAGGGTCGCCCGCTGGGCCGCCATAAGTCACCACAAGCGTGGGCGTATAACCCACTTTCGACTTGGAGAAGAATTGCAGCACATCATCATAGAAGATGTCGAGCGGGATATTATGTTCAACGGTGGTGTTGCCATCGGCGATCAGGTTCATGTCCATACCGAACAGCGAACCCCCTTCGGCGACCGAGCGCATATTCTCCTGCAGCGCGGCGGCCACCACTTGCTGACGCTGCTCACGGCGCGGCTGGTTGTAGTTTTTGACGCTATGCGCGCCTTGCGCTTTCAACCGCCGGACATGCGCCAGCGCATCATCCAGACCGTTGATTTCGGCGTAGACGTCCGCAGCCTTGGCACCATAGACGATCTCGCCCGTTGAGAAGGAGCGTGGCCCAAGCAACAGGCCAGCCCGCTGCATCTCCAACGCGGGGAACACGGTGGCGGCGCTGCTCGACGGGTCATGGCGCGTGGTAATGCCCATGGCAAGGTTGAGCATATTCACCCAATTTTGCTGCGGGGTCATTTCGTCCACGCCATAAGGGCCATGGGCATGGGCATCGACAAGGCCGGGAATGATCGTCTTGCCAGCGACATCAACGGTCTTTGCGCCCGCAGGAATGGCGAAGTCGCCCATTTTGCCAACGGCCTTAATCCGGTCATTTTCGACCAAGATCACGGCATTGTTGATTATTCCGCCGCTCTTGTCCGCCATGGTGACGACGCGCGCGCCGGTGAAGGCAACGACGCCACTTGGGCGGTCCGAGCTGACCGTCATGGACAGCGATACGCCTTCCTTCGGTGGGGCAAATTTGACGGGCTTGGCGTCCTTGGCCAGCGGGCCATTGGGGTAGAAAGCATTGGTCTGCGCTGTGTACAGCGTTGGCCCAATTGCCCAATGCAAGGCGTCGCCATTGCGGCTCCAATGCATATAATCCGCGCCGCCATTGCTAACCTTTACGACAGGAAGCGCACTGCCTGATGCCGAAGCGGTTACGTCCTGCGTGCCCGGCATCAGGGGCATGACAAAGGCTTCGTAATTTTGGCGGAAGGCGAAATTATTGCCATCGGGCGACACTTCGTAAATCGTCGTCAGCTCGCCGCTGGCATGGTTGCGCTTGGCTTCGCCGTTCATATCCACGCTGACGAGCATGCGTTTGTTCGCGCCCGATTCTGTGTAAAACATCCGGTCGTTGGACGCGCCGAAATGCGGTGTGGTTCCCGCCGAGGTGACGCGCGTCGCTGCGCCGCCCGTCGCGGGCATACGGTAAATGCCCGGTTGGTCCGAACGCAAGGGGGAGGTTAGCCTGCCGCCTTCCTGCTTTTCAAAGACAATCGTTTTGCCATCGGGCGAGAAACGCGGGCGGGCATAATGGCCGGGCTGCGCCGTTGCCTTTTTGGGCGTGCCGCCGCTTGCGCTGATGATGTGGATGTTGCCAAGGCCCTTATCGGTCCAATGGACATAAGCGATGCTTTTGCCGTCGCGCGACCAAGTGGGATAGGCCTCCATGCCGGTGTCGGACGCGGTCAGGCGTCGTGCCGTGCCACCTGCTGCGGACTTGACCCATAATTTGCCCATGGTTTCGAACAGGATAGTCCGGCCATCTGGCGCGGTAACCGGACCACGCGGCATTTTGGTTTCGAAGCTGGTCGGCGCGACTTCAATTTGCGGCAGCGGCGGGTCAATCATGTCGCGCGTGTCCGAAACGCGGAACGGGATGACGCTCGACGCGCCGCTTGGCCAATCAACCTTGCGGATTTTGCCGCCGGCCCAGAAATAGATGGTCTTGCTATCGGGCGACCAATCCATATTGGGATAGACGCCCGTGACGGCCCAGGTTTCCTGCACATCTTGATCCAGCGCATCGTAAATCTTGCGCTCCTCGCCCGTGCTGAGGTCCTTCACATATAATTTGGACTGCGTCCGCTCGCGGCGAACAAAGGCGATTTTTTGGCCGTCGGGCGAAGGAGTTGGGCGGACCGATCCGCCGACGCCTGATACCGCTGTTTCGGTTTTTCCGGTTTCGATGTCATAGCTTTCAATATCGAAAATCTGGCCGTTGGAATCCTGCGCATATTGGAAAATGGGGCCCGGCGTGATGTTGCGCGTATAATAAACATGCTTACCGTCTGGCGCAAAAATGGGCTCGCCCAGTTCCTTCTGGTGCTGCTCATTGGGCCGCTTGACCAACAAGACGCCAGCGCCGCCCGAGACATGGTAGAGCCAGATTTCGCCTGTTCCCAGCGAACGCCCCGTGGTGAAATGCTTCTTGGCGGCAATGAAGCGGCCATCGGGGCTCCAGCTTGGTTGATTGAGCAAGCGGAAATCCTCTTTGCTCAATTGCCTTTTGTCCGAACCGTCGCGGTTCATGATCCAGATATTGTCGCCGCCACCCCGGTCAGAGGTAAAGGCAATGCGGTTTCCGTCCGGCGAAAAACGCGGCTGTGTTTCAAAGGGCAGACCTTCGGATATGCGCGTTGGCGTCCCACCAGTTACAGGAATGATGTAGATATCGCCAAGCAGATCGAACGCAATGGTCTTGCCATCGGGGCTGACATCAAGGTTCATCCATGAACCTTCATCAGTATCGATGCTGATCTGGCGCACTTTCAAGCCCGGAGGCGCAGCAACATCCCATTTCGGGGCTTTGTCATCGGCCGCCGCTTGGGCAAATGCGCTGGTCGGCAGGATCGCCGCGCTCAGTAGCAAAATCGACTTGATGTAATTTTTCACGAACTGGCTCCCCTGCCATTATTGTTGGGTGACAAGCTGTCACGCCTAGCGACAGACTGCAAGCCTGCATCACCCGTTCGACAAAGCGAACCCAGCGTTGCGCGAACGACAATGGCGACGAAAAAGGGAAGCGCGTCGGCGGCTGACGACAGCCAACCGACGCATACCAGATAGGCTTGTTATTTTTATCGAACGGTGACGGTCACCGCGCGGCGGTTCTGCGCCCAAGCTTGCTCGTCCGATCCCAGGGCCGATGGTCGTTCTTTGCCATAGCTGACGGTCTGAATACGGCTGGCATCGACACCAATGGAAACGAGGAAATTTTTGGCGGAGTTCGCGCGGCGTTCACCCAAGGCCAAGTTATAATCGCGGGTGCCGCGTTCATCGGCATGGCCTTCGACGGTGATGCGCGTATTTGGATGTTGCGCCAACCATTGCGCCTGACGCTGCAACACGTCTTGATCTTCGGCATCGACGTTGAAGCGGTCGGTTTCAAACAAGATACGGTCGCCATATTGGCCAACCTGTTGCAGGAAATCTTCCTGGCTGCCGGGCACAATCTTGTTCGCGCCCGCATTCGGGTCCACGGGCGGTGTCTGGCCATAATCGGTGCCCTCGGCGGCGGGTGGCAGCACATCGACCGCCTTCTTGGCGCAGCCAGCAACAAGCGCGGTAGATACCAACAAAAGGGCTGCCATTTTGATCCTATTTTTCGTCATGGTCTTCTCCTTGGGTTTTGCCCGACATCCGGTCGGGATATGAACGAGTGTGAAACTTCATTAGGGCAATACAGGTCCCCATGCCGGGTCGGAACCATCGACAGGCGTGGGCAATTGGCGTTCGTTGGAACCGGTTAGGTCAACTTGCCAGATACTGGTTTTACCACTGCCTTTGGCCGTGCGGAAGAATTGGATAACACGGCCATTGGGTGCCCATGTCGGCGCCTCGTCTTGCCAGCTATTGGTCAGCAGCCGTTCGCCCGAACCGTCCGGGCGCATCGTGCCGACGCGGAAATCGCCTGCGATGCGCGTAAAGGCAATCAAGTCCGCGCGCGGGCTCCATTCGGGCGTAGCGAAACGGCCCCCGCCAAAGCTGATCCGGCGTTGGTTGCTGCCGTCGGCGTTCATGACATAGATTTGCTGGCTGCCCGAACGGTCGCTTTCAAACACGATCTGGCGGCCATCGGGGGAAAAGCTGCCGCCGACATCAATGCCGGGCGAGCTGGTGAGCTTCACCGGCGCGCCATTGCCGCTCGCCGAAATCTTGTAGACGTCGGTATTTCCCGACACCGCCATCGAATATAATATCGTCTGGCCATCGGGGGACCAGCGCGGGGCGAAGGTGGGGCTTTTGGATTCCGTAATCAGACGCTGACGCCCGGCATCAATGTCATAGACATAAATACGCGGGTTCCCGTCGACATAGGATAAATACAGAATGGATTTATAATTGGGCGAGAAACGCGGCGTCAGCGCGGTCGATTGGCCATTGGTGATGAAGCGATGGTTTGCGCCATCCGAATCCATAATCGCAAGTCGCTTTATCCGTTTATTCTTGGGACCGCTTTCGGCGATATAGGCAATGCGGCTGTCGAAAAAGGGCAGTTCGCCGGTCAGCCGTGAATAGATCGCATCGGCGCATTTATGCGCGGCCCTGCGCCAGTCGCGCGGCGGCACGTTAAAACCAAGTCGCGTGGTTTCACTGCCAAAGCCAACATCGTAAAGATAACAGCCAACGGTCAAATTGCCATCGCCGCCCACGCGGACAAAGCCTTGCACCAATTGTTCGACCGGACGCGCTTTCCAATAGCCAAATTGCGGCGCCGTAACTTCCGCCAAGCCAATCATGCGCAGGCCATTTGGCCCTTGGGTTTCAAAGACGCCCGATGCGCGCAGGTTGGAGGAGATAACCTCCGCAATTTGGCGGCCCAGCGCCGCGCTATTGCCCGCTGGCGTGTCGGCGGGCGACGGCGCAACCAAAGCAGGGACCGCGATGGAGCGGGTTTTGGCAGTGTCAAATTCGACCAATTCCGGCTCATCCGACGCAGGCGGCGCAGGGGCAGGGGTTTGCGCCATCGCAGCTTGCGCGCCTAAGATTAAAAGCAGGAAAGACGCCAGTTTCCGGTTGAACGCGAAGAGTGACATATATCTCATTCCTTTATCCCGTGGCGCGCAAACGCAGCGCGTGGTTTTTCCAAACGTCATGATATTCAGGATCAAGTCCGTCATAAGGTGATGCTGCGCGCACCGCTTGCAGGATGCAATCTTTCAACAGACCTGCCTGCGGCTGGTTGCTGTCATTTTGGCCGGTTTGCTTGTCAAAACGTACAGACGTTAATTTACCCGATATATCCAAGCTTAACGTCACGAACGTCTCTATCTTGTTGATGTCGACACCCGTTGGCGCGCAGGCACGCACGCGCCCGCGGATTTGGCCGGCGATGCTGACACCCACGGAGCGACGCACTTCCGTGGCGGTTTTGGTGGCTGGCGTGCCCACGGCTTTGCCCGTGCCGGGGGCCTTGCCGATATTGTTAATGCTGTCTTCAAAGCTGCGGCTGAGGCCGCCCGGTTTGGCCGGCGTGGCGCCTTTGCCACTGGCGGTCGCAGCATTGGTGGTTTTGGGCGGCGCGGCGGCGGTTTTTACCGGCTTGGCTGCGGCCTTGGTAACAGTTGGAGCCGTCTCTGCTTTCGCGGGTTTCGGCAGTGGCTTGGGCTGCGGCTTTTCGACCTTCATCACAGGCGTCGGGGCAGGCGGCGGTTCGGCAGGCGCGGTTGCACCTGCGGCGGGCGGCGCGGATTCTTCTTGGATAGCATCGGGCGCGCTCGACACATCGGCAATTTCACCGATAAGGGAAACGGAGATGGACTCCGGCTTGGGTGCAGTTTTTGTAGATGCCATCAGCCCAAGCGCGAACACACCCAGTAAAAGGGCATGGCCGCCAAGTGCTGCGCCAAATCCTAATATCTCCGCCCGATCCATTGCCATCTGCTTAGCTGTCGTTTGCTGAACCGGTGGTGACTAAGCTTACGCTGTTCAACCCAGCACGGTTTAGTTCGCCCATGACCCGCATCATTTGGCCGTAGCTGATCGCGGTATCCCCGCGCAGCATGATCTGGCGCGGCTTGTCGCGTGTTTGTGTAGCGGCGATTTCGCCCAGTCGTGCGGCAAGGTCAGCAGGCGCAACCTCGGTGCCATCGATGAAGGTCACGCCGTCGCGGTCAATGGCGATTTCTATAGGCTCATCCTTTTGATCCAGCGCGTTGGCGCGGCTTTCCGGCAGCTCGACGGGCACGCCCGTTACCAGCAACGGCGCGGTGACCATGAAGATGATGAGCAGAACGAGCATGACGTCGACAAAGGGCGTGACGTTGATGTCCGCCATCGGCGCGCGTCGGCCCCCACGCCGCCGCCCACGTCCGCCGCCACTACTGCGGGATGAAGTGTTCATGGCCATGCTTAAACCTCAAGCTCCAATTCTCGGCTCAACGTGCCATGGAAGCCATCGGCAAAGCGCCCCATGCGTGCTTCATATTGGTTCAGCCGGTGGGAGAAACGGTTATAGGCGATGACCGCTGGAATGGCGGCGAACAGGCCAATGGCGGTGGCAAATAATGCCTCCGCAATCCCCGGCGCGACGACCGCGAGGCTGGAATTTTGCTCGGCTGCAATCGCGGCAAAGCTGCGCATAATGCCCCATACTGTGCCGAACAGGCCAATGAATGGCGCAACCGAACCCGTGGTGGCCAGAAAGTTCAGGCGATTGGCAAGCCGGTCAGTTTCCGCAGCGATTGTGGCATCCATCGCCGTGGCCAGCCGTTCCCGCGTTCCGGCGCGGTCAATGTTTTTGCCTTTGGTTGACAGCCGCCATTCGGCCATGCCAGCGGCAAAGACCTTCGCCACGGGCAGCTCATTTTGGGCATGCGCCTTGGAAAAAGCAGCAATATCCGAGCTGGCCCAAAATTCACGTTCAAACGCTGTGCTTTTCCGGTTGATGCCGGACATTTTCACCGTGAAGCTGATGACGATCATCCATACCCAGACGCTCGACAATGCAAGGCCGACAATGACCGATTTGACCACCAGGTCGGCGTCCATAAACAAATCAACGGGTGAAAAGCCCATATTTTGGGTCGCGGTAAGCAGGTTCATGGATATCCTATTCTGCGGGTCGGTGGAGTATCGGCTGGAACGCGGCAACCCAAATCGCAGGTTGTCGGCGCGCCTTGCCGTCGGGTGAAACAAAGGCGGCGGTTACCCGCGCCTCGGTGAGTATGTCGTCGCCGCGCATGACGGTTTGATGAATGTCGCAACTGGCCGCGCGGACGGCTTCAACGGTGCTGACGACCACCAACGCATCGTCAAAATGCGCGGCGCGGCGATATTTGATCTGCATCTCGGTCACGGCATAGGCGCCCTGACCCTCGGCATGTACACGGCGCTGATCAATGCCGACACAGGCCAGCATGTCCGAACGCGCCCGTTCCATGAAATGCAGATAGCGCGCATGATAGACCACGCCGGAAAAATCGGTGTCTTCAAAATATACGCGCACAGCAAAATAGTGGCGCGTGCCGTCAAAATGGCCTTGATAGGGTTGAGGTATGGACATTGCGCTTTTTGCTTAACCTTTGTCGAGTCCAGCGGGAAGGGTTTTTAGCAAAAGCGGCCGCAATTAATCGCCCGAGACACTCGGAATGTCTTTATGTATCAAACAATCCGTCTTGGGACCCGGCGGGCGGGTTGAGGCCAAGATGTTTCCACCCCGGCGCATTGAGGCAGCGGCCACGCGCGGTGCGCGCGATCAGGCCCAGTTGCAGCAGATAGGGCTCGACCACATCCTCAATCGTGTCGCGCGGCTCGGACAGGCCCGCGGCCAGCGCCTCCACGCCCACGGGCCCGCCGCGATAAATGTCGGCGATCATATACAGATAACGCCGGTCCATCGCATCAAGGCCAAGCGCATCGACCTCCAACCGGTTGAGCGCATTATCGGCGATTTTGGCGGTGACAACCGGCTCGCCAGCGACATTGGCAAAATCGCGCACACGGCGCAGCAAGCGTCCGGCGATACGCGGTGTGCCGCGCGCCCGCTTGGCAATCTCATTCGCACCATCGGGGGCAATGCCCAGGTCCAGCAATCGGGCAGCGCGGGTGACGACCAGCTCCAGCTCACTATGCGTATAGAAATTCAACCGCACCGGAATGCCAAAACGGTCGCGCAAAGGCGTGGTCAATAACCCCTGCCGCGTGGTCGCGCCGACAAGCGTGAACGCAGGCAAATCAATCCGCACCGACCGCGCCGACGGCCCTTCGCCAATCATGATATCGAGCGCACGGTCCTCCATCGCGGGATAGAGGATTTCTTCGACGACGGGGCTTAGGCGGTGGATTTCGTCAATGAACAAGACGTCGCCATCTTCCAAATTGGTGAGCAAAGCGGCCAGGTCGCCGGATTTGGCGATGACAGGGCCGGAGGTGGCGCGAAAACCCACGCCCATTTCCTTTGCGACAATCTGCGCCAGCGTGGTCTTGCCAAGACCCGGCGGGCCAAAGAACAGCACATGGTCCAACGGCTGCCCCCGCCCCTTCGCCGCCTCAATAAACACCCGCAAATTATCCCGCGCCGCCGCCTGCCCGATAAACTCAGCAAGCGTTTTAGGACGAAGCGCGGCGTCAATATCTTCAGGCCGTTTGTCGGGGGTGGTGAGGCGGTCTTCGTCAGTCATAATGGTTCCGGCTTTGTGCCAACGATAACTACCAAATCGTCTTTTGCGAAACTGCCCGGGCCTTCTATTGAAAACTGCAAATTTGCTGCCTCAAACGCTTTAATTAGCTGGGACTTATGCTTAGATTCTGGCCCTACCACTTTTAACCCAATTGCCATTGCCATTCCAGAAAAATGCTTGGTTTTAAGTCCAGCGTTTCTAAGCGCTTCATCTAACTCGTTGCGGTAAATTGTCGCTTCTGGATCATTCCCAACCCAACTCGTCCAAACCTCGAAGCTATTGCCTTCTAAAGAAGTTATCAACTTAGTTTGCTGTTCTGGATTTATCCGTCGCCAAGACATCTTCTCTCTTAGTTTTAAAGTTTCGAGACCGGCTGCCGCCGCTAGAGCATTTGCCTGGGCGATTTTGGTGTCTGCTTCGCGCTGTAGTATTCCTGAGGCGCGGTTGGAAGCTACAGAGGCAATGAGGGACGTCACAACAGATATTCCACCTGATATTGCCGCAACCCAAAGTAAGATTGCGCTCATCGATTGAAGGCCTGCCGCTGAGTTCCAAATACTAATCACCGCGAAGCCCGCTTCAACGCCAGCCGCACGAGCGCATCCAAGGTCGCATCGGGGCCAAGTTCCTCGACGGCTTGCGCCACGGCGCTGCCTGCCTCACCGGGCTTGAAGCCTAGATTGCCGAGTGCGGACATCGCGTCTTGTGCGTGGTTGCCGTTCGCGGCGCCCGTCGCCATCAACTTGGCGCCGCTGCCAATGCCCGCCAAAGCGCCGACCTTGTCCTTCAATTCATTGACGATGCGGCTGGCAAGCTTTGGCCCGACGCCATTGGCGCGCGCGACCATCGCGGCGTCGCCGCTGCCGATCGCAAGCGCCAGATCGGCGGGTTCAATCGCGGATAATATGGCGAGGCCAACCTTGCCGCCGACGCCCTGCACGCCCGTTAACAGGCGGAACCAGTCGCGTTCTTCGCGCGTGGCAAAGCCGATCAGGCGCATGTCATTTTCCGACACTTGCATTTCGGTGAAGACAGTCTCGAAATCGTCGGTCTTGCCCAAGGCCGATAGCGTCCGCGCGCTGGCCTGCACCAGATAGCCGACGCCGTTGACGTCAATCACCAGATGGTCAACGCCGGTTTCATCAATGCGGCCATATAGCTTTGCAATCATGTTTGTGGGTTAGCCGCTCGATTTCAAATCGGCAAGTAAAAGAGAACATCGCGGGAACAGGGCAGAATTTTTTCACGCAGAGGCGCAGAGTGCGCAGAGATTAAAATAGGTAACTTTATGGGCCAGATACTCTGCGCCCTTTGCGCCTCTGCGTGCACCCATCAACCGCGCATATGGTGCGCATGGGTGATGGCGACCGCCAACGCATCGGCAGCGTCTGGTCCGGCGAGCTTCAAGCCCGGCAACAGGATGCGCAGCATGGCCTGAACCTGCTCCTTTTCGGCTTTGCCAGTGCCGACGACGGATTTTTTTACCAACCGCGTCGCATATTCGGTCACGGGCGTGCGGTTGCGCGCCGCACCCAACAGCACCACGCCGCGTGCTTGGCCAAGCTTTAACGTCGATTG
Organism: Sphingorhabdus sp. EL138; assembly: GCF_945890115.1. GTDB lineage: Bacteria > Pseudomonadota > Alphaproteobacteria > Sphingomonadales > Sphingomonadaceae > Sphingorhabdus_B. Next base: position 20,739 of record NZ_CAMDCK010000018.1, read on the forward strand.
CGGGTTTTTGTTGACGAACACCTCTTCGACCGCCGCATAATCGGGACGGAAGTGATCGAGCACTGCGCTCAATTTTTCATCCAAAAGCACAAGGCGGTTGGCCAAAGGCAATTTGGCGTCGGTTACAATCTCGCCATTGTCGATATGGGAAAGACGATTGCCTTCCTTACGGATAACGCCCCAGCCGGTGGTCCCCAGGCCGGGGTCTAATCCCAATATAATCATCACGATATGATCATCCCAATTTCGCCATGACCTCATCCGACACGTCGTAATTGCCCCAGACGGTCTGGACGTCGTCATCGTCTTCCAACGCATCGATCATCTTCAGCAAGGTTGCAGCATTGGCTTCGTCAACTTCGACCAAAAGCTGGGGTTTCCATGCGAGCTTTGCGCTTTCCGCAGCGCCAAGCGTGGCTTCAAGTGCTTTGGCCACTTCGTGCAGCGCGTCCATGCTGGTCCAGATGCTGTGTTCGTCTTCGCTCGATTCCACATCTTCGGCGCCCGCTTCCAATGCAGCCTCGAACACGCTGTCGGCATCACCCGCGCTGGCGGGATAAGTGATCAGGCCCCTGCGGTCGAACCCGTGGCTCACCGCGCCTGAAGCAGCTAAATTGCCGCCATTTTTACTGAATGCGGTGCGCACATTGGTCGCGGTGCGGTTGCGATTGTCGGTCAGTGCCTCAACGATGATCGAAACGCCGCCGGGGCCATAGCCTTCATACCGCATTTCATCATAGCTTTCGGCGTCGCCGCCAATTGCCTTGTCGATGGCGCGCTGAATATTATCCTTGGGCACCGACTGCGCCTTGGCAGCATTGACCGCAAGGCGCAGGCGCGGGTTCATGTCCGGATCGGGCATGCCCATCTTTGCCGCAACGGTAATTTCGCGCGAAAGTTTGGAAAATTGCGCCGAACGCTTCTTGTCCTGCGCACCTTTGCGATGCTGGATATTCTTGAATTTGCTATGGCCTGCCATGGCTCTACTCTTCTCTGGCTAAAGGATATGAAGCAGCGCCCATACATCACGCACGCGCCATTGGGCAAGTCATGTGCTTTAATGCCGCGTCATCGCGACTTGGGCAGGCCGTCGCCTTACGCCAGACCGAGCGCCGATTTGTAAGTATCTAAAATCGCTTCCATTTCCTGACGGTCGTCTTGGGTCATTTTGCGCAAGCGGACGATCTGACGCATGATTTTCGCGTCATAGCCTTGGCTCTTCGCTTCCGAATATACGTCACGAATGTCGTCGGCTATGCCTTTTTTCTCTTCTTCCAAACGTTCGATGCGTTCAATGAACAGACGCAGTTGATCGGCGGCGATATTGCCTTCGGACATGATATTTTCCCTTATCTGTTGAAGGGGCAGGAGCCCCCGAATCAAGATGACAGCGCCTTAATGTGAAGGGGCGTTCTTCGCCACGCTTTCCTGCATCCGTTCCAATTGCTCCGGCGTTGCCTCGCTTTGATAATTTGCCTTCCACTCTGCGGCGGGCATGCCGTGGATCATCCGCCGCGCTTCGTCTTTCGTCAATTGCCCGTCTGCCTCCATCACCCAATCGGCCAAGCAATTACGGCAAAAGCCCGCAAGGCCCATGAGGTCGATATTCTGCGCATCATGCCGGTGCTGCAAATGCGCGACGAGGCGGCGAAATGCGGCGGCGGCGGCGGCGTCTGAAATATGTGTGTCCCGTTGCATAAGCATGCGCCCTTTTCGTTGCTGAATTGCCGCGTTATGGGGAGGTCGACGTTTAAAATCCATATCGCGGAGCCAATTTCATGCAATATCATAAACCGCGCATGCGCAAGGTTCGCATTTTGGCGACATTGGGCCCCGCGAGCGATACGCCCGAGATGATCGAAAAACTGTTTCGGGCCGGTGCGGATGCTTTCCGCGTCAACATGAGCCATGGCGAGCAGGCCGAAAAGGCGCAGTTGATTGCCCATATCCGCGCACTGGAGAAAGCCTATAACCGGCCAACGACGATATTGGTTGACCTGCAAGGTCCGAAATTACGCGTCGGAACATTTGCCGATGACAAGGTCGAATTGCACCATGGCCACAATTTCCGGCTCGACACCGACACGGCACCGGGCGACGCGCATCGTGTCCATTTGCCGCATCCGGAAGTTTTTGCGGCGCTTGAAGTCGGCGCACGGTTGCTGCTCGACGATGGCAAGCTGGTCTTGCGCGTCACCGAAATTTGCCCTGAACATATCAACACAAAGATCGAAGTCGGCGGGATGCTGTCGAACCGCAAGGGGTTAAATGTCCCTGATGTTGTGGTGCCGATTGCTGCGTTGACCGAGAAGGACCTTTCGGACCTTGCCTTTGCGCTGGCGCAAGGTGTGGACTGGATCGCGATGTCCTTCGTGCAGCGACCTGAGGATGTGGCCGAAGGCAAGAAGCTGATTGGTAATAAGGCGGCTTTGCTGGCCAAAATTGAAAAGCCTGCCGCCATCGGACGGTTGGAGGAGATCCTTGAGCTTGCCGATGGCGTTATGGTTGCACGCGGCGACTTGGGCGTGGAATTGCCGCCCGAACAAGTGCCGCCGCTGCAAAAGAAGATTGTGTCGACCGCACGGCGCATGGGCAAGCCCGTCGTGGTGGCAACCCAAATGCTCGAATCGATGATCGTTTCACCATCCCCGACACGGGCCGAGGTTTCGGACGTGGCCACCGCGATTTACGATGGCGCGGACGCCGTGATGTTATCGGCGGAAACCGCGGCTGGGGCGTGGCCGATTGAGGCGGTGTCGATCATGGACCGCATTGCGCAACAGGTGGAGGGCGATCCGGATTTCTTCAAACGCATCCATTTCACCGAAACCCCCGCAGACGGCACGACCGCCGACGCCTTGGCTGAGGCCAGCGGACATATTGTCGACACCGTGGAAACCAGCGCTATCGTCTGCTTCACATCGTCTGGATCGACCGCGCGCCGCATTTCGCGCGAACGTCCTGCCGTGCCCTTGTTGGTCCTGACCGCCAGTCAGACGACCGCGCGTCGCTTGGGTCTATTATGGGGTGCCTTTGCCGTGCGGACGCGGGACATTGGCTCGTTCGAAGAAATGGTCGCCAAGGGCAAGCGTATGGCGTTGCGGTACCATCTGGGCGTTGCAGGTAGCCGGATCATCATCATGGCCGGTGTGCCATTTGGGACGCCGGGACCAACCAATGTGCTGCATATCGTCCGCCTGACGGGTGACGAGTTGAAGGGGCATTAGGTCCGGACCCACAGCGCCAGCGGCGACATCAGGGCAGAAGCAAGCTGCTGTCGCCATAGCTGTAGAAACGATATTCCTGGGCGATGGCATGCGCATAAGCGGCTTGCATGGTCTCGCGCCCCATTAAGGCGCTGACGAGCATGAACAACGTTGATTTAGGCAAATGGAAATTGGTCATCAGGCCGCCAATCGCCTTAAATTGATAACCGGGTGTGATGAAGATATCGGTATCGCCTTCAAACGGATGGACGATGCCAAAGTCGTCCGCCGCGCTTTCCACAAGGCGTAGTGACGTTGTGCCGACTGCAATCAACCGCCCGCCTGCCTTGCGTATGCTATTAAGCCTGTCCGCTGTGACCGCATCAATGCTGCCCCATTCGCTGTGCATATGGTGCTCGGTGGTGTCATCGACCTTCATGGGCAGGAATGTGCCCGCGCCGACATGCAGCGTCAGGGTTGCGGTTTCGATGCCCGCTGCCTGCACCGCGGCCATCAATTCTGGCGTGAAATGCAACGACGCGGTGGGCGCGGCCACTGCGCCATCCTTTTGCGCGAACATCGTCTGATAATCCTGCGCATCGCGTTCGTCGGTTGGCCGCTTGCCCGCGATATAAGGTGGCAGGGGCATGGTGCCTGCACGGTGTAGCAGGATTTCGACAGGCTCATCCCCTTCGAAAAACAACGTGAAGCTGCCGTCGTCATGGCGTTCTTCGGATATGGCCGTGACGCCTTGGCCGAAATCAATCACATCGCCGGGATGCAGGCGTTTGGCGTTGCGGATAAACGCCTGCCAACGGCGCGGGTCGATCCGTTTGTGCAAGGTCGCGCCGATGGATGCATCGCCGCGCGTGCCCTGAAGCTGGGCCGGAATGACCCGCGTGTCATTGAAGATCAGGCAATCACCCTTGCGCAACATCTGCGGCAGGTCGCGTACCACATGATCCGCCAGTGCAGCATCACCGCTTACGCATAACATGCGCGCGGAATCCCGTGGCGCGACGGGGCGCAACGCAATCCGCTCGGGCGGAAGCTCGAAATCAAATAGATCAACACGCATGGGTGAACGCTTTACGCTTATCCAGCGCTTAACGGGTCGACAGTTATCGTTGCTTCGGCTGCGGGCGCTTGCTCTGGTGGCGGCGCAAAGGCAGGGGGTGGTACATTATCGGCCGCGATAGAGGCCTGCAGCACCTTGGCGGGGTTCAAAGGCGGCTCGCCACGCTCGATGGCGTCCACAAACTGCATGCCCGATGTCACGCGGCCAAAGACCGTATATTTGTTATCCAGGTTAAAGCGCGGTTGAAAGCAGATGAAGAATTGGCTGTTGGCGGTATCAGGCTCGTTCGTGCGCGCCATGGACACCGTGCCGCGCAAATGCGGAATTCTGTTAAATTCGGCCTTCAGGTCGGGAAGTTCAGACCCGCCTTGGCCCGTGCCCTTTGGGTCCCCCGTCTGCGCCATGAATCCATCGATCACGCGGTGAAAAATGACATTGTTATAAAAGCCTTGCCGGGTCAGCGTTTTGATACGCTCAACATGGGCAGGGGCGTCGATTGGAAACATTTGAATCGTGACACGGCCGCCTGTGGACAGATCTAAGACCAAGATATTCTCAAGGTCTGGCACGGCAGGGCCCAGCGCCGCCGTCTGCGCGAAGGCTGGCGACACGACAAAGGCAAAAATGGCGGACAAGAGCAAACTGAGCTTGGAGAAGAAAGAGCGTAGGGACATTAAAGACGTGCCTCTGAAAACCGGATGATGCCTCCTTAACGAACGACGCTGTCGCTGTCATGAACGATTTTTGTGACTGCGACGCAGCGCCTATTAATTCAGACGGTGGCCCGCCACGACACTGTTGCGTGAATGACACACTATTGCAATATTATTGACACCAATACCCAATTTGTTGCGCAAATACTGGATTTCCGGCAAAGCGACACCAACCCAGAGGGACTACTTCGCGCTTCGCGTGTGTATAACGCGTGCTGTGATGATGGATAAGCTGGGGAGTTGAACAGCCATTGGTTGCCGGGAAACCGTCCATCTTTGGCCTTTTAAAAGGGGCTATACCGTGAAAAAAACACGTATCAGCAATTTGAAATATGCAGCGGCACCGCTGGCATTGGGCTTGGCGTTGATCTCAACGCCTTCGTTCGCCCAGGATGCGGCAGCCGAAGAAGAACCAGCCGGCGAAATTATCGTTACCGGCTCACTCATTACCAATCCGAACCTTGAGCGTTCGGCTCCGGTGAACGTAACCACCTCCGAAGAAATGGAACTGCTTCAGTCCAACTTGGCAGAAGAAGTATTGCGCGAAATCCCAGGCGTTGTTGCGTCGATCGGTTCTGCGGTCAATAACGGCAACGGCGGCGCGTCCTACGTTAACCTGCGTGGAATCGGTTCAAACCGTAACATCGTCTTGTTGGACGGTGATCGCATCGTTCCTGCCGGTTTCGGTGGTCAGGTCGATTTGAACAACGTTCCGCTCGCTTTGGTTGAGCGCGTTGACGTTCTTACCGGTGGTGCATCCACAACTTATGGCGCTGACGCTGTTGGTGGTGTTGTTAACTTCATCCTGAAGAATGATTTCTCCGGTTTAGAAGCACAAGTTTCGCAGCAGCTGACCGAAGAAGGTGACGGCAATGTTTTCCGCGCTGACGTGACCATCGGTGCAAACTTCGACGATGGCCGCGGTAACGCAGTGTTTGGCATCGGTTATCAGCAAGCTGACCCTGTGTATCAAGGTGCGCGCGATGTATCGCTCACCACCATTGAAACTTACAGCGGTACAGCGCTTGGTTCAGGCACGGCATTCCCGTCGCGCTTCTCGGGCACACGCCGCACCGGCGCAACCGGCGCAGCAGCACCCGAATCGTTGTTTACCGGTCGGACTCCTCCAACTGCGGCCGACATCACCGCAGGATTCCTCCTTGGCCGTCCCATTTATGAGGCGAACCCTGCAGGCGGCGTCAATGGCGGAACTAACCAGATCAACGACGCTGGTCAGATCGTTCCCACCTTCTCGACGTTCAACTTCAACCCATATAACGTCTTCCAGACGCCGTTCGAACGTTACAACATGTTCGGTCAGGCACGTTACGAAGTGAGCGATGCGGTCGAAGTCTACACGCGCGGTTTGTTCTCAAAGAACACTGTAAACACGATCATCGCACCATCGGGCGCGTTCAGCATCGGCGTGAACATTCCTTTGAACAACCCGTTCTTGCCAGCTACTGCACGTAACCAGTTCTGCGCATTTGACGTTAACCCACGTCCTGATATCTATACACCGCGCTTTTCGCAAGCGCAGTGCGATGCCGCTGCTAACCCCAGCCTGCGTCCTGGATCGGCCGGTTATCTTGAAGTCGGAACTGGCGGCGCGTCTGCAACTGCTACGACATCCGGCAACGGACTTGCAGTAGCGCAAGCATGGCAACCATTCGATCTCAACAATAATGGTGTGATCGAAGCTGGTGAAGGTTTCAACCCTAACCCGCAGACAACCTTTGCCCGTCGCGCAACGGAAGCTGGCCCCCGTATTTCGGAATATGTCACGACCGTATTCGATTACCGTTTGGGTGCCCGTGGTTCGATCACCGACTCAATCGACTGGGATATCACAGGTGCCTATGGCGAAAGTGAAAATATTCAGACGATTAAGGGCTATACCTTGAACTCGCGTTTCCGTCAGTCGCTTCGTGCAGGCGGAACAGCAGCAGCACCCGTCTGCTTCGACACTTCCAATGGATGCGTTGCGGCAAATGTGTTCGGTACCATTCAGCCAGCAGCGATCCCGTTCTTGGTTCAGGAAAGCACCAGCTTTACGAAGACCTCGCTTGCACAGGTCAAGGGAACAATTAACGGCGATGCGGGCGTTACCAGCCCATTTGCTGAAGATCCCGTGGCATTCGCAGTCGGTGGTGAGTTCCGTAAATACACCGCCCGTCAGGGCGCTGACGCGCTTGCCAAAGGCGGCGATCTTGGCGGTGCCGGCGGTGCGACGCCAGATATCAAAGGTGGCTTCAACGTGTATGAAGCCTTTGGTGAAGTTGTTGTACCAGTGGTCAGCGACAAGCCATTCTTTAACAGCCTGACTGTTGAAGGCGGCCTTCGTTATTCGTCATACACTGTCGACGCAACAGGTAACCCATCGTTCAACACCACAACCTTTAAGGCCGGTGGTACTTGGGAACCAATCGAAGGACTTGCTGTTCGTGGTAACTTCGCCCGTGCCGTTCGTGCGCCGAACATTGGTGAACTATTCTCACCAGTGAACACGGGATTGACCAACCTTGGTACAGATCCATGTGCGACGTTGACGACGGCTGGTGCAGTGTTGCCAGGACGTCCGGCAACTGGTCCAAGTGGTGAACTTCGTGCCGTCTGCTTGGCGCAAGGTGCAAGCTTGGGTAACATCAACTCGATTCCTCAGCCTAACGCAGGCCAAGTGAACTCGACTGGTGGTGGTAACATCAACATTAAGCCTGAAAAATCGGACAGCTTCACTGTTGGTGCGATCTTCCAGCCTGCGATCATTCCTGGTTTCAGTGCATCGGTTGATTATTACAGCATCAAGGTAACCGAGTCGATTTCGACCCCGACCCCTGGTGACGTAATTGCGGCTTGCTTTGGATCGAACGTATTCAGCCCAGCGGCTGGAGCATCGGCCACAGCAGCTTGTACCAGCATTCGCCGTAGCCCGGCCGATGGCGGTCTGAGCGGTGATCCGAACGTATTCACTGGCCTGCCTTCGGCTCTGTCGAACGCGGGTGCCATTGAAACTGACGGCATCGACTTGATCTTGAACTACAAGACCGATCTTACCGACAAAATCGGTTTGGCCTTGTCGTTCAACGGTAACTACACGTTCAAATCGACGTTCAACGCGTTCGTGCTCAACCCGGATTCGGTCAATCGTGATTGTACCGGTTATTTCAGCACCAACTGTGGTTCGTTGCAGCCAGAATATTCATGGTCGCAGCGTACAACAGTGTCGTACGACAAGATCGATGTGTCATTGTTGTGGCGTCATCTGTCTGCGATGGAGCAAGAGCCACTTGACGTGATTGACGGTGGTGCCTTCTTCAGCGGAACCATTGGCGCATCAGTCTTGGGCGTTGGTGGCCGGACGGTTAACATGGGCAAGATCAAGTCATATAATTACTTTGATCTCTCAACCCGTCTTAATGCCAGCGAAAATCTGACCATCACGATGTCGGTGCAGAATTTGTTGGATAAGGCTCCGCCATTGACCGGCAACAATGCTGGTTCGACAACGTTCAACAGCGGTAACACCTTCCCATCGACATATGATGCGCTGGGACGTCGCTATGCTGTAACGGCAAAGCTGCGCTTCTAATTTGAAGAGCATATAAGGAAACAAGGGGGCGGGCAGCGATGTCCGCCCCTTTTGTATGGCGGCCCATTTTAGGTGGAAATGGTCGCGCCAGCATTTGGCTGGCGCGCCGCATCAAAAGCGCAGCGGATGCCCCAACGTCAGCGGGATGTTGGCAGATTGGGCAACCGCTTCGGCCCAAATCAGAACCTTCTCAATTTCGTCGCCATGCGCCGTTTGCGCCAACGCATATTCGGCGCGCCGGTCCTCTGTCCGAAAACTACCGCCAAACTTGCTATGCGTGCCAAAGGCGGGATGTGTGTCGTTTGCAGCGGCATGATCGCCCAATCCAAAGTGCGCGGCTGCAGACAACAAAGCCTTGCCGGGATTTGCGGTCAGTCGTTCGCTGTCCAGCGTTGCGATACGTTCCGGCCCGTATTTTCGCGCCATGTCATGAAACAGCTTTTGCTGCGCCAGCCAACCCACAGCCGCGACTTGCAAATCGGTTTGCCGGAAAAAATCACCCGGTTCAAAACCAAGATCAACTATGCCGTCGGCTATCTGCCCCTCCAACAATTCGCGACACCATAGCCGGCACCATAGCCCCTTGCGGGCCACGGACAAAAGAAACACCGAAAGTGGGGCATGCAGAAGAATGGCCTTGCTTGTCGGCCGCATGGTAAGCGATGCGGAGGCAAGCGCATTGAAGATATTGGACGGTTTCACAACAACAGCCAAATCGTCGCCAAAGGGACGCGCGAGCATATCTAGTGCATCGCCCAAGCGTTCGCCGACCGCCACAGGTGGCGCGCCGCGACGGCGAAAACCGACAATGTCGTTCAGCAAAACGGGCTCCTTCAAACCCATCGATAGCCCCGGCAGATCAAACCCGTTGGCGAACATGGTCGATGCGCAAAAGGCGGAATGCAAAATAAAATGCAGGCCGGCATTCTCGGCGCAGCGCGCTTTGGCCTCGTGCCGCGATAGGACGAGCGGACTTGCTTCCACACCAAGATATTCATCGGTGAGGAAAGTCGCCGCATTATGTGCAGCGCGGCTTACAGGACGCAGATGAAAGGCGTCTGCGGCCGGATCATACCGATGCGCAAGCCAAGCCCCGTCGTTCCAAATTTCGCTATTATTGTTCGCCATAACGTCATCGACCTTGCCGTTTCTAACGGTAAATGGCAAGCTTTGGCCTTATGAACGAGAGCGCACCACCACCCGAAGCGGCCCGATTAAACAGCCAAGGCATGCTTGCCCTGCGGGCCGGAAGCTATGCCGAGGCAGAGCGCCTGTTCGTGGCGGCCATTATGCATGACACTATGTCCAGCGCGCTGTGGCGAAATGTTGCCACCGCACGGCGCGCGCAAGGCGATGACAACGGGGAAATGCAGGCGCTGGATGCGGCCATTAACATCGACCGCCGGGACTTTATGGGTTGGCTCCGCAAGGCCGAATTGCATGAACGTATAGGTGAAAAGGCGCAAGCGCTGGCCGCATGGAGCGGCGTCCTTCAAATGGCGGCAGTTGCACCAGACCTATCGCCAGATATTGCTGCTGCATTGCAGAAGGGCCAGGCATTTGTGTCGCAAGCGACGCGCCAGATCGCCGATGCGGTTAGCACGGAATTAGCGCCATTATCCGCCGCCATGGATGCAGCAGAACTGCGCCGTAGTAAGGCATTTGTCGATAGCGCGCTGGGCCGCAGACGGACCTATACGAACATATGCGAAGGTCTATATTATCCCTTCCTTCCGGCGGATGAATTTTTCGACCGCCATCATTTCCCTTGGATGCCAGCGATTGAAGCTGCGACCGACGATATACGCGCAGAATTAGAGACGTTGCTGGCCGATCCGGGCGACGCGTTGCGCCCTTATGTTAAAATGGATTCGGGCATCCCTGAAAATAAATGGTCATCTCTCGACCATTCCCTTGACTGGGGTGCATGCTTTTTATGGGAATATGGGCAACCCAATCAGGCTGTTTTAGACCGCTGCCCGCGTACGGCAGCGGCCTTGGCCAGCTTACCGACGACAATGCTTCCAGGTCGTGCCCCCAGCGCATTTTTCTCCATATTGAAGCCGCATACCCGAATTCCGCCACATACCGGCGTGACCAATACCCGGGCGATTGTGCATCTACCGCTGATCGTGCCGGAGAATTGCGGCTTTCGCGTTGGCGGCGAAACCCGCGAATGGCAAATGGGGGAGGCTTTTGCCTTTGATGATACCATCGAACATGAAGCGTGGAATGATAGCGATAAATATCGTGCCGTTCTTATCTTTGACGTGTGGAACCCGCATTTAACTGTCGCCGAACAAGGGATCATCGCCCGTTATTATACGGCGGCTGACGCAACAGGTTTTAAAATTACGCATTGATTTATTGCATTTTTCTCCTCTTTACTTGCACTGAAAAATGTCTGTGATATTTTGCTCGTCGCCTCTCAACGGAGAAATTTGCACATGCGACCAATCCTATGCACCACCTTAACCATTGGCATCATGACGTCGGCTTTGGCCCAAGCACCCACTTCCGCGCCTGTCACGGCTCCGATATCGCAGGATGGCAAATTGGCCAAAGCCTCCGACAAAGCTTCCGATCCAGACCAAGCCATGCGGTGTCGCACCGTCAGGGTGACGGGTTCACTGGTGAAAAAAGGGAAGGTATGTAAGACGCTCGCGCAGTGGCGCCAGATGACAGATTCTGGCAATGATCTCGCCCGCCGCTTGGTCGAGGATGGAACTTCACGCCCAGGCGGTCAGTAACGCTGCTTGGTCCGGCTGCATGGCCAAGCGCCGCCTATACCGTGAACTTCAACCCCCCATCGCCCTCCTCCACTGTCACCGTGGAACCATCGGGAATGCCGCCGCGTAGGAGCATGTCGGCCAGCGGGTCTTGCACATAACGCTGGATCGCGCGCTTCAGCGGGCGTGCGCCATAGACAGGGTCATAACCCACGCGGCCGAGCCATGCTTTGGCTTCGTCTGACAAGGACAGAGTGATCTTGCGATCCTTGAGCAGATTTTGGACGCGCTGCACCTGAATCTCGACGATCGGGGCCATATGGTCGGCGCCCAAGCGATGGAACAATATGACCTCGTCCAGGCGGTTTAGGAATTCGGGCCGGAAATGGCCACGCACAATTTCCATGACTTGCGGTTCAACGTCTTTCACATCCTGCCCGTCGTCCAACGCGGCCATATGCTGGCTGCCCAGATTGGAGGTCAGGATGATAAGCGTGTTGGAAAAGTCTACCGTGCGGCCTTGGCCATCGGTCAAGCGGCCATCATCCAATACCTGCAACAGGATATTGAAAACGTCTGAATGGGCCTTTTCGACTTCATCAAACAAGACGACTTGATAAGGCCTGCGGCGAACGGCTTCGGTCAGCACGCCGCCTTCTTCATAACCGACATAGCCCGGAGGCGCGCCGACCAGCCGTGCGACGCTGTGCTTTTCCATATATTCGGACATGTCGATACGAACCATCGCATTGTCGTCGTCGAATAAGAAAGAGGCGAGCGCCTTGGTCAGCTCGGTCTTGCCGACACCTGTTGGCCCAAGGAATAAGAAGGAACCCAGCGGGCGGTTCGGGTCTTGAAGCCCCGCACGTGAACGGCGGACTGCCTTGGAAACCGCTTCCACCGCGTCCTTCTGGCCAATGACGCGCGCGCCGATAAGCTGTTCCATGTTGAGCAACTTATCGCGTTCACCCTCAAGCATTTTGTCGACGGGGATGCCCGTCCAGCGGCTGACGACGCTGGCAATATCTTGCGCCGTCACTTCTTCGCGCAACATCGCATTGCCCGCAGCGGCCTCCGCGTCCGCCAATTGCTTTTCCAACCCGGGTATCGTGCCATATTGCAGCTCGCCTGCCTTGGCGAGATCGCCAGACCGCTGCGCCTGTTCTAACTCGATACGCGCGCCATCGAGCAATTCTTTGATTTTGGCTTCAGCAGAAATCTTGTCCTTTTCCGCCTGCCAACGCTGCGTCAGTTCCAGCGATTGCTGTTCCAGATTGGCAAGCTCGCCCTCCAGATTGGCCAGACGGTCCTTCGACGCCGCATCGCTTTCCTTGCTCAGCGCTTCACGTTCAATTTTTAACTGAATGATCCGGCGATCAAGCGTTTCAATCTCTTCCGGCTTGGATTCCACCTCCATGCGCAGACGCGACGCAGCCTCGTCCATCAGGTCAATGGCCTTATCGGGCAGGAAACGGTCGGAGATATAGCGATGCGACAAAGTGGCGGCACTTACCAAAGCGCCGTCGGTAATCCGCACACCATGGTGCAGTTCATATTTCTCCTTCAACCCGCGTAGGATGGAGATTGTATCCTCGACCGTGGGTTCGCCGACAAAAATCGGCTGAAAGCGGCGTTGCAGCGCTGGGTCTTTTTCGACATGTTTTTGATATTCATCGAGCGTCGTTGCACCAATGCAGTGCAGCTCCCCGCGCGACAAGGCTGGCTTGATCAGGTTGGCGGCGTCCATTGCACCTTCGCCTTTGCCCGCGCCGACAAGCGTATGCATTTCGTCGATGAACAAGATGATGTCACCCTCGGCCTGCTTGACCTCGTCCAGCACGCCTTTAAGTCGTTCTTCAAATTCGCCGCGATATTTCGCGCCCGCGATCAACGCGCCCATGTCGAGCGACAGCAATTTGCGATGCTTCAGGCTATCGGGCACGTCGCCATTGGCGATACGCAACGCCAACCCCTCGGCAATAGCCGTTTTGCCGACACCCGGTTCACCGATCAGCACGGGGTTATTCTTTGTGCGGCGCGCAAGGATTTGGATGGTGCGGCGGATTTCTTCGTCGCGGCCAATGACGGGGTCCAACTTTCCTGCGCGCGCCACTTCAGTCAGGTCACGCGCAAATTTTTTCAGCGCGTCATAACGGTCCTCTGCGCCCGCAGTGTCGGCACTGCGGCCACCCCGCAATGCATTGATAGCCGCATTCAACCCTTCGGCCGTGACGGCTGCTGCGGCCAGTGCCTTGCCTGCTGTGCTGGTCTTGGCGAGCGCCAGCGCGAGCAAGAGGCGCTCTACGGTGACATAGCTGTCGCCAGCCTTTTGCGCGACCTGTTCGGCGGCGTCGAGCACGCGCACGGCGTCATTATCGAGGCCGGGGGTCTGCTGCGCGCCGCCACCGGACACGGCAGGCACCTTCGCGAGCGTGGCATCGGTCTCACGCAAAGCCGTCGCCGCGTCGCCGCCAGCAGCCTTTATGAGGCCAGACGCCATGCCTTGCTCATCCTCGAGCAACGCTTTCAGGAGATGTTCAGGTCCAATCCGCTGATGGCTCATGCGAATGGCGACGGTCTGCGCGCTTTGCAGAAAACCCTTGGCGCGGTCCGTGAATTTTTCGAGGTTCATGCGCTATTTCCTAAATTGCCGATGGAGCCTTTGTACACAAAGGCTCCATGCCTATTCAGAATGTAGTGCGGCATTTTCGCAACACAAGTGCGAGGGCCATTCCCCGAAAATGCGATGACCCCGATATTATTTCCAACTGCGGGCAAGCGCATCCAACAATTGGACGCCCCAGCCCGATGCGCCCTTTGGCGTCACTGGCCCAGCTTTGTCCGCCCAGTTAACGCCGGCAATATCAAGATGCGCCCAAGGAACATCTTTATCGACGAAGAAGCCAACAAAGGTCGCGCCAAGACCTGCGCCGGGGCCGCTGCCCTCAGCAACGTTTTTAATGTCGGCAATGTCGGATTTCATATCATTGAGATAGTTTTTGTGGAGCGGCATCCGCCATACATCTTCACCCGTTGCGGTGCCCGCTGCGGTAACCGCTGCAGCCAACCGTTCGTCCCGGCTGAATAGGCCTGCATATTCGTCGTTCAATGCGCCAACGATGGATCCTGTCAGCGTCGTCATGTTCACCAAAGCGCCGGGTTTTTTATTGGCGACGACATATTCATTGGCGTCGGCCATTACCAAACGGCCTTCCGCGTCGGTGTTCAGTATCTCAATGGTTTTGCCGCTCATTGTGCGCACAACGTCGCCGGGACGCTGCGCATTGCCGCCGGGCATATTTTCCGACAGCGCGGCAACGCCGATGACGTTAACCGACGCCTTTGACTTTGCGAGCGATAACACAGCGCCCATGATGCTGGCTGCGCCGGACATGTCTGCCTTCATCTCCCACATGCCCGCACCGGGCTTGAGCGATGTGCCGCCGGAGTCAAAGGTAATGCCCTTGCCGACCATCGCCAATGGCGCGCTATCACCAGCGCCGCGATATTCGACGATCATCAGGCGCGATGGGCGGCGTGAACCTTGGCCAACGCCGACAAGTGAGCCCATACCCAATTTGCGCATCATCGGTTCGTCGAGCACTTCAATCTTGACGTTTGCGGTGTTGCCGAAGGCAGCGCGGACCCGCTCCACAAAGGTTTCTGGGTAGATGACATTGGCTGGCTCAGCCGCCAGATCGCGGGACAAGGAAACGCCCTCGGCCAAGGCCGCATGGCGCGACTTCCATAAAGCCTCTGCGCTACCCGCATCGCTGCTGATAATAGTTACGGGGTTCGTAGGCGGCGTTTTGCGGTCCACGGTTTTATAGCGGTCAAACCGATATTGCCCCATGGCATAGCCCAAAGCTGCGGCCGCCGCTTCGTCTTGGTTAAGGCCGCCTGTGATGGTGACTGGTTGCGCTTCATCGCGCAAATCCTGTGCAGCCTTGCCCGATGCGTTGCGGATATGGGTGACGCGGTCGCCTTCTTCGCCAACCCCGCTCAGCACAATGCGCGCATAATTGCCGATGCCGCGTAGCGACAAGGAACTGCCCTCTTTGCCTTCAAATTTTGCCGAAGCGATGGCCGCGTTCAATGCTTGCGCCGTTGCCGCATCAACAACATTGGTTGGCAGCGTCGCATCGCGCATCATGATGACCAAAGCGCCCGATGTTGGCGCTGTCGCTTCGAAATTGATTGGCCGAGTCTGCGAATGCGCCGCTGTCGATGGCGAAATGCCCGATCCAACGACATCGGCCTGCGCAAATGCAGGCGTGATTGTGGTGGTTGCAAGTGCAAGGGCAAAGAGGCTGCGATGCATAGGGGGACTTTCCTTTCCGTAAATCATGGTTATGCCGGATATGTACGCAAATGGACCGATGTGACAAGGTCTCATTGCAAGGGGAGAATGTTATGCGGAAATTTTTGTGGGCGTCCTTGGCGCTTGTGGGTGTGGTTGCGGGTGCAGGCGCGCTGTGGGAGCCGTTGGCGGCCACCGGATATGACATGCCAAAACGCGCTTATGATGTGGAGATTGTGCGCGATGAATTTGGCGTGCCGCACATCAACGGCAAGACCGATGCCGACACCGCTTATGGCTTGGCCTTTGCCCATGCCGAAGATGATTTTTCGACAATCGAAGATGTCGTTGCCATGACGCGCGGGCGCTATGGCGCGCTTGCAGGCTCCGATGGGGCCAAGGTCGATTATGTGATGCATCTGTTGGGCGCGCGGGAGACTGCCGAGACGCGCTATCTGGAATTGTCGCCCGAAGTCCGCGCCGTGGCAGAGGCCTATGCCGCTGGCTTGAACCATTATGCCGCAAAACATCCCGAAGAAGTCCGCCTGTCGAAGCTATTTCCTGTAACCGGACAGGATATTGTCACAGGCTTCGTACTGCGCGCGCCGTTTTTCTATGGCCTTGATAGCGCAATTGGCGCGTTGACCGAAGGCAAGCCGCTGCCGAAGGAAAATGCCGCGCCGATGACGCCCATCGGGCGTGATCCGGAAATGAACGGTTCGAACGCCTTTGCGATTGCGCCAAAGCGTATGGCCGATGGCAAGACATGGCTGATTTCCAATTCGCACCAGCCTTATGAAGGTCAGGTGGCGTGGTATGAAGCCGTAACCCATTCGGGCGAGGGGCTGGATATGGCTGGCGCCTTGTTCCCCGGATCGCCCTTCGTCCTGCTTGGCCACAACCGTCATTTGGGTTGGACCAATACCGTCAACCGCCCCGACCTTATTGATGTCTATAAATTGGTGATGAACAAGGCGGGCGATCAATATCGTTATGATGGCAAATGGATGCCTTTGTCATCGAAGCGGGTTTGGTTGCCGGTGAAAATAGGTCCGTTCAATCTGCCCGTACCACAGACGATATATCGCTCCCTCCACGGACCGGTCATCAAAAATGACACGGGCTATTTCGCGATCCGCTATGCCGGCATCGACAATGTAAAAGTTGTTGAGCAATATTATCGTAACACCAAAGCGACGAATTGGGAGGAATGGACCCAATCGATGGCGATTGGCGGCATTCCTGCGACAAATTTCATTTATGCCGACAAGACCGGCCGCGTTGCTTATATTTACAATGCCCTCTTCCCCGACCGTAAGCCGGGCTATGATTATACCAAGCTGCTTCCGGGCGACACATCGGCGGCCCTGTGGAAAGGGCCAGTTGGCTTTGACCGTTATCCCAAGATTGTCGATCCTGCATCTGGCTTTGTCCAAAACGCCAATAACACGCCATTTCTGGCTGCAGGGCCGGGGTCGGAAATGGATCCTGCGGCCTATTCGCCTTATTTGGGCATTGAACGTGGCATGACCAATCGCGGCTTGCGCGCAACAGAGTTGTTGGCCGCTGATACTTCCATCACGCCGCAAGAGCTGCTCGCGATTAAGATGGACATGATCTACAGCAAAAAAAGCTGGGTCGGGGCGTGGATGGCGTCCTTTGCTGCGCTGGATTTGAAAGACGCGCCGGAGCTTGCCGAAGCACAAAAGCTGCTGGCAAGCTGGGATTGGTCAAGCGATGGCAAAGGCCGTGCGGACGCCTTGGCCGAACGCATCATCCGCTTTGGCGCGCGGCCAAACTGGCGCGGTGACAAGATGCCCGATGCCCGCAGTACGCTGCAGGAGGCGGTCACAGAGTTTAAGGAGCGCTTTGGCCGCATCGACCCGCCATTGGGTGACATTCAGCGCCTACGGCGCGGCGAAGTCGATTTGCCGATGCTGGGCGGCAGTGACGCCTTGCGCGCCACAACAATGTGGGAATCAGAGCAAGCCGATGGCAAAATGCGCGTCCGCCATGGCGATAGTTACATCATGCTGATGCGATGGGACAAGGATGGCAAGGTGCAATCGGAATCGATCCAACCTTATGGTTCGGCGACGACACGCCCCAAATCTCCGCATTATACCGACCAGATGAAATTGTTCGTTGCAGGCGGGTACAAGCCAGTACATTTTGAATGGGCTGACGCCGTCCAGAACGCAAAGCGCCGTTATCGACCCTAAACGCCGTTTGTCGAAAATTCTTCGGTATTACATTGTGTTTGCCCATGTCGTCGCTATCTTTAGCGGCAGTGATATTTAAGTACAGGAGCAGAATATGATCCGTAAATTAACGCTCGCCCTTATGATGTCGGGCTCGGTGCTCGCGGCGCAGACACCCGCCTTTGCACAGTCCGCAGCGCCCGTTTCGAAATTGGTGGAGGCGGTCAATATTCCGCATGAGAAATTCACCCTCGACAACGGCTTGACCGTTTTGGTGCATGAAGACCGCAAGGCCCCCATTGTTGCTGTGTCCATCTGGTATGGCGTCGGATCCAAGAATGAGCCAAAGGGCAAAACGGGCTATGCCCATTTGTTCGAACATATCATGTTCAACGGCAGCGAAAATGCGCCGGGCGATTATTTTGAATATACCAAGAAAATCGGCGCGACCGACCTGAACGGGACCACTTGGTTGGACCGCACCAATTATTTCCAGACCGTGCCGACCACGGCGCTGGAATCTGCATTGTTCCTCGAAAGCGACCGTATGGGCTTTTTGCTCAATGCCGTGACGAAGGAAAAGCTGGATAACCAGATTGGCGTTGTTTCCAACGAAAAGCGTCAGGGCGACAATCAGCCATTTGGCTTGGTCAGTTACAAGCAATCAGGGACATTGTTCCCCGTTGGCCACCCTTATCATCATAGCACGATCGGCAGCCTTGAAGACCTGTCGGCGGCTTCGCTCGATGATATGAAAAACTGGTTCATCGACCATTATGGCCCAAATAATGCGATTTTGGTTCTGGCCGGCGACATCAATGCGGTCCAAGCAAAGCCTTTGGTGGAAAAATGGTTCGGCAGCATAAAGCGCGGCAAGCAAGTTGCGCCGGTGAATGCGCCCGTGCCAACGCTCGAAAAAGACATCAAAATCGTCATGAAGGACAAGGTGCCGACCACGCGCATCTATCGCAATTGGGTGGTGCCAGGCCTTGCCGACCCCGATGCCAATGCATTGTTCATCGCGATGAGCGCCCTTGGCGGCCTGTCGAGTTCGCGTCTGGATAATATTTTAGTGCGTCAGGAACAGAGCGCGGTGGGCGTTTCTGCCTATCTCATTCCCTTCGTGCATGCCAGCTTGGTCAACATTCAAGCGGACGTAAAGCCCGGCGGTGATGCCGATGCGGTGGCCAAGCGTCTGGATGAAATCTTGGCCGATTATATCAAAACCGGCCCAACCGCCGAAGAAGTACAGCGCGTTGCCACCAGCTACATTGCTCAGCAAATCGATGGTCTTGAACAAGTCGGCGGCTTTGGCGGCAAGGCCGTCGCTTTGGCCGAAGGCGAATTATATGTCGGCGATTCGTCCTTCTATAAAAAGGAATTGGAGCGGCTTGCGTCGGCAAAACCAGAAGCGGTGAAGGCCGCGATGCAGAAATGGCTGACGCGCCCAGTGCTTGAAATCCGTGTCGAACCCGGTGAGCGTGAAGCCTATAAAGAAGTCGCTGCGGGATCGGGCAGCCGCACAGGCACGCTAACTGCGCCTGCATTTTATGCGCCTCCAGGCGCAGACGATGTATCGGTATCTGCGCCAATTTCTTTTCAGGATCGCAGCAAATTTCCTGAACCGACAAGCACGCCTGCGCTCGATTTCCCGACGGTTGAAGAAACAACCTTAAGCAATGGCATTAAAGTGTTCTTTGCGCGCCGCGCCGCGGTGCCAACCGTCCGCGTCGCGGTCAGCTTCAATGCGGGCTATGCGGCGGACCCAGCCGACAAACGCGGCATAGCGTCGATGATGTCGACCATGTTGATGGAAGGCACAACGTCGCTGACCTCGACAAAAATTGCCGAAACCGAAGAGAAATTGGGCGCTGACGTCAATGTGGGGTCTTCACTCGACCGGACGGTAGCGAGCTTGCGCGCGGTAAAGCCAAATCTTGGCCTTTCGCTCGATCTGCTTGCGGATGTGATCAAAAATCCGGCCTTTGCGACCAATGAGTTGGAACGCGTCCGCGTTCAGCAACTGACTCGGATCAAGTCGGAAAATAGTCAGCCACAGGGCATTGCCGTGCGCCGTCTGCCGCCATTATTATATGGCCCAGCGCATCCTTATGGCGGACCACAGACGGGCAGCGGATATGCAGAGACCGTGGCGACAATCAGCCGGACGGATGTCGCCAATTTCCATCAGGCATGGATGCATCCATCGAAAGCGGAAATCTTTGTCGTGGGTGACACCAGCCTGAAAGAAATCAAGCCCATGCTTGAGCAGCGTTTCGGCAAGTGGACGCCCGCCGCCGCGCCTGCGCCCGCTAAGAATTTCGGCGTTGCGTTGCCAGCGCCCGAAGCAAAAATTTGGCTGATTGACCGTCCAAATTCACCGCAATCTCTGGTGCTGGCTGGCCTTGTTCTGGATGCAAAGGGATCGGACGATTTGCTGACCCTGCGCGCAGCGAACGAGATTTTCGGCGGTGACTTCCTGTCGCGTATCAACATGGACCTGCGGGAAACCAAGGGCTGGTCTTATGGCGTACGCAGCCAAATCAATGGCGCCGAAGACCGCGTGCCATTTTACATGTTCGCGCCAGTGCAGACCAACCAGACTGGACCATCGGTCAAAGTCCTAATCGACCAGTTGAAGGACTTTAACGGCGCAAAGCCAGTCACGGCGGCGGAACTAGAAAAGACCATCAAGGGCAATGTCCTCAAACTGCCAGGCAATTATGAACAATCGTCGGCTGTGCTGGGGCAAATGCAGGCAGATCGCCTGAACAAACGGCCTTTCAACTATGCCGAAACATTGGCGGGCAGATATAATGCGCTGACCGCTGCCGCATTGAATGACGCAATGCGGGTTAAGGTGGATCCATCCAAGATCACATGGCTCATTGGCGGTGACGCGGCGAAGGTGAAACCGCAGTTAGAAGCACTGGGATTGCCAATTGAAATGGTGACCGAAGCTGCTAACACCAGTGCAAGCAACAATGCTAAATAAGGAGCAAGGATATGGCAGCAGTTGATGGTGATTGGGACGTAATAATCAAAAGCCCAATGGGTGACCAAAAAGCAGTTTTGACCGTCAACAGCGACGGCGGCAGCTTTTCAGGCCAGATGTCCGGTGGACTTGGTGCCATGGACATTGCCAATGGCACTGTCGATGGCGATACGTTGAGCTGGGGCATGGATATCACGGTGCCTATGCCGATGCATTTGGACGCCACAGCAACGGTGTCGGGCGATGCCATGACTGGCGAAGTAAAGGCGGGTGCCTTTGGTTCAATGGGCTTGACTGGCACACGCAAGTAAAAGCTTCAGCGCGCGTTGTGCGCTGACACGCGAATGCAAGGCCGTCTATCCGAGTGGGTAGGCGGCCTTGTTCTATGTGTCGTCAATGCTTATGTTAAATATGAGCGCGTTTCCTCCGAATCGCGATGATCAAGATTGGAGCCACTGCATGAACCATCTTGTCCCTCCGTCGCAGTCGCGCATGTCCTTGGTGCGTTTGGCGCTGTTTGTGATTCCGACGATCATGTTTCTTGGCTTTCTTTCAGGCACTATGTCGGGATCGACGGCCGAAAACATATGGTATCAAACATTGCTTAAGCCCGATATTCAGCCGCCGGGCTGGGTGTTTGGCGTCGTCTGGCCCACTTTATATCTCATGCTGGGCTTGGCATTTGCGATGGTGTTGAACGCGCGCGGCGCGCGGGACCGGAATGTGGCAATCATCCTGTTTTTGTCCCAATTCGTGATCAACCTCACTTGGTCGCCAGTTTTTTTCCATTATCATCAGGTGACAGCCGCATTCTTCATCATCCTCATCATGCTTGCTATTGCGATCGCTACGACCTTCGCATTTGCGCGGGTGCGCAAGGCTGCGGCTTGGCTGATGGTGCCCTATTTGATATGGATCAGCTTCGCGGCCATTCTAAATTTTCAGATCGATCAGCTCAATCCTGATGCGGAAAGTCTTTACGTTCCGGCTGCGACTTCCCAAATAGGGTGATATCGGTCCATCCCCCGACCGCAATGGAGTGAATGACATGCAAAGCGAAAAGCGCATTTTTGACGATTTGGCCAAGGTTTTGAACGGCGTTGCCGGAACCGTGGCGGGCATGGGCCGTGAGGCCGAGGCGAGTGTGCGCGAACGCGCGCGCGAATGGGCTGGCGGCCTTGACCTTGTGTCACGCGAAGAATTTGACGCCGTCAAAACCCTTGCTGCCAACGCCCGCGCTGAAGCCGATGCACTTGGTAAGCGGGTCGCCGCTTTAGAAGCCGCTTTGCTCGCAAAAGGTGGCGCCGCCCCTGCTAAGGCGAAGCCTGCGACCAAGTCGGCAAAGGGTTCCGCCTAAACTTTTCCACAGTCGGCCCACAGCCTTGTGTTGCACGTTGACGCAAGCCCCTTGCGTGCGAGTCCGTCAGCGGGCAGACCCACGTCAACACGACAGGCGCAATCATCATGCACGACGCAGACGAACAATATGAGCAATTCGAGCGCGATGAATGCGCGCCCGTAGACATGCTTGCCGCTTTGTTCGAAGCGCGCGGTTGGTCATTTGAACTGGATGGTGAAGACGAAATCACCGCTGAATATAAGGGTAGTTGGGCCAGCTATCAGTTGCGCGCCATCTGGCGTGAAGAAGATAATGCGCTCCAACTGATCATATTGCCGGATATCACTGTACCGACAGACAAGCGGCAGAGCGTGTATACGGCGCTTGGCCTCATCAATGAACAATTGTGGCTTGGCCATTTTGACATGTGGTCAGCCAATGGCATATTGTTGTTCCGCCATGGCAGCCTGATGGCGTCCAACGGCTTGTTGGGTGTCGACCAGGCGCAGACCATCATCGACGTCGCGATTGACGAATGTGAGCGTTTCTATCCAGTGTTCCAGTTCATCATCTGGGGCGACAAAACGCCTGAAGAGGCGATTGCCAGCGCCATGATCGAAACGCATGGCGAGGCTTAAGCGCGCTTAACCTTCGCGCTTTGCCTTAATCAGATAATGCATATAGCCCATGGCGATGGGCTTATCCCGGTCTTCCTGCCATGCCCGCGCCTCAACATTGGCCATCGTCCGGCCAAGGCGCGTGACTTCGCCAACGGCAAAGGTCATTTGGCTTAAGCCGCCGCGCATGAAATCGACGGTAACGTTGACCTGTTTAATATTGGCATCGCTGCCTTTGGCCCGCAGCGCCTGATGCACGGCGGCGATAGCTGCAATTTCGAGCAGGCCTGAAATCGCCCCGCCATGTAGGAAGCCGGGACGGCCTTGCACGCGGTTGGCAAAGGGCATGCCGATGACGGGCGCACCATCGATTTCGTCAACGACGGTCATATCCAGCGCCCGTGCATAAGGCGGTAAAGTGGTATATAATGCGCTCATGCGGTTTGCCCGCCGGTCCTGATGAACGTGCCGCTGGCATGGGCCAATGGCTGGTCAGGATTGCCATTATGGGCATAGCCGCGCACAAAACCGATGCTGTTGGTCAAATGATAGCAGATGCCACGGCCATATACGCGCTGTCCAGACGGTGACGGACGAAGATAATCGATGCGCAGGTCCATCGTGGCTTGCGGCCGGAATTCATTCAGCTTGGTCCAAATCGACATGCTGGTGGCATTATCCATAAGGCTGATGATCACCGCAGAGGCCAATATGCCCGTTTCGGGGTCAGCGACCAGATCTTCGCGCCAATCAATCGCGAGTTCGACCCAATTTTCGCCATGGCCAATATATTCCATTGCGAGAAACCCGCTATGGCCGTGCTTGCCCATGAACTTGTTCACCAATTCTGGGTCAAAGCCGCCGCCTTTCGGGGCCAAGGTTCCAATGTCGGTTGTGCCGCTCGTCATTTAATTGCTCTCTATTTGTGTACGAAATTCTGGGGCCACGCGCGCCTTTGAAAGCTGTTCATAGGCAAAGCCTGCTTTGAGTATCGCATGGTCATGCCATTTGGGGCCAATGAAGCTAAGGCCAATTGGCAGTCCACCAGACAGGCCCATGGGCACCGTCAAATGCGGAAAGCCAGCAACGGCGGGCAATTGGCTGGCGCTTGGCCCGGAAAAGGCATCGCCCTTGCCCAATGTCGACACCCATGCTGCGCCATTAGTCTGCGCGATGATGACATCGACCTTGTTGCTGGCAAACATCTGGTTCAGCGCGTTCGTCGCCAGCCCGCGTGACGTGGCCAAGGCGTCCCGATAAGCGGGGTCATCCAACCCCTTTTCCTTGTCTGCTGCTTCGAAAATGTCTTGGCCGAAATAGTGCAATTCTGTGTTTGCATGCGCCTTATTGAACGCGATGATATCTGCGAGCGTTTTGTGCCGGACTAGACCGTCAGGCAGGCCTTGCAAATAAGATGCGAGGTCGGCCTTAAGTTCTGCGAGCAATATCTTAAATTCGCCCTGTCCGATTTTTTGTCGGTCAATCTTGCTGGTGTCGAGCAGGACGACTTGCGCGCCGCCAGCCTTCAACGTGGCAATGGCAGCGTCCAATAAGGCTGCGTCGGCATTGGGTGCGCGCATGACGCCAATGCGCATTCCTTTCAGGCCGTCAATGGAAAGACCGTTGCTGTAATCGCCGCGCCAACGGTCCGCTTCTGCCGTGGCCGCGTCTTGCGGGTCGCTTCCGGCCATGGCGGTCAGCATGATGGCGGCATCACGCACCGAACGCGTCATTGGCCCTGCGGTGTCCTGACTGTGGCTGATTGGGACGACAAAACGACGCGAGACTAAGCCGACGGTCGGTTTGAACCCGACCACGCCATTGACCCCAGCGGGGCAGGTGATGGATCCATCGGTTTCGGTGCCAATCGTGCCAGCCGCCAAAGCTGCTGCGGCTGCCGCGCCGCTGCCGCTGGAGGAGCCGCAACTGTTGCGGTCAAGTGCATGCGGGTTCTTGGTCAAACCGCCAACCGCGCTCCAGCCGCTTGTAGAGTTGCGAGAGCGGATGTTGGCCCATTCGCTTAAGTTGGTTTTGCCCAATATCACGGCGCCTGCCGCACGTAAGCGCGCAATGAACGGTGCATCGCGGTTGGTGATGTTGTCCGCAAGCGCCAGTGATCCGGCGGTCGTTGGTAGCGGGCCTGCAACCTCAACATTGTCCTTCACCAAAATGGGGATGCCGTGCATGGGGCCACGATATCGGCCCGCGCGATATTCGGCGTCCAGGCTGCGGGCTTGGTCGAGCGCGTCGGGGAATGTGGCAATGACCGCGTTTAGTTTTGGCCCACTGTCATCAATGGCCGCGATCCGCGCGAGATACGCGGCGGTTATCGCTTCGCTATTGAACGCGCCGTTATCAATGCCGTCGGCCAGTTGCGACAGGTCCAGATTTTCCATCGGACCCGCTTTGGCAAGATGGAGGCTGGCCTGTGCAGTTGATGGCGCGGTGGTTGGCGCTGCGGCGGCTGGCTGTGCCAAGGCGCAAGATAAGGCCAAAAGGAATGTCAATTTCATTTGACGTCTCCCTTGGCCAATGCCGCCCCCCGGTCGCGTGCGGCGCGCAGGGTCTGCGTCATCAAATTGTCCAACGCATTATCGGCGTCCAGCACCGCAAGGCCAGCGGCTGTCGTGCCGCCCGGGCTGGTGACGCGCGCGGCGAGTGTCTCCGGCGTTTCGGGCGACGTCGCGGCCAGCATGGCTGCGCCTTCGGTCATCTTTATGGCCAGTTGTGCGGCGACTGCGTGCGGCAGTCCTGCTGCCTCCCCGCCTTTGGTCAGCGCATCAATGACGCGGTAGATAAAGGCAGGGCCTGACCCCGCCAGCGCGGTTACGGCATCCATATAAGCTTCGTCGTCGATCCAAATGACTGCCCCCAATGGCGCGAGCCAAGCGGCCATATCCGCCTTGGACAATGCCGTGTCCTTTGGCGCAAACACGCCAAGAGGGGATTTGCCGATAGCGGCAGCCAAATTGGGCATCAGCCGAACAATTCGCGCGGTAGGAAAGGCTTCTGACAAGGTCTGTGTTGTGGTGCCAGCGAGTATTGAAATGACCAATGCGTCCGGGGCAAGCAAGGGCGCGATCTGCGGCGCGAGCGATGCCAAAAGCTGCGGCTTGATACCCAAAAGGACTATGTCAAACTGCTGCGTAACGTCTTGCGTCGATCGCGATACCGCAACACCTGCGGGTAGGTTTTCGGCCACAGGGTCAACAACATGGAAAGTGTCAGGCGACACGCCAGCGGCCACCCATCCGCGCAGCATTGCGCTGCCCATATTGCCGCAGCCGTAGAAACAGATTTTCGATGGAAAAGCGGACATGGCGACCTTGATATTGTTCAAGCCAACCTCATGCCCTATCCAATCGTGGACGGCAACCTTAGGAACAATGACACGCCCTCTGGCGCTGGCAAGGAAGGCGCACCTGCATGACGTACAGCATCTGCGCGTGCCCGATTAAGGATGGCAGGCGGGACGCAAGCTTCATGAAAAACATGGTCCGCCTCACCCAATAAACGCGCGGTTAGCAAGGTCAGGTCATCGGGATTATCCGACAGCAAATTGATTTCAATGACCCGGTCGCTTTTGGGTTCTTCTGCCGCTTCCAACCAAATTTCAACGGCGTCGGGCGCGTGATTGCCGAAAGGGTCCAGCAAGCCACCAGCGGCAAAGCCTTGGTCCAATGCGCGGCGGCGCTGCGGCCCCGCAGGCCAGCGTTCGCGGATGGCAACGCGCGCGCCAGATATCGCATTGGCCAGCGGGCCTAAGGTTTCGGGCAGCAGGGTTTCAATGCGCTGGCGAATGGCCTTGGCCATGCCTGCGGACGCGCCGCCAGTGCCGACCGCCACCAAAACGGGCGTTCGGTCCACAATCGCTGGCGTGGTGAAGTCGCATATTTCAGGCCTATCCACGACATTGACGAGCAGGCCGCGTGCTTTCAATGCATCGGCGGCGGCGCAGGCTTCGTCTTCGTCCGCGATGGCGACAAAAGCGATCCGTGCGTCTGTATGGCCAGCATCGACGCATAGTCCGCCCGCGCGTTCTATCAGGCGCCTTTTGGCATCGGCCATTTCACCTTCGCCGACCAAAATGACATTCCGGCCTTTCAAATTCACAAAAATCGGTAGCTGATCCAACGCGATTTCCTATTTCAGCCAGTCGGGCACATGCTCTGCCGCCAATATCGTCTCAGGCGCAATCCGTTCCGCCACGACCGCGAATTTGTCGCCATCGACGAGGACTTCGGGCACTAATCCACGGCTGTTATATGTGCTCGCCATCGTCGCCCCATAGGCGCCAGCGGTGCGGAAAATGGCAAGGTCATTGGCGACAACGGGGTCAATGTCGCGGCCCATGGCGAAAGTGTCGCCAGTTTCGCACACGGGGCCGACAATATTGGCCATCATCCTTTGCCCATTGGGCACAACCGCTTCAAAATCATGCCATGCATCATAGAGCGCAGGGCGGGCGAGGTCGTTCATCGCCGCATCAACAATGACAAACGGCGCGTTGCCCGCACCGGGCTTGACCCGAATGACGCGCGTCAGCAAGACGCCCGCATTGCCCGCGATCACACGGCCGGGTTCAAACATTAACCGCACGCCCCAATCCTTGGTCACACGCGCGACCATTGCGCCATATTCGGCAGGCTCCGGAGGATTGTCGCCTTCCCGATAGCGCACGCCAAGGCCACCGCCCAAGTCGACATGCGTGACCTCATGCCCTGCCGCCCGCAATTCCTGCAGGAGGACGCCCACCTTTTGAAAGGCTGTTTCCAGCGGCTCGAGGCTTGTTAACTGACTGCCAATATGCAGCGCGACACCGCGCAAGTGCAGGTGCGGCAAAATGCTTAGCCGTGCGTAAATGCCCGGCGCGCGGTGAATGCCGACGCCGAATTTATTGTCCGCTTTGCCCGTTGAAATCTTGCCATGGGTACCAGCGTCGACATCGGGATTGATGCGTAACACGGCTTGCGCGGTCAGGCCAAGCGCAGCGGCCAGCGCCGCCAGCTCCTGACCTTCTTCTTCCGATTCAATGTTGAACTGGCCAATGCCGATCTTCAATGCGCGGGTCATTTCTTCGGCGGTTTTGCCAACGCCGGAAAAAACAATATCTTTCGCTGCCATGCCGGCGGCCAGCGCGCGGTCCATTTCGCCGCCCGAGACGACATCTGCGCCATAGCCCTGCCGCGCCAAAACTTTCAACACGGCAAGATTTGGGTTCGATTTTACCGCAAAGGCAAGATGCGGGTTATCAAGCCCTGACAAAGCCGCACGAAACACCATTGCATGGCGTTCAAACGTTGCCCGCGAATAGACATAAACAGGGGTACCGACCGCCTCCGCAATATCGGACAGCGACACGTTTTCGGCGTGCAAGACGCCATCGATAAGATCAAAATGGTTCATGATAGATACTTATTCTGGATTGGTTCTGGCAGGTGGCGTCGCGTCTTGGGCGGTCAACGGTTTGGGCTCGGCCCCCGGGGCGACATCAAAGGGGTCATCCTCACGCCGTTCCGAACGTTTCAGCAATTCATCGGCACGCCCGGGCCGCGCCTGCACCGGTGGCGTCGTCAATATGCGCGCCGATTGGTCAGCGGTCTGGCCATACGCTTTTGGTGGCAAGGCATTGCCCGAACGCGGTTCCAAGTCGCCGACCTTACCGCATGCGGTGGCGGCCAATGCGACGCAAATCACCAACAGGGCGCGTTGCAATTTCATGCCTCAAGTTCCTTTTTTGCCGCCGCTATCGCTTCTTGTACACGCACGGGCGCAGTGCCGCCAGCACTGGTGCGACTGGCGACGGAGCCATCAATCGACAGGTCAGGCAAAGTACATCCTGCGAGCATCGGGTTGATCGCTACCAAATCCTCAGAGCTGATATCCGAAAGGCCAATGCCCCGCGCCTCGCAGTTTTTGACGATGCTGCCCGTCACATGATGCGCCTCACGAAAGGGCATGGCAAATGCGCGCACCAGCCAATCGGCCAAATCGGTTGCGGTGGAAAATCCGGTATCGGCGACTGCGCGCATGCGGTCTGTGTTGAACGTCACATTGGCAACCATGCCCGTCATCGCCGCAATCGATAAAGCGAGCAGGTCATAGGCCTCAAACACCGGAGGTTTGTCGTCCTGCATATCCTTGGAATAGGCCAAGGGCAGACCCTTCATGGTGATCATCAGGCTGTTCATGCACCCAATGATCCGCCCGCTGTGGCCACGCACCAGTTCGGCGGCGTCGGGGTTGCGCTTTTGCGGCATGATCGAGCTGCCCGTTGACCAAGCATCGGGCAAAGCGATGAAGCCAAAGGGCTGCGATGCCCAAAGAATCATTTCCTCGGCCAGACGCGATAGATGCAAGGCGGTTTGCGCCGCCGCCGTCAGAAACTCCAACGCGAAATCGCGGTCGGATACGGCGTCCAGACTGTTGCCCATCGGACCGTCAAAGCCAAGCGCGGAGGCGGTGGCGGCGCGATCAATCGGGAAGGATGTACCCGCCAAAGCGGCGGCCCCCAAAGGCGAGAGGTTCAGGCGGCTGCGGCAATCGGTAAAGCGGCTGCGGTCGCGTTTCGCCATTTCATAATAAGCCATCAAATGATGCCCAAGCGTCACTGGCTGCGCCACTTGCAAATGGGTGAAGCCGGGCATGATGCTGCCCACATGTTCGTCGGCGCGGGCAACCAGCGCCAATTGGAACGCGCGCAGGCCACTATCGATTTCCTGCGTGGCGTTACGCACCCATAGACGAAAATCGGTCGCGACCTGATCATTGCGGGATCGGGCGGTGTGCAAGCGCGCGGCAGGTTCGCCGATAAGCTCCCGCAGCCGCGTTTCAGTGACCATGTGAATATCTTCAAGCGTCAGATCAACGGGCACGCCATTGGCGTGATATTCGGCGTGGATCGTATCGAGTCCCTGTTGAATCCCAGCATTGTCCGCATCGGAAATAATGCCGTTCGCAGCCAGCATATCGGCATGCGCTTTGCTGCCCGCAATATCCTCTTGCCAAAGACGCTTGTCGAATGGGATGGAGGCATTTATCTCGCGCATGATTGCGCCGGGGCCTTCGCCGAACCGGCCGCCCCACATGCTATTGGAATCCGACATGCGTTTTGTAATTGCCCTAATCCTTCTGGTGTTAACGGGGTGCGATAAAGAAACCCCAGCCGAGGGGCAAGCGCAACCCGCATTAGCTGCAAACTCTGGTGCCACGGGCAAGGCCGACATCCTATTGGAAACGGCCCATGGCGCGCGCGCGACGCTCAGTTACGCATTTGCGGGCCAAAAGGCACCGACCGCACCCTTTGCGGACGCCGACGGACAGGATGTGACGTTGGCAGATTTTGAAGGCAAGCCGTTGCTGCTCAACATTTGGGCGACTTGGTGCGCGCCATGCAAGGCCGAAATGCCAACGCTGGACGCGCTGGCAAAGCTGGAAAAGGACCGGATGGCGGTAATTGCAGTATCCCAAGATCTTGAAGGCCGCGCGCCCGTCTTGGCCTTTTTCAAGGAGACTAAGGTCAAGAATTTGGAGCCCTATACCGACGCCGATAACGCCATATTGGCCGCATTCAACAACGCCATCGCTTTGCCCACGACCATATTATATGACAGCGCAGGCAAAGAGGTCTGGCGGATTGCGGGCGGCGTCGCATGGGATGACGCCGAAATCGCAAAGCTGCTGCGCGCAGCAGAGTGATAGGATTTAGAAGATACCAAAGGGATATTTGGCGATCGCCGCCTTGGGGCAGCACCTTGAGGCGCTGGCTTTGCCTTACATCAATTGCCTAAAAAATGGTGCGGCCAAGAAGACTCGAACTTCCACGGGCTTTCGCCCACAACGACCTCAACGTTGCGCGTCTACCAATTCCGCCATGGCCGCACGCGCCTAGACAGGTAGGAGGCGGCCACTAGCAAAGCGTGTAGGCAGGCGCAACAGGCATTATCAATCGCGCCGCAGCAGGAACACCGCATGTTCCGCCAACAGATTGGCAAATCGTTCATTGCGCGGTTTATCGCCGGACAAAAACCATTGGCCTTCTATCCGGATATTCCGTTCGTTGAGGAAACTGCGAAAATCGTCAATGGTCACATGGTGGATGTTGGGCGTGTCATACCATGTATGGGGAAGCTGCTCCGTCACGGGCATGCGTCCGCCAAACATATGGGCCAAACGCATGCGCCATTGCGCAAAATTGGGGAAGGAGACAAAGGCCTGCCGTCCGACTCGCACAAGATGGTCCAGCACCAGATCAGGCCTTTTGGTGGTCTGCAATGTCTGGCTTAAAATCGCATAGTCAAAGCTGCCATCGGGATAATCGGCCAAGTCGGTATCTGCATCGCCCTGAACCACGGATAGGCCGCGCGCGACCGCCGTGGCAACGTCGCGGGCATCAAGCTCCATCCCGCGTGCGTCGGCATCTTTGGTGTCGCGCAAGGCCGCCAGCAACAGGCCATCGCCGCAGCCGACATCCAAGATACGCGCGTTGGCGCGCACCTCGCGGGCGATAATCGCAAGGTCGGAGCGCAGCGCTGTCACCGGCTTTCCCCTGCGCGCAAAAAGCCATCGACGATGCGGTTCATTTCGGGTGCCTCCAACAAGAAAGCGTCATGGCCAAAGGGGCTTGAGAGTTCCACAAAGCTCGCCGCCGCGCCCGCAGCGTTCAGGGCATGCACAATGCGCCGCGACTCCGCCGTTGGATACAACCAGTCGCTGTCAAAACTGATCAGGCAGAAACGCGTTTTGGTGCCCGCAAAGGCCTTGGCAAGTATGCCGTCATGCGGTTCGGCCAAGTCAAAATAGTCCATCGCGCGGGTGATGTAGAGATAGCTGTTGGCATCAAAGCGGTCGACAAAGCTAAGGCCCTGATGGCGCAAATAGCTCTCGACCTGAAAATCGGCGTCAAAGCCAAAGCTTTTGGCATCGCGATTTTGCAAACGACGGCCGAATTTCTCGGTAAGGCCTGCTTCGGACAAATAGGTGATGTGCGCCGCCATGCGGGCAACGGCAAGGCCAGCCGATGGTGCCTCATGCCCATAATATGCGCCATTGTTCCAGCGTGGGTCCGCCATAATCGCCTGACGCCCAACCTCGTGAAAGGCGATGTTCTGCGCCGAATGTCGCGCGGTCGATGCGATGATAACCGCAGAGCGCACGCGTTCCGGGTATAAAGCGGCCCAGCTTAATGCCTGCATCCCGCCCATGGATCCGCCGACCACGGCCTCCAATGTTTCAATGCCCAGATGGTTCAGCAAAAGCGCTTGCGCACGGACCATGTCGGCGATGGTGATGACTGGAAAAGCCATGGCATAAGGCGCGCCCGTTACCGGATCGATGCTGGCGGGGCCAGATGATCCCATGCAGCTGCCCAGAACATTTATGCTGATGATGCAATGGCGCGCGGGGTCGATTGGCTTGCCGGGGCCAACCATCCGCGTCCACCAGCCTGCCTTGCCGGTAACGGGGTGGTTCGACGCCAAATATTGGTCGCCGGTAAGCGCGTGGCAAATCAGGATGGCGTTGGATTTGTCGGCGTTCAATGCACCATAAGTTTCATACGCACATTCGACAGGCGCAAACTGTGCACCGCTGTCGAGCTGCACTGGCCCAAGCAACTGTGTTTTTTTATCCAGACCGAAACGCGTATCCTGATGCATGACGACCGCCATATCAGCGGTTTCGCGCGAAACAACCCAAAGTCGTAAAAGAAGCATTGGCGGTTTGGCGACACGTTGCGCTTCGCAGACGCCACCGCTATAGCCGCGGGCATGAACACACCCATCGCCAAACCATGGATTGAAGCTATCAGCGCCTATACACCCGGCAAAGCAAAGTCGGACGATGGCCGCGTGATGATTAAATTATCGGCGAACGAAAACCCCTTGGGGTGTAGTGCCGACGCTGCGGCGGCGCTGGTGGATAAAAGCGCGTCTTTGGCCCGATATCCTGACCCCGCCTGCACCGCTTTGCGCGCAGCATTGGGCGCGGCATATGATGTTAATAGCGACCAGATCGTCTGCGGCACGGGTTCGGATGAACTGCTGAACCTTATCGCCATGGGCTATGCGGGTGCAGGCGATGATATCATTTATGTCCGTTATGGTTTCTCGGTCTATGACATTGCGGCCCGCAAAGCGGCGGCCAATGTGATTGTCGCGCCGGACAAGGATTATGGCACGGATGTCGATGCCCTGCTGGCGCTGGTGACCGACAAGACGCGCGTGGTTTTTGTGGCGAACCCAAATAATCCGACGGGCACTTTTGCCGACGACAGCGAAATTGCGCGGCTGCATGCGGGCTTGCCCGGAAATTGTGTGCTTGTGCTGGACCAAGCTTATGGCGAATATCTTGACGATGACGGTCCCGCCGCATTGGAACTGGCGCGCCGCCATGACAATGTCCTGATCACGCGGACCTTCTCTAAAATTTACGGCCTCGCGGCAGAACGCATTGGCTGGTGCTATGGCCATGCGGGCCTTATCGCGACGCTCAACCGCGTGCGTGCGCCGTTCAACGTGACGGCCGCGGGACAGGCGGCGGCTATTGCTGCGCTTGCGGACACAGATTTTGTGACGCGTAGCCGTCAGCATAATGCCGTATGGCGCGACTGGATGGCGGCGGAGTTTGCGGCATTGTCCAACCACGGATTGAAGGTCATTCCATCTTGGGCAAATTTCCTGATGGTCTTGTTTGAAGGCGCATGCAGCGCAGAGACCGCTTATCATGCGTTGATGGCCGAAGGCTATATCGTCCGCTGGTTGCCGGGCCAGGGGCTTGGCAATGGCTTGCGGATCACCATCGGCACGGAAGACGAAAATCGGGGCGTTATGTCTGCCTTGCGCCAGATTTTGGATGCGCATGCCTAATGTTGCCCTTTGCGCACCTCACGATCATTGGCCTTGGGCTCATCGGCTCATCGGTCGCGCGCGCGGCTCGGGCGCAGATGCCGTCAGTACGCATCATCGGGCATGACGCCGATCCGGCTGTGCGCGAACGCGCGGCTGCGCTTGGTATCTGCGATGATGTGACGGCCACCGCTGGCGCGGCAGTGATGGATGCGGATCTCGTGATCCTGTGCGTGCCTGTGGGTGCAATGGGCGCGGTAGCGGCACAATTCGCGGCGGACCTGTCTGCCGATGCGATTGTCAGCGATGTGGGGTCCTGCAAGCAAAGCGTGGTAGAGGCGCTTTCTGCGGTGCTGCCTGACGCGATCATCATTCCGGCCCATCCAGTAGCGGGTACCGAAAAAAGCGGGCCAGACGCTGGTTTTGCGACCTTGTTCAAGGGCCGCTGGTGCATATTGACGCCGCCCGAAAATGCGCCGGAGGCCGCTGTTGAGCGCTTGCGCATTTTTTGGCAGCAGCTTGGCGCCGATGTCGAGATTA
Source organism: Sphingorhabdus sp. EL138 (assembly GCF_945890115.1). Taxonomy (GTDB): domain Bacteria; phylum Pseudomonadota; class Alphaproteobacteria; order Sphingomonadales; family Sphingomonadaceae; genus Sphingorhabdus_B. Next base: position 54,890 of record NZ_CAMDCK010000018.1, read on the forward strand.
TGGACGCGCGTCATCATGACATGGTTCTGGCCGTCACCAGCCATTTGCCGCACTTAATTGCTTACACCATCGTTGGCACGGCGGATGATTTGGAAGGCGTGACACAAAGCGAAGTGATCAAATATTCGGCTGGTGGTTTCCGTGATTTCACCCGTATCGCCGCCTCCGACCCAGTGATGTGGCGCGATGTGTTTTTGTCCAACAAGGACGCTGTCCTTGAAATGCTGCAGCGTTTTTCCGAGGACTTAAGCGCGCTGCAGCGCGCGATCCGGTATGACAAAGGCGACGAGCTAGAGGCATTATTTGCCCGCACCCGCAATATCCGGCGGTCGATTGTGGAACAGGGTCAGGATGATGACGCGCCCGATTTTGGGCGCAAACATTAAGCCACAACTTAAGCCGTTAAACGTTCAGCGCATTGATGGCGGCATGCACCCGCGCCTCAATTTCGGCGCGTGGCAAGCCTGTGGGAAGCTCTTCCCCCACCTTATAAGTAATCGTCCCTGATTTCCAAATACCCGCTCTGCGCGGGCTTAAAGTGCCGCTGTCCACTGCAATCGGCACGACGGGGAGGTTGATGAGTTTATACAGACCCGCAAAGCCCGACTGCAATGGCGGCTGATCGCCGGGGGCAACACGGGTTCCTTCGGGGAAGATCACAATTGGCCGTCCGTCGGCGATCATTTTTTTGGCCAGAACCAGCATGGCCCGTAACGCCGCCGCGCCGCCATTGCGGTCCACAGGGATCATGCCATAGGCCCGCGCGGCGGGACCCCATAAAGGGATATCAAACAGCTCTTTCTTCGTCACCACCGCGGGTTTGCGAAACATGCGGGGCATGTCGATGGTTTCAAACATGCTTTCATGCTTGATGGCATAAAGCACAGGTTTTTGGGGTAATTCGCCCTCAATCTTGATGTTGATGCCCAATATCCCACGGTAGCAACTATATTGCCAGCGCGACCAGCCGCGCACGGCCCATTGCATCAGCGGGATGGAGAACCATTGCGCCAAGAACGCGGTCACGACGAAAAATACCGAACCAGTGTAAAATATCACGACGTAGACAGCAGACCGGATGACTGCGATCATGGCTTAAAGCCCAAGAAGCGACGCGACCGCGCGCAACCAATATTTATTATATTCTTTGAATAAGCCGCCAAAGGACGGCTGCGTCGACACCGCGTCATTGGTGACGGTGATGCCGTCGGGCAAGGTCCGGTCAAGTTCAAAGCGCGCACGGCGCATGTGCCAATCATGGGTAACAAGTCGAATACTGCGCATATTGTTCCGCTTTACCCATGCTGCCGTTTCCAACGCGTTGGAACGCGTATCCACCGATTGGAAACCCAGCGCGATGCAGCATTGAAAATATCGGGCAGATTTTGGATATTGCGCCTCAAGCTCGGGCGGTTTCACATCGCGGTCCACACCGGAAATCAGCAATTTTTTGGACTTGCCCGATTCCAATATTTCCAGCCCGCGATCAATTCTGTTGGCGCCACCCGTTAGCACGACAACGCCATCGGTTGGCGATATGGACGCTGGCTGCGGCAACAGCAACGCAAACCATGCAAAGCCCAGCATCCAGACCAACAATATGCAAGAGATGAAGCGACTGATCATAACATCTTCTTTAACGCAGAAATCACCGTGACGCATGCCCTAAGTATAGCAAGCGCCGTCACGGCAAGCGGCATGCGCGTGCGGACGGCCCATCCCGAAACCGAGGTGGCATCGCTTGAGTACAAACCAAGCAGAGCATTCGCCCATCCGTTATGGGCAAATCCCTTATAGAACGTAACGCCTGTTATGGCTTCTACGCCGCGACTTGGCCGAAGCCCCAGCTTGTTGAATTGCAATAGGTTCTGCATCGCTGCGGCAATTGGCACAAACGGCATGACGGGGTAAAGCCTATTCCGCATCGCGCTGCAGCTCGAAATTCTGTCTTCCACAGCATTTTACAATACTGAGGTTGCAAGTGACAAGATGCTGCTGTTTATGTCTTTCCATGCTGCTTGTTTGCCCTTCCTGCCGCACACGTTATGCCGTTCCTGACAATGCCGTTGGCGTTGATGGCCGCCAAGTGCGTTGCGCCAATTGCAAGCATGCATGGTTTCAAGAAGGGGTAGCTCCCCCGACGGCGCCAGACCCCTCTATTGCCGCACCCTCCATCGCCGAACAGGCCGAACCGAGCGACCCCGCGCCGGTTGTTATGCCGCCAGAGGCCGCAGTGTCCGAGCTGCCTTCAGTAGACGCGTCGGCTTTTGGGGCCAGTCCCTTGGCTTCGCCTGACCCCGCGCCCCGATTCAGGGTTGCAGAAACGGATGCGGATGACGCGCAGTCGGCTGACCCAGTATTTGCCCCGGAGCGCGCAGTCGCGCCTGATCCAGCACCCGTATATGTCGATCCGTCCTTAGGTTCGGGCAAATGGGCAGATACAGAAGCAACGCCAAGCCGTTTTGCGCATGAACCACCGTTCAACCAACGCCGTAGCCCTGCGAAAATGTGGACTTTTGCGGCCATCATCTTTGCACTGACGGTCACCATCCTTGGCACGGCTATCTCTTATTTCGGCATGCCAAATATCGGCCTTTCCAGCACGACAGAAGAACCCAACCTGACAATCGTGCTCAACGAAAATCTGGAACTGAATCAACGGGAAGACGGCACGCCGTATTTTATCGCCAGCGGGAGCATTGTGAACCCGACCGGGGTGAAGCAAAATGTGCCCGACATGCTGGTAACATTAAAAGACGCGAGCGGCAGACCGGTCTACAGTTGGAAAATGAACGCAAAGGCACGCACGCTTGCGCCGGGCGCAAAGCTCGATTTTAGCGAAGCACGGCTTGACGTTCCATTGGCCGCTAAGCAGATCAGCGTTGGCTGGGTGCTTACGGGCGAATAACCCGCGCGCCATTAAAGGGTGCGATTTCATATATCCGCGCGGCCTTGCGCTGGCATCGCAACATAGGCCGTCGGGATATTCTGCATAAAGGCCACTTGAACTGACCGGCACTTTTGGCTATGCGCAGCGCGGCCCAAGCGCCATTGCCGCCTTAGCTCAGTTGGTAGAGCATCGCATTCGTAATGCGGGGGTCGTAGGTTCGAATCCTATAGGCGGCACCATTTACGTACCAAACCACTAACAGGGATTTTCTCGGTTAGTGTGGTACTGACAGCCTTCTCTAAGCTGGTCTTTTCTCCGATAATGCGGATGTTTTCATCACCCACTTCGATGCGGGATATAACGGCGCGCAGGTAAGCTTTACGGGCGTGGATATCGCCTGTATCGAGCTTGTCGCGCATGAGGTCCGAGAACGCGGCCAGACGTGCAGGTGTAATCTGGGTGCGGCTCGCTGCCGTATCGGTGATCCTCTCGATTGCTGTTTCGGCTAGGTTCCGCTCTTGCTTGATCGCTTGGATGCGGCCCTTGAGGTCTGCATCAAGTTCCACCACGCCATCTTCGATAGCGCGGTAAAGCCGGGCTAGCTTGTCCTTGGCTTTGTTGCGCTGGGCTTCAAGGGCACAGCGCCGTTCGGCAACCTCGGTTTGACGCGAGGTGCGCCGCTCCACAAGCTTACACAGGATATCTTCGAGGCGTTCAGGCGCGAGTAGCTGATCCTTGACGTTGGAGATGATGAGGTCGTCAAGCTTGGCCAGCGGGATATGCCGTCCCTTGCAAACCGAGGGGCCCTTTTGATGACAGCCTGCACATGTGTAATAGCTATAGGAGCGATTACCGCGCTTTGTGCCGGTACGCGTCATGCCTGACCCACAGGTGGCGCACACTGCAAGGCCAGTGAGCAGGATCGGGCCGTTCACCACCCGGGGCGCTGTAACCGTGGGGTTGTTGCGGGTAAGCTTCGCCTGCACTGCCTCGAACAGCGGCAATGGCACGATTGTGGGCACGGGGATCTCAACGACGCTTTCGGGGTCATTGAGTTCTTGGGTCCGACCATTGCGAACGCCGTGTAGGACTGTACGGACTCGTGGGACATCTTTCATATTGCCGATAGGCAACCAGAAGGATGGAACCGATGACCAAGGAAGAACGAGATATTCAGCGCAAGCTAAAGGTGCTGCGCCATGCTGAGAAGATCGGTGATGTAGGCAAAACATGCCGATACTTCGGCATTGGCAGATCAAGCTTCTACCGCTGGA
>NZ_CAMDCK010000019.1 GCF_945890115.1 Sphingorhabdus sp. EL138
AATACGGTGGATGCTTGTCCACACCAGCCACAGCGCCACTAAGGCGCCAATGATCAGCGGGAACCAGCTTTTACCATCGGGGCGTTGCGGTAAACCACCAAATCCACTGCCTTTTCTGCGCAGCAGATCCTCAAGCGATGGGCCGCGCGAACGGTTGCGTCCGGCGGGTTCGGGTGTTGGGTCCCACGGGTTAACGGGATCGGGCTTCGATCCGCCCCCACGTCCGGTTGCGTTGCTTGCGCCACCTGTTTGCCCAGAATCGGGGGAATCCCAAGGTCCTTTGCCATCTGTGGCCAATATTACGGGTCCTTGCTGGTCATTTTTTGTGCTCATAAACCCAGTATAGGGATGGTTTTTCAGAAAAACAGTGTCAATCCCGCAATTCTGAATCTATTCGGCATGATATGTCCGATTTTTCGATAATATCCGATGCAATTTTTGCTGTCGTAGGAATCCGCGCGAGCGGTTTAAAAGTCGCCGATGATAACGTCTCGCTGATGCTTGACGTGTCAGGCTTAAATGCAGAGCAGCGCGCGGAGATCGAAGCCGATGTCCGCACCGCAGCCACGAAGGCCGGTGCGCAATCGGTGCGTGTCATGTTGACCGCCGAACGCATTACGCCGCGCCTGATTGCGGTGGCGAGTGGTAAAGGCGGCGTAGGCAAATCTACGCTGTCGACAAATCTTGCTATTGCCATGGCACGCGCTGGCCGTTCGGTTGGTCTGGTGGACGCAGATATCTATGGTCCGTCGCAGCCAAGGTTGATGGGTGTGGAGGGCGTGAAGCCCGAAGCCGAAGGCAAGATGATTATCCCTGTCATGGGCGCAGGCGGTGTTCCGTTTCTGTCGATGGGGCAATTGGTCAATCCGGGGCAGGCTATTGCATGGCGCGGGCCAATGGCGGGGAATGCGCTGTCGCAACTTGTCGATGCCAAATGGGGCCATATCCGCGATATCGTTGTCGATATGCCGCCTGGCACAGGCGATATTCAATTGTCGATGATCCAGAAGCACAAGCCGATCGGCGCTGTGATCATCTCTACCCCGCAAGACCTTGCCCTGATTGACGCGATGCGCGCCATAAGCTTTTTCGACACGGCAAAAGTGCCGATCATTGGTCTTGTTGAAAACATGGCCGGGTATTTGTGTCCACATTGCGGGGAAATGAGCGATCCGTTCGGCTCGGGTGGGGCAGAGGCAGCGGCAAAGGAATTGGGCATTCCGTTCTTGGGGCGGATACCGCTCGACATCAAAATTCGTGTGGAAAGCGACGCTGGCACCCCGCCTGCATTGGGTGAAGGCCCGATCAGCGATGCTTATGCTGCGATAGCGCGGCAGGTCGCCAGTTGGATCGACTCGCCGAAAGATACCGCTGCATGAATGAAGCGCCAGCAGCAAAGGACGGCATCACCCGCCGGAAACTGCTAGTTGGCGGCGGCGCAGGCGTCGGACTCTTGGTGGCATGGGGCCTATGGCCGCGTCGCTATGCGCCAAATATGCGTGCCGCGGATGGCGAGCATCTTTTCGGGCCATGGCTGAAAATTGCGGAGGATGGCAAAGTCATTATCGCCATCCCGCAGAGCGAGTCTGGCCAAGGCGTATACACCGCGCTGGCGCAGATCGTCGCTGGTGAATTGGGGGCAGACTGGCGCTCGGTTGCTGTGCAGCCAGTTTCCGCCAGCCCAATCTTTGCCAACACATTGTTGGCGCGCGCGTGGACGCCCGCATTCTTACCAGAAAATATCGCGCTCGACGTGGATTTTGATCCCGTTGCCAACAGCATTAACGAAATCGCCCGCCGCGACATGTTCGTGGTGACGGGCGGGTCGTCCTCTATCCGGCAGTTTGAACGGCCCTGCCGCGAAGCTGGCGCTGCCGCGCGGACTGTATTGTGTCAGGCAGCAGCGGCGCGCTGGGGCATTGCATGGGAGCAATGCCGGACCGATCGTGGCTTTGTCATTGCCGGCCAACGGCGCTTGTCCTTCGCAGAATTGGTGGTGGAAGCGTCGGCGCTTGACGTACCGTCGCCCATTCCGCTTAACCCGTCGGCGCGCAACCGTCTTTCTGGACGCGATGCACCGCGCCTTGACCTGTCGGCCAAGGTGGACGGCAGCGCAAGTTTTGCAGGCGATGCCCGTTTGCCCGACCTATTGTTTGCGTCGGTTCGCGCCGGGCCAGCGGGCGACACCCGCTTGTTGTCGGCAGATGAGAAGGCTGCGCTAAATGTGCGTGGCGTCCTGCAAGTGGTGAAGACCGATAAGTGGGTCGCGGCGGTGGCAAGCAATTGGTGGGCTGCAAACAATGCCCTCGATGCCATGGCACCTGTGTTCCGTACCAAGGGCCGGATGGCAGACAGCACTGAAATTGTGCAGTCTTTGTCCAACGCAATTGCCAAAGGTCCCGGCTTTCGCGCCACCAAATTCGGAGATGTCGAGGCGGCCATGGCGCAGGAAGCCGGCGCGCGCATATTCAAGGCGGATTATACCGTCGGCGCTGCCGTCCACGCACCGATTGAGACACGCTCGGCAACCGCAGACTTTCGGGATGGGCGCTTACAATTATGGCTCGCGACCCAAGCGCCAGCAGTCGCGCGACTGGCGGCTGCGCAGGCCATTGGCATTAATGTAGATGATGTTGTTCACCATCCCGTGATGGCCGGCGGCAGCTTTGATCGCAATTTCGACAACAGCATTGCCGCGCAAGTGGCGGTGATTGCCAAGGCAGTGGGCAGGCCCATCCAATTGACATGGTCCCGTCCAGAAGATTTCATCCGCGATCACGTCCGCAGTCCTGCGTTGGGTAGGCTTTCGGCGGCCATGAATGCGGAAGGGGCGGTGACAGGCCTAACGGTTCGTGTCGCCGCAGCGTCTTCGATGCGTGAGCTCGCCTACCGGATGGATGGACAGCAGGCGGACAAGGCGCGTAAGTCGGCATCCGGCCAATATGACGTGCTGGCGCTGGAAGGCGCGCAAATTCCTTACGCTATTCCAAATATCACCATCGACCATTTCCCTGTGTCCATGCCTATGCCGACGGGGCCATGGCGGGGCCTTGCCAACAGCTATAACTGTTTCTTCGTTGAAGGGTTTATCGATGAACTGGCGCATAAGGCAGGGATTGAACCATTGTCGTTCCGTATGCAGATGCTGGTTGGCCAGACACGTTTGGCGCGATGCCTGACAGGTGTGGCGACAATGGCTGGCTGGGATGGCGGCATTTCGGGCCGCGGGCGTGGCGTCGCTTGCCACAGCATGCGCGGCAGCCATATTGCCGTCATTGTGACTGCCCGCAACAGTGAGACTGGCGTGCGTGTTGACCGCATTCACGCCATGGCCGATTGTGGCCGCTTGATTAACCCCGATCTTGCGCGCCAGCAGATTGAAGGCGGCATCGTGTTTGGATTGGCGCAAGCCTTAGGAGCTGCTACCGACTTTGAAAGTGGGCTTCCTACCGCACGGCGGTTACGCGATATCGACTTGCCCAAATTGGCTGATATGCCCGAAATCACGGTGGAACTTACGCCCAGTGATGAGGCGCCGGGCGGCGTTTCCGAATTGGGCGTGCCAGCCGTGGCGCCCGCAATTGCCAATGCCCTTTTCTCCGCAGCCGGTATCAGGCTGCGAGAATTACCTTTATTGTCCAGAGGACTATGATGACATTACCGATTAATCACCCCTTCGTCGCAACGCCGAAAATTGGGGTATTGCTTGTAAATTTGGGGACGCCGGACGCGCCAACGACGTCGGCCGTGAAACGCTACCTCAAGCAGTTTCTATCCGACCGCCGCGTGGTCGAAATTCCACCGATCATCTGGCAGCCGATCTTGCGCGGCATCATTTTGAATACGCGTCCCCAGAAATCTGCCGAGGCTTATGCAAAAGTGTGGACCGACAAGGGTTCGCCTCTGGCATTTTTCACCGCTGGACAGGCCGACGCGCTTCAAGCGCGCATGGGCGATGGTGCCGATGTCCGCTACGCTATGCGCTATGGCAACCCGTCGGTCGCGGATCAGCTTGCCGCCATGAAGGCAGCCGGCTGCAACCGCATCTTGATCGCGCCAATGTATCCACAATATTCCGGCGCAACGACGGGGACTGTGTTGGATGAGGCCTATGCCGCATTGACCGCTATGCGCTGGCACCCCGCAATACGGACCTTGCCGGCCTATCATGATGACGCGGCCTATATCGGTGCACTGAAAACGTCGATTGAGGCGTCGCTGGCGGGACTTGATTTCGAACCCGACGCTATCGTCATCAGTTTCCACGGCATGCCCGAACGCACATTGCAATTGGGGGATCCCTATCATTGCCATTGTCAGAAAACGGCGCGCTTGCTGTCTGAAGCTATGGGGCGCGCATTGGTTGTCAGTTTCCAGTCACGTTTCGGTCGTGCCAAATGGCTTGAACCTGCAACGGACGACACGTTGATGCGGTTGGCGCGTGAAGGCACCAAAAAGGTCGCAATTTTCGCGCCAGGCTTTTCCGTCGATTGCCTCGAAACGCTCGAAGAATTGGCCATGCAGGGGCATGAGCAGTTCGAAGAAGCTGGCGGCACCCATTATGCGTATATGCCATGCCTGAACGACGGTGATGTTGGCATGGACATGGTAGAACGCATCATCCGTCGTGAACTCGCTGGCTGGCTTTAGACAGCGGACTCAGGACTAACGTTAACGGCAACTTGCGCTAGCGGCAGTGCGCGGTAATCATCGTCAAAATTGAACGAGGGGTGCGGTATATGACAAGAGTGGCAGTAGTTACCGGGGGGACCAGAGGCATTGGCGAAGCGATTAGCCTAAAGCTGCAAGAAAAGGGCCGTCTGGTCATCGCCAATTATGGCGGCAATGATGCGGCAGCCAAGGCTTTTTCAGAGCGTACCGGCATTGCCGTTCGAAAATGGGACGTAGGCGACCATAAAAGTTGCATTGATGCCTGCGCCGCTATTGAGGGCGAATATGGCCAGATCGACATCATGGTCAACAATGCGGGCATCACGCGAGACGCGACAATGATTAAAATGACGTTTGAACAATGGGACGAGGTTATCCGCGTTGACCTTACAGGCTGCTTCAACATGGCCAAGGCGGTGTTTGCGGGCATGCGTGAACGCAAATGGGGCCGCATTGTCAACATAGGCTCGGTCAATGGTCAGGGCGGGCAAATCGGGCAGGTGAACTATGCCGCGGCCAAATCAGGCATTCATGGCTTTACAAAATCCCTTGCGGCAGAAGGCGCACGGCATGGCGTGACGGCCAATGCCATCGCGCCGGGATATATTGGCACCGAAATGCTGTCGACGATTCCGGAAAATGTGATGGAGAAGATTGTCGCGCAAATTCCCGTTGGCCGCCTTGGGCAGCCCGAAGAAATTGCGCGTGGCGTCGAATTTCTCACCAGCGACAATGCCGGGTTTATCACCGGATCGACCTTGTCGATCAATGGTGGCCAGCACATGTATTGATGGCCATTCAAGCTTGAGCGCATTCTATCACCCGCCTGTTAAACGCAGCATGACCGTAGCTGGGCATCAGACGTCAATCAGTCTTGAGCCATTGTTTTGGGACCGGCTTCGGGCGGCTGCGGAAGTCGACGGCCTACCGGTCAATGCGTTGGTGGCGCAGATTGATGTCGCGCGGCTTGAATCGCGAACGCCCTGTGGCCTTGCAAGCGCCATCCGACTGTGGCTTTTGGCGCGGGCATAAAGAAACGCAACAGATGTGAGTGGCGGGTTGAAAACACGGCATCTTCAAGACTGCGCTGTGGGTTCGTATATGTGAAGTGCCGAATATAGCCGATAGCTTGCACCAATAAGGTCGGATCAAAGACCGGCTTCGACAGCAATTCTCACCGCGTCTGCGGCGTTTGAAGTTGAAAGCTTTTTAAACATCAACATGCGGTGCATTTGAACCGTTTTTTCGCTCAGCGAAAGACGATAGGCTATTTGCTTTGTGCGGAAACCGCGCGCCATTTGCTGCAATATTTCGCGCTGGCGTGGCGATAGACGATCAACAATTTGTGCCGCTTTTTGTTGCCGCACGAGGCCAATGCTTTCTTCTTCCGGCAGCACCTCAATTTGCGACCCGACGAAAAGCTCCAGCTTTCCTTCGTCATCAAATAATGGCGCAATCATCACCGCGTTGCGAAAGGGTGATCCGTCTTTGCGATAGTTGATAAGTTCAGCCAAGGCAGGGCGTTGTCCATAGACTGCCGAGCGCAATTTCTCTGTCTGACCATTTTCGGTGTCGGGACCACGCAAAAACCGGCAGTTTAGCCCAATCACTTCTGCCTCAGTATATCCGGTCATCGCGCAGAAGGCAGCGTTAACGGCAATCAGGGGATTGTCCGTTTGAGTGGGGTCGCTGACGACCGTTGCAATCGGGCTAAAGCGAATCGACTCCAAAACCGGATGGCTGCTGGCTTTGCTTGCCTTCGAGAAAAGTTCGGATTTCACTTGTCGTTACGATGCAATAAAAATCGACAACTGGCAACTACTCCTTCGTTACATGCGCCAAGATTTAAGGATCACTCTCACTCTGCGCCAACGCGTTCGACGTCCGCGCCGACCAACTGAAGCTTCTCCTCAAGCCGTTCATAACCACGGTCAAGATGATAGAGACGGCTTACATGGGTTTCGCCCTCCGCGACCAAGCCAGCGATGACAAGGCTCATCGACGCCCGAAGGTCGGTCGCCATTACCGGGGCACCTGTGAGTTTCTTTACGCCATGGACAATCGCGGTGCGGCCCTTGGTCTCGATATGCGCGCCCATTCGATTAAGTTCGGGCACATGCATATAGCGGTTCTCAAATATAGTCTCGGTAAGCACGCTAGCGCCGTCTGCCATGCAGAGCATCGCCATGAACTGCGCCTGCATATCGGTGGCAAAACCGGGATAGGGCGCGGTGGAAATGGTAAGTGGCTTAAGTTTGCCGTCTGAAGACACCCGAACACCGGTTCCCGTATCTTCGACCTTCACACCGGCTTGACGCAAGGCATCCAATGTCGCGTCCATCTCGCTAGCTTTCGCACCAACAAGCTCGATATCACCGCCAGTTATGGCGGCGGCACATGCATAGCTACCTGCCTCGATACGGTCGCTCATCACGCGGTAGGTCGCGCCATGTAGGCGGTCTCTGCCTTGAATGATCAAATCGGAGGTGCCGATGCCTTCAATTTGTGCACCCATGGCAACGAGCAGATTGCACAGGTCGACAATTTCTGGCTCGCGCGCAGCGTTGTGAAGCACACATGTGCCCTTGGCGAGGCTGGCCGCCATCAGGGCGTTTTCGGTCGCACCAACGGATACGACGGGAAAGGTGTAGGTTCCGCCGGGAATACCCTTTTTGGCAATGGCTTTGACATAGCCGGCGGCCACTTCAATCTCGACACCAAAGGCCTCCAGCGCCTTGAGGTGAAGGTCAATAGGCCGGTTGCCGATTGCGCATCCGCCCGGCAGCGAAACGGTCGCTTCACCCGCGCGCGCCAGCATTGGGCCAAGCACTAGAATAGAGGCGCGCATTTTGCGGACAAGGTCGTAAGGCGCGATGTTGCTGGTAATCCGCGTAGCTTCTAACGTCATAACGCGGCCGAAATCTTCGGGGCGTGACCCAGCAACCGTCGTCGAAATGCCAAACTGGTTCATCAGATGCTGAAACCCGTCAATGTCGGCCAAGCGCGGCAAATTGCGCAAAGTCAGCGGTTCATCCGTCAGCAGCGCGCACGGGATCAGCGTCAATGCACTGTTCTTCGCACCTGAAATGGGAATCTTGCCTTTTAGGGCGTTGCCGCCACGTACGATTATCTTATCCATCGCACCGTATTTAGCGGGAATTGGATAAGGCGCAACTTAGGATTTGGTGAGCGCTGCCTCAACCTGCCCAAGCCGCTCCTTTCCCCAGAACATCTCCGCATCCACAAAGAAGGTCGGCACGCCAAATGCGCCGCGTTTTGCGGCGGCTTCGGTATTGGCAATCAGCTCCGCCTTCACCTCCGGGGCATCGGCCAGAGCCAGCAAGGCGGCGCTGTCGAGGCCAGCCTTGTCGAGAATATCGCGCACAACATCCAGATGGCCCAAGTCCGCCCCATCATGCCACATCGCCGCCATGACCGCGTCGACATAAGACTCGAGGCAGCCAAGCCTCTGGGCCGCAACTGCGCCGCGCATGACGTGGAGCGTGTTGAGAGGAAAACGGGGATTCATCTTAAACGGGATTTCATGCGCTTTTACGAAGCGTTGAAATTCCAGCATTTCATATTTTTGTTTAGCGGGCGTTTCGGCATAGCGCATCATCGGCGCCTGATTATTTGTAAGCTTGAACAAACCACCGAGCAGGATAGGCACATACACGACTTGCGCGCCGGTTCGGGCGCACATCTCTGGTAACATGTTGTAAGCCAAATAGCTATTCGGTCCGCCAAAATCGAAGAGAAATTCAAAACTTTTCGCCATCTAAAAACTCTCCGTCCAGGGGCGCAAATCCATTTCATGCGTCCATGCGCTGCGATGTTGCTTGTGCAGGGCAACATATTGCAGCGCAATCGCATCGGGCGACAATATGCCGTCTGCTACTTTTGCGGCCTCGAAATCGGGGCGGATACCGCGGATAAAGGCCGTATCGATGCCGCCATCGATGATGACGTGCGCGACATGAATGTTTTGCGGGCCCAACTCGCGCGCCATGGACTGCGCCAGCATGCGCAGCGCGCCCTTTGCGCCGGAAAAGGCGGAGAAGCCTTTACCGCCACGCATACTCGCCGTTGCGCCTGTGAAGATGATGGTGCCTGATTGGCGCGAGACCATGCGGCGTGCGGCCTCACGCCCCAGTAGGAAGCCAGCGAATGCCGCCATTTCCCATACCTTGCGGTACACTTGCGCGGTCATATCGAGTATAGAAAAATTAACGTTCGCGCCGATGTTAAAAACTGCGACCTCTATTGGTCCAACGTCGCGTTCAATCGCATCGACCATCGCAATGACTTCGTCTTCGATACGGGCGTCGGCAGGGTAAGCGCGGGCTTCATATCCCTCATCGCGGATCGATTGTGCGAGCGCCTCCAACTGCTCGGTATTGCGCGCGCGGCGGTTGACGCAAGCGATATAGCCTTCGCGCGCAAATGCCTTGGCGATTGCCCCGCCTGTGGCGTCACCGGCGCCGACAATCAGGGCTGCCTTAGTCAATCTTTCTCCAGCGTGCATTGCAACGGATGCTGGTTCTTCTGCGCGAAGTCCATGACTTGTGTGACCTTGGTTTCGGCCACTTCATAGGTGAAAATGCCGCAAACGCCGACGCCCTTTTGATGAACATGAATCATAACGCGTGTAGCCTGATCCGTATCCATCTGAAAAAACGCCTTGAGCACATGCACCACAAATTCCATCGGCGTGTAATCGTCGTTCAGCAGCAGCACTTTATACAGGCTTGGCTTTTGGGTTTTCGGGCGCGTGCGCGTGGCGAGGCCGACCCCAGGTCTGCCGCCATTTTTATCGTCATCATCTTGCGCCATCAAAATCTGCATAAGCCCAAAATAGAGCAGAGGAGGGGGACTCTGCAAGCCCCGTTCGTCATCTATTCTCTTGCACCAAAAAGAAACCGCCCTTTCCTTAACGGAAAGGACGGTTGCTTTGTGGAATTGCACCGGTTGATCTCGACGTCCTGCCACCAAAAGGAGGAGAGAGGGTGGTAGGTGGATGACCCACCGGCGCAATATCTTGAGAGAGCTTATGCAGCTTTCTTGAAAAGTTCGGTTGTCGCCGCAATGCGGTTCGAGATTGGCTGGAACATTTCGCTGACCAACTTGACCATCGCTTCGGTGTTCTTCGAACCCTGCGCAACAGCGGTATCGAAACCCTTGCGCGCCAGTTCACCCTGAAGCTTGACGAAGTCCGTTGGTGACTTGACTGAAGTCAGTTCCTTGACAGCCGCCTGGACTTCTTCGAAATTCTTCTTGGCGAAGTCCATGTTGGTCTTGCCGATTTCCTGGGCGCCCTTTGCAACAATCTTACCGGCTTCAACAACGGCTTCGACATTTGCCTTGTTGAATTCAACGGCGTCAGCAGCAAACTTCTTGCCCTTTTCAGCGGCTTCGGTAGCCTTTCCACGGATGTCAGCGAAAAATTCTGTTGCCTTTTCGGCGGTTTTTTCTGCAGTGGCTTTAACAGTGTCAGTCATATTGGATACTCCTTGAGCAAAGGGTGTTGTTTCAACAGACACGGATTTGGAAGGCGACGAAGCTGAAGGTGTTTCGACCTTAGTCTTCGCAACGGTGCTGGGAGCAGTTTTGACAAGCACGTCTTCTGGCGCTGCAACTTTTGCAGTTTTTGTCGAGACGTTGGCTTTTGTCTTGCCGGCCATGTGTAAGCACCATTTCTGTTGTGTTGCGCTGCACAATAAGGCAAATGCAAACTATGTCAACAAAAAATGTTGCAGTGCACAAAAACTGACTTAGGCGCCTTAATCCGCCAAAGTCAGCCGTTCAAAGCGTTCATAATGGTGATCCGCAGAGCCAAATTGGTTCTCGATCATCGTCGCCCGCTTAAAGAAGTGGCCAATGGCCAGTTCTTGCGTGATGCCAATGCCGCCATGCGTTTGAATGGCGTTCTGCCCCACAAACTGTGCTGAACGCGACACCTTCGCTTTGCATGCCGATACTGCGGCCATACGTTCCGCCGCTGGTAGATCGAGCTTGAGCGTTGCCATCGTGGTCATGGACTTTGATTGCTCAACTTCCATGAACATGTCGACCATGCGGTGCTGAAGCACTTGGAAGCGCGAGATCGGCTGACCAAATTGATTGCGCTGACGGGCATATTCCAATGTTCCCTGATGCAGCTTGGCAGTCACACCGCAGGATTCAGCGCAAACCGCAACGGTCGCTTCATCCACGATGCGTTCAATCAGCGGCAGGCCAGCGCCTTCATCACCCAACAAAGCGTCGGCAGGAATCGCGGCGTTTTCGAAATAGATTTCGGATGCTTGAAAGCCGTCAACAGTCGGATAATCGCGGCGAACAATGCCCTTTGCGTTGGCGTCAATGAGGAACAAAGACACGCCGTTTACATCGGTGTTAGCGCCGCCTGTGCGCGCGGTGACGAGCAAATGCGTTGCCCATGGCGCGGCGTATACAACGCCTTTATGGCCGTTCAATACATAGCCCGCGCCGTCCTTCTTCGCGGTCGTGCGGATATTGGCGAGGTTGTAACGGCCCTGCGGCTCGGCATATGCAAAGGCAATTATGACATTGCCATTGATGATTTCCGGGATCACGGCATCCGCCACTGCGCCGCCGACCGCCTTCAACGCGCCACCGCCCAGAACGACAGTCTGGAGATAAGGCTCAATCGCGATAACTTTGCCCAATTCTTCCATGATCAAGGCGTTTTCGAGATGACCACCGCCGAGACCGCCATGGTCTTCGCTGAACGAGGCTCCCAACATACCTAGATCCTGCGCCAAAGCTTTCCAGATGCCAGAATCACGTCCCGTGCTGCTGGCAATCATCTTGCCGCGGCTATCGAAGTCATAGGTGTCCGCCAAAAAACGGCTCAATGTGTCGCGGATCATGTCCTGCGTTTCGGTGTAGCTGAAATCCATGTGAAGTGTCTCTCCATCGTCGCCTTATTGGCGGTTGCATTCCCCTACCGCGTGCGGGAGGGGTCGGGGGAGGGCGAATCACGTCTTTCGCGGACGTAACCCTCCCCTAAATCCTCCCGCAGACGGGAGGGGGAAGCGTTTAAATCCCCAGCACCATCTTGGCGATGATGTTGCGCTGGATCTCGTTTGATCCACCGTAAATCGTCGTCTTGCGGGCGTTGAAATAAGTCGGTGCCGCGCGGTGCGCATAGTCCGGACCAATCGGGTGTTCATTGTCACCTTCGCCAAAGCCACGGAAATATGGCGCGCCATAATGGCCGACTGCCTCTAGGGCGAGTTCGGTAATCCGTTGCTGGATTTCCGACCCCTTGATTTTCAACAAGCTCGATTCCGGGCCTGGGCCCTTGCCCGCTGCTTCGCCAGCAAGGCTGCGCAATTCGGTGAATTCAAGAGCCGTGAGGTCAATTTCAAGTTCCGAAATCTTACGCTTGAAAAACGGGTTAGCGATCAGCGGGCGGTCGCCATCCTGTTCAGTGCGGGCAATTGCCTTAATCTTTTCAACGCCGCGCTTTGAACGGGCAACGGCAGCAATGCCGGTGCGTTCGTGCGCCAACAGGAACTTGGCGCAGGTCCAACCTTTATTTTCTTCATAAACACGGTTTGCAACCGGTACGCGGACGTCTTCCAACCAGACTTCATTGACCTCATGCTCGCCGCCCAAGGTAATGATCGGACGGACGGTTACGCCCGGCGACTTCATGTCGATCAATAAGAAGCTGATGCCCTCTTGCGCCTTGGCATCGGCATCGGTGCGCACAAGGAAAAAGCCCCAGTCGGCATATTGCGCCATAGTGGTCCAGGTTTTTTGGCCATTTACGATGTAATCGTCGCCATCACGAACAGCCTTGGTGCGCAGCGATGCAAGGTCGGAACCGGCGCCGGGCTCCGAATAACCCTGGCACCACCAATCATCGCCCGACAAGATACCGGGCAGGAATTTGGCTTTCTGCTCAGGCGTGCCGAAGGTGTAGATCACTGGACCAACCATCGACAGGCCAAATGGCATCGTACCCACGCAATCTGCTGCGGCGAGTTCTTCGGACCAGATGAAGCGCTCGGTTGCTGTCCAACCGGTGCCGCCATATTCAACGGGCCATGCAGGCGCGATCCAGCCCTTCTTGGCGAGAATGCGATGCCATGACAGGAAATCTTCCTTCGAAAGATCATGCCCTTCGTCTTGAACAGAGCGGAGATTTTCGGGGTAATTTTCGGCGATGAAAGTGCGCACTTCCTTCTGGAAGGCGATTTCTGCGGGGCTGAATTCCAGTTGCATCACGATTCTCCTAAAATATTGCGTTGAAACTAGTCGACGTTTACGTAAACGTCAATTGAATCTCATCGCGCCTTCACATAACTACCCGGAGCCGATTCTAGCGTCTTCAGAATGCCTTGGCCGGGTTGACGTGGACCGGTTGCTGGCACGTATGTGTCACCCTTCTCTGTCAGCCAGACGAGCCAATCGGGCCACCAGCTTCCCTTGGTCTCCGTTGCGCCTTCAATGAATGCCGCGAGCGAAGGTGGCGCAGCGTCATTGGTCCAATATTGATATTTCATCTGCGCAGGCGGATTGACCACACCTGCAATATGGCCGCTGCCCGCCAGCACGAATTTGGTCGGGCCAGCAAAATGCTCCTGCAATTTCCAGACGCTTTCGGCAGGCGCAATATGGTCCTCACGCCCGGCCTGAATATAGGTCGGCGTTTTCACCCGGCGTAGGTCAATTGGAGTGCCGAGTGCCGACATGTCATTTGGTTTTACCAGCCGGTTGTCGCGATAGAGGTCTACGACATAGTTGCGGTGCCATTTAGCGGGCAGGTTGGTGACGTCGCCATTCCAGTGCAGTAAATCAAACGCCGGATAGTCCTCCCCCAGCAAATAGTTTTTGACGACGGTGGACCAGATCAGGTCCTTGCCGCGTAGCATGTTAAAGGTCAGCGCCAGGAAGCGCCCATCCATATAGCCTTGCGGCGCGCTCAAGGCCTCCATCATCGCGATTTGCTGATCATCGATGAAGTGCAGCAGTTCGCCGCCTGAACTGAAATCGACTTGAGCGGTAAAAAATGTCGCGCTGCGGACCTTGTCGGCTGCGTCAGTCGCATCAAGGATTGAGAGCGTTGCCGCCAAGGTTGTTCCGGCGACACAATAACCTATTGCATGGACATCAGGCACATCAAGGCCTGCGCGCACCGTATCAAGCGCGTCGATCTGCGCTGCGATATAATCGTCCCAAATAATGTCCTTCATCGAAGCATCTGCCGATTTCCAAGACACAACGAAAACCGTAATGCCTTGGTCCACGCAATATTTGATGAAGCTTTTTTCCGCGGTGAGATCGAGAATGTAAAAGCGGTTTATCCATGGCGGAAAAATGATTAGCGGTGTTTCCAGCACATTTTCCGTTGTCGGGTCATATTGGATGAGCTGGTATAAAGGCGTTTGGTGCACGACCTTGCCCGGCGTTGCCGCGATGTTTTCGCCAAGCGTAAACGCGCTTGAATCGGTATGGGTCAATTGCCCGCGCTGCATATCCTGCATCAAATGCTGCATCCCCGACATCAGGCTCGAGCCCTTAGTGTCCAAGGCGCGTTCCAGTGCAACCGGATTGGTAAAGGGTGAATTTGCCGGGCTCATCGCCTCGATGATACTACGCAGAGCAAAGCCCATTTTTGCTTTATCATTTTCGGACAAGCCATCCAATTGGTCAGCGGCGGCCAACATATGTTCGGACATGACCTGATAGCTTTGCCGGATTAAGTCGAATATGGGATGCTCCCATTGCGGCGCGGCAAAACGGCGGTCTGTCGTATCGACCTTGTCCCGGCCCGCTTTGGCCAGCGGCTCCAACACGGTTCCCCAGGCATCCAAAGCAGCGCGATAGGCCTTTACCGGGTCGGTCGTGACCACAGCGGTTTGTTCAAAAAACTTCATGAACTGTTTAGGGTCCATAAAAGGGGGGATTTCGGATGAGTCGGCCATGTTGACAGGCATATCAAAGCAAATGAAATTGTCGAAGATTGTTTTGTTGTGCGGCGCAGCATGGACATTGTGTAAAAAAGAGCGCAAAGGCGCCGTATAATGACATTTGAAAATATTCCTCCGCTTCTCGATGAAGCGCTCACCGTGCGTGGCTATACTACGCTGACACCCGTTCAAAACGCCGTTATCGCGGAGGAGGCCGTCGGACGCGACCTCGTCGTGTCGGCACAAACCGGCTCCGGCAAAACCGTGGCCTTTGGCCTCGCTATGGCACCCCAAATCCTTGATGGCGGGCTAGTTAGCCTCGCACGTGAGCCTGCTGCACTCATCATCGCCCCGACCCGCGAGCTTGCCTTGCAGGTAAGCCGCGAATTGATGTGGCTTTATGCCAAAGCAGGCGTGCGCATCGCGACATGTGTTGGTGGGATGGACGCTTCGAAAGAACGCCGCACTTTAAACCAAGGCGCACAGATTGTTGTCGGCACCCCGGGACGACTGCGTGACCATTTGGAGCGCGGCGCGCTTGACCTGTCGGCTTTGAAAGTTGCGATCCTAGATGAAGCGGACGAAATGCTCGACATGGGCTTTCGCGAAGAGCTTGAGGAAATATTGAACGCTACGCCGGAAGGTAGGCGGACATTGCTGTTCTCGGCCACCATGCCGAAACCGATTGTTTCGCTGGCAAAACGGTATCAGCGCGATGCTTTGCGAATCTCGACCGTTGGCGAAGACCGGGGCCATGGCGACATCAGCTATCAAGTGGTTACGGTCGCTCCACCGGACATTGAAAACGCAGTGGTCAATTTGCTGCGTTTGCACGAAGCCGAAACCGCAATCCTGTTTTGCGCGACACGCGAAAATGTCCGCCGCTTGCACGCCAGTCTGACCGAGCGCGGCTTTAACGTCGTTGCCTTGTCAGGCGAGCATTCGCAGTCCGAGCGGAACCAAGCGCTTCAGGCTTTGCGTGACCAGCGGGCGCGCGTGTGCGTTGCAACCGATGTTGCTGCACGCGGAATCGATTTGCCGAACCTATCGTTGGTTGTGCATGTCGAACTGCCGCGTGATGCAGAAGGGCTTCAGCACAGATCAGGACGGACTGGCCGTGCAGGCCGCAAGGGTACCGCTGTGTTGATAGTGCCCTATCAGCGCCGCAAGCGCGTTGAATCCATGCTGCGCGGTGCAAAGATCGAGGCGGATTGGATCAAGGTTCCAACTGCTGCAGATATCCGCGCCAAGGACCATGATCGTCTGCTTGAAACGCTTTTGACCCCAGTTGAGGTTGAGGACGAAGACCGCGCTTTGGGTGCAAAATTACTTGAGACGATGTCTGCAGAAGACATCGCGGCTGCTTTGGTGCGCGTGCATCGGGCCAAGATGCCGCAAGCCGAAGACCTACTGGATGACGGCAGCCGTGAACGCCCACGCGACGACCATCGTGCAGGATTCGACGATTCCGTTTGGTTCAAACTGAATGTTGGTCGCCGCAACAATGCTGATCCCAAATGGATATTGCCATTATTGTGCCGCCGTGGCGGCGTGACCAAGAATGACATTGGTGCCATCCGCATTGCCGCGAATGAAACGCATGTCGGCATTGCGGCGGCGGCTGTGGCCAAGTTCACTAAAGCCATTGCCCAACCAGGGCATGATGAAGACAATGACGTCGAAATCGTGCAAGCCAATGGCCCGCCACGGGAAGCGGCGCGCGAAAATAAGCGTATGGGCCGCGATGGCGACCGCCCACAGCGTGCGCAACTGGGCGTCAATCCACGCGGCGACGGGCCACCACGCGGCGGTAACTTCCGCGGCGACGGACCACGTGCTGGTGGTGGAAACCGCGATGGCGCACGTCCTTTCCGTAAGGATGGACCGCCCCCGTCAAAGCATGGCGTCAAACACAAGGCCAAGGGCAACCGCCCGCGTTAATGGATGCGAATATAGTTTTTCTGGAAATGCGGTAAAACTTCGCGCATGAGGGCGGTCTTGAATTAACCAACCCGAAACGGGAGCTTATGTCCGAAGAATTCTACCGCATGAAGCGTCTACCGCCATATGTCATCGCTGAAGTCAACGCGATGCGTGCGGCGGCGCGCGGCGCGGGTGAGGACATTATCGATCTCGGCATGGGCAATCCCGATTTGCCGCCGCCGCCGCATGTGATCGAGAAACTGTGCGAAGTAGCACAGAAGCCTGATGCCCACGGTTATTCGGCTTCCAAGGGTATTCCAGGGCTTCGCAAAGCACAGGCAAATTATTATGGGCGGCGTTTCGGGGTTGATGTTGATCCCGAACATGAAGTTGTCGTGACGATGGGTTCTAAAGAAGGCTTGGCAAGCCTTGCCACCGCCATCACTGCGCCGGGCGATGTTGTTCTGGCACCGAACCCAAGCTACCCCATTCACACCTTTGGGTTCATCATTGCCGGCGCGACGATCCGTTCGGTGCCAACCACGCCGGACGAAAATTACTTCCGTTCGCTTGAGCGTGCCATGGCCTTCACTGTCCCGCGTCCGTCGATATTGGTGGTCAATTATCCATCCAACCCGACGGCTGAGACCGTTGATCTGGCGTTTTACGAACGGCTGGTCGCGTGGGCGAAGGAGAATAAGGTCTGGATATTGTCCGACCTTGCATATTCCGAGCTTTATTTTGACGGCAACCCGACACCGTCAATTTTGCAGGTGAAGGGCGGCAAGGATGTTGCCGTCGAATTCACGTCCTTGTCCAAAACTTATTCCATGGCCGGATGGCGCGTTGGTTTTGCCGTAGGCAACCGTGACCTGATTGCGGCGATGACGCGGGTGAAAAGCTATCTCGATTATGGGGCCTTTACCCCCATTCAGGCCGCAGCCTGCGCCGCGCTGAATGGTCCGCAGGACATTGTTGAACAAAATCGGCAGCTTTACCACAAACGCCGCGATATCCTTGTCGAGGCGTTCGGGCGGGCCGGTTGGGACATTCCGCCGCCAAAGGCGTCGATGTTTGCATGGGCCCCCTTGCCACCCGCGCTCGCGCATTTGGGCAGTCTTGAATTTTCCAAGCAGTTGCTGACCGAGGCGAAGGTCGCGGTCGCGCCTGGCGTTGGCTATGGCGAAGATGGCGAAGGCTATGTCCGCATCGCCATGGTCGAAAATGAACACCGGTTGCGGCAGGCTGCGCGCAATGTGAAACGCTATTTGCAATCCATGGGCGTAAACACCCCTGCGCAGTCCAAGGCGATCTGACATGGCCCGTGGCGATTTTGCTTTTCATCATAGCTTGCGCGTACGCTGGTCGGAAACCGACGCGCAAGGCGTAGTGTTTAACGCCCGTTATCTCGATTATGCGGATGTCGCGGTTACCGAATATTGGCGCGCGGTGCAGTTTCGCCACTATGCCGATGGGGCACCGATGGAATTTCATGTGAAGAAAGCCACCGTGACATGGTTTGCCCCGATCAAGCCCGATGAGATGATTGAAGTCATGGCGCGTACCGTTGCAACGGGGCGCACAAGCATGACGCAGCTTGTTGAAATTCATGGCCTCACCGAAGATGGTTCGGACGATGTGCGGGCGACGGTGGATTTGGTGAACGTGCATGTGGATCTCGACACGCATCGTCCCATTCCATTGCCCGATTGGGTGAAGGACGTTTTTACAGCGTTTGATAGCCAAGCAGCTAATCCGCCGTCTGCGTTGGCCCAAGCCTGAGGCGCGGCGGCAATGCTACGGAACGTCCTGCCCCATAAGTTCGCAGCCCTCATGCTTGGGCTGGCTCTGTTGGGCGCTTGTACCGAAAGCCCCAGTGGCGAGCAAAGCGCAACTGCATTAGATTTCCCCCGCGCCGACAGGACGGTATCGGCGATTGGCGATACCGAGTTTTCGACCGAAGCCGCCCGCGACGAAGCAGGCGAAGCCGAATATGTCATGGATTGGGCGGGCATTCAGTTGGGAACCACGGTTGCCGACATTGGCGCAGGCGAGGGTTATTACACCATCCGCCTTGCCGATCGCGTTGGCCCCAAAGGCCGCGTCTTGGCGCAGGATATTAACCGCGGCGCGCTCAATCGTCTGGGTGAGCGCGTGACCCGCGAGCAGCTCGACAATGTCGCGATCAAAGAAGGGGCGGTCGACGATCCCCGCCTGCCACAGAGCAGCTTTGACCGGATATTCATGGTGCATATGTATCATGAAATTGAAGAGCCTTATGCGTTTCTGTGGCGGATGCGGCCGGCGCTGGCAAAAGGCGGCCAAGTGATTGTCGTCGACCGGGACCGGGCTACGGACCGGCACGGCATAACGCCAAAGCTGCTATTTTGTGAATTTGAGGCGGTGGGCTACCGCCTGACCGGCTTTACCGAGCAATTGAAACTTGGCGGCTATATCGCCCGGTTTGAAGTCAGCGGCGATCGGCCCGAACCATCGGCCATAAAGACCTGCGCCAGCCGCTATCCGCAATCCTGAGCCGAGGGTCAGGACCACTTAAATCCACCTTCGCGGCGTCAAAATGGCAAAGATATCGAAGTAAAATGTCCGCCGCAGGCAGTAATTCTGCCTGCAAGGGCATTTTGCTTTGAGATCGAAGCCATTTTGGCGTCCTTCGGATTTGACCCATTTTGTCCATTGCTGCGTTGGCAAGCTTGGACTTAGAACCACTAAGCCCTGCGCTTGCCGCCTTGCACTGAACAGTATGGCCTCAAACCGCGAAGGTGGATTTAAGTGGTCCTGACCCTAGTCGCCGTCAAAGCCGATGAGGGCGTCGACGCGGATATTTTGCGCCCGCAATTTCTCTGCGCCGCCAAGGTCTGGCAAATCGACGATGAACAAGGCCTGTTCGACATGGCCGCCGCCTTGCCGGATGAGGTCAAGGCCAGCCAAAGCCGTGCCGCCTGTGGCAATCAGATCATCGACCAACAGCACTTTTTGGTCCGGCTGGACATGGCCGACATGCATTTCGATGCGGTCGGTGCCATATTCCAACGTGTAATCGGTGCCGATTTTGTCACCGGGCAACTTCCCCGGCTTGCGCAACATCAATTGCCCAAGGCCAAGTGCATAAGCCAAGGCCGACGCCACGATAAAGCCGCGCGCCTCGATACCGGCCACCAGCTCTGTATCGGGGTCAACCAAGGCCGCCAGCCGATCAATCGTTCTGCGATAGCCGCTTGCATCAAGCAAAAGGCTCGACACGTCGCGGAACATGATGCCGGGCTTGGGATAATCCGGAATGTTGCGGATCAGGGCCGCGAGGTCAGCGTTATTGTGCATATCGCATGACTGCCTGTTGCAGCGCAGGATTTCAAGCATTTCCGGCGCGGCGGTGTCCCTTGGTCTCCAACTCGTTTTCGTCATCCTGAAACACGTTCAGGATGACGAAAACGCGGCAGTTAAAAAACACGGCAACAAAAAAGGGCGGCCCATTGCTAGGCCGCCCCATTTGCATATCCCCAAAGGGAGACTGAATTACTTCAGTTCGACGGTTCCGCCAGCAGCAAGGATCTTCGCCTTGATGTCTTCGGCTTCTGCCTTGTTTACGCCTTCCTTGATCGCCTTTGGCGCGGACTCAACAAGAGCCTTTGCTTCGGTCAGACCAAGCTGGGTGATTGCGCGGACTTCTTTGATGACTGCAATCTTGTTTCCGCCGTCGCCGGTCAGGATAACGTCAAATTCAGTCTGCTCTTCAACAGCAGCAGCAGCAGCGGCAGGCGCAGCAACAGCAACAGCAGCAGCGGCGCTAACGCCCCATTTTTCTTCCAAAGCCTTTGCAAGGTCAGCCGCTTCAAGAACGGTCAAGGTTGAGAGTTGCTCTACGAGCTTTTCAATATCAGCCATTTAAATAACACTCCGATTTTCTGTCATATCTGTAGGGCTCGCCCAAATGGACGCAGCCGGTTTCATGTAAAAAGTTACGCTGCCTTTTGGTCAGCATAGGCACCAAATACCCGTGCCAATTTCGCAGCCGGTGCGGTCGTCAATTGAGCGATCTTCGTTGCCGGTGCTTGTACAAGCCCGATAATCGTCGCGCGCAGTTGATCGAGCGATGGCAATGAAGCCAGCGCCTTTACACCATTTACATCGAGGAAAGTGTCACCCATCGCACCGCCGACAATTTCTAATTTGTCATTGGTCTTGGCGAACTCGACCGCAATCTTTGCAGCGGCGACCGGGTCCGACGATGTGGCGAGCGCCGTAGGTCCAGTTAGCAATTCTGCTAACGCACCATAAGACGTTCCCTCAAGGGCGATTTTGGCAAGACGGTTCTTGGCAACCTTATAGTTTGCGCCCGCATCACGCATCTTCAAACGAAGGTCGGTCGATTGTGCAACTGTCAACCCGAGGTTACGGGTAACAACAACAACCGCCGCTTCATTAAAAGTGGCGTTCAGCGATGCAACTGTTTCGGTCTTTTCAGAACGGTTCATGCATTACTCCTTATTCGGGCCATTCCGGCGAACCGGTCAAGCCCAACACGAAAAGCGAAGCACCCGGATGGGCACTAACGCTGACTTGGTCCGTGGGGAAGTTTCATGCCGAACGCACACGACAGAGTGTCGGAGCAGTGGCGAAGGATGGCAAAGCCAATCCTGAAATCTCTATCCCCGTCTAGGCTGGACATTAAGAACGGCACATTCCGTTCACCAACTGTCTCGGACGGTTGCCGGTGAAGCCGTCGCTCCACCGAACAGGGGTGCAATTAGCAGGGTTGGACGCAGAGTCAAGGGTTCGCGCCGCTTGATCCTCCCCATCGACTTGCGATGGGGAGGGGGACCGTTCGCGCAGCGAAGGGTGGAGGGGCCTTTGACGTCCGAGGCCCCTCTGTCACACTTCCGCTTCGCTCCAGCGCGCCATCTCCATCCTGAGCGCAGTCGAAGGGCAAGTCGATAAGGTGGATGCGGGAAGGGCTCCCTCACGCCGCGGACCTTTCGCCAAACCACGCGTCGCGCGCCTTGGCCGCGGCGTCGATCCAGGGCTGTCGCTTGCGCTGCAATGCCTCCAAATGCGCGACCTCTTCGGCCTCGGTGAGCGTGCGTTCATAATCCGCATCGCCAAAAAAGCCCGTTTCGGTCAAAAATTCTGTGCCACGCCCATCGGGCTTAGGGTAATTTGTCCGCCATCCACGCACATCCTCATCAAACCATATGCCAAGCCGATCGGCAACGATAGCAGGTTCGTCGTCCAAAATATCTGGCACAGCCCTGTCACTGGCGGAAATCCTGCCAAGTTCACACCCAATTGCAGCATTGTGCGCGCCAGAAACTTCGGGCGCGGGACCATCGTCGCGCGCGGTGCAAAACGAAGCGGCCTGCGGCCCCGTGCCGCCCCCTTCAATGAGGTCGAGGAAGCTTTCAAAATCCTGCACGATACATTGTATATGCGCGTTCCGGCTGCCCCGCACCGCCTGCGCGTCGGCCAAACGGTCCAGCCGGTCGAGCAGGCTTTTGCTCAACCGGTTGTCAAACCGTCCGCGTAATGTGGTGCCATCGTCTTGCTTGGTCGAAATTTCCTCATAGCCGTTCACCGCGCGGTCCATGAGCATGTCCTGCAAGGCATAACGCGACACCAAAATCGCCGCGTCCCAACCCAAAGCAAAAGCCGCGCCGTCCCGCCGAAAGCGCAAACCATAGGCCGAGCGCGGCGATTTACAGACAGTCTTCGCCGCACGCAGGACGCTGCCACCAAAGGCAAGCGCCTCCAAAAAAGCGCGCTGGCACTGCGGGGTCCAGCGATAATCATTGCGGATTTCGGTCATGTCGGGGTCGGGTTCAATACGATCCCCAATCTCGCATACCCCGTTGTTTGCTTGTATTTGCTGCCATTCGTTATTCATCATCTTTCACCTCATCAGATAAAAGATATATAATAAATCACCATATAGGTTGTATGAAAGCAATTTTTGGGGATGGGATTTGGTGATGTGGGCGGGGGTGGTGATAAGAGAGCATGTTTCCCCCAAACGTCATGCTGAACTCGTTTCAGCATCCATCGTGCCACGTAGACCGATGTTTTCGGCTGATAAATGGACCCTGGAGCCGTAGGCGTGCAGAGCACAAACAAGTTCAGGGCGACGGTAAGGTTACCCTCTGTTTTGTATGAGGGACAAATGCACTGGCCAGCCCAAAACTTGTGTGGATTTGGATAATTAATCTTACTGGACAGGCTTTGCCGCGCTGACTTAATCAGGTCGTTCGAATGATCCAACGCAAGATAGGAGCAAATATGCCGAATGTCCGTGAAAATACTATGGCCCTGATAGAGCGTTATTATGCCGCGTTTAACGCCATGGACATTGACGCGATCTTGGCCTGTCTGACCGACGATGTGGCGCATGATATTAATCAGGGCGAACGCGAAACGGGTAGGAATGCGTTTCGCGCGTTTCTGGGGCGGATGGACCATGCCTATAGCGAGCAATTACGCGACATCGTTATAATGACCAGCACGGACGGCGCCCGCGCTGCCGCCGAATTCATGGTACATGGGGTATATAAGGTCGCTGACGAAGGTTTCCCGCCGGCGCATGGCCAAAGCTATGTTTTGCCGGCTGGCGGCTTTTTTGATATCACCGATGGAAAGATTTCGCGCGTGTCGGTCTATTATAATTTAACCGACTGGATTGCACAGGTTTCATGACAATCCGCGTCCGCAGTTTGACAGATCCGCACGCGCGTCACGCGGCGATACCGGCGCTGTCCGATCTGCGGATCCGTATCTTTCGGGGCTGGCCTTATCTGTACGACGGCACGGCGGATTATGAAGCGGCATATCTTGCGGAGTTTATCCGCGAACCCAATGCGGTGCTGATCGTCGCAACGGATGATGATGCGGTTATCGGTGCGGCAACGGCCTCGCCCATGGCGGGACAGAAGCCAGAATTCCAGTTGCCCTTGCGGGCCCTCGGGATGGATGTTGCGCGGATATTCTATTTCGGGGAGTCGGTTTTGCTGCCCGATTATCACGGGCAGGGCATCGGCCATCAATTTTTCGACGCGCGTGAGGCGGCGGCGCGGGCCGCAGGCGCGGTTCAAGCCAGCTTTTGTGCCGTGGTCCGTCCACCCGACCATCCGATGCGTCCCGATTCGCCCCGCGACCTTTCCCCCTTTTGGCGCGCGCGGGGCTATGCACCATTGGCAGGATTGACAACTATGCTGAAATGGCAGGACCTTGGCGAAGCTGACGACAGCGCGCATATCATGCAATTTTGGATGCGGGACCTATGACCGCGCCTGTGCGCATCGCCGCTGCCCAATATCCCATCGGGCAACCGACGAGCTTCGTCGAATGGCAAGACAAAGTCGCGGCTTGGGCGGCCGATGCGTTAGCGCAGCGCGCGCAGCTTTTGGTATTTCCCGAATATGCGGCGATGGAACTGGCGGCGATTGACACAGCAACCGCCAGCGACCTGCATGCATCCTTGCGCGCGGTCGTGGCGTTAGGGCCGCAAATTGACGCCCATTATATCGATATGGCTCGGCTTTTCGGGGTTGCGGTGCTGGGCGGAACACGCCCGCATGCTTTGGATGAAGGACGGGTTGTGAACCGCGCAAGCCTCTATTTTCCCGACGGGCAGAGCGGACATCAGGACAAGATCATGATGACACGCTTTGAACGGGAATCTTGGGACATCAAAAGCGGGACAGATTTGCGCGTTTTCCGCACGCCGTTGGGCATGATGGGCATTTCGACCTGTTATGATGTCGAATTCCCGATGATCGCGCGGACGCAGGCTGCTGCGGGCGCGCAGGTCATTCTCTGCCCGTCGTGCACCGACAGCTTGCAAGGCTATCATCGGGTCCGGATCGGCGCGCAGGCACGGGCCTTGGAAAATCAGATTTTCGTGGTGCAAGCGCCAACGGTCGGCATGGCACCCTGGTCCCCTGCGCTTGATGAAAATTACGGCGCAGCGGGTGTTTTCGTTCCCCCCGATGGCGATAGTCCGGATGATGGCGTGCTGGCCATAGGGACCGAGGGGCAGGGGGCATGGGTCTTTGCCGATGTGGATGTTGCCCGCGTTGACCGCTGGCGCAGTGCAGGGGCGGTGCGTCCGTTCGCGCATTGGCCCGAACAATATTACGGGGCAAAAGCCGATGATCTGCCCGTGGAAGTTGTGCCACTGGATTGAATGGCATCGATTATTTGCGACTGGGCGCTTTGCCTGCGCTGGGGCGACGAAAAAGGGTTCACGCAGAGGCGCGGAGATCGCAGAGTCGTCCCCAATACCAACCACCGTCGCTCCAGCGAAGGCTGGAGCCTATCACGCCTCGCCGGATAGCGCTGGGCTGGGACGATAGACGCGATAGGCCCCAGCCTACGCTGGGGCGACGGTGATAAGAGAGCGTGTTTCTCCCAACGTCATGCTGGAGCCGCAGGCGTGCAGAGCACAACTCGGTTCAGCATCCATCGTGCCGCGCGTACCGGAGATTAGAGACGAGAAATGGACCCTGAACCAAGTTCAGGGTGACGGTTGGGGGGGTGACGATGGGGGGGCATGGAGGTCGCGGCAGTATTCGGCGCAGTCGGCTGCGTGCGTGCCACCTAAACAAAAAGGGCCGGAGGTTTCCCTCCAGCCCCTTTTTTGTGCCTATTGCGCAGCGCGTTACGCGCCAGCGACGTCCGCCAGATCGATCTTAAGGCCTGGGCCCATGGACGAGCTGATTGCCACGCGGCGGACATATTTACCCTTTGATCCGCTTGGCTTGTTCTTGATGACGGCGTCGACCAATGCGTCGAAATTCTTGCGCAGATCGGAATCGGAGAAGCTTTTCTTACCGATGCCGCTGTGGATGATGCCCTGCTTTTCAACGCGGAATTCCACCTGACCAGCCTTTGCCGCCTTCACGGCTTCGGCAACGTCCATGGTGACGGTTCCAAGCTTCGGGTTTGGCATCAGGCCCTTTGGACCCAAGGTCTTACCCAAGCGGCCAACGATGCCCATCATGTCCGGCGTTGCAATGACGCGGTCATAATCGAGATTGCCAGCCAGCATATCTTCCATCAGGTCTTCCGCGCCAACCTTGTCCGCACCAGCGGCTGTTGCTGCAGTGGCCTTGTCGCCACGGGCGAACACGGCAACCTTCATTTCCTTACCGGTACCGGCTGGAAGCGAAACCATGCCGCGGACCATTTGGTCGGCATGACGTGGGTCAACGCCCAGGTTCAACGCAACTTCGATGGTCTCGTCGAACTTTGCAGTCGCCATTTCCTTGATTGCCTTCAACGCTTCATCAACACCGTATAATTTGTCCGCATCCAGATGCGCGAGCGACTTTGCTTTTTTGGTTAGCTTGGCCATGTTCTTAACCCTCCACAACTTCGAGGCCCATGGCGGTAGCCGAGCCTGCGATGATTTTTACAGCCGCGTCCATGTCGTTCGCGTTGAGGTCGGCCATTTTCAGGGTCGCGACTTCTTCCAGTTGCTTGCGGGTAATCTTACCAGCCGACAGCTTGCCGGGCTCTTTCGAACCGGCCTTCAAACCCAAAACCTTTTTAATCAAATAGGTTGCGGGCGGTGCCTTCATGATGAAGGTAAAGCTCTTGTCGGAAAAAACCGTAATCTTCGTTGGAATCGGTGTGCCTTTTTCCATGTCGGCGGTCGCCGCATTGAACTGCTTGCAGAATTCCATGATGTTTACGCCGCGCTGACCCAAAGCAGGGCCGATTGGCGGGGATGGTGTGGCTGAACCTGCAGGGACTTGCAGGCCGATATAGCCGTCAATTTTCTTTGCCATTTATGGCGTCCTTTCATTCTTTCCCCGCCAAAGCGTCAGCAACGGCGGGTCAAATTAAGCGGTCAAACGGTCGCGTCCAAATTTCTTTGGCAACTTCCTCCCGCACGGGTTCCGCTGATTCTCATCAGTGGAGGTGGGCAATTAGTCTAAGACGACGTTTAAATCAACACACTCGTCACGCTGGGGCGACGGGAATATTCGTTTACGTACCCCAATACCCCAAAATTGTCATTCCCGCGAAAGCGGGAACCCATGGTCTGACATGTCCGTGCGCGATACGTTTTTGGTTCGCACGAAGACACGAAGACCCGGAACAACTTCTTTATGCCTTCGTGCCTTTGTGCGAACCATTTCGCCGATAGTTCGGCTCATGGATTGACCTTACGGTCACTAAGTTCTCCGCTTTCGCGGGAATGACAAATCAAGGGGTTCACGCAGAGGCGCGCAGGACGCCGAGGTGCATTACCCTCAACGTCATGCTGGAGCCGAAGGCGTGTAGAGCACAACTTGGTTCAGCATCCATCGTGCCAGATAGACCGAAGATTAGAGAGGAGAAATGGACCCTGAAACAAGTTCAGGGTGACGGTTTTTTTGGAGGGCGACGGTTGGGTGGGGCGACGGTCGGGGGAGGTGGCGGGAATAAGAAGGCGTGTTTCTTCCCAACGTCATGCTGAACTCGTTTCAGCATCCATCGTGCCACGTAGACCGAAGGGTAGAGACGAGAAATGGACCCTGAACCAAGTTCAGGGTGACGGTTTGGGGTGAGGGCCAAGGCGGAAAAAGGAACACGCAGCGGCGCGGAGGACGCGGAGGGACAGTTAATGTCTCTGTGTCCTCTGCACCTCTGCGTGCACCAAAATCACTTCATCAATTCGACTTCTTCAAAGTCCAGTTCAACCGGCGTTGCGCGGCCGAAGATGCTGACGGATACCTTGACGCGGTTCTTGTCGAAGTCGAGTTCCTCGACCAAGCCGTTGAAGCTTGCAAATGGTCCGCCCAGCACCTTGACCTGATCGCCAATTTCATAGTCGACCGAAACGCGCTTCTTGGGCGCGGCTTCGAGTTCCTGCTTGGTGTTGAGGATGCGCGCGGCCTCGGCTTCGGTGATGGGCTGCGGCTTGTTACCCGCGCCCAGAAATCCTGTGACCTTTGGCGTGTTCTTGACCAAATGGTACACATCATCATTCATGTTCAGCTTTGCCAGAACATAGCCCGGGAAGAATTTACGTTCGGCCTTGATCTTCTTACCGCGACGCACTTCGGTGATCTGCTCGGTCGGAACCTCGATAGCTTCGACCAATTGCGTGAGGCCAATGCGCTCTGCTTCGGCCAGAATCTGGTCGCGAACCTTGTTTTCAAAGCCCGAATAAGCGTGAATGATGTACCAGCGTGCCATAATATATTTCTATTCCCCAAAACTCTCTATAGGGTCTGCCTTAGCCTTCGGCCAGCGCGAGCAATCCCTTTACGATTGCGGCAAACACCGCGTCGACGCCTAAAAAGAAGATGGCCAAGATGATCGTCATGATCAACACCATGATCGCGGTCTGCACGGTTTCCTGGCGCGAGGGCCATACCACCTTGCCGATTTCGGTCCGCGCCTGACGGATGAATTCACCGGGGCTATTTTTTGCCATATCGTTTCTTCCTGTTCGATCCCGAGGATAGCCGCCAGCGCTCCGACCGGCGGGTCGAGAGCGATATAGGTTCCTATTTCGGAAAGACTAGGCCTTTAACGAGGGATTCGCCGCAACGCAAGATGGCAAACAAAACGGAGCAAGCGGGTTTGGGAAAGCATATTGACCGCATAAGCGATGTCGAAGTGCCTTGAACTATCGCAGGTTTTGGGTATCTCCTAAGGCTCAAATTTACCAAGGAAACACCCCCCATGCCCTCCGGTCTTGCTGCGCTTCTTGATGATATTGCCACCATTGCAAAAGTTGCGGCGGCTTCCGTCGATGATGTTGCCGCCGCTGCGGGTAAGGCGGGCAGCAAGGCCGCAGGGGTTGTTATCGACGATACGGCGGTGACGCCGCAATATGTCACAGGCTTTACCCCTGACCGCGAATTGCCGATCATCTGGCGCATTGCCAAGGGGTCATTCTTTAACAAGCTGGTCATCATCTTGCCCGTGGCTTTGCTGTTGAGCCTGTTCCTGCCATGGGCGATCACGCCGATCTTGATGCTGGGCGGGGCATATTTATGTTTCGAAGGCGCGGAGAAAGTGTGGGAAAAAATCGCCCCGCATGCGGAAGTGGGCTTAGCCGAAGAGCTTGCAGAACTGACCAGCACCGAACATGAAACCGCGATGGTCAAAGGCGCGGTGCGCACCGATTTCATCCTGTCCGCCGAAATCATGGCGATTGCCCTTAATGAAGTGAAAGGCCTTGCCGAAACATCCATCTGGTTGGAGGCAGCGACATTGGCCTTTGTCGCTATCGCCGTCACCATCGGGGTCTATGGCATGGTTGGCCTGATCGTGAAAATGGACGACATCGGCCTGAAATTGGCTGGACGCGACAACGCCGGTTCGCAAGCCATTGGCCGCACGTTGGTAAAAGGCATGCCCAAATTGCTCGCCGCCTTGTCGACCATCGGCACCGCCGCAATGCTATGGGTGGGCGGGCAGATTATCGTCCACGGCTTTGGCATCCACCCCGCAGAGTTTTTGGGTCTATATGAAGGGGCGCTGGCCTGGGTCGCAGATGCGGCAATGAGCGGCGTTGTCGGCCTTGCCATCGGCGCGGTGATTGTGGTGGTGTATCATCAGGTGACTAAGCGCAAGGCGGGTTGAGGGTGTAGCCAGAATGTGGTGGGCGTGGGGGCTGCGTGGTGCCTGTTATTTTATCGCACAAAGACGCGAAGGCGCGAAGGCGCATTCCCCCCAACGTCATGCTGGAGCCGAAGGCGTGCAGAGCCCAACTCGGTTCAGCATCCATCGTACTACATAGACCGAAGGGTGCAGAGGCAAAACCAGATCCCTCCAAAAACACCGTCGCTCCAGCGTAGGCTGGAGCCTATCGCGTCTCGCCGGATAGCGCCGCGCTGGGACGATAGACGGGATGGGCCCCAGCCTGCGCTGGGGCGACGGGAAAGGTTCACGCAGAGGCGCAAAGGTCGCGGAGGCGCATTCCCCGCAACGTCATGCTGAACTCGGTTCAGCATCCATCGTGCCAAACAGACCGAAGGGTAGAGACGAGAAATGGCTCCAGGGTGACAGCTTCGGGGGCGGTGACGGTGTGATAAAAATGTGTGTCAAAATTGGCTGCGCCGGAGCGCGCAGTGATCATTTCTAAAAATGTAAGAAAATGGCAGGAGTTGGGGGACTCGAACCCACGACCCTCGGTTTTGGAGACCGATGCTCTACCAACTGAGCTAAACTCCTGCACTCCGCATTTCAGCGAAGAAGGGTGCCCTTAACGCCGATATGCGCACGGGGCAAGTCTGCTTTCGACAATAACGGGTTAGAAGCTCATCTCGTCATAGACGCGCGACACATCGCCGCCCCATTCGCCGTGATATTTCTCCAGCAACACTTCTGCGACGGTTTTGCCGCTGACGACGATTTCGCGCAGCGGGTCGAGATAGCCGGTTTCATTGTCACCGCTGGCGTTCAGGCAATTGCGCGCTGCCAAGCCGGATGAGGAGATATCGAGAATACGTCCCGCCAAATCCAGCAGCTTGCCACCGCCCGGTATCGCGGCGTTCAGGCCTTGGGCTGGCACCGCACTGCGCAGGGCCTCGCGCTCTTCCATCGTCCAATGCTTGACCTCGTCCCATGCGGCATCCAAGGCGCCTTGATCGTAGAGCAAGCCGACCCAGAAAGCAGGGAGCGCGCAGATACGGTTCCACGGGCCGCCGTCGGCACCGCGCATTTCGAGGAAGCTTTTCAACCGCACTTCGGGGAAGGCGGTGGACATATGGTCTTCCCAATCGCTGACCGTCGGCTTTTCGCCCGGTAGCACTGACAATTCGCCCTTTAGGAAGTCGCGGAAATCAAGACCTGATGCATCGATATATTTGCCGTCGCGATAGACAAAATACATTGGCACCTTGAGCATATAATCAACATATTGTTCATAGCCGAAATTGGCGTCGAATACGAACGGCAACATGCCCGTGCGTTGGGGGTCTGTGTCGGACCAGATATGGCTGCGATAGGAGAGGAACCCGTTTGGCTTGCCTTCCAAAAATGGCGAATTGGCGAACAAAGCGGTAGCAAGTGGTTGCAGCGCGAGTGATGTCCGGAATTTATGCGCCATGTCGGCTTCGCTGGCATAATCGAGATTGACCTGAATCGTGCAAGTCCGCAGCATCATATCGAGGCCCATGCTGCCGACGCGCGGCATATGACGCAGCATGATGTCATACCGCCCCTTGGGCATGATCGGCAGTTCCGCGCGCGTCTTGTCGGGCCACAGCCCCAACCCTAAAAAGCTGGTATTCGTCTTGTCGCCAATGGCCTTAACCTGCTTCAAATGCCGCCCGGTTTCAGCGCAGGTTTGGTGCAGGTTTTCAAGCGGTGCGCCCGACAATTCCAGTTGCCCGGCAGGCTCAAGACTGATGGCGCCGTCGCTGCCGCTCATCGCGATAACTTTGCCATTTTCGTACACAGGTTCCCAACCAAATTCGGTCATCGCCATTAACAAATCGCGAATACCGCCCGGTTCGTCATAAGATGGCGCGTGATGATCGCTGCGATTATACACAAATTTTTCATGCTCGGTGCCAATGCGCCAGCGGTCCTTGGGCTTTTCACCCTTGGATATTGCGGCGACCAATTGATCGCGTGATTCGATGACGGGATCGACGCGGTTGGAAACGGTTTTTGTGCTCATGGCGGCGGTTTAGAAATGTCGCGGCGATATTGCCAGCAGATTCATTTTATGACATTATTGTTGCAATATTGTCTCCGACGGCATGCGCTGATATGGCTTTACGCCGCCCAGTCGCCATTCTTGGCCATCCAAACCGATATTGCCGCAACCGCAGCGGTGTCCGCCCGCAATATACGCGGGCCAAGCGATACGGGCCGTGCGTTTGCATGCGCGCGAATCAAGGCATTTTCGTTATCGGTGAAGCCGCCCTCCGGCCCGATCAGCAGGGCCGCTGGTCCAGCGCTTATCGCCTCCAACATCGGCGCGCCGCCACGTTCATCGCAGAAGTATAATATCCGGTCGCTGGGCCAATCCTTCAGCACCGCGTCCAGTTTCGTCAGCGGCGCAATCTGCGGTAAGGCGGTGCGTTCGCATTGTTCGGCCGCCTCAATCATATGCGCGCGCAGGCGATCATCCTTCACCTTATCCACCACGCAGCGCGCGGTTAGCACAGGCACAAAGCGCGCCACGCCCAATTCGCACGCCTTTTCGGCGATCCAGTCAAAGCGATCCTTTTTGATCAGAGCTTGGACAAGCCACAGATCAGGCGTCGTTTCGCGTCCGCGCAGTTTAGCCTCGACGGTCAGGTCAAGGTCGCGTTTGCTTATGTTGGTGACAGTGGCAAGATATTCGCCCGAAATATCGTCAAACAATTTAACCGGCGCACCTTCTTTCAGGCGCATCACACCGATCAGATAATGCGCGCTATTGCCCGAAATGTTCAGGGTCGCGCCAAGCGCCAACACTTGTTCCACAAACAAGCGCGGCGTTGATTTTGGGGGCCAGGCGGGGGTTGCGGGCATGGCTTGCCTCTACCTGCAAAAGCGGGCGGCGTCATCTGCGAACTTATACGGATGTAACTTCGCAGATGACGCGCCGAATAAATTTTGGCAGGGCCTTTGCCATGACGTCTAAACTTGTCCCCGACAGCGAATTTACTGGCATCATTGCCCTGTTGCCGGTGAAGCTGCGCGCTTTGGTGCTTTTGGCGCGGTTGGATCGTCCGATTGGCTGGTGGTTGTTATTCTGGCCCTGTATATTCGGGCTGGCGCTTTCGGGCGGGCTGATTGCGCGTTGGGACCTTGCACTGTGGATGCTGCTGGGCGCAATCGTCATGCGCGGGGCAGGGTGCGTATATAATGACATTGTCGACCGCGATCTGGACGCGCAAGTCGCGCGCACGGCGTCGCGGCCATTACCAAGCGGTGATATCGGTGTGCGCGGCGCGTGGGTGTTTCTGCTTGGCTTATGCGCTTTTGGCTTGCTGGTGCTGGTGCAGCTTCGGTGGGAGGCGCAGATTGTCGCGGTGAGCAGCGTCCTTCTTGTCGCGGCCTACCCCTTTATGAAGCGCATTACTTGGTGGCCACAAATCTGGCTGGGGCTGGTGTTTAGCTGGGGCGCGTTGGTCGGCTGGGTCGCGATCATGGGGCAAGCCAATGTGGCGATGCTCTGGCTCTATGCAGGTTCGATATTCTGGGTCGTTGGCTATGATACGATCTATGCCATGCAAGACCGCGAAGATGACGCCTTGGTCGGGATTAAATCGAGCGCCCTGCGGCTGGGCGGCAGCGTCCGGTTGGGCGTGGCGGCATTCTATGTTTTGACGATTCTGGGATGGGGCATGGCGATTTGGAGCGTTCGACCCGAAAAGCAGGCGTTGGTCGCGCTCCTGCCGGTCGCCTTTCATTTGGGCATGCAAGTCGTATCGCTGAAATCCGATGGCAGCAACGCGCTTGGCCATTTCCGTTCAAACCGCGTGGCAGGGTTGCTTGCCGCGCTTGCCTTTTTGGTCGTTGGTGCGGCTGGTCAATATTAGGGAGAGAAAAATATGGAACATCGTCGCATCGGCAAAAGCGCCATTTACGTGTCCGACATTTGCATGGGCACCATGACCTTCGGGTCGCAAACCGATGAGGCGGAGGCGCACCGCATTCTCGACAAATGTCTGGATGCAGGCATCAACTTTTTCGACACCGCCGAAGGCTATCCCGTGCCGCCGGACATTAAATGGGTTGGCCGGACCGAGGATATTGTCGGGCGCTGGATGAAGGGGAAGAATCGCGACGCCATCATCATGGCAACCAAGGTTTCCGGCCCCAGCCACACGTGGTTCAAATCGCCCAAGCGCGGCGGCATGACGACGCTGGACCGCCACAATATCATCACCGCAGTCGAAGAAAGCCTGCGCCGTTTGCAGACCGATTATATCGACCTGTATCAAACGCATTGGCCCGACCATGGCCTTGCTTATGACGAAACGATGGAGGTGCTCGATGAGCTGGTGCGGTCGGGCAAGGTCCGCGTGCTGGGTTGTTCGAATGAGACAAGCTATGGCCTGATGAAGTCGCTGGCGACGTCGGAACGGCTGGGCGTGGCCCGTTACGAGAGCATCCAGAATAATTTTTCCATCAATAATCGTCGGTTTGAGGATGAGCTAAAGCAAGTCTGCCGCCAAGAGGGCATATCGTTGCTGCCATATTCGCCGCTGGGTGGCGGCGTGTTGTCAGGCAAATATCTCGACGGCGCCCGCCCCGAAGGCGCGCGTTTCTCCCGCTATCTCGAAATGGCCGGATCACGTCAGGTCGAAATGGCGCAGCGTTTTGCGGGCCCCCGCGCATTGGAGAGCACGATGCGGATTGTTGCGATTGCGCAAGAGGCAGGCATGTCGCCGGTGACGCTGGCAACGGCTTGGTCGAAACAGCATGATTTTGTCGCGTCGACAATGGTGGGCGTGAGCAAGGAAGAGCAGCTCGACGACATCTTTGCGGCGATTGACCTAAAGCTGAGCGATGAGGTGATGACCGCAGTGCACAAGGTGACGAAAGAGATATTATACCCGATGGGGTGAGGGGTAGGCGGGTGCCGAAACGCCTCGTCATTTGGACTAAAAAACCTCGTCATTCCCTATAAAAACCTCGTCATTCCCGCCTACGCGGGAATGACGAACTGAAAGCAAGTGGAAGGACTGCGATAGCAGGGAAACCAAAACCGAAGCTATTAAAGGGATTACGCACCCGTCACTGGAATTCC
The DNA here is from genome assembly GCF_945890115.1 of Sphingorhabdus sp. EL138. Classification (GTDB taxonomy): domain Bacteria; phylum Pseudomonadota; class Alphaproteobacteria; order Sphingomonadales; family Sphingomonadaceae; genus Sphingorhabdus_B. The sequence goes on from NZ_CAMDCK010000019.1 coordinate 34,240, forward strand.
TGTTAACATAACTCCCTTTCGTCATCCTGAACTTGTTTTGGCTCTGCCAGCCTACGGCTCCAGGATAACAGGCGACGGTTTTTTGTTATCCTGAAACAAGTTCAGGATGACGATGGGGTATGTTCAGGATGACGATGGGGTATGTTCAGGGTGACGATGGGGGTATGTTCAGGATGACGCGTAAGGGATGACGGGTAAGGATGACGGGTAGGTGGGTGCAATTGGACGGCCCCATTGAGACAGGTTCAAGCTCAATAAAAATTTGTGCGGCAACGTGGTGTTACCCCCCCTAACCCATAATCTCCGCCTGCGCGTAGCCCAAAGCTTCGCCCAAAGCCTGCAAACGCCGCAACACGCTATTCGACTGCAACCGCACCGCCGAGCCGCTCAAGTGCAGCCGTAACGTCGCGCCGTCGCCGTCGATGCGGCTGTCGGGTAATGCGCCGCCGGTGCCGCCGTCGAGGCGGTGGGCCAAGCGGATGGCGAGGCCCCAGATGACCGCTTGGGCCAGCGCGCCGGGCGTGGCCAAGGCGGCCAGCATTTCGGGCAAGGTCCGCTTTCCGGCGTGCACCGTCCATAAGGCGGCGGCGATGACCGCGCGGTCGCTGGCGCTGACGCCGGGCCAACTGCCGTCCAATGCAAGGTCAAGCGCATGGTCGGCGCGATGTTCGGGGTTCACGTTCCACACGCTGTCGGACAGCAAGCACGCCGCGCGGCACAGCCTAGCGTCATGCGCGCTTTGCCCGGCAAAGACGGGCGCAATCCATTCGGCAAGCGCGTCGCCATGAAAGGGAAAACGGCCCAGCCGCTCACCTTCAAAGCGGGCCGCCGCGATCAACGGGTCTTGGTGGCGCTCATCTGCGGTCAGTTGTTCATACAACAAGCCCTCACGCAGGCCGTAAATGCTTGTTACAAGCTTGCGGGGCTTGAACAGCCCGATTATGCCACTCAACAACGCCGTCGCCCCGGGTAGTTCCGAAATACGGCCCGTAGCGATCACGTTCGACCGCGTCAGGGCGTCGCGGTCTTGCGCAAGCGGCGTGAGCAATTCAGGTGCCTCGGGCGGCATTTCATAATTGGCGAGGATGGTCAGTGGATAGCCGGTTGCATGCATGTGCAGCCGTGCAAAACTGCGCCACGAACCGCCGATCATGTAGAAGGGCAGGCCAGCCTCTATCGGAAAGGCGTTTTTGCCCATCGTCTTTGCAATATCATCGCGCAGCATTTGCGTGATTTGCTTGGGCGATTTTCCGGTCAATATGCCATGCCGCAATGTGCCCAGCGGCAAGGATATGCGCGCGCCCAATTTGCCGTCGGCTATGCGGATAAGTTCAAGGCTGCCGCCGCCCAGATCGCCGACATAGCCATTGGCGAGAGGATTGTCGCTGAGCACGCCATAGCCCGCCGCTGTGGCCTCAGCATCGCCGTCCAGCACATCGACGCGGATGCCCAAGGCGGCGGCCTTGTCGACCAATTCCTGACCATTTTTCGCTTCACGCGTTGCGGCGGTGGCGACCACGCGCATGCTGTCGACCTTCATCGCGCGGGCCAGCGTTTCAAAGCGGGCCAAGGCGGCCAGCGCCTTTTTCATCGTCGCTTTGTCAATTTCGCCGTCGCCTGCAAGGCAGGCGCCCAGTTTTACCCGGCTTTTTTCATTGTAAATGGGCAAAGGCGCACGCGGCGCGCCTGCATATACCACGAGCCGGACAGTGTTGGAGCCAATATCAATGACGGCCTGACGCACCGCCTTCATCTTTGTCGGACGAGGCTCAAAGTTGGAACCTTCTTGTCATCCGCAAGCGCGCCTCCGCGTCCTGAAAGCGACGCATTGGTCATGAAATAATGATGCAGATTAAATGGCATGCTACCCGCTTTTACCCTTTCATAGCGTCCGTCCGAACGCAGCATCCAGCTTTGCTGGTTGTCGAGCAGGTTTGCAACCATAACCTGATCAAGGATCTGGTCATGGACGGTAGGGTTCTCAATTGGCAGCATATATTCGACGCGGCGGTCGAAATTGCGCGACATCCAGTCCGCCGAGGAGATGAAGACTTTTGCGTCCCGATTGGGCAGATCAGCGCCATTGCCCATCGCCCAGATGCGGCTATGTTCCAGGAAACGGCCAACCACAGACTTGACGCGGATGCGCGATGACATGCCCTTGACCCCCGGTCGCAGGCAACAAATGCCGCGCACCACAAGGTCGATTTCCACACCGGCCTCGCTTGCCTCATATAATTTGTCGATCACGGCCTTATCGACCAGCGAGTTGACCTTGGCCCAAACCGCGCCGGGTCGCCCAGCGGCAACATGGGCGATTTCATCGTCGATCAACGACATGACTTTTTCCCGCAGGCCAAGCGGGCTCATGGTCAACAGCTTCAAATCCGTCGGGGGGATATAGCCCGTGATATAGTTGAAAATCTGTCCGGCATCATGGCCGACGCGCGGGTCGGCGGTAAAGAAGCTGATGTCAGTATACACTTTGGCGGTGATCGGGTGATAATTGCCCGTGCCCAAATGGCAATAGGTCCGGAAACCATCCGCCTCACGCCGGACGACCAATGAAATTTTGGCATGCGTTTTCATATCGACAAAGCCGTAGACCACTTGAACGCCGGAATTTTCCAACTGCGACGCCCAATGCAGATTTTGCTCTTCGTCAAACCGGGCCTTTAATTCGACAATCGCGGTGACCGATTTTCCGGCCTCGGCGGCTTCGCATAAGGCGCGGATCACGCCCGATTGCTTGCCAGCGCGATACAATGTCTGTTTAATGGCGACAACGTCGGGGTCCAGCGCGGCCTGTTGCAGGAAGGCGAGCACCACGTCGAAGCTTTCATATGGGTGGTGAATGACGATGTCTTTTTGGCTGATCGCCGAAAAACAATCGCCATCATGTTCCAATATGCGTTCGGGAAAGCGCGCAGAATAAGGCGGGAATTTCAGCGTTGGGCGGTCTTCGTCGACCAATTGGTTCAAATCGCCAATACCCAAGAAACCGACGGTTTCGACCACGATAGACGCGCCTGCGCCAAGTTCGGTGCGGATCAACGTGGCCAATTCGCTTGGCAGGCCTTTTTCCAGCTTCAGCCGGATAATCCGCCCGCGACGGCGGCGCTTGATCGCGCTGCGGAAATAGCGGACGAGGTCTTCGGCCTCTTCCTCCACTTCAATATCACTGTCGCGGATAATGCGGAATGCGCCAGCGGCGATCAGCCGATAATCGGGAAACATCTGGCCCACGAAATGCTTGATGAGCGCCTCAATGGTTACAAAACGCGTGCCGGGGCCAGGTAGTCGAACAAAGCGGGCCAGCGATTGCGGGATCAAGACCAATTGTCTTACGACTTCATTATCATCCTTGCGGCGCATATCGAATATCAGGCTAAGGCCTTGATTGGGGATGAAGGGAAATGGGTGGGCGGGGTCCAACGCTTGCGGGGTAAGCACCGGCAAGATTTGTTCGCGAAAATATGTGCCTACTTGCGCCTGTAAGTTTTTGCCCATGGCGGATGGTTGAACGATCTTAATGCCCGCTCTGGCCAATTCCCCCATCAGCTTGCGCCACAGCTTCTGTTGCTGGATCATCAACCGGTCAGCCGCGGCAACGGTGTCGGCAAGCTGCTCGGATGGCGTGCGGCCATCAATCGACAGCTCTAAAATCTGCCGTTGCTGCTGCCCGCGCAGACCCGCCACGCGGACCATGAAAAATTCATCAAGGTTTGTGCCCGAAATCGACAAAAAGCGCAGGCGCTCCAGCAACGGGTGCGCTGGGTTCGACGCCTCTTCCAACACGCGCTCGTTAAATTTTAACCATGACAGCTCGCGGTTAAAATAACGCGCATCAGTTGGTGTTTTTCGAGCTTTCAAACTGCTTGGAGCTGTCAGGGGCTTCACCAAAAATATTCCTTCTTCATCAATAAAGGTTCGGTGCCATGGAAACATTGCATATTTACGGCAGCAGAAAGGCTAACTGTAACAGTATCCCGACAAAATTGTCATTGCTTATATATCAAAAAGTGACACCTCCTACCTATAGGAAAATTGGCATCTTCACGGGCTAAATATATGCAAACGCGTTCTACACATGCACGAAGACTTTCATGCAACGCGATGTTTTGTGGCGCAGATTTTAGTTGATGGATAATGCCAATCTGAACATGATGAAGCAGGAAAGCCATAGCCTAGCTGGTCAGTTGCCACAGAAATGGTCGGCAGGCAAAACCAGCTTAAGGCTTGGCTATTCCCGTTGTTCCGCCGATCAGGTGAACACCGAGTTTGAGGTTGATTTTGACCGCAGCTTCGACGCATATGGTTTGGTCAGGTAAAGAGCAGGTCCAGATTCCAGATTATGGTCCAATTCACAATCTAATGCATAAACAGCTCCTCCTTGTGCCATTATTGCTCACAGGTTGCGCTTCGACGCAGCCGGTGATGAGTCTGTTGCCCACGGCGTCGGTTACGGCCAAGGTCGAGACGCAGCCGGTTGCGACGATGGAGGATGCGGCGGATGATCCTGCGATTTGGCGCAATGCCGCCAATCCAGCGCAAAGCCTGATCATCGGCACGGACAAGCGCGCGGGCATTCATGTCAATGATGTGCAGGGGCGTCAGGTCAGTTTTACGCCGTCGCCGCGCCTCAACAATGTCGATCTGCGCGATGTCGGAGGCAGCATCGGTGTCCTCGTGGCGGCCAGCGACCGTCAGGACCTTGCGCAGGCACAGATGGCGTTGTTCCGGCTGGACAGTGCGGCCCGCAAACTTGTGCCTTTGGTTACCCTGCCTGTTGGGGCTGGCGAGGCCTATGGCATGTGCTTGTGGCAACGCGCTAGCGACAAGGCATTGTTCGGCTTTGTCGTGCTTAAAGATGGCCGCATTGATCAGGTCGCGATTGATGTAAGCGGCCCTGTTCCCAGAGGCAAAGTCGTGCGCAGTATGAAATTGGGTACACAGTCCGAAGGCTGCGTCGTCGATGACCGCACCGGCATTTTATATGTCGCCGAAGAAGATGTCGGCCTGTGGAAATTTGACGCCGCGCCCGATGGTTCCAATGTCCCCACGGCTATTGCCAAGGCCGATGGCAAGGAAATCGTGATGGATGCCGAAGGCGTCGCCCTGGCTCCATCCGGCACCGATGGCGGCTATGTCATCGTATCGAGCCAAGGCGACAATGCCTATGCCGTCTTTAAATTGCCTGAGGCCAATTATGTGGGCCGTTTCCGCGTCAATGACGGGGCCATTGACGGCGTTCAGGAAACCGACGGCATAGAATTGATGCTGGGTGATTTTGGCCCTGACTTTCCGGACGGGCTTTTTGTCGTGCAAGATGGCGACAACCGCCCCGCGACCCAGAATTTCAAGATCGTCGATTGGGCCGAAATCAAACGCGCACTTGGGCTTTAGCGGCAACTTGGTCTAGACAGTTTCTGTTGCTTCGCGCATGGAGACTGCATGTCTATATGGTTTCACGAAAAGCTTGATCTTGCCGCGCTGACTGCGGGTAGCGCGCATTGCATGCCCGGTTTTGTCGGTATCGAATTCGTCGATTATGGAGACAATTGGATCAAGGCGCGCATGCCCGTCGATGCACGCACGAAGCAGCCTTATGGGCGGCTTCATGGCGGCGCATCTGTGGTTTTGGCCGAAACGGTGGGTTCCACGGCGGCGGCTATGACCGTGGACCCCAGCAAGTTTGCGACCGTGGGCATGGAAATCAACGCCAACCATATTCGCCCCGTGAAGGACGGCTTTGTTTTTGCCACGGCCATGTCGGAATCGATTGGCCGCACGACGCAAATCTGGTCAATCCGGATAGAGGATGAAGCCGGAAAGCTGGTCTGCATCTCGCGCATCACGATGGCTGTCATCGCCACTGACCGTGCATAAATTATTGCGTAAAACAGAGTAAGCGTGCACGGACCGTCAGAATATGACACCGTTAGACAGAATTTGGGGTTTAGGCGCATGTCGCTTCGTTATGTAAGAGAATTTAAGGGCTTCGCAGGCATCAGGCTTGAGGCCGACGATATTGGGTCTGCCGATGACCCGTCCATTGTCCTGCTGCATGGCTTTGGCCAGACCCGCAAAGTGTGGGAAGATGTGGCCATTGGTTTGGAACAGGCCGGACGCCATGTCATCAATGTTGACCTGCGCGGCCATGGCGGCAGCGAATGGCCATCTGACGGTCGTTATGACTTCAACGCGTATGTCGAAGATTTGCGCGCAGTCTTGGGCCAAATGCGGACGCGTCCCGTCGTTGTCGCGGCGTCGCACAGCGCGTGGATTGCGACAATGGCCTTGGCCGAAGATGCCGCGACCTTGGCATCAGGCTTGATATTTGTCGATCCGCCGGCGGACCATGATGCAAAGGCGGTGCGCGCGGCGGCAGACCGCATGTCCGCGGCGCTTGGGCAGGGGTTGAATCGCGCGGATTATGACAATGCTATTTTTGCCGCGTTCGACACCAATGACATCGGGGAAGCACTGACCGAAGCCGCGTCGCACATTGCGGTACCGTCGCTGGTCATTCGTGGTGCCTTAGGCCAAGTTGACCCAGATAGTGCGCAACCGGCTTTTGTGGACAGCCTGCTGAATGTTGAGGCCATTGACGTTGATGGTGGCGGCTTGTTGATTATGGCGGAACGGGCGGAAGCGTTTAACGGGCTACTCATCGACTTTTTGGAGCGCAAGCAACCGCGCTTTATTCCCGAATATCGTTCCGGATCCGACGCGCGGACATTGCGGGATGCCATGGGGTGTTTTGCGACAGGTGTGACGATCATCACCGCGCATGACTCGGATGGAAAGCCTGTCGGCTTGACCGCCAACAGCTTCACCAGCGTGTCGCTCGACCCGCCATTATTGCTGGTGTGCATCGCCAATAATTCCGGCAGCGCAGAGGTTTTGCGCGGCATTGACGATTTCGCCGTCAACGTGCTGCAAATCGGGCAGCAGCCCGTTTCCAACCTGTTCGCCGGGAAAAGTGAGGATCGCTTTGCCGGAACGCGGTGGGAAGTCGGCGAATATGGCGCGCCGATTTTACCAAGCTCGCTTGGCATGTTTGAATGCAAACGCCATGCCTTGCATGAAGCTGGCGACCATTTCATTCTGGTCGGTCGCGTCGAAAAAGCGAGCTTTGAACCGCGCCGTGACCCGTTGCTCTACTTTCGGGGCAAATACCGCCGCCTGCACTTTACCTAACCCGTCCTTGTGTTGACTCAAGGCTGCCGATGACCTAATCTGGTTGCAAATGTAACCATTTTTTGCAGGAGCGTGCCTATGACCGATTTGTTCGAAAACCCGTTGGGACTCGATGGGTTCGAATTCATCGAGTTTTCTGCGCCGGAAAAAGGCCTGCTGGAACCTGTGTTTGAACGCATGGGTTTCAGCCGCATCGCGCGGCATCGGTCGAAGGATGTCGACCTGTGGCGTCAAGGCGAAATCAACCTGATTGCCAATTACGAGCCGCAAAGCCCTGCCGCTTATTTCGCGGCAGAGCATGGTCCTTCGGCGTGCGGTATGGCGTTTCGGGTGAAGAATGCGCGTATGGCCTATGACGCAGCGATTGCGCGTGGCGCGGAACCGGTTGAAACGCGCACCGGCCCTATGGAACTGCGCTTGCCCGCCATTCGCGGCATTGGCGGCGCGATGATCTATCTTGTGGATCGCTATGGCGACGCCTTGTCGATTTATGATATCGACTTTGATTATCTGCCCGGTGTGGACCGCAACCCCGTCGGCGCTGGTTTTAAGATCATCGATCATCTGACGCACAATGTCTATGGCGGACGCATGGCGCATTGGGGCGGCTTTTACGAACGCGTTTTCAACTTCCGCGAAATCCGCTATTTCGATATTAAAGGCGAATATACCGGCCTCACCAGCCGCGCGATGACTGCGCCAGATGGTAAAATCCGCATTCCGTTGAACGAAGAAGGCAAGGCGGGGGGTGGCCAGATTGAGGAATATCTGCGCGCCTATAATGGCGAAGGCATTCAGCATATAGCCTTTTCCTGTGATGATTTGCCGGCGTGCTGGGACCGGTTGAAAGCGTTGGGCACGCCATTCGCACCGCCGCCGCCCAAGGCTTATTATGACATGCTCGAGGAACGCTTGCCGGGCCATGGCGAGCCAGTCGACGCGCTGCAGTCGCGTGGCATCTTGCTCGACGGGTCGACGCAAGATGGCGACCCGCGCTTGCTGTTGCAGATATTCTCGCAAACCATGATTGGCCCTGTCTTCTTCGAATTTATTCAGCGCAAGAAAGACGAGGGCTTTGGCGAAGGCAATTTTACTGCCTTGTTCAAAAGCATTGAGCGCGACCAGATTGAACGCGGCGCGTTGCAAGTCGAGCCTGTCGCATGACCGCGCCCGTAAAGCTCGAACGAATCCACCATGTTGCCTATCGCTGTAAGGACGCAAAGGCGACGGCGGATTGGTATGCGCATGTGCTGGGCATGGAATTCACCACCGCCTTTGCCGAGGATCATGTGCCGTCGACGGGCGCATATGACCCTTATATGCACATCTTCTTGGATTGCGGCGGGGGCAATGTCATCGCTTTCTTTGAACTGCCGAACCAGCCCGAAATGGGTAAAGACCCCAATACCCCGGCCTGGGTGCAACATATCGCGTTTGAGGTTGCGGATCTGGATGCGTTGTTGGCGGCCAAGGCGCATATTGAGGCGCAAGGCATAGATGTGGTCGGCCCGACCTTTCACGGCATATTCCGGTCGATCTATTTCTTTGACCTTAATGGCCACCGATTGGAGCTTGCCTGCAACATCGGCACGGCGCAGCAGCATGCCGAATTAAAACGCGTCGCGCCGTTGATGCTGCAGCAATGGAGCGAGACCAAAAAAGCCCCGCGCCATGCCGATTGGCTGCATGTTGATCCGGATAAGCAGGCATAATCTGTCACCGCGGCGCAGGCTGGCATCTGAGGTTCAGAACGCAAAATTGGCAGGCACGCGCATTGGACGGACACATGCTGCGGGTTCAGCATCAACCCGCGAAATGTACCAAAGCGGCTATTATCATGTTTTGCGGCGCGCGAAATTGACCTAATGCTTGGCGAAGGCTGGTGCCGTCTCAGGCATGTGCCAAAATACGATGATCACGCATAATGCGACACATGCGATCATTGCGCCGGGAGCAGCGGCCCATCCACTGTTGGTCACCAATAGATGCGCAACCAAAGGGGTAAGACCCCCGAATATGGCCGTTGCGGTTGTCGCGCCCAATGCAAGGCCGCTGAGCCTTCCCTCGCCGGGAAATTGCTCGGCAGTCGTGACTGCGCCGACGGCGCTCACTGCTCCGCCGAGTGCAGCCAAAACAATTGCGCCAGTCCAAGTCGCAGTTCCACCGCTTACCATTGCGGCAAAGATGGTAGTTGGCAATATTATGCTGCCAAGTGCGAGCGCCAGCAATGTAGGACGACGACCAAAACGGTCGGATGCAATCCCTATTATGGGGGTCACCAGAATAACCGTCAGCGCGGCCAAGACCGAGATCGACAGAGCGCGCGTCTCCGGCATGGTGCCAGTGGCATCAAGGAATGTCGGCACATAAGTGATGCCGACATAATAAGTGATTGAACCCAGCGCCGAGATCGCAAAGCCGCGTCCAATCGCGCCACGGTGTCGTTTCAGGGTCTGCCGGATCGGTTTTTCCGGCACGGTGCCAGCATCACGCTGGCGAAGAAACTCAGGCGTTTCTTCCAAAGTTGCGCGGGTTATCAGGACCAAGCCGGCAAGCGCTGCGCCGAACAGGAAGGGCAGGCGCCATCCCCATGAGACAAGCGACTCCTCGGGCACAGCCCAAACGGTCAGCGCCGCGGCGGCGGCCGCGAGCAGCGCGCCGATCTCGCTTGCCGCTGATGCGCAGCTGGTAATCAATCCACGCCGACTGTCTTTCGCGCCTTCCAACAAGTAAGCGACGACGCCAGTATACTCGCCGCCAACCGAAAACGACATTAAACAACGCAGCGCGATCAGCAGCACGCCGGCAAGCGGACCAATCTGCGCATAAGTCGGCAGCATCGCGGTCGCGAGCATCGCTACGGTCATCACAGACATCGAACCCAGCATCGTCAACCGCCGCCCCATCCGATCACCAAAATGCCCAAAAACGAGCGCTCCGACTGGCCGCATCAGGTAAGCGATCGCAAAGCCGCCGAGCGTTTCTATCATCGACTGCGGGCCTGTTCCAAAAAACACGCGCGCCAGTACCGTTGAAAAATACAGATATAGTGTGAAATCATACCATTCAACAACGGTCGAAAGGCCAGCGACAATCATGGATCGCCGCGACATCGGCGCGCGCAAAGCAGAAGAAGCAATGGGCGCATTTGGGTAAAGGATTTTAGCCACGAGGCAAGTTGGCGATTTTTGCGGCTGGTGACAAGGTCCCTTGGTCCGTCCGTCAGCTTATGATTGGTAACATCTGGGCCGAAGGCGGACGGTCTGGTTTTGTCAGTGGATCGCTGGATAGCTGCCGTGTTGGCGGATTCGAACGCTTGGAGGCTGTGGCTAAACCCTAGCTCCTTAATCGCTCCATTTTTGTGTTGCGCAACATTTTGGGACGACCTCAAGCACAGAGGCGAGCTCTAGCACTGAGACCAATAATGAGGATGATGACAATGCTGCGAGCGCAGGTGGCCAGCCAGCGAAGCCAAAAAGATAGGAAGACAATTCCCGGATACAGGCTTTAGGCTTCTAAAAAGACGATGAAAGAACCCAAATGATAAGAACTTTAACGCTTCTGCTTTTTGCAAACTTTGCCATTATCGCCGCAGCCAGTGCCGCCGATCCAATTGAAAAAACGGATCAAGTTGGTGACTGGACCGTACGCTGTGTTTCGCGTGCTGCATTACCGCCATGCGAGATAGTACAAGCGGTAAAACGTAAGGATGTTGAGCAAAACATTCTACAATTTTCACTCTCATACGCCGGTACAGACGATCGCTACGCAATTCAGTTTATGTTGCCACTTGGCCTTTTTATTCAAGGAGAAGCATTGGTACGTCTCGACGATAAGACAGACCTTAACGGCTACGTCTTTACACGTTGCGAGCCACAAGGATGTTTTATCGATAGGTTGACAACGCGCGCGGATTTGAACCCGTTCTTTGCCGCAAAAAAGGGCATTGTTGCGGCAAGGCAGACAAATGGCCAAACGCTGGTCGCACCAATTTCCTTTGAAGGGTTCGGCGACGCTGTGAAGATGATGGTCGCCAAAAATGAGGCTTGGGCGAAAGCACAAGGGGTTAAAAAATAGAGAGCTTGCGGTATTCATCCGTTCCTAGGACGCCCACTTTCCTGCGTCTGTTTTTGTATTTGATGGATAGAACATCGTCTATGTCGCAACTTGGGTCTGAAATGTTGACGCTCCGCCGTAGAACCGGGCAGTCCGCTCCCAGCTCATCTCATGCCGTTCTGCTATTCGCCCAACGTCCGTCATTCGGGGACTTGTCAGAATCGTGCAAAAGCGGCCGTTAATTCGCCACAACAAATTGGCAGCAATGGTAGTGGTTGGTGATTAAATGTTTAACTTTGCTGAACCAGTGAGCGCGAAAAGAATTAAGCACGCAGTGGCATTGCCGCGCCACTGATCACTGCCGCGTCATCTATTTGTCACTTTGAGTTAGTAACCGACGCCAAAGAATCACGGGGACAATGCAATGACTTTTAAAAATCAGGCCATCACAGTTCTTCTCGCATCGACATGCGCCGCTTGCCCCACCTTTGCTGTTGCGCAAGAAGCTGAAGAACAGATTACCGTCACTGGCTTTCGCGCCCAGAACCGGCTTGCAGTTCAGTCCAAGCGATCGAGCGAGCTGGTGGCCGAGTTCCTAAAAAGCGATGATATAGGTCAGCAGCCTGATTATAACATCGCCGACAGTTTCCGCCGCCTGCCGGGCGTGCAGACGGTGTTTGATGAAGACGAGGGCCGCTACGTGTCGGTGCGCGGACTTAACCCAAGCTATACGGTCGGCTCGTTCGATGGCGCGACAATGGCGACCGCCGAGCGCGGCAATCGCCAGCTCAACCTCGAGGCGATCCCGTCAACCGCGGTTGCTTCGCTCGAAGTCCTAAAATCGCGCACGCCGGAGATTGAAGGCAATGCTATTGGCGGATCGATCAACCTCGTCACACGTTCCGCATTCGACCGGCCGGGACTCTACGTGTTCGGTAACGCTTTCATCGGCACGTCGGATTCGAAAGGGGTGCCCGGTCGCGGCTTTGGACGCAACGGGGACGACGGGCTCAACTACCGTGCCGACGGAACGATCTCGACGCGCTTCGGGCCCGATGGCAATTTCGGCATCCTGGTTTCGGGTTCGTTCAGCCGTAAGCGCCGAGACCAGGAGCGACTGCTTCCGCAGGTGGTGCCAGTAACGACGCCGCAGGTCGGCGCGGGACCGGCTACGACGCCAGCGGGGGCGGGTACCAACCTGTTGTGGTCTAACTATCCCAATTCGGTCGATCGCTATGGCGGCACCGCGAAGCTCGAGGCGCAGCCCGCGCCGGGGCTAGAAGCTTCGATAGCCTACACTTACTTCGCGCAGGACGACAACGAACTGCGTCAATCGCAGCAGTTGCTTAACACTAGTGGCGGCAGCTTCGTGCGCTTCAATGATTTCCCGATCCGCAAGCCGCTGCATGTTGGCCAGGCGAAGCTCGACTATGAGACTGACGATGGCCACGACTTCGCACTACGCGGCTCCTATTCGAAAGCGACCTTCCTTGAGCCGTCAAACGAGACTGCGTTCAACCTGGTCTCGCCAGCGGCAAACTTTAACCTAGGGCTCGATGGCGAATATCCGGTGCTCACCGGCACCAGTCCGCGCGTCGGCGATCCCAGCCAATACCGCTTCACCCAATATCGCCCCTATGAGGACGATTCAACGGACAAGGTGACCGAGGGCCAGTTTGACTATGGCTGGAATCGTGCAAAGGGCGACGATGGCCTAGGATTTGGCACTGGCTTCAAGTATCGTCAGACTATCCGCGACAACCAGCGGACTCAGAATTTCTTCAACCCAGCGGCAGGCGTCGACCTGCGGCTGAGCCAGTTCAACCAAGCAGAGACCTACCGGCCGATTTACGCCGATTTCAACCAGCTTTTCGTCGATTTTCAGAGCTTCCTGACGTTCTTCAACGCCAACCCCGCCAGATTCACGCGCGACGCGGTGGCCAGTAACCGGCAGATCATCGGCGGCGACTGGCGCTTCAAGGAGGATGTCGGCGCAGGCTATGGTCTAATCCGCCACAAGGGTGAACGGCATTCGATTATCGTCGGCGTCCGCTATGAGAAGACCGACGTAGCAGCGACCAGCGTGGTACGGCGCACGGTGACGGGCACAGATCAGTTCACCACGGTGACACGTAACAGCAGCTATGATGACTTTTTGCCCTCTATCACTGGGTTGTACGACGTCACCGACCAACTGCGGCTGCGTGCGGCGTATTTCAAGGGGGTAGGCCGCCCCAACCCCAATTCGGTGGCGGGGCAGGAGTTGATCAACGCCGACGAGTCGATCAGCCGCCCCAACCCTGAGCTCGGCCCGCGCCGCGCCGACAGCTTCGAGGCGAGCGCTGAATATTATCTGCCCGACGAACTCGGCATCGTCGCTGTCGCCGCGTTCCGTAAGAATATAAAAGACGAAATCTACACCTTCGCGTCGCAAGAGACAATCGACGGCGTTGCGCGCACAGTCAGCCAGCCCCGCAACTCCGAGGGTGCGAAAGTCACAGGTTTCGAGGCCAATGTCATCCTCAACAAGCTGAGCTTCCTGCCTTGGGTGTTCAGTGATCTTGGCGTTTCGGGCAACCTGACCTTCTTGAACGGGAAGATCGACATCCGTGATGCGACCGCACGCCGGTCGCTTGACCAATTGCCCGGCCAAGCGGACTTCCTCGCCAACGCGGCGGTGTTTTATGAGCGCGGCCCGCTGCGCGCACGACTGACTTATTCCCACGTCGGCAAGTTCCGCAATTCTGTGAGTGCTTCCGCGCCCGCGAACGACCAGACCACGGCGGCGTTCGAACAGATTGATGCGCAAGCGCGGATCAAACTCATGGAAGGTATCGAAATCATAGGCGAAGCGCGCAACCTGACAAACGCCGCCCGTCTGGTCCTGACCGGGCCTAACCAAAACATCGCGCGCGACATCAATCGCTTCGGACGCCAATACTGGCTGGGCTTGACGTTCACGTGGTGAGCACGTGGCGCGCGGCTCTGGTCGCGGCTGCTACACTGGCAGTGCCTGTCAGCGCGGGAGAGCCGCAGCGCGCCGAGGCAGTAGTGTCGGGGCCGGTGGGGGTGGAACTGTGCCTTGGCAGCGGCGGTGAGCAATGCAGCGTGGCACCTGGGGTCACTTATCGTCGGATCGTGCGCGCCGGACCAACGCCGCTGGTAATGCATGTCGCCGAGGTTGATCTGGCCGCGCCAGGAATTCGCGTCGCGATGACGCCAGCCGATCGCTCGGCGGGGATGGAATATCGTGCGACGCCGGTCAGCACCTATGTTGCGCGCAGCGGCGCGGTGCTGGCGGTCAATGCCAGCTATTTCCTGCCGTTCGTCGGCGGATCGGCGGCAGGTGACAATTTCGTACCACAGCCCAGCGGCGCAGCGGACGCGTCGGGTGCGGTGCTGGCGGGCGGTGAATATGTTTCCAAGGCGGATGCCGTCGACGCGCGGGTCGATTCTATGGCCTGCTTTACTGTCGGCCGGGCGGTGATCGTAGAGGGTCAGGCTTGCCCGGCGGGCTTCCCCGAGGGCGTGTCGGCGGGGCCTCGGCTGCTTAACGCTGGAGCAGAGGTACCGCGCCGACCGATGGGACGCGACGGCGTGTTCCACGGTGCCGTGCCGCTGGCAGGCGAAGCGGCAGCGTTGGCCGAAGCGGCGGCATCTCCAGTGGCACGGGGCGGGGGGCCGCGCACCGCGCTCGGGCTAAACGAAGCAGGCACAAGGCTGTGGCTTGTGGTCGCCGACGGGCGGCAGCCAGGCTATAGCGAGGGTGCGACTAATGCCGACCTGCTCGCGCTGTTTCGCGAGGTCGGCGCGACGCAGGCGATGAGCCTTGATGGCGGCGGATCAGCGACAATGGCGGCAATGGGACCGTCCGGCTCGATCGTCCTCAGTCG
Organism: Sphingorhabdus sp. EL138; assembly: GCF_945890115.1. GTDB lineage: Bacteria > Pseudomonadota > Alphaproteobacteria > Sphingomonadales > Sphingomonadaceae > Sphingorhabdus_B. The sequence goes on from NZ_CAMDCK010000019.1 coordinate 49,392, forward strand.
GCCGATCCACACTGGCGTACCTGGTCGCGAGCGGCCCGTGGGCAATCACCTTGGTGTGTTCCGTGACGGGATGGCAACGACGGCGCGGTTCGGCGCGCTGCTCCCGCCTAAGGCTGAGCGGGTTGTGGCCCAATATGATGCGGTGCTTGAGCGGATTTACGGCGCAGCTGAGGCGCGGCAGGGGGTTGCGGTCGACGCGACGCATTTCTACGCGGTGGTGAACACTGCAATCGGCAAGTATGAGCGCACGACGGGACGCTTGGCTGCGCGTTGGGCGGGGCCGCGTGGCGGGCTGATTCGCCATCTGAATAGTTGCACCGTATTTGGCGCCCAGCTGGTTTGCGCGCACTCCAACCATCCTGAAGTGCCACACGGATCGTCGGTCGAGATCTTTGATACCGCGACGCTAAATCATGTGGGTAGCGTCAGCCTCGGTAATCGCGACGAGGGATCGTTGACGATCGTTGAGCCAATGGGTGACGGCTGGTTGCTTGGCTTCGCCCATTATTCCGATGAGACCGGCGTTCCCTTTAAGGGGCACGACTATTCGCAGTTGATCAGCACGGATAGCGAATGGCGTCGGCGCGAGGGTTGGCTAATTCCACCATTGATCCGCAAGCGGATGGCACCCCAGGCAGCGTCTGGCGGCGCGATCGGCGACGATGGCCTGCTCTATCTATTCGGCCACACAATGCCAGAAATGTATGTCTTGGCTAGGCCAAAGTCTGGCGCTGAGTTGATCCACGTCGCGACGATCAAGGTCGCTGTGGAAGGGCAAGCGTTCGGCTTCGATCCCTCCGACACGCGGAGGATCTTTGCGATAGATAGGCCGAGCGGAACTGTGCGCGTATTCAAACTGCCGACTGTTGGCGAACTGCCGGTCGATGCTAAATTGTTCGCGCGCCGACTGCCCGGAACTGGCAGCGTCAAATCGGCAATCAAGCCAAGGTAAAATTCATCTCTCCCAGGTCGCTCCGCCAGCCGTCGGCGCCCCCCGCAACCACATCCGCTTGGTTTCCGTCACAAACTCAATTCCAGCATTACGCTCCACCTTGCGTTTGTAAGGCTGTCGAGTATTGGGCTTCGCAACACCGCAACACCTTATAATGCCCATCAGCTGTAACGAACGTGTAATAGCGGATCGATAGTCCCATAAAATCTAGTCTGGACTTAATTTGAGTTTCTCGATTGGCTAGCCAGCGTTTTATCGGG
>NZ_CAMDCK010000020.1 GCF_945890115.1 Sphingorhabdus sp. EL138
GGGTCAGCGCGCCGAAGAGCGGTGGCCGAACGCGGATCTGGACGAAAGCGCAAAAAGACAAGCGCTGGCGTACTCCATTTCGTCCAGTGATGACGCTGTTCCGGACGCCGGACAAACCGTCTGAACCAGGCCATTGCGGGACCCGCAACGACATGGGGCTTATAGCCGGGTCTGGCGATAACTGCAATCGGCATCAACCGCGCTATATCACGCCACCGCCGCCAATGGTGAAATTGCACCAAATTGTCTGCACCCATGATCCAGATGAACCGGGTTTTTGGGTAACGTGCCACCAGCTTTTGCAAGCTTTCGGCGGTGTAAACGGTGCCAAGGTCGCGTTCAATGGCGGTCACCTTAATCGGGGTGCGGCGCGCTTGCGCCTTGGCCGATGCCATGCGTGCGGGCAATGGGGCCATGTCGGATTTGGGCTTTAACGGGTTGCCCGGCGACACCATCCAATAATATGCATCAAGGCCAAGCGAATCCATCGCGAACAGGCTGATCGCGCGATGCCCTTTGTGCGCAGGGTTGAACGATCCACCCATGAGGCCAACAGTTTTCAAGGGCGCAACACTTTTCAAGGGCGAGTCTGGCCCTGCCCGCGCACGATCCATTTATAGGTTGTCAGCCCCTCCAACGCGACCGGGCCACGCGCATGCAGACGGCCCGTCGCGATGCCAATCTCTGCACCTAAACCAAATTCGCCGCCATCGGCAAATTGGGTGGAAGCATTGTGCATGACAATTGCGCTATCGACCTCTGCCAAAAAACGTGCGGCGGCGGCCGCATTCTGCGTGATGATCGCGTCAGTATGGTGCGACCCATGGCAGGCAATATGGGCCATGGCTTCATCCTGACCGGACACGACGCAGGCCGAAATGACCGAGTCGAGATATTCGGTATCCCAATCCTGCGCATCGGCAGAAACCGTCCGCGCATCCAGCTCCATCAGTACATCGTCCGCCCGCACTTCGCACCCTGCGTCCAGCAGCGCCGAGATCAACGCGGCAGGCGCAGGATAATCCTGATCAATCAACAGCGTTTCGGTAGCGCCGCAAATGCCCGTGCGCCGCATCTTGGCATTGACGACAATCGCTTGCGCCATTTCGGGGTCCGCGTCCTTATGCACATAGCTGTGGCAGATGCCGTCAAGATGCGCGAGCACCGGCACGCGGGCTTCGTCCTGAACGCGCGCCACAAGCGATTTGCCGCCACGCGGGATGATCATGTCAATCGCCCCTTGCGCGCGCAACATGTCGCCGACCACCGCGCGATCCTGCGTCGGGACAAGCTGAATGATATCGGCTGGCAAGCCCGCTTGTGTGACGCCTTTCACCATCGCGGCATGAATTGCGTGGTTGCTGTGCACCGCCTCGCTGCCCCCGCGCAGGATAACGGCATTACCCGACCGCAAACCCAAGGCCGCAGCATCGGCAGTAACATTAGGCCGGCTTTCGTAAATGATGCCCAATACGCCAACAGGCACACGGACGCGCTCCATCACTAGGCCATTGGGCCGTTCGCGGCGGTCGATGATTTGCCCCACCGGGTCTTCCAGCGTTGCGACCACTTCGACCGCAGACACCATGGACGCAACGCGCGCGGCATCTAGCGTCAGCCGGTCCAGCATCGCGGACGAAATCCCGGCTGCTACCGCAGCATCGACATCTTTGGCATTGGCCGCGAGGATATCCGCCATGGCTTCGCGCAAAGCCTGCGCAGCGCCCTTTAGCGCCGCCGCCTTCGCCGCGTCATCAACGCCTGCCAAATGCCGCGCCGCGATACGCGCCTTGGCCGTGAGAATGTTCATCAAAATGTTGCTGTCTGTCATTGCCTGATACTCGTAGAGAATTGGCTCCAAAAGGGAAAGCGATCGTCCCCATATCGGTTGTATCACCTATGGAACAAATGCGAATCGATCGTATATTATTAAATTTAACAAATTTTACCCCTGAAACTTGGACAATGAAGACAGATTCGGATATATTCCGAGTATCATTGGAAAGGGTTTTCCACAGCTCATCGCACGACTCAACCGACTCGTCACGAGTCGGCTTTCGGTGATTCGCCGCGCGCCATTTCCTCTGCTAGCCGCTTGGATCAATTATAATGGGGTGGACCGTGTCGCTAAAAATCAGATTATCCGGTTGGAAAGACCGGATGGCTGGATGGTTTATTGACCGTGAATTTTTCATGCGGGCCAATGGCCAAGTCCGGTTTTTGAAAATATCGGCGCGATTGCAACGCCGCACCGCCGTGACCTTGGCGTCCGTTATCGGTGTTTGGTTGTTGGTCACTTTTGACATGGCCATAAATCAACTGACCGTCTCCGCGCAGCGTCTTGCGCTGACCGAGCAAAAGGCAAAGATTGAATCCGCCGAAGAACGCGTGGCCAGCTATCGCGGCTCTATCGACGAAGTGACGAAGGATTTGGAGCGTCGGCAGGAAATGCTGGAAAGCTTGGGCGATCAATATCTGGGTGATTTACCGCAGGACGAAGCGCAAGCACCCGCCTCTGCCAACGCGCGTGAAGAAGATGAGACCGTGAAGACCATCAGCGCGATGATTCCCGAAGCCGCTGGCCTTGCCCGTCTTGAGGCGCGGCAAATTCGCTTCGCCGAAAAAATGACGAAGGTGGCGCGCGCCCGCACATCAAAGGCCGAGGCCGCCATTCGTCAATTCGGGCTCAACCCCGAAGTTTTGGCCCGCCAAGCGCGCAATGCGCAAGGTGGTCTGTTCGAACCATTTTCCGGCAAAGGGAAAGACGTACGCGACCCGCGTTTCTTAAATCTCGCTGCAGCGCTTGGCCGCATGGACGCGATGGAACGCGCCTTGGCCGCAATCCCCACCGCAATGCCCGCCGCGTCGATGATGATGTCGAGCGGCTTTGGCTATCGCACGGATCCATTCACGGGCAGCGGCGCGATGCATGCCGGGCTCGATTTTATGGGCCCTGTTGGCACCCCTATCCTTGCCGCAGCCGAGGGCAGGGTCGTGTTTGCTGGTTTCAATGGCGGCTATGGCAACGCGATTGAAATTAGACATGCCAATGGTCTTGTCACACGCTATGCACATTTGTCGGGCTTAAATGTCAGACGGGGTCAGATGGTTGAACGCGCCGTTCAAATCGGACGGATGGGCAGCACGGGTCGGTCGACTGGCAGCCATCTGCATTTTGAGGTGCGCTTAAACGGTCAGGCGATTAACCCGCGTAAATTTTTGGAGGCAAATCCAGATGTTCTCAAGGTCCAAACAGTCGCCGGACACCGCGCAGATTCTGCCGCAAAGGAATAACATAAGCATGCGCAACAATTCAGGTCATACATTCTCGATCATTGCATCCGACGTCGAAATCATCGGCAATGTGTCGGCGGGCGTTGACCTGCATATCGACGGCAAGGTGCAGGGTGACGTGACCTGCGCCAAGCTGGTGCAGGGCGAAGGCAGCATTATCACAGGCAAGGTCACGGCCGAATCAGCCAAGCTTTCGGGCCATGTCAAAGGTTCAATCGAAACAAATGAGCTCGTGGTCGAATCCTCTGCCCGTATCAAAGGCGACGTGATCTACGGCAACCTGACCATCGCACCTGGCGGACAAATTGAAGGCAAGTTCAGCCCTAAGTCCAGGGCCAAGCCAAGCATTGCAACCGCGCCGGTGGAAGTCGGCAGGGATAGTGATCCCCTTATCCTAACAACGGCGTCGAAGGTCGCGTAAACGGGGATGGCCCTGAGGTTCAAAGCGGGCGCGTAAGCAATAGAGGTGTCTCGTCTTCGCGCGACACGAACGGCTTTTATCCATGTGCATACCCTCTGCGTCCTCCGCGCCTCTGCGTGCAAAATAGACTCACGCAGAGGGGGAAGGTAAACAGTCCCCAACCTCGTCATCTTGGAGCCACCCACAACGTCACCCTGAACTTGTTTTGGCTAACCCCATAATTTCCAACACGCGCAATAATATTTCCTACAAAAGCGGCGCGCGCATCTCCGCGTAGAAAAAAGGGACGGCCGACGCGGAAGCGCTGGTGCTGCTTCCGGCTGATGGTGTTCGTTGATTAAGGCTCGTTTGTTCCATCAGTCTAATTCTAGGAGCCGCCTTTATCTTGGCTGGGCTGCTTTCCTTGGGATGAAGGTTCCTAAAGCCCCCAAGGTCGTCCATGACGAACGGGGCGGTTTCCCGCCACACCCAGCCTTTTGTGCGCTGTTCAGAGCTTGATGCAACAGGCCCTTTTAAAAGGCAGAAGCAAACACCCTATCGCGCCGGCCGTGCTAGCGCGTTTCCGCGCCAGCGTTCCCATCATCCCGACCCACGTTCTAGACCGCAGCCTGCATGACCCGAATCAGATAACCCATCTGGTTATTTGTAGGAAAGTGGTTTTTTGTGCGGCGGAGATTTTTGTGGCGGCACGCTGTCTTGTCTTCGTGCGACACAAACGGCACGATACCGGCCCACATCTGTTCGCACCGCATAAAAAGGCCCGGACCATCGCGGGTCCGGGCCATGAGTTGGATGTTCGCGGGAGGAACATCGGGAGGCGGCGGGGCGTAAATGGAGAGGAGAGAACGCCCCGCCGCCAAGCTTTGAAACATTTTATGTCGGTCGTGCGGACGAAGGGAAAAATCGGTTCCCACTTTTCCTGCTGCACGCCCGATTAATAATTATACGCGCGCTCCCCATGCTCGGTGAGGTCGAGGCCTTCCCGCTCGGCGTCTTCGGTTGGACGAAGGCCAATGATCTTGTCGAGGATGAAGAAGAGGATCGCCGAACCGATACCCGACCAGAGCAGCGTCAGGACGACCGCTTTAATCTGGGTGACCATCTGGCCAGCCATGTCATATTCACCAGCAACAGCCGGGAAGACAGTGTAATCGAGCCAGCCCTGACCGCCAAGTGCCGGGTCGGCAACGATGGCAGTGGCGATGGCGCCGACAATCCCGCCGACGCAGTGCACGCCGAACACATCGAGCGTATCGTCATATTTCAGCTTGTTCTTCACATAAGCGACGAAGATATAGCAGATACCAGAAGCGGCAAAGCCAAGCAGGATCGATGTCATGGGCGATGCAAATCCGCTTGCCGGCGTAATCGCAACAAGGCCGGCAACAGCACCCGTAACCGCACCCAGCAATGATGGTTTGCCATGGTGGAACTGTTCAATCAGGCACCATGCAACGGCGGCAGCCGCAGTCGCAACAAAGGTGTTAAGGAACGCAAGAGCGGCAAGGCCGTTCGCTTCAAGATTGGATCCGGCGTTAAAGCCAAACCAGCCCACCCACAGAAGCGAGGCACCGATCATCGTCATGGTCAGCGAGTGTGGCGGCGTGGCTTCCTTGCCGTAACCAACGCGCTTGCCGATCATGATGCAGCCAACGAGGCCCGCAATGCCGGCGTTGATGTGCACCACCGTGCCGCCAGCGAAGTCGAGTGCCCCCATGCCCCATAGATAGCCGGTGTCAGTCGGGGCATCGACGAGGAAGTCTGGACCAGCCCAGTACCAAACCATATGCGCGATCGGGAAATAGACGATTGTCAGCCAGGCCACCACAAAGAGCATTAACGGCGTGAACTTGATCCGCTCCGCAAATGCCCCGACGATCAGCGCCGGGGTGATGCAGGCAAAGGTCATCTGGAACGCAACAAAAGCATATTCCGGAATATAGACATTGTTCGAGAAGGTCGCCGCAACTGTGGTTGCATCAACGCCTTGCAGAAACAATTTGGAGAAGCCGCCGATAAACGGCGTACCGCTGGTAAAAGCGAGCGAATAGCCCCAGCTAACCCAGACGAGGGCCGCGATCGACACGATCATGAATACCTGCATCAACAGGCTGAGCATATTCTTTGTGCGGACAAGGCCGCCATAGAACAAAGCAAGTGCCGGGACCGACATCAGCAATACCAAGGCGGAGCTGATGAGCATCCACGTCGTATCACCTTTGTCGACCATGCCAGCCATTTGTTCAGCCGTTGGTGCCTTGATCGGCCCGTCGGCTGCTTTCTCCACAGCCTCCTGCGCGAAGGCGGGCAAGGCAGCGAACATTGTCGTCCCTACCGCGCCTAAAAATTTCAGTGTCTTTGACATTATCTTGTTCCCCTAGCTTGATGTGATCGCGTCAAAGCGCGGTTTCGTTGGTGTCACCGGTGCGGATGCGTAACGCACCAGCGAGCTCAAATTCGAAAATTTTGCCATCGCCAATCGCTCCGGTCTCGGCGGCATGCTGAATGGCCTCAATGACCGCAGGGGCTTGATCGGATGCACATGCAACCTCGATTTTGACCTTAGGTACCATGTTGGTTGCATATTCGGCACCACGGTAGATTTCGGTCTGCCCCTTTTGCCGGCCAAAGCCTTTGACCTCAGTCACAGTCATGCCCGACACGCCCAAAGCTGTCAGCGCCTCGCGCACCGGATCCAGCTTGTGCGGTTTAATAATGGCAATAATATATTTCATGCAGACCCCCCAATGGTTTTTCAGTGCAATGGTTGTGCAGTGCAATATGCAAACGCCGTGCCAGAATGCAGAAAGCAGGCAAAAGCAGAGGTATCCGGATATTGGGGGCATGATGTCGCGCGACATGGCGGCAACATATGCCTATTATTTAATCAGTCATTTTTAACTGCCTAATGTTTAGGCAATTACCCAATCTGTAGGCTTGCCCATAAGGGCAGATGGTCCGACGCTTGCTTCGACAAAGCCGAAATATGGCAATCGGCGGCGCGCACCGTCACCTCATGGCTGACGATGATGCGGTCAAGCCGGGCAACGGGGCGCGCGGTATGAAAGCTTTTGGGCGTTTGCACCAACCGGTGATGGTGAAAGGCAAGCTCGCGCAGCGCGCCTTTGTCCGACCATTGGTTAAAGTCACCCATCATGATCGTAGGCATAAATCGGGGGCTGGCATCAACGGCAGCGAGCAAGGCGCGGATCTGCTTGCGCCGCCATAGCCCCGACAGATCGAGATGGACGCCAATCACGCGCAAGCTATGCCCGTTGACAGACAGCTCCGCCATCACCGCGCCGCGCGGTTCAAGCGTGGGCATGTCAATCGGTTGGGCATGGCGGACCTCAATGCCCTTGCGCACCAAAATCGCATTTCCGTGCCAACCAATGGCGGCGGGGCGAAAGTTCAACGGCACGGGTATATAAGGCGAATCCGCCTCCAGCATCGCCAAGGGAATCGCGCTCACCCGCGCGCCAAAGCGGCGGTCCACCTCTTGCAACGCAACAATATCGGCGTCGATTTCATTAAGCACGGACAGTATGCGCGCCGGATCGCGGCGTCGATCAAGCCCCACCGCCTTGCGAATATTATAGGTCGCAACCTTAAGTGCGTGGCTCATGAAGATGTCACGCCGTTAATTCGCGGGGCCAAAGAACCGATCAGTGGCACGCGTCGGCAGACCATCAATGCTTTGTGTTCTGGCCTTTGTCTTTTCGACCCATGTCGCAGGATCGGCCTGCGCATGATATTTGGTGAGCGTGTCGCGTTCACGTTCCAGCGTCATAAACGGCACGCCCCAGCCACAGCTGCCCTGAACACTTTCGACATCAATCAGGAAAATCTGACGCGTGCCGGGCAGAATCGTGAAATGCGCGGCAAGTGCTTCCCATTCGGCATCCTGCGGCAAAACCGGCCTGCCCTTGCCATAAATCCGCAAGATCAACGCCGGCCGGTCAAAGTCACAAAACATGATCGTGATGCGCCCATCGGCAGCCAGATGGGCATGGGTTTCATTGCCTGACCCGCCCAAGTCCAGATAGGCAACGCATGAGGGCGAAAGCACCCGAAACGAATCATACCCCTTTGGCGACAGGTTAATCCGGCCATCGGCGGCGGCAGTGGCGACGAAGAACACCGGCTGCTTGCCGATCATCTCAATCTGCTTGTCTGTGAGCGTATCTGTAAAGTCAGCCATGCACAGGTTCTGACGGATTAGCGGCGTGAGCGCAACCTAACAGCGTCTGACTTTATTTGGCTCTGTTCGGCGAAGCGATGTCGTGACCGGTGGTTGTTACCCCGCCGTCCCGCCCACTGTAAGCGCGCTCACTAAAGTCGTGGGTTGCCCGACGCCTGCAGGCACGCTTTGCCCCGCCTTGCCGCAGACGCCAACGCCTTCATCCAGCGCCATGTCATTGCCAAGACCGATGATCTTGTTGAGCGCGGTTGGGCCATCGCCAATCAGGGTCGCGCCCTTGATCGGGTCGCCCAGCTTGCCGTTCTTGACCAAATAAGCTTCGGTGCAGCTAAACACGAATTTGCCCGACACGATGTCGACTTGGCCGCCGCCAAAGCTTTTGGCGAAAATGCCGTTTTTGACGCGGCTCAAAAGTTCAGCAGGGTCGTCGTTGCCGCTGCGCATGAAGGTGTTGGTCATGCGCGGCATCGGTGCATGAGCAAAGCTTTCGCGGCGGCCATTGCCGGTGGGCTCCACACCCATCAGGCGCGCGTTCATGCGGTCCTGCATATAGGCGCGCAATATGCCATCTTCGATCAGGACATTTTCCTGAGTCGGCGTGCCTTCATCATCAATAGACAGCGACCCACGGCGGTTCTGCATCGTGCCATCATCGACCACAGTGACGCCGGGCGCAGCAACGCGCTGCCCAATCTTGCCGGAAAAGGCGCTGCTGCCCTTGCGGTTGAAATCGCCTTCCAAGCCATGGCCGACTGCCTCATGCAACAACACGCCGGGCCAGCCGGGACCAAGCAACACGGTCATTTCGCCGGCGGGCGCAGCGACCGAGCGCAAATTGGTCAGCGCCTGCGCCAGTGCGACGTCAATCGCATGTTCCCATTCATGCTCTTCAAATAATTTGTCATATAGATAGCGCCCGCCAAACCCATAGCTTCCGGTTTCGCGGCGTTCACCATCTTGCGCGACGATCGCGACATTGAGACGCACCAAAGGCCGAACATCGGTGGCGACAAAACCATCGGCGCGGACGATTTCAACCACGCTCCAGCTACCCGACAGGCTGACGCTGACTTGGGCAACGCGCGGGTCACGGGCGCGGGCGGCGGCGTCGATTTGCTGACACAAAGCAACCTTTTGCGCAAAGGGCACCAGCTCCAACGGGTTGCCATCGGTGTATAAATGCCGGTTGTTCTGGCGTGGCGGTGGCGCGGGTTGATCCTTGGCTGGATCGAGCAGCTTCAGCGTTTCACCCGCGCGGCGAATCGCGGCCTCGCTCATGTCATTGGCATGGCTGAACCCCGTCATCTCACCCGAAACGCCGCGCAGGCCAAAGCCTGAACCTGTCGAATAATCGGCCATTTTCAGGCGGCCATCGTCAAAGCCAAAGCTCTCGGTCGCGCTATATTGCAAATATAACTCGCCATCATCGCACGCCTTCAGCGCGTCCCGCGTAATACGCTGCGCTGCGTCAGGGTCGAGCAGGCCGGGTTGATAGAGATAAGAGCGTGGGTCTGTATAAGTCATTTTGCGTATATGGGACGGCGCGGCGGCGGTTGAAAGGATAATTTGTATATTCCTCCCCATCGACTTGCGATGGGGAGGTGGCAGTCGAAGCGTTGAGCTTCGAATGACGGAGGGGCCTCTTACCGTTGAAAGCCCCTCGGTCACGCTTTCACTGCGTTCCAGCGCGCCACCTCCCCATCGACTTGCGATGGGGAGGATTATACGTCTTCCGCTCCTCCAAACGCAAAGTTGGTTTTCTCCAACGCAATACCCCCCTAGAGCCTCCTTATGACCACGCGAGTCCAGTTTTCGATTTCCGCCACCGATGGCAAGGCCCGGACAGGCAGCATTCAAATGCTGCGCGGCGAAATTCGCACGCCTGCCTTCATGCCCGTGGGCACGGCTGCGACCGTCAAGGCGATGCGCCCTGCCGAAGTGCGGGCGACGGGTGCGGACATCATATTGGGCAATACCTATCATCTGATGCTGCGTCCCGGCGCGGAGCGGGTGGCCCGATTGGGCGGCTTGCATCAATTTTCGGGCTGGGACCGACCGATATTGACCGACAGTGGTGGCTATCAGGTAATGAGCCTGTCGGCCTTGCGCAAAATTACAGAAGAAGGTGTCTCGTTCCAAAGCCATTTGGACGGGTCGAAACATATGCTGTCGCCCGAACGCTCAATGGAAATCCAGCGTCTATTGGGTTCCGACATTGTTATGGCGTTTGACGAATGCCCCGCCAATGGCGTGAGCCGCGACGAGGCGATAAAGTCGATGGAGCTGTCGATGCGTTGGGCCAAGCGTTCCCGCGACGGGTTTGACAGCGGCGGCGAACATGCCGCCCGCGCGGCTTTGTTTGGCATTCAACAAGGGTCGTTGGACGAAGAATTGCGCAAGCGGTCTGCCGATGCGCTAATCGACATTGGTTTTGACGGCTATGCCGTGGGCGGCCTTGCCGTTGGTGAAGGGCAAGAGGCGATGTTTGGCTGCCTTGATTATGCGCCTGACCAATTGCCCGCCGACCGGCCACGCTATTTAATGGGCGTTGGCAAGCCCGATGACTTGGTCGGCGCGGTGGAGCGCGGGATAGACATGTTCGATTGCGTTTTGCCGACACGGTCGGGCCGCAACGGCCAAGCCTTTACCCATCACGGCCCCATCAACATCCGCAATGCCAAATTTGCCGAAGACCAAGGGCCAATTGACGACCAATGCACATGTCCAGTGTGCGCAACATGGACGCGCGCTTATGTCCATCATTTAATCCGTTCGGGCGAGATATTGGGCGCGATGCTGATGACGCAGCACAATTTGCATTATTACCAGATGCTGATGGCCGACATGCGCGCCGCGATTGCGCAAGGGCGCTTTGCAGGCTTTGCGCAAGATTTCCGGCGGGATTATTTGGGGCGGTGAGCTTATGTGACCTGCATTGTCATTCCCGCGAAAGCGGGGGCAGCGGACTGCCGAAAAACAATCTGTGGCTTTGCCACACCAAGCCTCGTCATTCCCGCATAGGCGGGAATCCAACTCCTAACCTTTACATTCTAAAGCTCCGTCCGCAGAAACCGCCAACTCGGGAGTTGGATTCCCGCCTGCGCGGGAATGACGAAAGCTATTTAGTGGAGGTTCGGTTATGAGCAACGTGGAAGACGCCATCGCCCGTGTGCAAGCCAACAGCCCGTTTCTGTCTGGCCTGATCGACCGCAACGCTGACCTTATGCCGATGATCGAGGCGGGCGACTTCGACGCGGCGCTTGCCCGCGCCCTTGCCCGCAGCGCAGGGTCGGTCGGCACGGCATTGCGCAAGCAGCGGCAAGGCGTTGCTTTGGTTACCGCTATTGCCGACCTATCGGGCATCTGGGACCTCACCCGCGTCACGCACATCCTCTCCGACTTTGCGGACCATGCCTTAGATCAAGCCATTGCCGCCGCCATTGAGGAACGCGTGCCGGGTGCACCCAACCAAGGCTTTGCCGTCATCGCTTTGGGCAAGCATGGCGGGCGGGAGTTGAATTATTCGTCGGATATTGACCCGATATTCCTGTTCGATCCCAAGACGCTGCCCCACCGCGAGCGCGATGATGTGGCCGAAGCGGCGGTGCGTTATGGTAGGCGCGTCATTGAAATGCTCTCCGCACTTGACGGGGATGGCTATGTCTTTCGCGTCGACATGCGGTTGCGGCCATCGCCGGAGGTCAGCCCCATCGTTCTGCCAGTGGAGGCAGCTATCGGCTATTATGAATCGTCCGCTTTGGCGTGGGAGCAAGCGGCGTTCATCCGATCACGGGTGAGTTCCGGCGACCGCGCGCTGGGCGAGTATTTCCTGAATGCCATTCAGCCGTTCATCTGGCGCAAATCGCTCGATTTTGGGCAGTTGAAGAATATCACCGCGATGACCGCCCAAATCCGGGACCATTATGCCAAGGGGCAGACAATGGGGCTGGGGTTCGACCTGAAGCGTGGCCATGGCGGCATTCGCGAGTGCGAATTCTTCGCCCAAGCGCATCAGCTTATCCACGGCGGCCGCGACCCTTTGTTGCGCGTCGCCGACACACGCGCCGCCTTAACAGCGCTGGCGGCGGCTGGACCGATCAGCGCGCAAGAGGCGGAGACCTTGTCCTCGGCTTATACGCAGTTGCGGATGTTCGAACATCGCTTGCAAATGCACAGTGACCGGCAAACGCATGAGATACCCGCCAATCGCGACACCGCCGATGCTGTCGCGCGATTACATGGCCTTCATGATGCCGACGCATTGATTGCGGCGATTGCACCGATCACGGCTTTGGTTGCCGCCATCTATGACCGCATGGTCGATGCAGGGGGCAGTGATGGGCCGCGTTTGGCGGACGAAGGTCTCCCGCTAGAGGAACAGCTCACCGATCTCGGTTATGCTAACCCTGCTGCGGTGATGCAGCGATTGGCCCGCTGGCGCAGCGGCAAAATCCGCGCGATCCGCAGCCCATCGGCGCGTGATGCATTTGAGGCGGTGTTGCCCGCGATCATGGCGGCGCTTGCGCAAGCACCCGATTCGGACCGCGCCATCGCCCGTTTCGACAATATGATTGAGGGGATGCCCAGCGCGATCAACGTCTTCCGCTTGCTGGAAGCGCGTCCCGGCCTTGTGCAACTGGTTGCAGATATCTTGAGCTACGCGCCGACTTTGGCCGACGATTTGGGCCGGCAAAGCCGATATTTGGATGCGTTGATCGATACCAGCGCCATGCATTTGCCCGGCGACGTGTCGGCATTGCAGGACGCGATGCAGCGCCGGATTGGCAATGCTGATTATCAATCCACCCTCGACATTGTGCGCGATTATGTGGGCGAAAAACGCTTTGCGCTGGGCGTGCAGTTGATTGAGGGGCGCAGCGACGCGCTGGCGATTGCGCAAGCTTATGCGCATTTGGCAGAGGCGTCATTGGAGACGCTGACGACGGCAACGGTAAATGAATTTGAAAAGGCACATGGCAAGATTGTGGGCGGCGAGCTGATCATTCTCGCGCTCGGCAGGCTTGGGGGTGAGGCGTTGACCCACGCATCGGACTTGGACATCATCCTGCTGTTCACGGGCGACCATCTGGCGGAGTCCGATGGACCGCGCGCGTTGGGCGCGACGCAATATTTTAACCGGCTGGCGCAACGGGTGATTGCCGCGATGTCCGTGGCGACGGCCTCGGGCGCTTTATATGAGATTGACACACGCCTTCGGCCATCGGGTGCCGATGGGCTGTTGTGCGCGTCGGTTAAAAGCTTCGACCAATATCAACGGGAAAATGCATGGACCTGGGAGCATATGGCGCTCACCCGGGCGCGCGTGCTTTTTGGATCCGCAGGCGCGCGCGGCCAAGTCGCCGAAATCATCCGCGATGTTTTGCATACGCAACGCGACGGCGATAAGCTGCGCCACGATATTGCGAAGATGCGCAAGGATATGGCCGCGCATAAACCCCCAAAGGGGGTATTGGATGTAAAGCTGCTGCCCGGCGGATTGGTGGATATGGAGTTCATCATTCACGCGCTGCAGTTGGAAACACATGACGGCATGCAGCCGCAGCTTGGCCCGGCGATTGACGCGTTGGCGGCGGCGGGGCACTTACAAGCTGACTTTGCCAAGGCATTTGCCTTGATGGCGCGGTTGTTGGTCATGGTGCGCCTGATCGCGCCCGATTGCGCTGCCCCGCCCGAAGCGGCGCAATATTTGATTGCGCACAGCTTAGGCTTTGACGATTGGGATGGGTTAACACGCGCGCTTAGGGATTATCGCGGGGTTGTCATAAGCCAATGGCACAGCCTATTTGGACCCCGCGATTTTTGAAAAGGAATAAGAAGATGACCGATATCAACGACACGCTGCCCCACGTGACCGTCGCGGATAGCGCAGGCAATCCAGTCAATCTGGCGGCGCTTCCCGGCCCGTTTGTGCTGTATTTCTACCCCAAAGCCGACACGCCCGGCTGCACCAATGAGGCGAAGGATTTTACCGAATTAGCAGCCGAATTTGCAGCGCTAAATTGCCCCGTTTACGGCATGTCGAAGGACAAGCCCGCCAAGCTCGCCAAATTTGCAGCGAAATATGAACTGGACGTCCATTTGCTATCGGACGAAGCCAGCGATGCCACCGAACAAATGGGCGCTTGGGTCGAAAAATCCATGTATGGCAAACTTTATATGGGCATTGACCGGTCGACCTATCTGATCGGCAAGGACGGCAAAGTGGCGCAGGTCTGGCGCAAGGTGAAGGTTAAGGACCATGCGGCAGAAGTGTTGGCGGCGGCAAAGGCGTTATAGGCGTCTGCCGTTGAAAGGCACCGCGAACATGCGGCGGGCATAAGCCGAATCTCTTTCATCATGTGCAGTGCAGCCGGAACAAAGCCGCGCTGGCCGCGTTAAAAACATCGGTAAACCGTCATTTTGCCAGCCGCCACAGCCTTGATTCAACGACTCAACGTGTTTGAGCGGCGGCTTATCCCGCGATTATTGCACAGATGTTGCAATCGTTTGAGCCATCGGACACCAGCCTTGTCATGAGAAGTGGGCAGATCATCTGCCTTGGTCCAATTTCGGGGCTGCGCCAAAATCGGTGCGGGTCGCAACAACAAGGTAACGAGACACATGGTATCCAGCGCTTTGGCTTCGTGCCAATCCCTGATCCTGAAAGCTGCCTCCGCGATTGGCATCTTGGTCGCTGTTGCAGCCGGAACGCCTGCTATGGCAAATTCGTCCGCCGCGTCCTCTGACACTTTCCGTATTTCACCCGAAGATTTGAAGGCCAACCAAACCGCTCTTGGCGTTTCGGACCCTGAATTTCGGGCATTGAACGATAATTGGGGCCGCATCAACGGCACCGTTCATAAAATTGAGGTTGCCGTTCCTTCGATCAACCCTGTTGAGACTATGAAATTCTCCAGTGGTTACGGATATCGCAATGCACCCACACGTGGCGCAAGCCGCAACCACAAGGGCATTGATATTCCCGGTCCTGTGGGCACGCCTATTTTTGCAACTGCGGACGGCACCATTGGCCGCGCCGAATGGGTTGGGGGCTATGGCAAATTTGTTGAAGTCAACCATGGCAACGCGGTGCAAACCCGTTACGGCCATCTGTCGGCGATGAACGTGACGCCCGGCCAACGCATCCGCAAGGGCGATATTGTTGGCTATATGGGCTCAACTGGCCGCTCGACTGGAAGCCATCTGCATTATGAAGTGCGCATCGCTGGTGAGGCGATCAATCCGATTGCTTTCTTGGCCCCGCAGCAATCAGACCCGAGCGGCGCAAAATTCTTGCTTGCCGCGAAAACTGCTGATAGCAAAGCCATTGGCGGACCTGCTGAAGGCGAGTAAGCGGACAGGCTAACGCATCACCTTTGGGAGAGGGTGTAATCTTGGGGGCTGGCATCGGAAACTTTGCCGCCCCTTTTCTTTATGTGTGGCATCGCCTACATGACATGTATGACCGACACTGAAGTCATTTCCATGACCCCCATCTCCATGACACCAAACGCCGCGCGCCGCGTGGCCGAAATCGCGATCAAATTGGGCAAAGAGCCCGTGCTGCGCCTGTCCGTGGAAGGCGGCGGTTGTTCGGGCTTTCAATATCGCTTTGGCTTGGCCGAATCGATTGAGGCCGACGACATTAGGGCGCAGGGCGACGGCGCTTCGCTGGTTGTGGACCCCATAAGCCTTGATCTCGTACGCGGATCAGCGGTGGACTTCGTTGAATCGCTTGGCGGCAAAAGCTTCAAGGTGACAAACCCGCAAGCCCAAGCCGGTTGCGGCTGTGGATCCAGCTTTTCGGTTTAATCGAGTCTTCTTATCTTCGTGTCTTCGTGCGAACCTTCAAAGTTGTTTGGTTCGCACAAAGACACCAAGAGGCGATTCAGTGCGACAGCGGTTCACCGACTCGTCACCCTGAACTCATTTCAGGGTCCATTTCGCCCTTCAAGCTAGGCCTTTGCGGCTCGATGGATGCTGAACCAAGTTGTGCGCTGCACGCCTTCGGCTCCAGCATGACGGCTTTAATGGGATATTGGTATCTTCGTGTCTTCGTGCGCACCAGAAACCCTTGATAGTTCGCACGAAGACATGAAGGCATAAAGAAGCCAGCCACGCACAGCAGCAGCCCGAAAAACAGGTTCGTTATTCGCGTTTTCCAGCTAAAGCCAAACCATGCGTATTGCGACTTACAATATTAACGGCGTCAAGGCGCGCCTGCCCCGATTGCTCGAATGGCTGGAGGAAACACAGCCCGACATTGCCTGTTTGCAAGAGGTGAAGTCGCAGGATGAGGGCTTTCCCGTCGCGGACTTTGAACGCGCTGGCTATGGCGCGATCTGGCATGGGCAGAAATCGTTCAACGGCGTCGCCATCCTTGCGAAGGGTGCGCAGCCGATTGAGGCGCAGCGCACTTTGCCCGGCGATCCGTCGGACGAACATGCGCGTTATTTGGAGGCCGATATTTTCGGTATCCGCGTCGCGAGTATCTACCTGCCCAATGGTAACCCGCAACCCGGCCCCAAATTTGATTATAAGCTGGCGTGGATGCAACGGCTCTATGCCCGCGCGGCAGAACTGCTGGCGGCCGAAATCCCTGCGGTGTTAGCAGGCGACTATAATGTTATCCCCCATGCCCATGATATTTGGGCCCCGGCGGCGATGTTGGATGACGCGCTGCGTCAGCCCGAAAGCATCGCTGCCTATCGCGCGCTGCTGGGTCAGGGCTGGACCGACGCGCTCGCCACGCATTATCCGCAAGGCGGGGTGTGGACCTTTTGGGATTTTCAAGCCGGTGCATGGCAACGCGACCATGGCTTTCGCATCGACCATCTGTTGTTAAGCCCGGTCGTCGCCGATCGCTTAACCAGCTGCGGCGTCGACAAGGAACATAGGGGCCGCGAAAAAGCCAGCGACCATGCGCCGACTTGGGTTGAGCTGGCGGACTAAAACAATCATTGTAGCACTCGCTACATTTTGTTATGAAAATGCTCCAGTTTCAGGAGCCGAACCATGACCTTGTTCCGCATATTTCTCGTCACCATCATTGCCGTTATTGGCGTCTATACCGCCATTGTCATCGCGAACCATGGCATAGGGCTATATCCGATTTTTTTCGGCGACATTGCGGACATGACATGGCCTGGGCAGTTTAATCTCGACTTTTTGGGTTTCCTCATATTGTCCGGCGTCTGGGTCGCGTGGCGACATGCCTTTTCGGTGGGCGGACTAATCTTGGGATTTGCGGCGTTCAACCTTGGCGCGCCGTTTCTGGCGGCCTATCTGCTTGTCGAAAGCGTCCGGCATAAAGGCGACAGCGCCGCCATTTTATTGGGCGAAGCGCGGGCCGCAAACCGGCGTTAAAGCGCCGTTGCGTTCACATCATCAAGGCCAATGCTTTTGAGGAACAGCATGCCTTCCATGCTGACCAACAGGCGCGCGGCATCAATTTCCAACTGCGCCGCGCTGTCCGCCTTCAACTGCATTTTGCCCCAGTCCAAAAAACCACGGCCAATCTGTTCGCCGACCGCCCGATAAAATACATCCCCCATCGCCGCACGCGCCGCGACTTCAAGCCAGATGCGCATATACGGCCATAAAGCGTCCTCAAACAGCACCCCGGCCAATTGCTGCCGCAGGGCATCCAACGGCAATGGTTCGGACGCGGTCCGTTCGGACATCAACCCCAATAACCGCGCCGCAATTTGCTCCAGCACCGCCGTGATAATCGCGCGCTTGTCGGTAAAATAATATAACAGCATCCGGTCGCTCGTCCCCGCCGCCTTGGCCAAAGGACGCAAGCTTGCGGCCGACAATCCCTCTATTAGGACATAATCGGTCAATCGCTGGATAATCTCCGCACGGCGGGTGTCATTCTTGCGCACGCACATAGCATAGCGCGTCAAAGACAGAGGTGGCAACTGGACAGCGTGCGCCAGTATCTCTATCGGCGGACCATGCCAGAATCTAAATCATCCCTTCAACCGTCCGACTCCATCCTTATCATCGATTTCGGTAGTCAGGTCACCCAGCTTATTGCCCGCCGCGTGCGTGAGGCGGGGGTCTATTCCGAAATCGCTCCGTTCAATAATGCCGAGGCGGCGTTTGCGCGGATGCAGCCAAAGGGCATCATCTTGTCGGGTGGTCCTGCATCGACGACGCACGCCGATTCCCCGCGCGCGCCGCAAATTGTGTTTGACAGCGGCCTACCCATCCTTGGCATTTGTTATGGTCAGCAAACGATGATGATGCAGTTGGGCGGCCATGTCAGCGAAGGCGAAGGCGGCGAATTTGGCCGTGCCTTTATCGAGGTGGAGAAGCCTTGCGCCTTGTTCGATGGCCTTTGGCAGACGGGCGAAAAGCATCAGGTATGGATGAGCCATGGCGACAAGGTCACCAGCCTTGCCCCGGGCTTTGACGTTGTCGCCACCAGCGACGGCGCGCCTTATGCCTTCATCGCCGATGAAGCGCGGCAATATTATGGCATCCAGTTTCACCCCGAAGTGGTGCACACCCCCGATGGCGCAAAGCTGATCTCCAACTTCGTGCATAAGGTCTGCGGCCTAGCCGGCGACTGGACGATGGCCGAATTCCGCGCGACGAAAATCGCCGAAATCCGCGCGCAAGTCGGGTCCGGCCGCGTCATTTGCGGTCTGTCGGGCGGCGTGGACAGCTCGGTCGCGGCGATCCTGATTCACGAAGCCATTGGCGATCAACTCACCTGCGTGTTTGTCGACCATGGCTTGCTGCGTATGAATGAACGCGCACAGGTCGAAACCCTGTTCCGCGACCATTATAACATCCCGTTGGTCGTCGTCGATGCTGAGGAACGGTTCATGGCTGGGTTGGCAGGCGTTACGGACCCAGAAAAGAAGCGCAAATTCATCGGCGCGGAATTCATCAACGTCTTTGAAGAAGAAGCGAAGAAAGTTGGCGGCGCGGATTTCCTTGCGCAAGGCACGCTCTACCCCGATGTGATCGAAAGCGTCAGCTTCACCGGCGGGCCATCGGTCACGATCAAAAGCCACCATAATGTCGGCGGCCTACCCGCGCGGATGAATATGCAATTGGTTGAGCCGTTGCGTGAATTGTTCAAGGATGAGGTCCGCGTTCTGGGCCGTGAGCTGGGCCTCAACGATCAATTTGTCGGTCGCCACCCCTTCCCCGGCCCCGGCCTTGCAATCCGCATCCCGGGCGAAGTGACCAAGGAACGTTGCGACGTGTTGCGCAAGGCAGACGCGGTCTATCTCGAAGAGATCCGCAATGCCGGATTATACGACGCAATCTGGCAGGCGTTCGCCGTCCTCCTGCCCGTCCGCACCGTGGGCGTGATGGGCGATGGCCGCACCTATGACAATGTCTGCGCCTTGCGCGCGGTGACCTCCACCGATGGCATGACGGCGGACATCTACCCGTTCGAAAGCGCCTTCCTCAGCCGTGTGTCCACGCGCATCATCAATGAGGTGAAGGGCATTAACCGTGTGGTGTATGATTATACGTCAAAACCACCGGGGACGATCGAGTGGGAGTGACAAGAGGCCCCGTCGGCTTGGGCAGCAGCCTTGACCAACCCGCTTGGTCAAGCTAGACTTCCCGCCATCATGACCATTCACGTCAACATTGGCGAAGCCAAAACGCGTTTTTCCGAACTGTGCGCCGCGGCGCTGCGCGGCGAAGAGGTGATTGTGCAAAATGCCGGCGTGCCAAAGCTGAAACTTGTCCCGCTGCAATTGGCCATGGACGTCGACCGCACAGAACGCCGCAAGCGCGTTGATGCCATTTTGACGCGGGTAGACGCCATGCCAATCAACAGGGATATGGCCGATCCGCTGTTATGGGATGAAAACGGCCTGCCCATATGATCGCAGTCGATTCGTCGGCATTGATCGCGATCATGCTGAACGAGGCGGAGCGCGCTTCGTTTTTGGATATCCTTGATAATGCCCCTGCTATCGTCATGAGCGCGCCTTCATTGGTCGAAACTCGATTGGTTGCCTGGGCGCGGGGACAAGAATTGCTTGTTGACCAAGTCAATGCGTTGGTGCTGGCCTATGGCAATGAAATCGCGCCGCCGGGGCTGCCCGAGGCAGACCATGCGCACGCCGCCAATGTGCGTTACGGCAAAGGCAGCGGTCATGCGGCGCAGCTCAATTTTGGCGATCTCTTCGCCTATGCGCTGGCCAAATCACGCGACATACCTTTGCTGTTCAAAGGGCATGATTTTGCGCATACCGATATCATGTCGGCGGTGTGACATGACCACAACGCTATCGCCTGCGCAGATTAGCGAGATCGTCGAAATGGCGCTGTCCGACCATATCAGCTTCACACAGATTTCGGCGCAGCATGGGGTCACGCCCGACGAAATCAAAGTCCTCATGCGCACGCAATTAAAGCCCGGAAGCTATCGCGCATGGCGCAAGCGTGTCCGCGATTTCGGGGACCGGCGCGCGCATTATAAATGATATTCATGACAGATAACGGACCCAGCATATGACCTTAACCCTCTACGGCATCCCCAATTGCGACACGGTCAAGAAAGCGCGCAATTATCTTGATGGGCGCGGGCTTGGCTATCATTTCCATGATTATAAAAAGGCGGGCGTGACGGCGGCGGATTTGGAGCGGTGGAGCGAGGTTGTGGGTTGGGAAAGGTTGCTGAACAGGGCTGGTACCACGTTTAAGAAGCTGCCCGATGCCGACAAGGCCGATATAGACGCGGCCAAGGCGATTGCGTTGATGGTCGCCAACCCGTCCATGATTAAACGGCCAGTGGTTGAAGGCGGCAAGGCTTTGCTGGTGGGCTTTACCCCTGCGGTCTATGATGCCGAATTGTTGTAATATAAGGAAACGCTCATGGTAACCGCTCGTTGGAATAATATGGTCATCGCGCAATCGGATGACACTGTCGTGGTCGAGGGCAATCATTATTTTCCGCGCGATTGCGTCAATGCCGACTTTCTTCAAGATAGCGACAAGACTTCGGTGTGCGGATGGAAGGGTACAGCGCATTATCATTCGCTGATCGTCGATGGTAAAACCAACGCAGATGCGGCGTGGTATTATCCTGAGCCCAAGGACGCAGCGCGCGAGATCATCGACCGGATAGCCTTTTGGAAAGGCGTTGAGGTTAGCTAACGTCCGCCGCTGTCATCGCGCTGACACAGTGCTGGGCGATGGCACACACATGAAATATCATCTGATCCTCATCGCCGCGCTGCTGAGCGCTTGTTCGACCCCGGAAAGCCACGCCATGGAAAAACCGCTTGAAGGCCAAGTGATCGTCATCGCCCATCGCGGCGCGAGTGGCGAGCGGCCCGAGCATACGCTGGCAAGCTACACCCTCGCGATTGAACAAGGCGCGGATTATATTGAGCCGGACCTTGTGCTGACCAAGGATGGCATTTTGGTCGCGCGGCATGAGAATGAGATTTCGGAAACCACCAATGTTGCCGAGAAGCGCGAATTTGCCGACCGCAAAACCAGCAAGACCATTGATGGCCAGAAAATGACGGGCTGGTTTACCGAGGATTTCACGCTCGCCGAGCTTAAAACCCTGCGCGCAAAGGAACGCCTGCCACAATTACGTGGCGCCAATATGGCCTATGACGGGCAGTTTGAAATCCCGACCTTTGACGAAGTCTTGGCGCTGGCCAAGGCACAAAGCACGGCAACGGGGCGGACGATTGGCGTCTATCCCGAAACCAAGCATCCCAGCTATTTCACCGCGATTGGCCTGCCGCATGCGGGGCCGTTGCTGGCGGCGCTCACCAAATATGGTCATGTCGCAAAAAGCGCGCCGGTGTTCATTCAATCGTTCGAGGTCGAAAACCTGAAGGCCTTGCGGCCCAAGACGAAATTGCGCCTGATCCAGTTGATGGCGGAAATAGGTAGCCCGCCCGACCGCAGCGATTTGACTTATGCCGCGATGGCGACGGCAGAGGGCCTGAAAACCGTGGCGACCTATGCCGATGGTATTGGCCCCAATAAGGCGCTCGTCATTCCGCGCACTTTGCTGGGCAATCTCGGCACGCCCACCAGCCTTGTTGCCGACGCGCATAGGCTGGGTCTTGCGGTTCACCCGTGGACTTTCCGGCGGGAGAATTACTTCCTGCCGCTCGCGCAAAAATCCGGCATTGATCCGCGCGGGCATGGTGACTTGGAAACAGAGATAAAAGCCTTCTTGGCCACGGGCATTGACGGCATTTTCAGCGACAATGTGACAGAGGCGGTTGCGGCGCGCCAATAAGGCGGGGATTCAATTTGCTTTTGCCCGCGGCGTTTAGCGGCTAAGCCCTTGCCTTATGTCTACACATCCTAAAACGCTCACTTTCGATACATCCACCAGCCGCGCGAACCCGACGCCGTCGCCGATGAAGCGGCTAACCGTGCCGCGCATCCGTCAGCAGAAGGGCCAAGAGCCGCTTGTCATGCTCACCGCGTACACGGTACGCATGGCGCAGTTGATGGACCCGCATTGCGATATGCTGCTGGTCGGTGATTCGCTGGGACAAGTGATTTACGGCCTGCCGCATACCGTGGCGGTGACGATGGAAATGATGGCGGCGCATGGCGCGGCGGTGGTGCGCGGCAGCTATCACGCCGCAGTGATCGTCGACATGCCCTTTGGATCGTACGAAGCCTCGCCTGAACAAGCATTTGTCAACGCATCCCGGTTGTTGAAAGAAACCGGCGCGGCGGCGGTGAAGCTGGAAGGCGGAAAGGTGCTCGCGCCCACGGTGGAATTCCTGACCTCACGCGGCATTCCGGTGATGGCGCATGTGGGATTGACCCCGCAGGCGGTGAACATCCTTGGCGGCTATGGCGTGCGCGGCAAAAGCCCGGAAGAAGCCAAGTCGATCGTCGATGATGCGATTGCGATGTCCGACGCCGGGGCATTTGCCATGGTGATTGAAGGCGTGCTTGAACATATCGCCATCGAAATCACGCAGACAATCGCCTGCCCAACGATCGGCATTGGCGCGTCGGCGCAATGCGACGGCCAAGTTTTGGTCGCCGAAGACATGTTGGGCCTGTTCGACCGCGTACCGAAATTCGTTAAGAAATTCGGCAATATGGGCGTCAGCGTCGAAGATGCCGTGCGCGAATATGCCGCTGGCGTCCGTGACCGCAGCTTCCCCGGACCCGACCAGCTGTATCAGCCTGTATAAAGCAGGCTGGCCTATCGGGCCAAGTCGGGCTAAGGACGGCACTGACCAATTTTGACTAAACAAATTCGGAGGCCCTTTTGGCTTTGACACCGACTGAAAAGCCCGCGGATAAAGACCGGAGCGGTAGCGACGAGGCATTTTTGCGTGAGGTCGATGATGCCGTCCGCGCGAGTGATCTCAGCAGTTTTTGGACACGTTATGGCCGCTGGCTTTTGGCGACTGTGGTGGCCGGACTTTTGGCCTTTGCGGGCTGGATCATCTATAACAACCAGATGCAGGCCGCCGCAGACCTGCAAAGCGAAGAATTTGTAGACGCAATGGACAAGTTGCGCGCTGGGCAAGAAAAAGAGGCCCGCGCCAAATTGGCAACGCTCGCCAAGGCTGATCAACCCGGATATCGCGCCATGGCGCAATTGGTGGAGGCAAATCTGCTCGGCGAAGATGGTGAGACCAAGAAGGCGATTGCTATCTATGCAAAGGTTGCAGGCGACGACAGCCTGCCACAGACATTCCGCGATCTGGCCCTGATCCGCCAAGTGAGCGCCGAGTTTGACGCCATCCCGCCGCAGCAAGTGATTGACCGATTGAAACCATTGGCGACCGCTGGCCACCCTTATTTCGGCAGCGCGGGCGAATTAACCGCCTTAGCCTATATGAAAATGGGTAAGGACAATTTGGCTGGCCCCATTTTTGCGCAGATTGCGAAACAAGAAGACGCGCCGCAGACTTTGCGCAGCCGTGCGCAGCAAATGGCAGGCGCGCTTGGTATTGATACCGTTCAGCTTGACGTAACCCGCAATGCGGCATCGAAGGCTGGCGATACCGCCGCCAAAGGAGAGTGACTTTGAAGACCATATCCAAATTGCTTCTGGCGCTCGCCGTGACAACGTCGCTTGGTGGCTGCGCCGTCCTTGACGGGGTACGCGGCGATTCCGGTAAGAAGAATAACACGCCGACCGTCGGCGCGCGCGTCAGCATTTTGGGCACAGAGCGTGACACTGAGGTCGATGCGTCCTTGGCCGACGTCGCCGTCACCCTGCCGCCAGCGATGGTCAACGAAGCATGGGCACAGCCCGGCGGTAATGCATCGAAATCGCCCGGTCATGCGGCGCTTGGTCAAAATCTGACACGCATTTGGACCGCAGATGTGACCGGTGCCAACCCGCGTGCACGCTTGGCCGCGAGCCCAGTGATGAGCGATGGCCGCGTCTATGTGGTGGACACCACCGCGCGCGTTACGGCATTTGATGCGAACACGGGCGCACAAATTTGGTCGAACGCGCTTGAGGTTGACAGCGACGGCAAGCCATCCCGTTATGGCGGCGGCGTCAGCGCAACCAGCAGCAATGTTTTTGCGACCAATGGTGTCGGCGATGTTGTCGCGCTGGCGGCGGACACTGGCACGCTTGTGTGGAAAAAGCGTCCAGCGGGCCCCTTGCGCGGTGCCCCGACATTGTCCAACGGCAACCTATATGTGATGACGCAGGACAACCAGATTTACGCGCTGCGCCAAAGCGATGGTGAGCCACAATGGAAAGAGGCCGGGCCAGTTGCGGCATCGGGCATATTTGGCGTTGGCGCGCCTGCAGCGGCGCAGGGCACCGTTATCGCTGGTTATTCCAGTGGTGAGCTTGCCGCCTATCGGTATGAAAATGGCCGCAGCCTGTGGAACGATACCTTGTCGCGCACCGCAATGTCGACATCGGTTTCGACGTTGACCGATATTGATGCCGACCCTGTCATCGACCGTGGCCGCGTCTTTGCCTTGGGTAAGGGCGGGCGTATGGCCTCCTATGAACTGGTGACTGGCCAGCGCATTTGGGAAATCAATATTGCGGGCATTTCGACACCCGTGACGGCGGGTGAATGGGTGTTTGTCATGACCGACGAAGCTCGTTTATTGAGCGTTGCCCGTTCCAGCGGAAAAATCCGTTGGATTTCGACCCTGCAGCGGTACGACAATGCAAAAAAGAAAAAGGGCCCGATTAGCTGGTATGGCCCGATACTCGCGGGTGGTCGCTTGATAATTGCCAATTCGCGCGGTTCCATCTGGGCGGTTGCGCCAGAAGATGGCACAGCCACTGAAATTGCCGACGTGAAATCCGATGTGTCGCTTGCGCCGATTGTCGCAAACAACATCTTATACATTCTGGATGATTCCGGCCGCATTTCGGCGTTCCGCGGCTAGGCCAAACAAGGAGAAGTAGCGGCATGTTGCCGACGGTAGCCATTATCGGTCGGCCCAATGTCGGCAAGTCCACTTTGTTCAACCGGCTGGTTGGCAAGAAGCTCGCGCTTGTCGACGACACGCCGGGCGTCACCCGTGACCGGCGTGAAGGCGAAGGCCGCTTGTTCGACTTGGAATTCACCATTGTCGACACGGCGGGTTATGAGGATGAAGATCCCGACACCCTGCCCGGCAGAATGCGGATGCAAACTGAAGCCGCGATTGCTGGCGCACAAGTTGCCCTGTTCCTGATCGATGGCCGCGTGGGCGTGACCCCGCTTGACGAAGAAATCGCCCGCTGGCTGCGCAGCAGTGCAACGCCGGTCGTGCTCGCGGTTAATAAGGCTGAAGGCAAGCAAGGCGATAATGGCATCCTGGAAAGCTACGCGCTTGGCTTTGGCGACCCCATCGCCATTAGCGGCGAGCATGGCGAAGGCATGGCCGACCTGTTTCAATCTTTGCTGCCACATATTGACGGCGGCGCATTTGAAGTGCCTGACCCCGAGGCGCCCGACGCGATATTGAAGCTGGCGATTGTCGGGCGGCCCAATGCTGGTAAATCAACGTTGATCAACAAATTATTAGGCGAGAACCGCCTGATTACCGGTCCTGAAGCCGGAATTACCCGCGACAGTATTTCGGTGGACTGGATCTGGACAGACCCAAATCCCAAAGAAGGCGAGCCTGATGAAGAAGGCAATATTCCGCCATTGCTGACCGAGCGCCGCGTGCGCTTGATTGACACCGCTGGCATGCGCAAGCGCGCCAAGGTGCAGGATAAGCTGGAAAAGCTGTCCGTGGCCGATGCGCGCCATGCGATCGATTTTGCCGAGGTTGTCGTGCTGCTGCTGGATGCGACCAAGGGGTTGGAAGTGCAGGACCTGAAAATTGCCGACCATGTGATCCAAGAGGGCCGCGCGCTCATCATCGCGATCAACAAATGGGATGTGGCGGTTGATGGCAGCGGTCTGTTCAAGGGCATTCGCGCTGCGCTCGATGAAGGCCTGTCGCAGTTAAAGGGCGTTCCGATGATCGCAGTGTCGGCATTGACTGGCAAGGGTCTGGACCAAATGATTTCCGCCGCGTTCGATGCGCGCGAAGCGTGGAACAAGCGCGTGCCAACGGGCATTCTCAACCGCTGGTTTGAAGCCGCGATTTCGGCAAACCCGCCACCTGCCCCTGGGGGCAAGCGAATAAAGCTGCGGTACATGACCCAAGCGCGGAACCGTCCGCCGACCTTTGTCATCTTTGGCAACCGAACAGACGAGTTGCCCGCCAGCTATGCGCGCTATTTGCTCAACGGTATCCGCCGCGATCTGGATTTTGGTGCTGTGCCTGTGCGGATTAACTTCCGGTCGTCAAAGAACCCGTTCGCCGACAATGGTTAAGGATTGCGGCTAAGGATTACCCAGCGCAATATCAGTCCTCAATGGGTTTTGACTGTAGCTGGATGTAATTTTCTATGCCCATGCGCGCAATCAAGTCGAACTGTTTTTCCAGCATATCGACATGCTCTTCTTCGCTTTCCAATATGGATGCGAACAGGTCGCGGCTGACATAGTCGCGGACGCTTTCGCTATGCGCAATTGCATCCTTCAGCAAAGGCAGCGCTTCATATTCGAGCTCAAGATCGGCTTTCAGGATTTCCTCAACAGTCTCGCCAATGCGCAGGCGACCGAGCAATTGGAAATTGGGTAGGCCATCCAGAAACAGGATACGCTCCGACAATTTGTCGGCATGCTTCATTTCGTCAATCGATTCATGCCGTTCAAAATGTGCAAGACGCGAGACGCCCCAATTGTCGAGCATGCGATAATGCAGCCAATATTGATTGACCGCAGTCAGTTCATTTTTGAGTGCCTCGTTCAAAAATTCGATGACTTTTGCATCACCTTTCATCGCCATGTCCTTTAGGTTAGTTGCGCATATGCTAGCGCGTTAATGCATGATCGTGAAGGCGAAAAAATGGCGGAAAAGCTGATTTTTTTAACCCGCTATTGCTAAGCGGTTGCAGGTCCGGTGCTGATAATGTTTCGCGCGAACGATAGGCACTGGCCGCATTTTGGCTTACGCCCAAGGCGGGCATATACGTCATTCGGACGTTCCGAGGCACAACGCACCGCAGCGCGCAGGTCTTTTTCCTTGATAGCATTACAGATGCAAACGACCATGGATCAACTCCTATGGAATCGCCTTACCGTTAATGAGAACTGATTGCAATAGCATTAGCGACGCATGGCTTGCATTTTTCCGCGCGCCAAGCTTCGCCACAGCCATTCCAACGGACCATATTGGAATGTCATCAGCCATGGCTTTGACCACAGCAGCATCACTGCCCACGCGCCCAGCACAAACAGCCATAATCCGGCGCGGCCAACATCGCCGTAAAAGCCAAAGCCATAACCATAAAAAATCGTCGTCATGATAACGCTTGTGCCCAGATAATTGCTGAACGCGGCGCGTCCAGCCGCAGCGATCCGCGCGAGCATCGGATGGTTGCGATAATGACCGATGAGCAGAATCAAGAGCGCCGCATAGCCAATCGTCAGCATTAGACGCGGAATTCCGCCCCAGACGTACAGAACCGCAAGCGCGGTGATCCGGTCAAAGTCAACCGCGACCATCCAAACCGCCAGGGACAGGGTCAGCAGCAACCCAATCGGCACCAGCCGCAAGGACCAGCGCCGGTAATCGGCCAGTTCCCATGCACCTGTGATGAAACCGCTTTTTTGCATCGCCATGCCAATCATCATCAGCGGCAAAGTTTCGCTGATTGACTGCACCACCAAGATCAGTGGCTCGGCCCACTCGCCGAGCTTATCCAATGTAATCGCGGCATAGCTGCCCCTGTGCAGCGCGAGTTCAGGTGCAATGTTAAAAGCAAGGTCGCCACTAGCCATCAGCTCGCGAAACTGGCGGGCCGTGTCGGCGTTGGCGTCGGGCTGGGTTGCGACATATTGAAAGACCTGCAGCCCGCCAAATTGTAGGCCCCAGAACGCCAGCCCAACCGCAAAAATGATTAAAGCGACCTTGATTAACCGCGCTGGCGCCCAATCGCGGAAGCCAAAAGCGATCATGCCGATCATGGCATATAAAAACAGGATATCCCCGAACCAGATGAAGAAATAATGCGCGAGGCCAAATAGTGCGAGCCACGCCATGCGGCGATAATGAACCTGCGCGGCGCTTTCCCCCTTGGTCTCGGCGCGGTCGATGATGAGCATCATGCTCGCGCCGAACAAAAGCGAGAATAGCCCGCGCATTTTGCCGTCAATGAAGATGAAAGAAAATGCCCATGCAATTTGGTCGGCCAAGGTGTCGGTGCCATAAGCTGCAGGCGTAACATAAGCCCATTCGGGCATCGCAAAGCCGATGATGTTCATCGCCAAGATGCCCATCACAGCAAAGCCGCGCATCGCGTCCAAGCTGATGTGCCTCTGTTCAGTGTTCTGCATGCTTTGCCCTCTAAATAATCACATGAATACAGCGCTCTTACCTGCGCGTCCAGTGCGTTCAATATTTCTTATTGACACTCATGTAGGTAGTTTTTAACTATAGCTTAACAACATACTTGGATTCGTCATGACTGAACTGTATTTTTCGCACCCTGACCGCCCCACCGCAAAAATGCAGCCGTTAAAGGCGTGGCGTCATTTTCGTAAGCTAATTGCCAACAAAGAAGACACAGAGCAGGTCTTTCACATCATTGCAGCCTTAAGTGGTAGCAAGTTTGGTAAGATGGCGCGGAAATTTTGGGAAACACCCAAGGGCAGAGCGTTGCTTGAAAGCAATGAGCGCCTGATTGACATGCTCGATGATCATGACAGCATCAAGAAGCTTCCAGAAGGTACGGTTGGCCGCTTTTATGTCGATTTCATGGAGCGCGAAGGCCTTAGCGCTGCGGGTCTTGAGGCGGAATATGCCCAATTCCAAACATCCTATCCCATGTTCGGCGATGTGGTTGAACGCTATGGCGACCGCTTGCGCGACACCCATGACATGCTGCATATTCTCACAGGCTATGGCCGCGATGCGCTGGGCGAACAATGCGTGCTTGGCTTTACCTATGCGCAAAATCACAATCTGGGCGTCGGCTTCATTGCTTATGCAGGCGGACTGGAACTGAAATATCGCGTGGCGAAATCGGCACCGATTATGAAAGCGGTGCACGAAGGCTATCGTATCGGCAAAGCGGCGAAGAACATCGCGCAGGAAGATATCGCAGCCTTGTTGCGCGAGCCTTTGGTCGATGCCCGTAAGCGCTTGGGGATTGCCGAACCAGTGACCTACAAAGCAGCCCATGCCGCGATGCGTTCCAGCGGCATTGATCCGTATAACTTGCTGGCACAGGCTGTTTAAACCTGAGACGCGCATTCCATGTGCCTCGACCGCGGTCAAGGGCCGGGACGACTGACACACATATCGACTATGTTCCACAAGAGCGGGGACGGGTGAAGTATACGCTTCGTCACGCTTATCCCCCCACGTCACCCTGAACTTGTTTTGGGTGACAAATATGGGGTGGGTCGTACCGACATTATCCTTGTGTTTTAACTCTGCGTCCTCTGCGCCTCTGCGTGAATCCATTTTGCACGCAGAGGCGCAGAGGACGCGGAGAGGCAAAATGGAAATCGGACGAATGCACGCCGCCGATCGGCGTTAAGCTTTAGCTTTCCATCCAATCCTTGAAGAAGCTGTCATGGGCATAACGCAATGTTGCGATGGGCACGTCAAACCCCGGCCCTGCGACCGATGTCCCGCCAACAGTGCCTATCCGCGTCATCGGAATGCCCGCAGCCTGAATTTGGTCAGCAGCGGCGCTGGTCACAACATAGCGCGCCTGATCCTCGCCAAAGGCCGTGAAGGCGTCGCCGATTTCTTCAAGCGCACATCCCTTATTACTGGCCAACGCCATTTCCGTCAAAGCGACGAGCAAACCGCCATCGGCAACATCATGCACGGCGTTCACCTTGCCGTCGTGAATGAGTTGGCGCACAAATTCGGCATGCGCGCGTTCCTGCGCCAGATCGACAGGCGGCGGCGCGCCGTCTTCGCGGCCATGCAATTCGCGTAGCCATAAGGACTGGCCAAGATGCCCGTTGCTATCGCCGATCACAAAAATGCCGTCGCCTTCGTTCTTGAAAGCAATCGTTGCCATCTTGCTGACATCTTCAAGCACGCCAACACCGCCAATGGCGGGCGTCGGCAAGATCGCGCTGCCGCCGCCTGTGGCCTTGCTCTCATTATATAAGGACACATTGCCTGACACGATCGGGTAATCGAGCGCGCGGCAAGCATCGCCCATGCCTTCGAGGCACCCAACAATCTGCGCCATGATTTCGGGGCGCTGCGGGTTGGCAAAGTTCAGGCAGTTGGTAATCGCCAGCGGCGTTGCGCCAACGGCGCTTATATTGCGGTAGGTTTCGGCCACAGCCTGCTTGCCGCCTTCATATGGGTCGGCATAGCAATAACGCGGCGTGCAATCCGTGCTCATTGCGAGAGCGCGGTTGGTGCCGTGAATGCGGACGACCGCGGCATCCCCCCCCGAAAGCTGCGCCGTGTCGCCGCCGACTTGGCTATCATATTGTTGCCATATCCATGCGCGGCTTGCGAGGTCAGGGCTGGCCATCAGCTTCAACAAATCCGCGCCGATGTCATGGCTCGCAGGAACATCGCCCAAGGGCTGAACCTTGGCCCAAGCCTTATAGTCTTCCTTCGACGCAGCGGGACGATCGTACAAAGGCGCGTCTTCGGCGAGCGGGCCAAGCGGGATGTCGCAGACAATTTCGCCCTTCCATGTCAGCACCATATGGCCGGTGTCCGTGACTTCGCCAATGACCGCGAAATCCAGTTCCCATTTGTCAAAAATCGCCTTGGCAAATTCTTCACGGCCAGGCTTCAGCACCATGAGCATACGCTCCTGGCTTTCCGACAGCATCATTTCATAGGGCGTCATGCCCTGCTCGCGGCACGGCACCTTGTCCATGTCCAAGATAATGCCCGCCTTGCCATTGGTCGCCATTTCGACGCTGGAGCTGGTTAAACCCGCTGCGCCCATATCCTGAATCGCAACAATTGCATCCGACGCCATCAGTTCAAGGCATGCCTCAATCAGCAGCTTTTCCGTGAACGGGTCGCCCACTTGAACCGTGGGGCGCTTCTCTTCGATATCGGCGCCGAAATCGGCAGACGCCATGGTCGCGCCATGAATGCCATCGCGGCCCGTCTTTGAACCGACATAGACGATGGGATTACCAAGGCCCGTTGCGGCGGAATAAAAAATCTTGTCTTGGTCCGCGACGCCAACGGTCATCGCGTTCACAAGGATATTGCCATCATAAGCCGGATGGAAATTGGTTTCGCCGCCCACGGTTGGCACGCCAACGCAATTGCCATAGCCGCCAATGCCCGCAACAACGCCCTGCACCAGATGCTTCATCTTGGGATGGTCAGGCCGCCCGAAACGCAGCGCATTCATATTGGCCACGGGCCGCGCGCCCATGGTGAACACATCGCGCAATATGCCGCCCACGCCCGTTGCCGCGCCTTGATAGGGTTCGATATAAGATGGGTGATTATGCGATTCCATCTTGAAGATTGCGGCAAGCTTGGTGCCATTTGGACCTTCGCCGATGTCGATAACGCCCGCATTTTCGCCGGGACCGCAAATGACCCAAGGGGCCTCAGTCGGCAATTTCTTCAGATGGATACGTGAGGATTTGTACGAGCAATGCTCCGACCACATCACCGAAAATATACCAAGCTCGACCATGTTGGGTTCGCGCCCCATGGCGTGCAAGATGCGCGCATATTCTTCTTCGTTTAGACCATGGTCGGCGACAATTTGGGGCGTGATTTCGGACATGAGAGGGCTTTAGCGAGACCGCTTGCGTTTATCCAGCCTGTTTGATTTTGATTACGCGCGAATTGCCCAATCCCATGCGCCACGCGCGCAGCCGAGAGGCCGGAAAGGGGCCAGCACCTAATAAAATGGGCGCTGGCATCGCTACCAGCGCCCACTGCGTCTGACTTTCGAAGTCTATGACCACAAGGGCCATTTTTTCCTCAGTCTGACGTCCGGTTCCCCAATCCAGGTCAAAGACCTTTGTGGTTCGCCTCAGTACATTGGGTATCCTATCTGGCGTTGTGCCACTTGCGTGACCCCGCACTCGATATTCGTTTTCTTCGTACCCACCATCTTGGCTACATCTCCTGTCTTGCGACGGGCTGCCCTCCAATTTGGCGATCCTGCTTTCTGTCTCCTCCGCTCTACTTTCCCGTTTCCGGTCTGGTTTTACTTTGAAGCGTTTCTGCCTGATGAGTTGAAGTTCTCATGACTTTCGAGTCGCTCAAAGCTTAATTTTCTGAGTTATCCACAGAACGTGTACTTCGTGGTGGACAAAATGGAGGACAAGTTTGGAGCCCAAAACGATACGGCCCCCATGCAGTGCATGGAGGCCGTAAAAATTGTCCGGGGGCGAGGGGGAGAGGAGGAGGGTGCCGACCGGTCAATATGCGTTTCGACAAAGGCTTGCCGTTGCCAAGCAGGTACCGACTGGATGAAAATGCTGCAATTGCGAAAACAATAGGACTAGTTGCGTGTTTTGCAACTAGCCCTATTTCTGTCGAAATCGCGTAAATTTCGTTCCCAAATTATGCCAAATTGAGCCGTTAAGGCGCGATGCCATTGCCCGGAAGCGACGCATTTACGATACCGCCATCGCACGCAATGGTCTCACCCACGATATAATCGCCAGCGCGCGCCGCCAGGAAGATCGCCAGGCCAGCCATATCCTCCGGCGTTCCGATTCGTGGGAACGGGATATTCTTACCCACCGCTTCTGCATGGTCGCGCGCAGCCTTGTTCATGTCCGACTGGAATGCACCCGGCGCAATGCCCGAAACCAAGATATTGTCTTTGACCAGTTCAGCCGCCAAGCGGCGAGTCAAATGGATCACGGCAGCTTTCGATGCCTGATAGCTGTAGGTCTGCCACGGGTTGATACGCAAGCCATCGATAGACGCAATGTTGATGACCTTGCCGGGGCGGTCAAAGGTTGCGGCTGCTTTCAACTGCGGGTGCAAGGCTTGCGTCAAAAAGAATAAGGATTTGACGTTCAGATCCATCACACGGTCCCATCCGCTTTCCGGAAACTGACCAAATTCCGCGCCCCATGCGGCCCCAGCATTATTGACCAAAATGTCCAACTTCTCCTCGCGCGCCGCGATTTGCTCGGCGAGTGAGAGACAACCGTCCACGGTCGAAAGGTCACAAGGCAGGCCGATGACCTGATTGCCGAATTCGGCGACGGTTTCCTCAATCTGGTCGACCTTACGCGCGCTGACATACACGCGTGCTGCGCCAGCCTTGAGATAGCCTTCGACGATCATCTTGCCGATGCCGCGCGATCCGCCAGTGACTAAGGCCACGCGGCCCTTGAGGTTGAATAATGTGTTGATGTCCATGGGTCTCTCCTGACAGTTGCCCTCCCGCAGACGGGAGGGGTTAGGGGTGGGGCTCGCCACAGGCGAGCGGGCTAAGAAGCAGGCGACAACCCTCCCCCGGCCCCTCCCGCATGCGGGAGGGGAGAATGCTCAATAACCGCTCATCGTCGCCACGCGATCTGCGTGATAATAAGCGTCGCCGAAAAATTCGTTCAAGCTGCGGTCGCGCTTCATATATAGGCCGATGTCATATTCGTCAGTCATGCCGATACCGCCATGCATTTGCACGCCTTCTCGCACCGAAAGATTGCAGGCCAGCCCGGCCTTCGCTTTGGCTGCGGCGACATACAGTTCGGCCTTGGCATGGCCTTCGTCCATTAAAGATTGCGCCTTCAGCACGATCGAACGCGCGCCTTCCATTTCGCCATATAAATGCGCCGCGCGGTGTTGAAGCGCCTGAAATTCGCCAATGACGCGGTCGAATTGCTTGCGCGTCTTTAGATATTCAAAGGTCATGTCCATCGCGCCCGTGCCAACGCCCACCATTTCAGCAGCAGCACCCACGCGTCCAGCGTCGAGCATTTTGGAGAGCACGGCCCAGCCGCCATCGACTTCGCCGATGACGGCGTCGGCATCCACCTGAACACCGTCAAGTTTTACATGCGCAGCAACAGCGGAATCAACAAGCCTTGCTGCCTCCATCGACAGGCCGGCGGCATCCTTGTCCACCGCGAACAAGGTCAAACCATCGGTTTCACCTGCCGCGCCAGCGGTGCGCGCCGCGACGATCAGCATGTCCGATGACGCGCCTTGCACGACAAATTGCTTTTGCCCCGTCAGCTTAAAGCCATTGCCGCTGCGTTCCGCAACGCAGGCGATTTTCTCCGGACGGTGCTTGACGCCTTCTTCAATCGCGATGCCGATCACGGTTTCGCCAGCCAATATGCCGGGGAACCAGCGGTCGCGCATCGCCTTGTCCGCCAACTTCAACGCCGCAACCGCCGCAACTGACGTGGTCAGGAAAGGCGAGGGTGACAGGTTGCGGCCAATTTCTTCAAGGACAATGCCAGCCTCAATCTGCCCCATGCCCATGCCGCCATCAGCCTCGGGGATGAGGATGCCCGTAAAGCCCATTTCGGCAAATTGCTTCCACAGGCCATGGCTAAAACCGTCCTTGCACCCCATGTCGCGGAACTTGCGGAAATGGGTAACGGGCGCTTCGCTAGCCATGAAATCCCGCGCGCTGTCGCGCAGCATATTCTGGTCGTCGTTTAAGGTCATTGCCATGTTAAAGCCTCTCCAAATCTATCTCGTCATGCCGACGATTTATCCCGTCATTCCCGCGCAGGCGGGAAGCCAACCCCCGCGCCTTAAATTTAACCGGCACGAGTTGGCCCCCGCCTGCGCGGGGGTAACGGTCGTGTTTAACCGCCCGGCATCTCAAGGATGCGCTTCGACACGACGTTCAGCATCACTTCACTGGTGCCGCCCTCAATCGAGTTCGCCTTGGTCCGCAACCAATTACGCGCCTTCGACCCGCCATTGGCGCGCTCGCTTTCCCACTCAAGCGCTTGGCTGCCGCCAATCGACATCACCAACTCATTGCGTTTTTTGTTCAATTCGGTGCCGACATATTTCATCAGGTTGGAATAAGCGGGGTGCGCCTTGCCCGTTTTCCATTCGTCCATGAAACGTTCGCCATGCGCACGGAAGGTCAGGTTATCGACATCGAACAAGGCCATTTGCGCGCGCAGCACAGGCTCTTCGGCCAAGGTCGCCTTCATCGCCGCGCCGATCGAGGTCACGCCGCCATCGCCGCCCATGCCCGAGATCATCTCGCGTTCATGGCCAAGTAGATATTTCGCCACATCCCAGCCGCGATTGATTTCGCCAACAATTTGATGCTTCGGCACAACAACATTGTCGAAAAATGTCTCACAGAAAGGCGAATTGCCCGAAATCAGCTTGATGGGCTTGGTCGAAACACCGGGCGTTTCCATGTCGAACAACAGGAAGCTGATGCCGTGATATTTGTTGGTCTTGTCGGTGCGCACAAGGCAGAAAATCCAGTCCGCCTTGTCCGCATATGACGTCCAGATTTTCTGGCCATTGACGACCCAATGGTCGCCCTTATCCTCGCCAAAGGTCTGCATCGACACAAGATCGCTGCCTGAACCTGGCTCCGAATAGCCCTGACACCAACGGATTTCGCCGCGGGCGATTTGGCCCATATAATGTATTTTTTGTTCTTCGGTGCCGAATTTCAGCAAGGCTGGCCCAAGCATCCAGATACCGAAGCTGTTGAGCGGCGAGCGACAGCCAAGCTTTGCCATTTCGTGACGCAGTATTTTTGTTTCCTGCGCGGAAAGACCAGCGCCGCCATAAGCCTTGGGCCAATCAGGCACGGTGTAGCCCTTGGCGACGCAAGCTTCGAGCCACAATTTTTGGGCTTCGGATTGGAACAGGAAATTGCGTCCACCCCAGCAGACGTCTTCGTCACCTTTGGCCGGTGTGCGCATTTCGGCGGGGCAGTTTTCCTCCAGCCAGGCGCGCGCCTCGGCACGGAATGTTTCAAGGTCGGACATGAGGCTCTCCTGTTTAATTGCGTGATGAATTTTTGGGCGGTCACGCACCGAAACGCAAGCCTTTATCGGTGAACGATGCATGCCGTAACGTCATTTGCATCTCGATTGACAGACGAGGTCGCGGCCCTAGCATAAGCGCGGGATATAGGAGAGAAACATCGTGCGATTCGCCGGAAAACATACCTTTTCGCGGTTTGTGATTTAATCCGACATGACATCAGTCGTCGCGCTTCCCCGATCGTTAAAAGTCATGCACGGCCTCGGCTCAGTTGCTTATGGCGTCAAGGACAATGGCTTTTCAGTATTCTTGCTGATCTTCTATAATCAGGTGTTGGGAATCAATGCCGGTCTTGTTGGCACCGTCATCATGGCCGCGCTGATATTCGATGCCTTTGCCGACCCGATTATTGGCGAATTGTCCGACCGTACGCAAAGCAAATGGGGCAGGCGCCTGCCTTGGTTATATGCGGCGGCCATTCCGCTTGGCATCATCTGGCTGTTGCTGTGGCATCCCCCCGCAATGGGGCAGACGGGCACGATAATCTGGCTGTTCTGCACCGCCGTCTTGGCGCGCACATTCGTGGCAATGTGCGAGGTGCCGTCCATCGCCCTCGTGCCTGAACTTACCGGCGATTATGACGAACGCACACGGTTGATACGTTATCGGTTCCTATTTGGCTGGGCGGGCGGCTTGCTCATGCTCATTTTCGCTTATGGCATTTTCTTCACCGGCGAAAAGGGCGTGAGCGACCCTGCGGGATATGATGCTTATTCGGTCTGGGGCGCGCTAATGATGAGCGGCGCGGTGTTGATTTCCGCGCTTGGCCAGCATCGGCATGTGGCCAAGCAATCCCCCCCAGCGCCACGCGGTGCCGGCCTTGGCCATGCTTTTGCCGAGGTGAAAGCGACCTTATCGAACCGCGCCTTTCTATGGCTCGTGTCCGCCGCGCTGTTCGGGCTCATCAATCAAGGGATGACCTTTGCGCTCACCAATTATCAGCTCTCCTTTCTGTGGCAGCTGCAACAGATGGAAATGCTTTATTATGCGCTGACCCTATTCTCGACGGTCATCATTGCCTTCATCATCGTCCCATTTGTCTCCGCGCGACTGGGCAAGAAAAATGCGGCGATCCTGTTCGCGATTATCTCACTGACCTTCACGGGCGTATTATACGGTAGCTGGCTGCTTGACCTTGTGCCCGGTGCGCCGTCGGACCCTTCGATCCTGTTCATGTTTGCGTTAATGACCATCGCCAATAGCGCGGCGGTAAGTATGATGATGCTGACATCCTCAATGATGGCCGATGTGGTTGAGGCATCGCAGCAGGAAACGGGCAGGCGTTCCGAAGGGCTGTTTTTCGCAGGCTATTTCTTCATGCAAAAATGCGCGGTTGGCATCGGCACCTTTGCCGCCGGAATGATCCTGAGCTTTGCCAATTTCCCGCAAGATGCGAAGCCGGGCGAAGTTGATGTCGCTGTCCTCGACGGGTTGGCGTTATATTATATGGGCGCAGTGGTGGGCTTTGGAATTATCGGCATTCTGATCCTGCGCCATTTCCCGATTTCGCGCGAAAGTCACAATGAACGCTTGCGCGCCTTGAACACGGCGGCAGAGTCTGCCAGTTAACCAGTCAATTAAATTTGAAAGAGGAATGAGTCATGGATTTCGATCTCAACGACAAGCAAACATACTGGCGGGACCGTATCCGCGACCATAATGAACGCTTCTTGCGTCCGCGCATCGCCGATTATTATGCCGAACAGGCAGTGGGCGACCGTTGGAAAGTGCTTCAAGTCGTTGAAGAGGAAAAGGCGCGCGCGAAGGCCGCTGGCCTTTGGAACTTGTTCATGCCGCCAACGTCGGGCCGCGTGCATGTCGACGACAGCGTCCATTTTGATGGCCCCGGCCTCACCAACATGGAATATGCATTGTGCGCCGAAGAAATGGGCCGCATCGGCTTTGCATCTGAAGTCTATAACTGTTCCGCACCCGACACCGGCAATATGGAAGTGTTCCTGCGTTACGGTACCGCAGAGCAAAAAGAAAAGTGGATGATCCCGTTGATGAACGGCGAAATCCGTTCGGCATTCTTGATGACGGAGCCAGCCGTTGCGTCGTCGGATGCCACCAATATCGAAACTTCGATCCGCCGCGAAGGCGACGAATATGTCCTCAACGGCGTGAAATGGTGGTCATCAGGCGCAGGCGATCCGCGCTGCAAAATCGCGATTGTCATGGGCAAGACCGATTTCGAAGCCAAACGCCATGCGCAACAATCGATGGTGTTGATGGAACTTGATGCCCCCGGCGTTAACATTCTGCGTCACCTTCCCGTATTCGGATATGACGACGCGCCGCATGGTCATATGGAAATCGAATTGAAGGATGTCCGCATTCCGGCATCGAACATGTTGCTGGGCGAAGGTCGCGGGTTTGAGATCGCGCAAGGCCGCCTTGGACCAGGCCGCATCCACCATTGCATGCGCACCATTGGTACGGCGGAAGAGGCGCTGGAGAAAATGTGCAAGCGCCTGCAATCGCGCGTTGCCTTTGGCAAGACCGTTGCCGAACATAGCGTATGGGAAGAGCGCATTGCGCGTGCCCGTATCGACATTGAAATGACGCGTCTGCTGTGCCTGAAGGCTGCGGACATGATGGACAAGGTCGGCAACAAGGCGGCGGCGGCAGAAATCGCGATGATCAAGGTGCAGGCCCCAAATATGGCGTTGAGCATCATCGACAATGCCATCCAAGCGCATGGCGGCGGCGGTGTGTCCGACGATTTCGGTCTCGCATCTGCTTGGGCGCATCAGCGCACCTTGCGTCTGGCCGATGGTCCCGACGAAGTGCACGCTCGCGCGATTGCCCGTATGGAGCTTGGCAAGCATGGAAGCCGCAGCAAAGACGGCCTGTCCAGCGGCGATATGGGGGCAACACGGTGAAGGCTGCCGTTCTAATCGAAGCGGGCAAACCGCTTCAGATTGAGCAGATCAACATTGCCAATCCCGGGCCGCATGAGGTGCTGATCCGCACCGCGGCCTGCGGGCTATGCCATAGCGACCTGCACTTCATCGAAGGTACCTATCCGCATCCACTGCCCGCTATCCCAGGGCATGAGGCGGCGGGCATTGTTGAGGCTGTGGGCAGCGAAGT
This sequence comes from Sphingorhabdus sp. EL138, assembly GCF_945890115.1. Taxonomy (GTDB): domain Bacteria; phylum Pseudomonadota; class Alphaproteobacteria; order Sphingomonadales; family Sphingomonadaceae; genus Sphingorhabdus_B. The sequence continues at coordinate 39,501 of NZ_CAMDCK010000020.1, forward strand.
GCGCACCGTGAAGGTGGGTGACGCCGTTGTCACTTGTCTTTCGGCGTTTTGTGGCCATTGCGAATATTGCGTCACTGGACGCATGTCCTTGTGCCTTGGCGGCGACACACGGCGTAAAGCAGGTGAGGCTCCGCGTCTGACGCGGCCAGATGGCAGCATTGTCAACCAGATGCTGAACCTGTCGGCTTATGCCGAAATGATGCTGGTGCACGAACATGCGTGCGTCGCAATCCATCCCGACATGCCTTTACCGCAAGCGTCCGTTATCGGCTGCGCCGTGACGACAGGGGCCGGCACGATATTCAACGCGTGCAAAGTAACGCCGGGCGAAACCGTGGCCGTGATCGGCTGCGGCGGTGTTGGTCTTGCGACTATCAATGCCGCGAAAATTGCTGGCGCTGGCCGCATCATTGCTGCTGACCCTATGCCGGAAAAACGTGCACTTGCAATGAAGCTGGGTGCGACCGATGTCATCGATCCCATGGATGCCGATGCAGCCAAGCAAATTCAGGAATTGACCAAGGGCGGCGTCGATCATGCGATTGAGGCTGTAGGTCGTCCTGCATCGGGCGAACTTGCGGTCAAGTCGCTGAAGCGCGGCGGAACGGCTACCATCTTGGGCATGATGCCGTTGCAGCATTCGGTTGGCCTATCCGCGATGGACCTATTGTCGGGCAAGAAACTGCAAGGCGCGATCATGGGCGGCAACCGCTTTCCGGTTGATATTCCGCGTCTGGTGGATTTTTATATGCGCGGGATGCTCGACCTCGACACCATCATTTCGGAAACCATTCCGTTGGAACGGATTAACGAAGGCTTTGACCAGATGAAGCGCGGTGACTCCGCCCGTTCGGTCATCGTTTTTGACCAATGAGCGCATCCCCAACCCCGATTGATGCGCAGACGGCCTTTACCGGCACCGTTGCGCCGACCGGAGCCGACATCCTCGACGCCGATAAATTGGCGGCATGGATGTCGGATAATGTCGAAGGCTTTAAAGGCCCGGTCGAGATTCTGAAATTTGCAGGTGGGCAGTCAAACCCGACCTACCGGTTGAACGCGAAAAGCGGTTCCTACGTCCTACGCCGCAAGCCTTTTGGCGTGCTATTGCCTAGCGCGCATGCCGTTGACCGTGAATATAAAGTTATTGCTGGCCTCTATCCCACGGGCTTTCCGGTCGCCAAGCCCTTTGGCCTGTGCACCGATGACAGTATCGCTGGGTCCATGTTTTACATCATGGACATGGTTGAGGGTCGCACTATTTGGGACGGCGCTATGCCGGGGTCAAACCCGCCTGAGCGCCGCGCCACTTATGAGGCGATGATTGATACCCTCGCGGCCTTGCACAATGTGGATGTCGAAAGCGCTGGCCTGTCCGATTTTGGTAAGCCCGGAAACTATTTCGGACGGCAGGTCGAACGCTGGACGAAGCAATATCGCCTCGCCGAAACCGAAACCATGCCCGAAATGGAGCGGCTGATCGAATGGCTGCCCAAGACTTTGCCCGAACAAACGCGCACCAGTGTGGTGCATGGTGATTATCGCATCGACAATATGATCTTCGATGCAAAAGAGGCTAAGGTCATCGCGGTTCTGGATTGGGAATTGTCGACGCTGGGCGACCCACTGGCGGATTTCACCTATGCCGCAATGGCTTGGGTTACCCAAAATGAGGGCCGGTCGGGCATTATGGATTTGGACCGCGCGAGCTTAGGTATTCCCGAACTTGACGCGATGGTGGAACGTTACTGCGCGGCAACGAACCGCGACGGCGTGCCAGACATGAACTGGTACTTTGCCTATAATTTTTTCCGGTTAGCCGGGATTATTCAGGGCATCAAGAAACGCGTCATCGACGGCACCGCAAGTTCATCCCATGCGCAAGCCATGGCCGAACGCGTGTTCCCGCTGGCCGAATCCGCCTGGAAATTCGCCGAAAAAGCCGGGGCGTAGAAATAAGTTCCTCTCCACTCGTGGGGAGGTGGCAGACCGCAGGGCTGACGGAGGGGGTTCTCCGTTAGCATGATGTTAGAGTGGAGAGCCCCCTCCCCCATCCTACGGATGGTCCCCCTCCCCGCAAGCGGGGAGGAACTTGGAGTGAGAGAAATGTCATTATTCGATATGACCGGTAAGGTCGCCATCATCACCGGTTCGTCACGCGGCATCGGGCAAGCGATTGCCCAAGAAATGGCCGGGCAAGGCGCAAAGGTTGCGATTTCCAGTCGGAATATCGAGGATTGCGAAGCAGTGGCTGCTGGCATCAATGCCAAGCATTCAGGCGCTGCGATTGCCGTGGCCTCAAGCCTCTCCTCCAAAGAGTCCTTGCAAAACCTAGTCGACGAAACCCGCAAGGCGTTTGGCAAAGTCGACGTTCTGGTCTGCAATGCGGCATCGAACCCGCATTATGGCCCGATGGCGACCATCACCGACGAGCAACTGCGCAAAACACTCGATCACAATATCGTCTCGCAGCATTGGCTGATCCAAATGGTCGTACCCGAAATGATCGAGCGGAAATCGGGATCCATCGTGATTGTGTCGTCCATCGGCGGCCTGCGCGGCTCACCGATCTTGGGCGCGTATGCAATCACCAAGGCGGCGGATATCCAGATGACCAAAAACCTCGCCCGGGAATATGGGCCGTATAATGTGCGCATCAACTCGATCGCACCGGGGCTAGTGAAAACCGATTTTGCCAAGGCATTGTGGGAGAATCCCGAAAATCTGAAAGCGTCCACCTCTGGCGCGGCATTGGGCCGCATCGGCGAGCCGCGCGAGATCGCTGGCGCTGCGGTGTATTTGGCATCCGACGCATCAAGCTTTATGACAGGGCAGACAATTGTCGTTGATGGGGGCGTCGTCGTATGAGTGGAGCATTAGAGGGCAAAGTCGCCATCATCACGGGCGCGGGTTCCGGCATTGGCCGCGCATCCGCCATCCGTTTCGCAGCCGAGGGTGCGAAGGTCGTTTTGGGCGATATGGCGGCCTCCGTCCACGACACCTCTGCGATGATCGGCGATGCCGCCACCGCCGTGCAAATGGACGCAGGCGATGAGGCGGATGTCACAGCTTTGGTCGCCAAGGCCATCGCGCTCCACGGCCATCTCGACATCGCCTTTGCCAATGCAGGCATTTCCGGGGGCATGGAGGGGATTTTCGACAATACGGTCGAAAATTTCACCAGCGTTCTGCGCGTCAACCTGATTGGCCCGTGGCTGATGGTTAAACATGCCGGAAAGGTCATGGCCGATGCAGGCAATGGCGGGTCGATCATCTTGACAGCAAGCGTCGCGGGCATTCGTTCGGGCGCAGGCGGGCCACCTTATTCGGCGTCAAAGGCCGGCGTTATCAATTTGGCGCAGGTCAGCGCGCAGCAATTGTCAGGCACCAATGTACGCTGCAACGCGATTTGCCCGGGTCTCACCGAAACCGGCATGACGAAGCCGACTTTCGATTATGCCCGCGAAAAGGGCGTGACCGAAAAAATCGGCCGCCTAAACCCATTGCGCCGAGGTGCGCAGCCAGAGGAGCTCGCTAATGTTGCCTTGTTCCTTGCCAGCGACCAAGCCTCTTATGTCAACGGCCAAGCCATTGCCGTGGACGGCGGGCTTTCCAGCTCGCACCCCGTTACCCGCCAATTGACAGGACAAACCGCCGTATGAACGCCGAAGATTTAGGTTTCGTGCCCGACCGCCTCGCGCGGATTCCCGCATTTATTCAGGCCAATTATCTCGACAATGGCAAATTGCCTTTTGCGTCCGTGCTGGTTGGGCGCGGTGACGATATCGCGTTGCAATGGAGCTCGGGCGTGGCCGAAGATGCCATTTTCCGCATCGCATCGATGACCAAGCCAATCACTTCGGTCGCGTTCATGCAGTTGGTGGAACAGGGCAAGGTCGCGCTGACCGATCCGGTCATCAAATATATCCCCGAATTTGCAAAATTGGGCGTGTTTGTGGGCGGTGGCGGCAATGTGCCATTTATGACGCGCGCGCCATCCACGCTCATGCGGGTGGTTGACTTGCTGCGGCATACGGCCGGATTCACCTATAGCTTTCAGGAACAAGGCAATGTCGACGCGGCCTATCGCAAGACCGATGTTGAAAGCTGGACCAAAAACACATCGCAAAGCGTGATTGATACACTTGCGCAAATCCCGCTGGAATTCGACCCCGGCACGCAGTGGAATTATTCGGTTGCCACCGACATCGTCGGCATATTGGTTGAACGGATCAGCGGGCTATCCCTGCCTGAATATTTCCAAACGCATATTTTTGCGCCTTTGGGCATGACCGATACATTTTTTCAAGTGCCCGCCGATAAGGCAGCGCGTATCCCCGAAGGCTTTGGCTTTGACCCCGAAGCGAAAATGAAGCTGATCGACAAAGCGGGAGCCGAAAGCATGTGGGCCAAAGGCTGGTCATTTAACTCCGGCGGTGGGGGCCTAGCGTCGAGCGTTGCGGATTATCATCGGTTCTGCCGGATGCTGCTGAACGGGGGTGCGCTTGACGGCGTACAAATCTTGAGCCCCAAGACAATAGAATTGATGACCGCCAATCATATTCCCGGCGGTCAAGACCTGACGCAAATGTCGAAATCCTTGTTCAGTGAGGCCGAAATGGCCGGCATTGGCTTTGGTCTTGGCTTTGCCACAACCATCGACAGCGCCGCGACACTTGCGCCTTGTTCCAACGGCGATTTTTATTGGGGTGGCATGTATTCCACCGCCTTTTTCGTCGACCCGGTTGAGGACATCATCATGATTT
>NZ_CAMDCK010000021.1 GCF_945890115.1 Sphingorhabdus sp. EL138
AAATTCTGAAATGCAGGCGCTCCTTCCAAAACTGCGCGAACTCAGGATGGGTTTGGACAAACTGCGCGACTAGGCTGTCGAACCATGTAATTATGTGCGGCGACTTTTGGAAAGCGTGCCTGACCTAACAAACGTCCGCAAGTGGGTCGAGAGCGGACAAGCAGCTTTCGGTTCGAACTCAGAAATTAGTTGCCGGTTGTGAATTCGGAATGGGATATGGTGGTATCAACGATAGGCACACCATCAATTTGCAAACGGCCCTCAGCATCTCGGTTGAGAAATATCCGTTTCGACTTGCTCGGTCGGATGATCGCGGACGGCACCTGCGGCTTAGTCACCACGTAATAAGGCTGCCCAGGCGTGATTGGATAAAGACCGAGCGTTGACCAGATGTACCAAGCGCTCATCGTCCCAGCATCATCATCCATACCGTCGGCAGCGCCCTGTGGCGCGAGATCAAAACTGCGCCCGATAAAGGGCACGGCGCGCACGGCTGAATTGGTATAGCGGTGTACGACTTCCTCTGTCAGATAACGACGTACAATGGTGGTGGATGCCCCACGGTCCCCGTCCCATGCCAATAGATACGGAACATGTATATCGGGCTGGTTCGTCATATTGAACAGATTGTCTGCAAAGAAGCGCGTTAGCTCTGGCTGAAACTGTTCCCCCATCGCAACCTTTAGCCATGGCAGGTCAAACACAGCTGCCCATCGATATTGGGCCAAGGTGCCCTGATAAAGCCCGCGCGCCTTTACGATATCTTGATCTGGCCCTAAATTTTTAAATGTTTCCAACCACATTGGGCGGTATGAAACGGCAAGCTGCCTGTGGCGCTCGGCAATCTTTGGTATCTTCAAATCATCCGCTAACTCAGCGACCGCCCAGTCATCATAGGCAGCTTCGATCTGTTCATCGGGAGTGCCGCGCGCCAGGGTGTCGCTTTCAGCTGCCATGCCATTCAACGCCGCCTGCGCGTCAAAACCTAATATGCCCTTACGCCGAAAATCTAACAGGGTGATACCAGAATGCTCAGTACGTACTGTCAAGAAGGGTTCATTCTGGGTGGCCCAGCGTTGTTTTCCGCTACCGTATAGTCTGACCAAAGAGCGCGCTATGTCCTGCGCACGTTGAGGATCAATAAGGGCTAGCAGCGGCATCTGCGTGCGATAATTATCCCACATGGCCCAGCTTGTATAATGTTGCTCGCCGTTTTTGAGCACCGCAATTTGCCCGTCGCTACCTCTAAATCGACCATCGGGGTCCGCAATGGCTACAGGTGTTTGCATGACACGAAAGAGAGAACTGTAGAACAAAGCGCGCTCTTGACGGGTCCCTGTGATTTCGAGACGTTTAAATTCGCGGTTCCAGTTCGCGCGCGCCATTGAAACGATGTTATCAAATCTGCGCTGCCCCATCTCTGCTGATCGAACAATTGCAGCAGCAGCCGGATCGATAGAAGACAGACCAGTCTGAACCTCGATGGTATCCCCGGCCTTTACAGTCAGCACCGTAGACGCCAGCTTATCCGATTCTCCCCGCCACTTCGCGTGAACTGTTCTGCCGCGATGCGCTAATCGCGTTGAAGAATGCAGATGATATGTCCCCGCATCGCAAACTGTGCCGGCCGAAAAACTGGCTTTTAACGCACCATCATCAGCTGAAGTCCATATTGCGGAACCATGCCGCGTATATTGCGCCGCAAAATTTACCGTCAATTCCATCTGACCGCTGCGGGGCACAGTGAAACGCATTGCACCAGCGCCGCGCGTTGCGGTCATTTCCGCTTGGATACCGGGAACAGATGCATCCCCGCCATACGTCACGCGATAATAGCCAGCACTTGCCTTCTCGCTGGACTTGTCGATTTGCGCCAAAGCTGGATCGCCGACGTACGACAGCATGACGCGGACATCGCCACCTGCACCGCCACAGCCTACTCCAACGGCACGGGTATGCGAAAATCCTGCAATCTGGCTGGCTGCAAAATCATAGCCCGCATGGTTTGCAGGCCGCGTATCAGGGCCGATTTGCACCATACCAAATGGTGCGACTGCAGCCGGGCTAAGCTGTCCAAAGTCAGCCAAAGTGCCAACAAAGGGGTTCACCAATTCAGCAGGCGTCTCCGCGCTTGCCGCGACAGAACACAGAAAGCCGCTGCAAGATACAGCGAACACAAGAACCTGGCGCATAATCATGGGTCGAGCGGGTCAGTCACTTCGACATAAAATGCTGTTCGATCAGGGGTAAATAAGGCTGTGAATTTGTCAGGGCCAGCTTCCACCCGACCAGGCTGCACACCCATTTCACGCATATTGCGGTCAAACAGTACATTGCTTTTGATATACTGAATTGTGAGGTGGTCGGACACAATCAGCGATGGGCGATCGGTGGGAACGCCCGTTGCGAAAAGTAGGCGCGCGCTATTGCGTAAATTGGTTGTCGTGTGGCGGGCGTGAGGTTCAATCAATATCCGGTTTGAAGGGATATTATGCAACTCCACCAAAAGGCGCTTCATCTCCACGGACTCGTTCGACTTTGTCCGGTTTGGATGAACGTTACCACCAGACACAATGACGAAAGGAGCCAGACCACGCACAAACATCTGTGCCGCAAGGCGAAGGCGTACATGCGCCAATGGGCCAGTTCCTGATTGAGGATCCTCTGGTCCATGTCCGAAAACAAGGATCGCCGGATATGCATATCGCGCCCAATTGGTGTTCGATATTTCCTTAACGGTCGCTGCATTCACTCCTTCCAACAAGGGTCTGAACGCGGCGGCCTCTGTTCGCTCATTCATCATAAGCAATCCTGCTGCGAACCGCACAGCAGGTTGAAAAAATATATCGGTAGCCTGTGTTAGGCTAGCGGTCGCAACACTATGCACACGCATCAGGTTTGGAAATTCAGCACTTGTCGTGTCGAAAATCATCGAGTCGATTTTGGGATACATTGGCGCTTTGCCTTGCCCATATACCGCGATAACACGATTGTTGCCGCGCGCAGCATCCTGCCATGCCGCAGATAGCAAGTCCGCGTCATTCACAGCCTCATGCCGTGCGAAACGAGCTGATGGTCGCATATGCTGCTTTATCAAAGCATCCGCCAGGTTGGACTGCTTCACTAAGCTTCGCAGTCTTAAATCAACCAATTTGATATCTTCGTCAGTCCAGACCCAAGCATCGGTAATGCACTGCGGAGCAGCTGTGCAGGCTTCAGCTGGCACACGCGCTGCACGCTCCAATGCCAAGCGCTGCAGAGCTGGATCGGCCGCCAACGATTCTTGCCAAGCAGGCAGGGCAAGAAAATAGGAAAACAATGGAAAAACCCGCGCTTCCAACGACTCATCTAGAACTGAATTATATCCTCGCGGATCTTGCGCTCTTGCCGAGGGAGGCGCTGCAATCAGCGCGGCGAAAAGCACAACAACCCATGACAGACAGCGCATCGTTTTTTCGCCTTTTCATTCAAAATATATACAGCAGTCAACATCGGCGGTCAGGGAAGACCAGCCGATGTTAACATTACTCAAAACACAGAAGTAAGCTTACGTTTTTCTACTACCAACTTTTGCTGACGATTAGGCGGAAATTCCGACCGAATAGAGGTCTGCCGTATATTGCCTCAGAAGCATCTTGCCCCGCCAATTGGTCCGTACGCGGATTACCTTCAGTCAGGCCTTTTGCATTAGTCAGATTGTCACCGACAATTTGGAAGCGCCAGCTGCCTGTGGTGATCGCTGCGCTTGCCCCAAAAGTTTGATAGGCAGGCAATGACGTGCGGTTAAACAAGTCAACAAAACGCTCACCCACAAAGTCATATTGGCCACGGATTTCCAAATTCGCGCCGCCCAAGTCGAAGTTAAATGTCGGACGAATGTTACCGAACAATTTGGGCTCACGAATTATCTGGTTGCCGTTCACCGCACTTGGATCTGCGCCCGAGTTGTTTTCAAGGTTGCGATATTGTGGATCAGCAAAGGTTACCGATGCAGAAAGATCGAACCAACTCGTTGGTGCAAAGCGCCCATCGACTTCAACACCTTTTGCGACAGCTTGGCCAACAAATGGAACTGTCTGGTCGTTACGGCCTGTCACCGGGTTAAACGCTACGAACGACGCATTAAAGGGATCGAAATCGGTATAAAACCCAGTCAAATAGATATACGACCGGCCAAAGTCCGCTTTTAAACCTGCTTCATATTGACGCAGACGAGTCTTGATAATGGTTGGTGCAGCATTGAGCGCGATACCAGCGCCTGGTGGCACTTCAAGATTGGATACGCGACCATAAGCGCCGATATTGTCGGCAAAATCGTAGCTTAATCCCACTGTCCAATTGGTAGCAGATGTGTCTAGATCCCGCGTTACCTTTTGGCCTGTGAAGCCGCGCGTATTGTCGTCCGCGAGCGTGCCTGCTTTACCGAGATTTACGCCGCCTGCCGAAAGTAAGGTATAACCTGAAAGGTTGATCCATTCTTTACGGATGCCCGCATCCAACCGGAGATCAGGCGTAATTTCCCACGTGTCGTTTGCGTAGAATGCAATGACTTTACCATTGCTATCGCCATCGGTGAGCGTTGTTGAAGCGCGCAGTGTTCCATTGTCGGTAACATAACCCAAAATCTGGTTAGCGGCATTGTACGCTACCAAATCAAGGGTTCGAGGCTTGCCGGCCAATTCAAGTAGCATGTCATTGTAAACGGCAAAGGCCGTTGTTCCATAAATGGATCCATAGCCACCGATCTTAATGTCATGGGTGCCTAAGCCTGTCGCAAATTCTTTCGTGACGCTGAAGTCAGCTTGCGTCGAATTGAATTTCGCTTCGACTGCGCGGTACTGCGCAGACAATACAAGGCCGGAAGCTGTGCTGGGATCGTACAGCGTTGCGCCGTTCGTGCCCGCAATCGCATATCCAATGCGTGTGACTGGATTAGCCACCGAACCAAATGCGGTATTGGCTGCCGTTAGAAAGCCATTTGCAAAGGTAGTTGCCGTAGCTGGGTTTGTCGTTGAATAAAGCGCGTCAAAGCTGTTTTTACCGCTTGTGACTCCCATTTTGGCGGAGAACAAATAGCCACCAAAATCACCTTCATATTGCAACCCGACATTACCGAACCGCATGTGGCGGCCATTGGCCAGATCGCGACTTAATGTTTCAACTGCACCGGTGCCGGTCCGGTAACTCATGTTCAACCCACGCAATGAAGGTGAAGAGGTGTTTCCGGTGTGGTAGTCAAGATACGGATTCAAAGAGATCGCTGGGTTGCGCGGATCTGCAACCGGGATCGGAAGATAAAATAGATTCTTATCGTTGACGTATGTTCCCGTTAATTTGACAAAGCCGTTGGTCAATTCACGCTTTAAATTCGCACGGATCTGCCCACCTTGGTCGCTTGGAAATCCGCTGTCGCGGTAACCGTCATGGTGACGCAGAAAGCCGCCAATGGCAAAATATGTTTTCTCGCCCAGCTTGCCGGATTGCATGCCGTCGGTACGATACAGCCCGGTATCTCCAAGCGTTAATTGCGCCTTGCCCCGGGCCACTTCACCACCCGTTACCGTTATATTGTTGGCAATCGCGGCTGCGTTGCTGCTGTAAATCGGGGCCGGACCACCGCGCACGATTTCAACGCGCTCAGTCATAAGGTCGAACCGGTTCATGCCTTCGCCAGAGTTGAAGAAATACCCATCAATTTCGTGATATAGCGGCAAACCGTCCTGTTGAAAAATAAGATATCCCCGGTCGGTGGGGATACCACGGACACGCGTGATATTCTGAACTTCACCGCCTGTGGCTTCGATATGAATTCCAGGGACATTGCCAAGCAACTCTGCATAGTTTTTCGGCGCGGCGGCCAGTACATCGTCTTGCGACAGCGAATTGACGGCATACGAAACATCGAAACGGCGCTCTGCGCGCGCTGAGCCAGTAACAACGATCTGTGCGTTGTCATTATCGTCAGCATCGGTCTGTTCGACCTCGGCATTGCCGACAGACTTTGTCGCTGCCATTGGCTGATCTGCAGCGACGGCTGGAGCTGTGTATGCAAGCAGACTGGTTGAGCCAAAAAGGCCAATAGTCAGTCGAAGATAGTTTCTAGAAATCATTACGCGTCCCTGTTTTTGTGATACTTGAGCGCGCCATACGGGAGCTTTGCGTCTAATCGACATCTAATTTGCTTCAGCTGTATTTCAGATTTAATATATATATTACAGACTTAGTCTTTATGCGGCTCCGCCACGCGCCGAAACATAACTGACGAAGATACAGCGGTGTCGAAACTGCAATCTGCAGCCTGCGGGTCAACGACGTCGCGGCAAAATCTACAGTTATTATAGCTGCGCTGGCTGTAAGCTCGGCGGTCGGTCTGTTTGCAAGGGCGGCAACATACCGCTTGAAAAACTGGACGGGCTAATTCTGGACAATGTGACCCAGCAGCTATTTAATCCTGAGCGGATGGCCATAATTCTTGGGGCGCTCGTGAAGCGGACAAATACCAAAGATGCTGCCGTAGATGATCGGCGGGGTCGGCTAGAAGCCGAACGCAAGGACAAACAAGAAAAGCTAGCCCGGCTTTACCGCGCCATCGAAGACGGCATTGTAGAGCTCGACGACGACCTCAAAGTGCGAATCGCAACCATCAAGCAAGAACGCGACATCGTTCAAACCTCGCTTGATCGAATCCACGTGCAAGCTTCGACCAGCCAAGAATTGACACCTGACAGGATCGCGGCGTTCGCTAAACTTGCACAGGACAAACTGCTGAAGGGCGAGGCGCAGGCCCGCCGTGCATATTTGCGATCAATCATCACGCGCATCGAAGTGAGCAAAGAAAAGATCCGGATTATCGGGGATACCAACGTACTGGCAGGAGCGGTTTCAGGCCGAAAAGACGGCCCGCAAAATGTTCGCGGTTATGTTCGCAATTGGCGCGCCCTACAGGAGTCGAACCTGTGGCCTCAAGATTAGAAGTCTCGCGCTCTATCCAGCTGAGCTAAGGGCGCGCGCTGTTTCGCGCAATAACGGCTTTGCGCGCGAACGCAAAGCTGCTTATGTCAAATTATGCAGGACACTCCAATTATCTCCCAAAGCGCAAGTGACGTTGCTGGCCGCCAGTTTCGCTATTATGATTTTGTTATGGCGGCCTTTGTCGCCATTTTGTTGCTTTCCAACATCATCGGTGCAGCCAAGCCTGCGGCGCTGACAATATCGGGCGAGCAATGGATTTTTGGCGCTGGGATATTGTTCTTCCCCTTAGGCTACGTCATTGGCGACGTCCTGACAGAAGTCTATGGCTATGCGCGCGCGCGTCGTGTCATCTGGGTTGGCTTTGTCGCGCTTGTGTTCATGGCCTTTATGAGCTGGGTTGTTGTTACCTTGCCGCCCGCACCCGGTTGGGAAGGGCAAGCGGCGTATGAAAGCGTGTTTGGACAAGTCTGGCGGATCGTCATTGCCTCCATCACCGCGTTTTGGGCGGGCGAGTTTGTAAACAGCTATGTCATGGCACGTATGAAAATTTGGACTGCTGGAAAGCATTTATGGTCGCGCACCATTGGTTCAACGATTGTGGGGCAAGGCATCGATAGCCTCATTTTTTATCCGCTCGCCTTTTGGGGGGTGTGGAGCAACGAGCAGGTTATCAGTGTTATGATTACCAACTGGCTGTTGAAAGTGGGCTGGGAAGTTGTGTTGACGCCCGTCACTTATGGCGTTGTTGGCTGGCTGAAGCGCAAAGAGGGCGTCGAGATTTTTGACCAAGATACAAATTTTTCGCCATTCAAAACAAAAATATAGGCCGTCATGCAGGACCGTGTGCAGCTTCTGGCCGAGCATTGGGTTAGCTATAAAACCTGGCTGATCGAAACAGTTGGCCTGACCAATGATGCGATGCACGTTCATGGGGCGCTTTTGATCTTATGCGTATCGGCTTTGGTGTTACGGCGCAGGCCCGACAGCCCGTGGTGCTGGTTAATCGTATTTGTCGCCCAGTTATTTAATGAGTATGCCGATTTGAGGGGTGCAGCACCTGGCGAGGCTGTAATGGATGCAGCTTTGCATGACATTTACAACACCATGTTCTGGCCAACTGTGATCTTGATATTGGGGCGTTTGTTATACCCGCGACAGAAAGCGGATCTCGTCAGGCCCACCGCGCCGTCAAGCGATTTGCCGCAATAACCCCTCAAACAAGCGACGCCCGTCTAACCCGCCATGCACGGCTTCGGTCATGCGTTCGGGGTGAGGCATCATGCCCAGCACATTTCCGGCGGCGCTCAATACGCCCGCAATGTTGCGCGCTGAACCATTGACGTTTTCGGCGTAGCGGAAAGCAACACGGCCTTCGCCTTCAAGCCTATCAAGTGTATCGCTGTCGGCGAAATAATTGCCGTCATGATGCGCAACGGGAATTCGGATCTGTTCACCGACTGAATAGCCGCTGGTAAAAACAGAGCGATCATTTTCGACCGTCAGGCCAACTGTGCGGCACACAAAGCGGATCCCTGCATTGCGCATGAGCGCGCCGGGCAACAGGCCTGCTTCTGTTAAAATTTGAAAGCCATTGCACACACCCAGAACGGGGACCCCGCGTTCTGCGGCCTTAATGACCGCCTGCATAACCGGAGAGCGCGCAGCCATGGCACCGGACCGCAGATAATCGCCATAAGAGAAACCGCCAGGAATAGCGATAAGATCAAGCCCATCGGGCAGTTCACCAGCGCCGTGCCAAACCAAAGTCGTTTCGGCACCTGTAATGTCGCGAATGGCAACGGCCATGTCACGATCACAATTAGAACCCGGAAATTGGATAACTGCCGCGCGCATCAGGCCTGCTCAATCTCGAAATTCTCAATAACCATATTGGCTAGTAACTTGGTACACATCGTTTCCAAGTCAGCCTTTGAAACGCCCGACTCATGTTCGATTTCGATGAGGCGTCCGGCCCGTACGTCATGAACGCCCGAAAAACCCAAGCCCTCTATGGCGTGATGGATGGCTTTTCCTTGCGGGTCGAGCACACCGTTTTTTAATGTTACAAAAATGCGCGTTTTCATGAGGACCCGTCCACTTGCCAGTTTCCGTTTCTATAGAAGCCGCCACGTGCGATTCAAGCGTAAGCTGACCTCAATCGTATTTTAACGCGGCTTGGAAAGCGTGGCGTTTGGAAATCATGCTACAAGCTAATATTTAACATTAGAAAAAACTATATAGGACTAATTGGGGCGCAATCCAATTGCGGCACCGCCATGTCATCTGACATAGCCACATCCTCATAAAGTTGAGTGGATAAAATGAAAAAAACGGCACGGGCGGTAGTGATTGGTGGCGGCGTTGTAGGCGTGAGCACTCTGTATCATCTCGCCAAAATGGGGTGGGGCGATGTTGTCTTGCTAGAGCGCAAGGAACTGACTTCGGGGTCAACATGGCATGCCGCCGGGCTTCTGCCTTTATTTAATCTCAGCTATTCCGTCGGCAAGTTGCATCAATATTCGGTGGCTCTATATCCCACGTTGGAGGCCGAAACAGGGCTGCATGCCGGATTGTCGCAAGTTACCAATATCCGACTCGCGACGACCAAGGACCGGATGGATGAATATCATTATTACGCCGGTGTTGCCCGCACTATTGGTGTTGATGTCAACTTCCTAACGCCAGAACAGGTTAAAGAGATTTGGCCGCTTGCCAATATGGACGGTGTCATTGGCGCGATTCAGCATCCCGATGACGGCTATATCCAGCCTGCCGACCTTACGCAGGCGCTAGCAAAAGGTGCGCGGCAATGCGGGGCGACGATTTATCGCAATACAACGGTTACCGGTATCGCGCAGCAACCCAATGGTGAGTGGCTGGTCTCCACGGATCAGGGGGACATCATGTGCGAGCACGTCATATCCTGTTCGGGTAACTTTGCGCGGCAAACAGGGGCGATGGTTGGGTTGGATATTCCTGTCATCCCAGTCGAGCACCAATATCTGGTGACTGAACAACATCCTGCAATCATGGAGCGCAAAAAGGCTGGTCTGCCGGAAATGGGCGTGCTGCGCGAATCTGACGCGAGCTATTATATGCGTGAGGAAGCTGGCGGCCTGTTGCTTGGGCCATATGAAGTCGGCGCGCCCGCTTGCTATGTTGATGGCCCTGCTGCGAACAGCGAATATGAATTGTTTCCTGATGCACTCGAGCGGCTCGAGCCATATATCGTCGCGGCAATGAACCGCGTGCCTGCCTTTGGCGAAGTGGGCATCAAGAAAGTCTATAACGGCGCGATTGCCTACACACCCGACGGATCGCCGATCATCGGACCGGCATGGGGCCTGAAAAACTTCTGGCTGAACGAAGGGCACAGCTTTGGGATCACGGCCGCAGGCGGCGCGGGTTGGCAGTTGGCGCACTGGATTGTGGACGGGGAACCCACCATCGATATGATGGGCGTCGATCCGCGCCGCTTTGGCGAATATGCTGGTCGGGGCTTTCTGGTCGAAAAGAATGAGGAGGCCTATGCCAAGGTCTTCACGGTGCATTATCCCGATGAAGAACGCGAGGCGGGGCGGGCGTTACGGCGCACGCCATGCTATGACCGGATGAAGGCACTTGGCGCGGTGTTTGGCAGTGTATTTGGCTGGGAACGCCCCAATTGGTTTGCGCCGGCTGGCTATACATTAAGCGAAGCCGATCTCGACAAGCCCGATGTCTTGTTGAATGACAATCATCCCGTCGTGTCCGGCGAACCCGTCCGTGAAAAATGGTCGTTCCGCCGCTCCAATTATTTCGAACATGTCGGTAATGAATGCCTGCACGTGACGAAGCATGTCGGCATTCAGGATATGAGCGCTTTTGCCAAATGTGAGATATCGGGACCGGGCGCGGAAAGCTGGCTGGACCAATTGCTGACAAATGCAGTGCCCAAAAAGGTCGGACGCGTCACTTTGTCCTATTTGCTCACCCACAAAGGCGGCGTCCGCAGTGAATTCACGGTCTATAAAGTTGGGCCGCAGCGTTATTATCTGGTGTCGGCAGGCGCATATGAGCGGCACGACCATGATTATCTGAAAAAGGCCATGCCAAAAGATGGCTCCGTCAATTTCGAACGGCTAACAACGTCCATGGGCGTGCTGGTGCTCGCTGGCCCACGGTCGCGCGACGTGCTGGCACAACTGACCGACACGGATTTGTCAAACGAGGCCTTCCCATGGCTGACGGGTAAGAAAATGAGCATTGGCCTAGCGCAAGTCGACGCGTTGCGGGTGAACTTCATTGGCGAGCTGGGTTGGGAAATCCACCATCCGATTGAAATGCAGAATTATATTTTCGACAGACTGATGGAGGCCGGGGCTGCGTTCGACATTAAGCCATTCGGCATCCGCGCGATGACGTCCATGGCGCTGGAAAAAAGCTACAAGCTTATCCCACGCGAATTGTCGGTTGAATATTCGGCTTATGAAAGCGGCTTGGACCGTTTTATCAGCCTCAAGAAACCATCATTTTTTGGACGGGAAGCGTTGCTGGCGTGGAAGGAACGCGGTAGCGCGAACCAGCTGGTCACCATGGAAGTGCATGGTGTCACCGATGCCGACGCACGTGGGTCTGAACCCATTTATCAGGGCGATGATTTGGTTGGCCGAGTGACATCGGGTGGCTATGGCTGGCGCGTCGGCAAGTCGCTTGCGCTTGCGATGGTCCGGCCGGATTTGGCAGTACCGGGCGCGGAATTGGAAATCCTCATTTTAGGCGTTCGGCATAAAGCGACGATCATAACCGATTCACCCTTCGATCCTGACAACATGGCACTTAGGAGCTAAACCCGTGTCGCACTTCGTCCCGATCGCCAACTGGCTTGCCAATGACCGCAAAGGTCATACGCTACCGCGTGGCTTATATGTCAGTGATGAAGCGTTCGCATTCGATACGCAGGTCATGCTCAAATCGGTCTGGCTATATGCCTGCACCGTCGCCCATGTGAAAAATCCGGGTGATTATTTCCTGTTCGAACTTGCCGATAACTCCATCATCATCGTGCGTGGGCGCGATAATGAGGTGCGGGCATTTTGGAATAGTTGTCGGCATCGCGGTGCAAAGGTTTGCCTTGAACAGCGCGGTCGTGCGCCACGTTTGATGTGTCCTTATCATCAATGGACCTATGGCCTTGATGGGCAGTTATTGGCTGCGCGCAGTATGGCAGATGATTTCGACAAGGCAGACCATGGCTTGAGTCCAGTTGCGCTGGAAAATGTCGGTGGGCTGATATTCATCTGCCTAAGCGACAATCCGCCGCCGATAGATCGCGTGAAAGCTGACATTGTGAACCAGATCGCTGTCTATGACCTCGAAAATCTAAAGGTCGCGGTGCAGGATGATTATATCGAAGACGCCAATTGGAAGCTGGTTATGGAAAATAACCGCGAATGCTATCATTGCGACGCGGGCCACCCCGAACTGATCAGCGTGTTAGGAACAACAGGGTTCGGCAAGGACGCGCCTGCCGATGATTACCTGGAAGAAAAACGTGCAGAATGGCAGGCGTTAGGCATTGACCATGATTTAGTCGAGTTTCCCGATGGCTGGTGGCATCGGGTTGCGCGTTTGGCATTGGCAAATGGCGCGGTGACGCAATCGATTGATGGCAAGCTTGCGTGCCAAAAACTGATTGGGCCATTCAAGGCGCCGGAAACATCGAGCCTCTCGGTCTGGACTCAGCCCAATAGCTGGCACCATTTTTGTTGCGATCATGTGGTCACATTTTCTCTGACTCCGATTGGCCCCGACAAAACTCTGCTTCGGACAAGCTGGCTCGTGCATAAGGATGCTGTTGAAGGGGTTGATTACGATCCTGATCATCTTGCCGCATTGTGGCGGGCTACGAATGTGCAAGATGGACATTTCTCTATGGTTAACCATCAAGGCATTGCGAATGACGGCTATGTACAAGGGCCCTATGCGGTCGAGGAAAAGCTGGTTGAGGATTTCAAAGATTTCTATGTCGACCGAGCCAAGGCGGCGTTGAAGGCGGAGACAAGATGACGACACTTCCCATATCAGGTTCGATAAAGATGACGGGCGATGGCTGGAAGCCGGGCAAGCGGTCTGGTGAGACCAACCTTTCGCTTATCGATGATCCGCGCGGGTACCGCACGATGCTGACGAAAATTGCCGCCGGCCCCTTGGGCGAGATGCACGCACATGACGAGATCGAGCAGATCTACGTCATTGAAGGTGATTTTTTTGATGATGATGCCAGCTATGGTGCAGGTGATTTCCTATTGCGTATGCCGGGCACGATGCATCGGGCAGGCAGCAAAAACGGATGTACGATGGTAATCGTTTACACCCCTCTGGTTGCAGGTGCCGCATGACCCGCTTCAGCGCGTTAAGCCTGTTTACGAAGGCGTTTGGTGGGCACCAAAATTGGCCTGAACAATGGCCCGATGCTGCGCCGAAGCCAGCTTATGACGCGATTATCGTCGGCGGCGGCGGGCATGGTCTGGGCGCGGCATATTATCTCGCCAAGAAATATGGGATCACCAACGTCGCCGTGCTTGAAAAGGGCTGGATCGGTGGCGGCAATACCGGACGGAATACGACGATCATCCGCTCCAACTATCTGTATGACGAAAGCGCGCATCTTTACGATCACGCGGTGAAATTGTGGGATGGCCTCAGTCAGGAGCTGAACTATAACATCATGTATTCCAAGCGCGGCGTCATGATGCTCGCGCACAATGTGCATGACGTACAAAGCCTTCAACGGCACATTAACGCCAACCGCCTCAACGGTGTTGATAATGAATGGCTGACGCCCGAACAGGCCAAGGCTTACTGCCCGCCGTTGAATATATCGCCGGATGCGCGGCACCCGGTCTTGGGCGCGGCGCTGCAACGGCGCGGCGGCACTGCGCGGCATGACTCGGTGGCCTGGGGCTATGCGCGTGCGGCGGCTGCTTTGGGCGTCGATATCATTCAGAACTGCGCCGTGACGGGTATTCGTCGCGGTGCCGATGGCGCCGTAGAGGGCGTGGAAACCACACGCGGTTATATAGGGGCAAAGCGTGTTGGCGTATCGGCTGCGGGTAACACGTCGGTTATCATGCAAATGGCCGGCCTCGACTTTCCGCTCGAAAGCTATCCTCTGCAGGCACTGGTGTCTGAACCGATCAAACCGACTTTCCCATGCGTCGTGATGTCGAACACGGTCCACGCCTATATGAGCCAGTCGGACAAGGGCGAGTTGGTGATTGGCGCGGGAACAGATCAATATGTCAGCTATTCGCAACGCGGTGCGCTGCACATTGTGGAACATACTCTGGCGGCCATTTGCGAGATTTTTCCGATTTACCGTCGGATGCGGATGTTGCGGACATGGGGCGGCATCGTCGATGTGACGCCCGATCGATCGCCGATTTTGGGTAAGACGCCGGTCAAGGGGCTTTACGTGAACTGTGGTTGGGGCACGGGCGGGTTTAAGGCCACGCCGGGGGCAGGGGATTTGTTGGCCTATACCATTGCAAAAGATCAACCGCATGATATCAACGCCCCGTTCAATCTCGACCGTTTCCGTAATGGCCGGTTGATTGACGAAGCGGCAGCAGCAGCAGTGGCGCATTGATATGATCCTGATCCACTGCCCATATTGTGACGAGAAGCGTCCCGAAATTGAATTTGCCAATGCAGGACAAGCGCATATCGCGCGGCCGCTCGACCCATCCGGTCAAAGCGACGCGGATTGGGAGACCTATCTGTTCATTCGCGCCAACCCGCGTGGGCGGCACCATGAACGCTGGCGGCATATCCATGGGTGCGGACGTTTCTTTAACGCGGTGCGCGATACAGTGACCGATAAATTTGAAACAACCTATAAAGCTGGGGAGCCGCGCCGATGAGTGGCTTTCGCCTTGAAACTGGCGGACGCATTGACCGCAGCCAGCCTGTTCGATTCGATTTCGACGGCAAGACCTATCAGGGCTTTGCGGGCGATAGTTTGGCGTCGGCTTTGCTCGCCAATGGTGTCATGCTGTTTGGCAGATCCTTCAAATATCACCGCCCGCGCGGGCTAGTTGCGGCGGGCAGCGAGGAACCAAATGCCCTGATTTCGGTCAATCGTGGACCAGGGCGATTTACCCCTAATTTGCGGGCGACGGGTGTTGAAATTCACGATGGACTCATTGCGACCAGTCAAAATCGCTGGCCATCTTTGGCGATGGACTTTGGTGCTATTAACGACCGGCTGGGCATGTTTTTTCCAGCAGGTTTTTACAACAAAACATTCATGTGGCCGCGTTCTTTTTGGGACAGAGTATACGAACCAGCCATTCGCAAAATGGCGGGACTTGGCGATGCGCCGACCACCGAAGATCCCGATGTTTATGCATCAACCTACGCCCATTGTGATCTATTGATTATTGGCGCAGGGCCCGCCGGTATCGACGCCGCACTTGGCTTTATGGATACGAACAAGCGGATTGTCCTGATAGATGAGCAGGATGAATTGGGCGGCGGTGCTTTGGCCGACCCTGCTTTATGGCCATGGCTGGAGCGTAGCGTCAAAGCATTGACCGATGCACCCAATGTTACAATCCTGACGCGCACGACAGCGTTCGGTTATTATCACGACAATTTCATTGGCGCGGTACAGCGGCTGACCGACCATCTTCCTGATGTAACGGATGCGCCGCGCGAGAAATTATGGCGCATCAGGGCAGGTGAAGTCGTGCTGGCACAAGGTGCAATCGAACGACCGCTTGTTTTCGATGGCAATGACACGCCCGGCGTCATGCTGTCGTCCGCTGCGAAGGTCTATGCCAATCGTTACGGGGTAGCGGTGGGTAAAGCGCTCGCGTTAATGGCATCGCACGATAGCGGTTGGCATGATGTATTTGCACTGGCCAAAGCGGGCGTTGGCATTTCCGTCATTATCGATGTTCGTGAAAGCGTAGACAGCGCGTTAATACTCGAGGCTAGCCGTCTGGGCATCACAGTTTACTTGAACCACGGCGTTGTTGGCGTGAACGGCAGGCATAATGTCAGTTCCATCGACATCTGCGATTATGGCGATCAACGGGTAAGCCGCATTGATTGCGATGCGCTATTGATGGCGGGGGGCTGGACGCCAAGCGTGCATTTATGGTCGCACAGCAAGGGCAGCCTGAAATGGCGCGATGACCTGGGTGCTTATGTCCCAGATGTGCCAAATGAAAATGTGCATTGTGTTGGTGGATGTTCAGGTGATTGGGATTTTGGCACGGGCGCAATTATCGATATGTTGCCGACGCCTAAGGACCAAAGCCGTATAAAGGCATTTGTCGATTTCCAGAATGATGTGACGGCAAAGGACATCATGCTTGCGGTGCGTGAGGGCTTTCGGTCTATCGAGCATATCAAGCGGTACACCACCAACGGCATGGCGACCGACCAAGGTAAGACATCCAACCTCAACGGCTTGCAAATCGCTTCGTCTGCGCTGAATAAACCCGTTACCGATATTGGGCTGACGAGCTTTCGCCCGCCTTACACGCCGCAGACATTTGGGGCATTGGCCGGACATGCCAAAGGGGCTTTGTTCCAACCCACACGGACAACCAATATCGATGACTGGGCGCAAGCGCATGGCGCGGTATTTGAACTGGTAGCGCAATGGCGAAGGGCACGTTACTTCCCGCATTCAGGGGAAGATATGCATGCCGCCGTGAACCGCGAATGTGTTGCGGTGCGTTCGTCGGTCGGTATTTTTGATGCATCGACGCTGGGTAAGATTGAAGTTGTCGGTCCCGACGCCGCCGAATTCCTAAACCGCATGTATACCAATCCGTGGAAGGCGCTCGAGCCCGGGCGGTGCCGTTACGGCCTGTTGTTGAAGGAAGATGGTTTCATCACCGACGACGGTGTGTCGGCACGGCTGGCACCAGATCGGTTCCACCTGACCACGACAACTGGCGGCGCGGCGCGCGTGCTGAATATGATGGAGGATTATCTCCAGACCGAATGGCCCGACCTTGACGTCTGGTTAACGAGCACGACCGAGCAATATGCGGTCATCGCCCTGCAAGGCCCCAATGCACGCAAGGTTCTTGAACCACTATTGGAGGGCATTGACCTGTCGGCAGAGGCCTTTCCACATATGGCGATCCGGGAGGGCAGAATATGCGGCATAGAAACGCGCTTGTTCCGCGTGAGCTTCACCGGTGAACTGGGCTTTGAGATCAACGTGCCGACGGCTTATGGACGGGCGGTATGGGAACAATTGATGGCGCAGGGCGCGCAATATGGCATCACGCCTTATGGTACCGAGGCGATGCATGTTTTGCGCGCCGAAAAAGGCTTCATCATTGTAGGGCAAGATACTGACGGCACGGTCACGCCCTTTGACGCCGGTCTCGATTGGGCCGTGGGCAAGAAAAAGCCTGACTTTGTTGGCAAACGATCCATGGCCCGCTCGGATATCGTCGCATTGGGCCGTAAGCAGTTGGTCGGCCTGCTGACCGACGACCCCAATCTTGTGTTAGAGGAAGGCGCGCAGATTGTTGCTGACCCCAAGCAACCTATCCCGATGACGATGATTGGCCATGTTACATCGTCCTATTGGAGCGAGACGCTTGGCCGTTCGATTGCGATGGCGCTGGTTGCTGGAGGACATGATATGACGGGCAATACGCTCCATATTCCGATGCCAGGCAAGACGCATACCGCCAAAGTCAGCGGCGTTGTTTTCTACGACCCGGAAGGAGCACGGCTGCATGTCTGAGGCCCTTATTCGTCATGAGCCTGTGTCCGATGCCCCCTTTGTAGCCGAGGGTGTCTGTATCAGCCTTGCGCCGCCGATGCAGCGTCATGCGTTGCGGGCGCGCAACGCAGAGGATTTGGAAGGCTTGTTAAAGGTCAAGATACCACGGAAAATCGGCGCATCCCATGGCGGCATTATGTGCCTTGGTCCCGACGAATGGTATTTCCGCAGCGAAGTTGGCACGGCGATCCCGACAGGGGAAGGGCTGCCTGTGGCCATTACCGACATTAGCGAACGGTCCATATGCCTTATCGTCGAAGGGCCGCGCGCATCGGAAATTTTGATGGCGGGCTGCCCGCTTGATCTTGACCAATTTGCCGTCGGTCAAGCGACGCGAACCATTTATGAAACGGTCGAAATCATCGTCATGCGTGCGGCAGAAGATCGCTTTCATGTCGAAGTTTGGCGCAGTTTTTCTGCATGGCTGTGGATGGCGATGACCATGGCGGCACGCCATTGACCGAGCGGCATCGCACCTTTGGGGGAGGGTTCAATGGCAGATTGGGATAAAGCAATAGATCTGGGCAATTACGGCCAGTTCAATCGCAATTGGGGCGGGATGCACATCAACCCCGCTGTCTTCTTGCCCACGGCGTTCATTTCCTTCGCGGTCATATTATTCAGCCTGATAGCGCCCAAAGCGTCGACGGACCTGTTCGCCGCTTTGCGCAGTGGTGCCGTTTCCCATTTCGACTGGTTCTTCATGACGTCGGGGAACCTGCTTTTGCTGTTTTGTGTTGTTGTGGCGGTGTCGCCGCTGGGTAAAATCCGCTTAGGCGGCAAAGGCGCCACGCCCGATTATTCGCGGCTGTCTTGGTTTGCGATGTTGTTTGGCGCTGGCATGGGCATCGGCCTTGTCTTTTATGGCGTTGGCGAACCGGTAACCCATTTCACCTCGGCCATGGCCGGCGGCCCTGCCGCGCCATTGGGAGGCGCCGTGGGTGATGCTGCTGCTGCACGCAGCATCGCAATGGCGGCGACTATCTTTGACTGGGCGCTGCACCCTTGGGCGATTTTCGCCGTAACTGGCCTGGCGCTCGCTTTATTCAACTTTAACTTCAACATGCCGCTCTCCATGCGGTCTGCATTCTACCCCTTGTTCGGCAAGGCTGTTTGGGGCCGCACAGGCGATGTTTTGGAGGTCTTGGCAGTCCTCGCTACAATCTTTGGGCTGGCGACGTCTCTTGGCCTTGGCGCGCAACAAGCAATGGCAGGGATTGCCTATCTATATGACGTGACCAGCTCGTCTCTGACGATATTGGCGCTGATCCTCGTGATGGCGGGCGTCACCTTTCTGTCGATCCGGGGCGGCATTGATCGTGGCATCCGGATTTTGAGCGAAGTGAACATGTGGGTCGCCTTTGCGTTGTTGATCTTTGTTTTGACCACGGGCTCCACGCTGCAACTGCTTAGCGACCTTGCCAGCAATATTTACAACTATCTCAAACTGCTCCCGGCCTTATCCAACCCCGTTGGGCGCACGGACACGGGTTTTTACAACGATTGGTCGGTCTATTATTGGGCATGGTGGATGAGCTGGGCCCCCTTTGTCGGCATGTTTATGGCGCGTATTTCATTGGGCCGCACGGTGCGTGAATTTATTGCCGGGGCTATGATTTCGCCAAGCTTGCTTGGCATATTGTGGCTGACTATTTTTGGTGATGCCAGCATCGCGCAGATCGTTGCTGGCAATGGTGCGGACTTGGCTAAAGCATCGCTCGACACGCAATTATTTGTGCTGCTGGGTGCGTTACCTTGGGCGCAGCTCACGTCCTTTGTGGCGATTGCTCTCATCCTAATCTTTTTCGTGACAGGTTGGGATTCGGGTACTTTGGTCATCGATACGATGACAGCGGGTGGACGCACCGATACGCTGCTGCGGCAAAAGACAATTTGGTTAGTCGCGGTTGGCGGTATCGGCGTCCTTCTCCTCCTCAATGGCGGTCTGACCTCGCTGCAGGCAGGGGCCATCGCAACGGGATTGCCCTTGGCCTTCATCTTGCTAGGCATGTGCGTTGGCACATTAAAAGGGTTGCTGGCTTTGCATCGGCGTCCGGTTAGTGCGGATGACCCGGTATAGTGATGCAAGCATGCAACGCTGCTAAAGCATAATCCGTCTATGTCGAAAATGCATGGCATTATTACGTAAAGTCTCGAATAGCCATTAGCGCAGGTAATATTAACCGACGCTATGCCTGAGCGCTTGAAGGGGCTGTTGTATGAAATTGCCACAGGAATTTGATCTGCACGCGTTGGAAGTGTTCATCATGACCGTTGAACTTGGCGGCATGTCGCAATGCGCCGCGCATCTGCAGGTCACGCAATCGGCGGTTTCGCAAACGATTGCTCGGCTGGAAACGGGTATTGGCGCGTCCTTATTTGATCGCACAATGCGCCCATTGGGCTTAACGGCAAGCGGAAAATCGCTGTTTGCGCGCGGTCACAAGCTGATCGCCCATGCCCGCCTTGCCTATGATGAGGTCCGCGAAGGCGCAAACCTGCCGATTTCGAGCGTCACGGTTGCAATGTCTTTCAGCTTGGCCAATGAACTTACCGCGCCCATTCTTCAACATCTGGGGCCGCGGGCAGACCGATGGAACATCCGCTCAGGCATATCGCTGGAGCATCAAGGCGAATTTCTGGCGCGGGACATCGACATGATGGTCACCGGCAGCTTCAGCCTTGAACATCGCGACACGGTGGAACTGCACCCTGTGTTCGAGGAAAGCTTCATCATGGTTTTCCCGAGAGATTTTCGCGAACCATTGGACATAAACGGCGTGCCATCATCCTTGCCGTTCATCCGTTTTTCCCGCCTGACGGGTACAGGGCAGCAAATCGAACGCCAGATTGTCCGGATGAAGTTGAAACTGCCGCAGATGGTCGAAGTGGAATCGTCGCATCAGCAATTGGCATTGGTTGCCGCAGGCATCGGATGGACCATCACAACGCCAGTGTGCTTGGCGGCTGTGCCGGAGCTACTGCCCGAACTGCGCGCCGAACCGATGACGCGTGGGCGCTTTTCCCGCGCGATTCAGGTTGTGGCGCGGATGGATGAACTGGGCGATATTCCGCAGCGCACCGCGGCTTTATGTCAGCAGGTTTTGCAGGAAAAAACCTTCCCGCCGCTGATTGCCGAATATCCATGGATGGCCGAACAATTGTCATGGCCCTCTCCAACGCTCGACGGCGCGGAGATGATGGCATGATCCGCAGCATCTTGCTTGCGGGCCTTGCCCTGCTCGCCCCACCCGTCCACGCAGGCGTACCGAGTATCCCCGGCGTTGACGCGCCGGAACTTGCGACATCGGGCCCAAATAAGGTTGGTTACCGGTCTGTGCTGTTGACTCATCAAAATCAGCCGGATGTCGAAAATGGGGCTTCCGGCGGTACCGAAGTTCCGCTTGTTGATCGCAATTTGCGGGTGGATATCTGGTACCCCGCAACGGTCAAAAATGGCGCAAAGCCCGTTATCTATCGCGGAAGCCTGTGGGCCGAACCACCGTTCCCGCCGGTAAACTTCTCGCAAAAGGGCATGGCTGTGGCCGACGCGAAGGCCGCAGGCGGCAAGCATCCATTGGTGATCATCAGCCATGGCTATAGCAATAATCCCGCCATGATGACGTGGTTGACCGAAAATTTGGCGTCCAAAGGCTATGTCGTTGCGGCGATCCATCACAATGACCCCAACCCTTATGTCGTGTCGCCCAGCACCCGCGCCGCGCCCAATTTCAACCGACCGCGCGACATCGTTTTTGTTGCAGGCGAACTGCGCTCTGCTTTGGGCGAACTTATCGAGGCGGATAATGTGGCGCTGATTGGCTATTCACAAGGCGGCTATGGCGTGCTCACCGCTGGCGGGGCATCGCTGGATCCGGCGGGGCCGAATATGGAACTGGTCGCGGGCGGATCACTTAAGGCATTTGCGCGGGGGCGGGCGCAGGCCGATGCCATGGCGTTAAAAGGCGTGAAGGCCATTGTGGCGCTGGCACCGGCGGGCGGCGCGCCACGCAGCGCATGGGGCGCAGAAGGTCTTGCCGCACTCACCGCGCCTTTGCTGTTAATCCATGGCGATAGCGACGCGACTGTTGACTATAAAACCGGCGGGCTTGCGGTCTTTGGTGGCGCTGTAAACAGTGATCGCACTTTGCTGACCTATAAGCAGGCTGGCCATTCGATTGCCCTTAACCCTGCACCGTCCGAAATGCGCGGGACCGTCTGGGATATCGACTGGTTTGAAGACCCGATCTGGCGGCAGGACCGGATTAACGCCATCAACCTGCATTTCATCACTGCGTTTCTGGCCGTGCATCTGCGAAAAGACGACAGCAAGGCGGCCTATCTGAATGTGGCCGTTGAAAATTCGGATGACGGGCAATGGAATGCGCCTGCCGGAACAGCATGGGGCGCATATAGCCCGGGCGGCGAAGGCGTGACATTATGGAAGGGCTTCCAACGCCGCCATGCACAAGGGATGACCTTGCAGCATCAGGAAGCGGCGAAGTAACGATAGGGTCGCTCCGTCGGGCGTCAAAGAGCCAGACTTTTTTGCGGCAGGGTGGATATGCACAAAGCCCGCCCGCCGCAAAGGAGGCCCCCAAAACCCGCAGAATTGCTTGCAAGTTCACACCCAAATCGCACCATGACCAGTTTGCGCAAAATGGCGTGCGCGCAATAAAATTACCTATAGCATTGCGGCGGGAGAGATGCTTGTCTGAACGGGGAATATTCTAAGCCGCATTTGGCTGTCAAGTTCGGCGATGACTGATCTGACAGTGACGCGACGCCGGGGCGGTACAAAGGATGGGCCACTACAACGAACAATCACCAGAAGCAGACGTTCTGGACACGACCCAATTACGGTCGTTCGCTCCAAAGCCCTTCTCGTGACAGCCTTGCGCCCACAACTAGCCAAATGATTCGTAGGTAAATCGTCCAATAAGCGGACGCGCGCGCAACGCCTTGCTAATAACATGGACTGACCACAATCGACCTTGCGCCAATGCACTGCGTACGGCACTTGCACTTGCACTTGCACTTGCACTTGCACTTGCACGCGACATTGCGCTGCGCCAGAAAGGCGCTAAGAGGAGACCGAGCATTTATACGAAGACCGATTTGGCTGGCTGCACAGCGGCGGAGCGGCAGGCGCGTTGCAAGACAAGACTTTGCTGCTGTGCAACCATAAAGTTGTCGCAACCTGCGCGCGTGTCGCGGCTGCATTCAACACGCTGATAATGCTGCCTGCGGTCGAAAGGATGGTCAAATAATTATGCAGCGGAATATATCTACCGATGTCCTCGTTGTCGGCGGCGGCACTGCTGGGTTTGGCGCTGCCTGCGCGGCGGCTAGTCAAGGCGCCCGAGTCCGGTTGATTGAGGGAACCAGCAAGATCGGTGGAGTTATGTCTTTCTGTCCTGGAATGCCTTGGGGCGGCGGGTTCCCGATAGGCCGGAGCATCGGCGGCATCTTCGACACATTGACAAATATGCTTTGCAACATGCAACCGCCCTTGGCCGAGGTCCGGCCGTCCACGCTCGAGAATTTCGGTGCCGAAGTGATCTACGACCACGAAGCGGCCGTGTTCGCCATGTTCCAGATGCTGGAGGATGCGGGCGTCACTGTTCATCTTAACACTTTCGCGGGATCTCCCGTGTTGGACGGCCAGCGCATCGTGGCGGTAGATTGCTATGACCGGACCGGGCCGCTGACTATCGCGCCAGACATTGTGATCGATTGCTCGGGCGATGGTGACATATCCGCCAAGGCTGGCGTACCCTTCGCACTCGGCGACGAGCGCGGAAACATGATGGGCGTGACATTGTCCTTCTCGATGCTCAATGCGCCTTGGGAACAGGTCTTCGCCAGTGATGATCCCTATTTTACCAAAGAGGCCGCGCGCGGCATTGCCGAGGGCCGGTTGCACCCCGATCTTGCCAAGCTTTACCTGATGCGCGGATTTCACCGGGATACGGTCTTCTGCAACTCCGTCCATATCCGCGGGGTGGACGGAACCGATCCGCAGCAGGTGGCAACGGCAACGCAGGAAGGTCGGCGGCGCTGCCATCAGTTGGCGAAGTTTCTTATCGACTGCGTGCCGGGCTTTGAGCACGCCCGGATAAGCGAACTAGGCCCGACCATCGGGGTGCGCGAAACTCGGAAGCTTGAGGCAGTGCGTCGTATCCTTGCCCGGGAGCTTGTGGCGGCTACCAAGTTTGCGGATGGGATCGTCTGCTGCGACAATCCAATCGACGATGTAATGCGAAGCGACTCCGCCATGACGCATGACTCGATTGTGGCGCAGGGTAGCTATTACACCATTCCCTTCCAGGCGATGGTGCCGCGCGAAATCGAAAATCTGCTGTTCGCCGGGCGGCTGGTCTGCGCCGACCCTGCCGCCTTTGCCTCGGTTCGCGGCATGCCCCAATGCATGGCGATGGGTGAGGCGGCGGGTATCGGGGCGTCGATCGCCCACACACAAAAGCGCGCTGTTCAAGCGCTTGATCCTGCCGAAATTATCGCTGCCCTTACTGCCCGTGGCGTCAGGGGCATAGGCGGTGAGGCTCTGTCCGATTACGCCCCGGCCTTGAAGTCATTTTCGGTCGACAAAAATTGAGAATGATCGATAGAATAGACATTGAGCGCAGATGCTTGGGCAGATTTTTGTTCTGATGCCTATGTGATGCTTGGCACCACATTCCGGCGATACAGACAACAATGTTCCGACGTCGGTAACTGCCGTTCGTTTATCTACTAAACGAAGGGCAACTATTTACGAGATCCGACAAACCAAACCTACCCTACCAAACTCTCCGCGGCTTGCTCCCAAAAGTGCAGCAGGCCCTGACTGAAGCTTAAGGGCACATAGGCGACGCAGGTGGTTTCATCGACCACGTGCAGGCGGACGTTGACATGGTCGATGATTGTCGCTGCGCTGCATCCTGCGGCGAAAGTTGGGCTTTCGGCGTCGAATACGCCGCCTTCCATCAGGAGCGTGCGCCAGCCTCTGCCTGACAGGCGGAGGCGGACGATGCCGCCGCCGATGGCCGTTACCGCGCCGCCGTCGGATAATATGCCGGATAGTGCCGACGTATCGCCCTCGACCAGCCAGACCGTGGGTTCAAAACGGATCAGGCGTAGCGCATCGTTGCCGCCTGACCGTCCGGTCGCGGGTAGTGCAAAGCCCATCGCAGCTTTGAAGCGTTTGGCGACAGAAGCTGCGTTGCTCCAGATTTCAAGCACATGCAGCGGGGCGGCGGGCAGGGTGGAGATTGTCAGTTCAGTCACGATAACGCTCCCCTGCGGCATCATAGAAATGCGGGGCCACAACGCGCACCCGCGCCTGTTGCCCGCGTGTGGGGGACGAGGCGATGAGAATTTCGCCATGTCGCGAAAAGCCGTCGGTCAATTGACCCAGCGCAACAGACCCGCCCGCGATGATGCGGAAAGCCGCCGCGCTGACATGGCCCTGCGGTGATGCGCCTTCGCTGGGGATCAGCATCGCGCCTTCGGGAATGTCGCCTGCAATCGCCTCCAAACCGACCAATTGCCGCCGTCCGGCTTCGGACAAGGCGGGGCGGGCAAGGCCCGATGCGCCAATATATCCACCCGCCTTGTTAAGCATTTTGTCGAGCGCCAGATCATGGGGCGTCATGCGCCCATCGACTTCGCCGCCGACGACCAAATGCCCCTTTTCAATGCGCAGAAACTCCATCGCCTCCAGCCCGTATAACGCGCCGCCTGCTTCGTTCACTTGCGCCTCGCAGGCGGCCCAGACGGCTTCTGCTTGGCTGGCATCGACATAGATTTCAAAGGCGCGTTCGCCGCTATAGCTGGCGGCCAAGATGATGACCGGAACGCCCGCGATTGCCGCCGGAACGGTCGACATGTGGCGCGGTGGTTCTTCACCGATTAACGTGGCGAGCACCGCTTTTGCCTGTGGCCCGGCGACGGCAATACCAGCATAATGTTCCTGCACATTGACGGCAGATACGCGCAAATGCGGACACAGAAATTGGCGGACATAAGAGATATGCGTCGCCATGCGGTCCGCGCCGCCGGTGGAGCTGGTGAGCAGATAGCGGTTCTTGTCCAGCCGCCACACGGTGCCGTCATCAAAGACAAAGCCGTCCTCACGCAGCATGAAGGTGTAGCGTCCGCGCCCGACGGCCAGCTTGTTGACGGTCGTGGCGCAGATGATCTCCAGAAATGCCGCCGCATCGGGGCCGCTGACTTCAAATTTGGCGAGCGTAGATACGTCGGTCATGCCAACATTGTTGCGCACGGCCTTTGCCTCTCGCAGCGCGGCTTGCGCCAATGTCTCGCCGCCGGTTGGATACGCGCGCGGGCGGAACCAATAACCCAATGGCTGCCAGATCGGGTTTTTTGCCGCATGCAGATCATATAAGGCCAGGCGACGGACATGCGCGCCCGCATCTTTCGCGCTTGCGCCTGCGATCAAGCCCATAGTGACGGGCGTATAAGGCGGACGGAATGTGGTCAAACCGGCTTCGGGAATGGCGACGCCCTGCTTTTCGGCCAAGCGCCCCAAAGCGGCCATATTGCTCAGCTTGCCCTGATCAGTGGCCATGCCCAAAGTGGTGTAGCGCTTGAGATGCTCGACCGAACGATAGCCCTCGGCCCACGCCAAATCGACATCCGCCAGCGTCACATCATTTTGAAAATCGATGAAGCTTTTCTTGGGGCTGGAAACGGGCACCATTTGGAATATCGCTTGCGGCTCTGCGGCCCCGCCGATGGTCGTCACATTCTGACGCGAACTGGCGGGGATGAAGGCTTGCGCATCCTCATTCCAGTCAAGCGTCCCGCCCGCTTGCATGTGCAGGTGCACGACAGGGGTAAATCCGCCGGACACGGCCAGCAGATCAGCATCCCAGTCCATCGCCTTACCATCGACCAGCGCGCTTACGCTTTTCAGGCAATGCCGTGCGCCTTTGGTCGAAAGCGGAACGGCGTCATTATAGACGCGATGCCCGCTGTTTGCACCGGCAGGGGCTGGCCGTGCGTCGAGGATAGCAACAATGTGCGCGCCTGCGTCTTTTAGCGCCTGCGCGCTTTTATAAGCATCGTCATTGTTGGTGGCGATCACGACGCGCTTGCCGGGAACGACGCCGAAGCGGTGGACATATGTCCGCACAGCTTGTGACAGCATGACACCGGGGCGGTCATTATGGGCAAAGGCCATGGGCCGCTCAATGCTTCCGGTGGCGAGAATGACTTGGCCAGCGCGGACATGCCATAAACGTTGCGCAACGCCCTGCGCGGGAATTTGCCCCGGCTCCGATATGCGCTGGGTTAAGGTAACAAGATCATGTTCCCAATAGCCAGAGGCCGTGGTGCGCGTGAGGATGACGCCCCCTGCGGCGCGGATGCGTTCGGCGGTCGCGTTGATCCAATCTGCATCCTGTTCTTGGCGATCACGCAGCAAGGACGGGGCGAGGATATTGTCTTGTTCGACCAAGATGACGCGCTTGCCGCTTTCGGCAGCGTCGAGCGCCGCCTGCATACCTGCGGGGCCAGCGCCGACGACCAAGACATCACAAAAGGCGGCACGCTGGCTGAAACGGTCGGGGTCCGCCAGGGTGGGTGCATTGCCAAGGCCAGCTGCTTTGCGGATGAAATATTCGTAGAACATCCATTTTTTGGCCGAACCAAAAAAGGTCTTATAATAAAATCCGGCTGACAAAGCTGGCGCAGCAAGGCCCAAAACCGCCCCGACATCGAACGACAAATTTGGCCAGCGGTTCTGGCTTTTGGCGACAAGGCCTTCATAGACGAACACATCGGTGGCGCGCGTGTTGGGCTCGGCCCTGCCGCCTTCGCCGACGGTGACGAGCGCATTTGGCTCTTCAACGCCTGCGGTCATGATGCCGCGGGGGCGGTGATATTTGAAACTGCGGCCGACAAGGCCAATGCCGTTGCGCAACAATGCTGCCGCCAGCGTGTCGCCTGCCTGCGCGGTATAGGTTGTACCATCAAAGCGGAAGGTGGTCATGGCAACGCCTCCGGCCCGATAGCGCGGCACTCGGAAATTTCATTCGTGACGCGGTGGCGCGTCAAAACCATCCATGCCCGGCAGCCATAAGTATGCCGCCAGATTTCCTCATCCACGCCGCGCGGATTATTGCGGGTGAAGAGCTTGGTCATGGCCTCTTGTGATGGCGCATCCAGCGGCACGACGGAATCGACCGTGCGCTCATAAATGAATTCTGATTGCGCCCGTGGGCCGCAATGGGGGCATGGAATGCGCATCATTAGCGGCTATTCGGCATCGGGCCGCTCCCCGTTTCATCAATGGTTGCGCCGCGTTCAAAGCGGTCGAGTGAGAAAGGCGCGTTCAGCGCATGCGGCTTTCCAGTGGCAAGCGTATGGGCGTAGGTCCAACCGGACGCTGGCGTTGCCTTGAACCCGCCATAGCACCAGCCACCGTTGAGGAAGAGGTTGCGCATCGGCGTTTCACCAATGATGGGCGCGCCATCAAAACTCATATCGGTAACGCCGCTCCACGTCCGCACCATGCGCAGGCGGGACAAAGCGGGCACGAGCGCCAGACCTTGCGCCACCGCGCCTTCCATCACCATCGGGTGGCCGCGCTGGGCATAGCTTGGCCAATTATCCGGGTCGCCGCCAAAGACGACGCCGCCCTTGTCCGATTGGCTGATATAGCAATGCAAGGATTGCGACATGATCACGCTGTTGATCATCGGCTTGACACCTTCGGTCACCATGGCTTGCAGGGTTTGGGATTCAATCGGCAGTTTTAGGCCTGCAAGGCCCGCGACATGGCCGCTATTGCCTGCAACGCAAATGCCGACGCGCCCCGCGCCAATACGTCCGCGCGTGGTCTCCACGCCCACTACGCCGTCGCCATCACGCACAAAGCCTGTGACTTCGCATTTTTGAATGATATCGACGCCCAGACTGTCCGCGCCCCGCGCATAGCCCCAGGCGACGGCATCATGCCGCGCGGTGCCGCCACGGCGCTGGATCAGGCCACCTTGAATGGGAAAGCGCGCGTCGCGCGACATATCGAGCAAAGGCTCAAGCTTTGCCACCTGATCCCGGCTTAATAGATCAGCATCAATCCCGTCGCAGCGCATGGCGTCGCCGCGTTCCGCCAGCTTGACCATATCGGCGTCGCTATGACCAAGGAACATCGCGCCACGCGGGCTGAACATCACATTGTAATTCAACTCATCGCTCAGGCCGTGCCACAGCTTCAGGCCAAATTCGAAGAGATTATGCAGAGGCTCAAGCCGATAATTGGACCGCACAATCGTCGTATTGCGGCCCGTATTGCCGCCACCAATCCAGCCTTTTTCCAGAACGGCAATATTCTTCAGACCATGCACCTTGGCTAAATAATATGCCGTCGCCAACCCATGACCGCCACCGCCGATTATGATGATATCATAATGCGATTTGGGTTCTGGGTCACGCCATGCTGGTTGCCAGTGGCGCTGCCCGGTAAGAGCGCCGCGCAACAGGCTGAAGGCGGAATATCGGCTCATGCGATGGGCATCCACCCACGCTTTTCACGCCAATCCTTTTCAAGACCGTCAAAGCGCGACAGTTTGAGAAGGTCGATATTGGTAAAGGAACACGCGCCGTCGATCACGAGATCGCGGATCGCATGGCCTGATGCCGGCGACAGGCCAAAGCCGACGCTGGACATAGAGGCGACGACGACATTGTCGGGGCTGGTGAGCCGATCAATGATCGGGCGGCCATCGGGTGAGTTCTCAATCACACCTGCCCAGCTACGGATGACGTTCAGATGCGCGGCCTTAGGCAATAGTTCGGCCAAACGCTTTGCCAGATTGCGCGCCAGCGGCGTCGATGGACGGGCAGCGGGGCCTGTCGCATCCACATCCAGCCATTCATGCGGCCCGCCACCATAAGCAAGGTTGCCGCGCAACGTCTGGCGACCATAAATCTTATGTCCATCGACGCCGCCCAGCGGCATCATGGGGGCAGGCTCTGTAATGATCATTTCCGCGCGTGCAGCAGCGAGCGGGACATCGACGCCCAATTGCGCCATCAACTGCGGGATTTGCGGTCCAGCCGCGACCACAACCGCATCACAGCCATAAGTGGCATTGGCCGTCTTCACCGATGTGACCTTGCCACCAGCGGTTTCAAACCCCGTGACTGGGCTGTGCTGAATGATTGTGCCACCCAGATCTTGCAACGCCCAAGCATAAGCCTGAACCGTGCGTTGCGGGTTGGCATGACCGCCAAATTTATAATGCACGCCGCCAAAGCTGTTGTCGCCCGCCAGCGGAACGGCCTCTTGCACTTGCTTGACGTCAAGCACCTCGACAGGGTGGTTGAGGCGGGTGTGGCGTTCGGCAATAAACCGATATTGGTCCCATTGACGTTCCGTCATCGCAATCAGGATGCGGCCTTTTTGATGTTCCGTCGGATAACCGAGTAGCTCATCCATTTGCGGCCAAAGCCTTTGTTCTTCATCGAACAAGGGGCTGGAATAATGTGACGCGCCGCCGCCATTGCGTCCAGACGCTTCCCAGCCGACGATGAACTTTTCGAGCACGGTGACCTTCACACCCGAACGCGCCAGCCACCAGCCTGCGCTGAGACCAGTGACGCCACCGCCGACTATGACTACTTCAGAGCCGCTCATGTATACATCCCCGTGTAGAGCATCTCGCGATGCGCATCCTGATATTCTGTGCCAATATCTTCGACCGGCACCCATTGGGTTGGAATGCCGAACCAGACATCCCAGGCCGCATCCATGGCCGCAGGCTCATCCCATTCTGCCAAAATCTTCAGCGGCAGGGGACGCACGGGGGCGCGATGCGTTGCGAGCGGAATAGTGCCAAATGGCTTATTCGATTCAATGGCCAGCATCATCGCCACCTGATCGCGACAGCGACGGCCCTGACACACACCCATGCCAGAGCGCGTCAGCCGCTTGATCTGATCCGGATTGGCCGGGCCATCGTTGAGCAGCGTGTCGAGCGAGCGGGCCTGAAGCGTCGCGGGGCGCGGCAAATAGTTGGGCGGCTGAATACCGATCAGGTCCGCCAGTGTTACGTCTTCACATTGGCAGATGATTGTATCGGGCGCGTTGACGCGCAGCGCCGCACGCACCCAATCCATCCGATAGGCGACATGGTCAAAACCCGTGTCGGGCAAGCCAGCGCACAGACCCACAGCCGTTACATTTGGTTCTCCCGCCGGAATATATCCACCGCGCGCCGCGTTCAGCGCCCTTGGGCCATGCATGGCATCAACCAGCTCAATTGAGGGGATAAGGCCAATGGCGACGCAAACGGTGTCGCACGCAATCTGTGTGCCGTCGGTCAAGGTGATGGATTCAATCCCATCCAGCCCGCCTTTGCTTGCCGCGATGCTTTGCCCATAAAATATGGCAATGCCCGCCGACGTAATTTTTTCGAGGAGCGCAGCATCGCCTTGCGGGGTATCGCGCACCTCCACCAGAGCGGCGACATCCAACCCATGCTCCAGCGCCAAAAGCGCAGTTTCGAGCGCGAGGTCATGCGACCCCAAAACGACAATCCGCCGTCCAGAAAAGGCGCCATAACGCGACAACAACATCTGCAAGGCGGCGGCTCCCATCACACCGGGCTGGTTCCAGCCGGGAAAGGCAATGGCCAAGTCGCGGGCGCCCGTGGCGAGCACAATCCGGTCAAAGCCGACCAACCAAGACCGTTCCGCATCGGCAAGACCAACAACTTGCTCTGGCAAGCTCTGCACGCCGGGCCCGTTGCGATATACGCCCCAGGCGGTGGTACCGAGCAGCAGTTCAACGCCCGCTTCCATCGCCTTTTCAAGATCCGGCATGCTCATGAAAATCGCTTCGAGCATTCGGTCTGCATTCTGCGTCGCGGCCGTCATGCGGCCACCGAAATAGAGCGGCGTATCATTGCCCATCAGCCCGCCAGACACGGGATTTTCATCCACCAGAAGCACAGATGCGCCGCTGGCCGCGCCTTCGATAGCCGCGGCAATGCCGCTTGGTCCGGCGCCAATGACAACAAGGTCATATTTTGCTTCGGGCGCGCTTCGTGTGCCATTAACGGCGCACACATCGGTTCCGGTAAAGTTCAGATCCATCAAACTGCTTCCAATGCCTGTTTCAAATCGCCGATCAAATCGTCAACATGTTCCAACCCGACCGATAGCCGCATCGTGCCATCGGTTATCCCGCCTTCCAATCGCTTTTCCTGTGCGACTGCATAATGCGTTGTGCTCGCCGAATGGCAGATCAATGTTTCTGACCCGCCAAGGCTGACCGCCAATTTCATCAGTTTGAGTTGATCCAACATCCGGAACGCCTCTGCCTCACCGCCATGCAGGTGGAAGGAGAAGGTTGATCCGGCGGCGTTGCACTGCCGATCATATACCGCGCGGGCGCGGCTGCCTTCTTCAAGGAAGCCGAGATAAGTCACGTCCGCGACCTTAGGATGACTGCGCAAAAACTTTGCGACGCCGCGCGCATTTTCCATCGCGCGTTCGGTGCGCACGGCTACCGATTCAAGTGAACGCAGGACCAGCCACGCGGTATAGGGGTCAAGATGATTGCCCCAAGTCGTGCGTTGCATACGCAAATGTTCAACCAACTCTTTACGACCTGTAATCCCGCCAGCCAGTAAGTCACTATGTCCACCGCAATATTTGGTGAGCGACGTCATGCATAGGTCAACCCCATGCGCAATGGGCCGTTGCGCAAATGGACCCAGCAAAGTGTTGTCAACGACCACAAGCGGGCGGTGCCCCTGCTGCTCCCCAATCTCGTCGGCAATCCGCACCATCAGGTCAAGGTCAACCAAGGCTGCGGTCGGGTTTGCGGGCGTTTCTGCGATAATAAGCTTGAGCGGGCCCTTGGCCATTGCTGCTTGCGCCGCTGCGCGCACATCGACCTCGTCCGTACCATCAAGATATGCGGCGGCATGCGACCCGAATTGCGGCATGATGCCATTGTAAAGCATGTCGACCCCGCCATAGATAGGGCGGCCGTGCAATATGCTGTCGCCGGGGCGGACATACGCAAGCGCGATGCTCGAGTGCGCGGCCATGCCGCTGGAATAAGCAACCGCCTCTTCTGCACCGTCAATGGCGGCCAGACGCTTTTCCAGAAAATCCAATCCGGGATGGCCAAGCCGGGAATAAATATGGTTGGTTTCGCCGACCAATGGCCCCGTGCCGTCAAAATACGCCTCATGGACATTTTTGGCATGCTGCGCTGTGGGATAGACAAAGGTAGATGTCATGAAAATCGGTGGCTTCACCGATCCCATGCCCATTTCAGGGTCATAGCCATAAGCGACCGCGAGCGTTTCGGGACGCAACCCCTTGATGTTATCCTTTGCCATGAGTCGCAATATACTCACGGGCCTTGTCGCAATAATAGTCGGTAAAACGCAGCGCGAGCATTTCAGCTTCTTGCGAATAAGGGCCGGGTGTGTAGCCAAGGCTGTTGACGCCAATTTGATTGTTTTCGGCCAGCGCCTTGTCTTCCAAATTGGTCATAGTCCACAATGCAATCAGCTTTTCGACATCATAATCGACGCCTTCTACGGCATCCTTATGCACATACCATTTGCCCGTCACATGGGTTTCATTGGGGCCAACGGGCATGGCGCTGAACATGAAAGCATGGTCCGCCGTGCAATGAACAAAGCAATGCGGATCAACCGCCCAGCGCATCGAACCGATATCGCCGTCATTGGCCTCGCACATCAACTTTTTGGACAAATGCTGGCCATCACTCGATATCGAAACACAGCCTTCGTTCAATGCAAAACGGGCGATTTGCCAGTAATGCCCTTCAACAGGGGTTTGTGGCAGGCCGAGCGCGTCCATTTGGGTTTCAAACGCGATGACGCGGGCATCATGGCCACTGTCAAAATGCTTCGACATGCCCACCGGGAATGTCTTCGACAATTCGGGATGACCAGTACTGCAATGATAGCATTCCCGGCCATTTTCCATCACCAGTTTCCAATTGGCATTTTCGACCAGAACGCTTTCATACGCTAGCTTTGCATCTTTCAGATTATGCGGCGCGGCATATTCGGTCAGTTTTGCACGGAAGTCGTCAATTGGCGGCGGCCTATCCGACAAGCAGATAAAAATCGTTCCCGATATGCATTCAATGGCAATCGGCTTTAGGCCATGTTCGCTTTTGTCAAAATCGCTCTCCATCCGGCCTGCCGCGAACAGGGAGCCGTCGAGATCATAGGTCCAACGATGATACGGGCAAACCAGCTTTGGCGTTGTGCCAGTGCCCGGCGCGCAAATCATGGAGCCACGGTGGCGGCAGCTATTATGAAACGCACGGATCGTGCCTTCTTTATCGCGCGTGATAACCACAGGCCATTTGCCGACCATCATCGAGACATAGCTGCCCGCTTTTGGCAGCTCGCATTCCATGCCAGCCATCAACCAGCTTTGGCCAAAAATCGCGGCCATATCAAAATCAAAGCTTTCAGCCTCGATGTACAAAGCCTGCGGTAACGTATGCCCTTCGCGACGCTGTTCAAAAAGCGTGCTTATCCGCTTCAAATCCATGACTTGACCTTTATGCAAAACCCTCAGCGTTTCGAATGGGCCAGATATGGAAGCGAATAAAATCGCATTTTCGCATAGCCCTATGTCAAAATGTCGGGCAATAACGCGGGCGTCCAATTGCCCGCATTTGAAAGGTCGATATCATATCCAATCGTAGCACCATTAACCGTCGCTGGTTGCCGTTAAATGCCCTGCGCGCATTTGAAGCGGTAGGACAGAATTTAAGCTTCACCGGCGGTGCGTCGGCGCTTTCGGTGTCGCAAAGTGCCATGAGCCGTCATGTTGGCGGACTTGAGGAACTATTGGGCAAGCAATTGTTGGTACGCGACGCGTCGCGGCTTTCGCTTACGGCGGCAGGCGAAGAATTGTTGCCGGTGGTGAGCAAATGCCTCGACCGACTGGAGCAAACGATGAACTCCATTCGCGATGATGATGTGACTGGCCGTTCGCTGCGACTGCATGTGCCGCCCTCGCTGCTGCAACAATTGTTCCTGCCGATGCTGCGTGATTTTCACGTTGAACATCCCGATCTGCGCCTCGATGTCTCGAGTGCGCATGTGACGGGGCTGCCCGCAACCGATTTCGACATGGCGATTGTGTATGACCGGCCCAATGTTGATGACCGGATTACCGATCTTCTCTGGATGGTGCGCGTCGCGCCTTTATGTTCGCCGGCAACAGCGGCCAGCGGTCAGGGCAAGTCACTGGAGGATTTTTTGAAAAGTGCAGAGCTTTTGCATCTGAAACTGGATGGCGAGCCGCGCGACCTTTTATGGACGGCCTATCTCCGGCAAAGTCAGTTGGCTGTTGCGACGCATGGTGGTCTTGCCTTTGATACCACGATTGCCGTTGCGCAATATGCTATGGCGGCCGACGGCGTCTTTTTGGGCGATATTGATATGTTCGCGCAGGAAATTGCCGATGGGCGGCTTGTGATGCCTTATGACGCCGTGATTGAAGACGGCTATGGCTATTATTTGAAACTGCACGCCGATGATTTGGCTGACCCCGCCATTTCGATGCTCCGAAGCTGGTTGATCAGCCGTTTTGGGGCATTGCGGCAAGCGCCGAATCCGCGCGCGCCAGACTGATCAAGCGCAGGCCAGCTTTTTGCGCGATATGAATCGCCAAGTCGGTCGCAGCGGAAATCGTCACGAGCATGGGACAGTTTGCAAGGATCGTCTTTTGCACCAGTTCAAGGCTGCACCGCGCGGTCAGGATGATGAAGCCAGCCGAGATATCGATGCCCGCACGGGCCAGTGCCCCAATTAACTTGTCGAGCGCATTATGACGACCAACATCCTCGCGCGTCATTAGGATAGCGCCGTCGGGCGCGCAAAATGCCGCCGCATGTGCAGCACCCGTATCGGCATTCAATGTCTGATGCGACCGCAATGCAGATAGCGCCAAAAAAATCGCCGCATCGGCGACCGCAATCTGCGCCGTTACCGGCGGCAAAGGGCGCATGACTTCTTCGAGATTGTCCATGCCACACAGGCCGCAGCTGCTTTCCGAGACACGCTGACGGGCGCGGGCAACGACTTTCTCGGCGTTTTTCTGGGGTAGCTGAATACGCAATATCCAGCCCAATTCTGACTGATGGACGTCAAGGGCCAGAATATCGTCTGGGCGCTCAATCAACCCTTCCGACAGGCTGAAACCCACGGCATAGTCGGCAAGATCAATCGGCGTCGCCATCATCACGGCATAGCCGATGCCATTATATTCAATCGCGATGGGCGCTTCGGAGATGACGGCCCGGACTATAGCTTCGGGGGAACCATGATCGGGTTTAAGCACCGCAAAGCGTATAGGTTTTGCGCCTTGTTCAACCGCCATTTTGCGCGTCGGCCAGCAAGCTTATGGCGGCCGCAGCAATTGGCGACAGGCCATCTGTCCCATGGGCAAAAATCATCTTTTTCATCCGCGGGTCCCAGAATGTCTGGATATGGTCTGCGACCGCCGCAGCGGGCGCAGCGTCGGTTGCCAGATTGGTCGCAATCTGGTTCGCCATGTGGATGAGGCGCTCCACACTGTTCATTCGGAGGCAATCCCCGTTTCCACGCGGCGGGAGCGGGCCGACAAGGCTTCATATTCTTCCTGCCACTCGGTTGGTCCGTTGGAGGCGCTGATTTGAACTGCCGTGACCTTATATTCGGGGCAATTGGTTGCCCAGTCGCTATAGTCGGTGGTGACAACATTGGCCTGCGTTACCGCATGGTGGAATGTGGTATAGACAACGCCTGGGGCCACGCGGTCGGTCACATCGGCGCGCAACGTGGTTTCACCCGCGCGGCTCGCCAGCTTCACCCAATCCCCAGATTTAACGCCGCGATCTTCGGCATCAACGGGGTGGATTTCGAGCAGATCCTCGGGATGCCAAGCGACATTCTCGGTCCGCCGTGTTTGCGCACCGACATTATATTGCGACAATATCCGCCCCGTGGTCAGTAATAACGGGAAACGCGGGCCGGTTTTCTCATCTGTTGGCACATAATCGGTTACAACAAATTTGCCCTTGCCGCGCACAAAGCCATCAATGTGCATGATGGGTGATCCGTCCGGCGCGTCTTCTGTCACTGGCCATTGCAGCGAGCCCACCTCATCCAACCGTGCGAAGGATACGCCCGCAAAAGTTGGCGTCAGTCGCGCGATTTCGTCCATGATTTCCGACGGGTGGCTATAGTTCCAATCCAGCCCCATTGCTTGTGCCAGCTTTTGCGTGACTTCCCAATCCTCTAGGCCGTTCATGGGGGTCATCACCTTGCGCACGGGTTGAATGCGGCGTTCGGCATTGGTGAAGGTGCCGTTCTTTTCCAAGAAGGTCGACCCCGGTAGAAAGATATGCGCGTAATTTGCGGTTTCATTGAGGAAAAGATCATGGACAATGACACATTCCATCGCCGCCAATCCTGCGGACACATGGGCGGTGTTCGGGTCGGACTGGAGGATATCCTCACCTTGGCAATATAGCGCCTTGAACACGCCATCGACTGCCGCGTCGAGCATGTTGGGAATGCGCAGGCCGGGTTCCGGATCCAACGTCACGCCCCAGTCATTTTCGAACAAGGACCGCGCGTTGCTGTCGCTAATGTGGCGATAGCCGGCAAGCTCGTGCGGGAAGCTGCCCATATCGCACGCGCCTTGGACGTTGTTCTGGCCACGAAGCGGGTTTACGCCAACGCCCCTGCGACCAATATTGCCCGTTGCCATTGCCAAATTGGCGATTGCCATAACGGTTGAGCTGCCTTGCGAATGTTCGGTGACGCCCAAGCCATAATAGATCGCGCCATTGCCGCCTGTGGCATAAAGCCGCGCCGCTGCACGCAGCTCGTCTGCATCGACCAATGTTACGGGTTGCAGATTTTCGGGGCTGTTACGGGCTTGCGAAACAAATTCGGCCCAATGGCTATATTCGTCCCAATCGCACCGTTCGCGGACGAAGGCTTCATCGGCTAGGCCCTCGGTCACAATCACATGCGCCATCGCGGTCAGTACGGCGACATTGGTGCCGGGGCGTAAGGGCAGATGATGCTGCGCCTCAATATGCGGCGAACGGACAATATCGGTGCGGCGTGGATCGATAACGATCAACTTCGCCCCGGGGCGGCCGTCTTGTCCACGCAAACGGCGCTTCATCCGGCTGGCGAAAACGGGGTGACCGTCGGTGGGATTTGCACCAATGATCAAGATGACATCGCTGTCTTCGACGCTATCAAAATCCTGCGTTCCGGCGCTTGTGCCAAAGGTAGTTTTGAGGCCATATCCGGTCGGCGAATGGCATACGCGCGCGCAGGTATCGACATTATTGTTGCCGAAGCCAGCACGCACAAGTTTTTGCACAAGGAAGGTTTCTTCATTGGTGCAACGGCTTGACGTGATGCCGCCAAGGGCATTGCGACCATATGTATCGCTAATCCGCTTCAATTCGGATGCGGTATAGGCAAAGGCCTCGTCCCATTCGACCTCGCGCCACGGGTCACTGATCGACTTGCGGATCATAGGCTTCAGGATGCGTTCCTGATGCTGGGCATAGCCCCAGGCAAAGCGGCCCTTGACGCAGCTATGGCCGCGATTGGCTTTGCCGTCTTTATACGGAACCATGCGGACCAATTGCTCGCCGCGCATTTCGGCACGGAAGGTGCAGCCGACGCCGCAATAAGCGCAGGTCGTAACAACACTACGTTCGGGTGTGCCGACCTCGACAACTTTTTTCTCGACTAACGTCGCCGTGGGGCAGGCTTGCACACAGGCACCACATGAAACGCATTCCGAACCCATGAAATTGTCGCTGGCAAATCCTGCGGATATCTTGGAGTCCCAACCCCTGCCTTCCATGGTGAGCGCAAGCGTGCCTTGCACTTCATCGCAGGCGCGGATGCAGCGGGAGCAGGCGATGCACTTACTGGGATCAAAATCGAAATAAGGGTTGGAGTGATCTTTTTCTTGCCCCAGATGTGTCTCCTGCACATCATAACGCACATCGCGTAAGCCAACGGCCCCTGCCTGATCCTGCAATTCGCAATCGCCATTGGCGGCGCATGTCAGGCAATCGAGCGGATGGTCGGAAATATATAGCTCCATCACGCCCTTGCGCAATTTCGCCAGTTGCGGGGTTTGCGTGCGCACAACCATGCCCGGTTCAACAGGCGTTGTGCAGCTGGCGGGCGTGCCCCTGCGGCCGTCAATTTCGACAAGACATAAGCGGCATGAGCCATAGCTTTTGACGCTGTCCGTTGCGCATAATTTGGGAATTGCGGTGCCTTGTTCGGCGGCTGCGCGCATGACGCTGGTGCCAGCAGGGACAGTGACATTGCGGCCGTCAATGGTCAGCGACACCGCCTCGTCCGAGCGACTTTCCGGCGTTCCGAAATCTTTTTGCGGCTGGTATGTCATGTCTCTACCTACCTTATACTTATTTGCGATTGTTGCGCAGCATATTGCGCAAGTTCCAAAGGCGTGTTCAAATTGTGAAAAGCAGATGAAGATGCGACGGCCTGCGCCCCACTAAATGTGATCCAGCGTCGCATCGAAAGATCGTCTTGATGTCGCAAATGCCTGTCAAGAAGAGGCGCAAGCGCAACGGGCCACACGCCGAACAGATAATGCCCGCCGATATAGACGGCATGTTCATCGGCCATATTGCGCGGCAATTCCGGTACAGGGACGACGTCGCAGCCAGCGGTCACTATTTCATCAAAGCCGTTTTGAAGCGCATATTGAAAAGCAGCATTCAGGCCGCCCAATGGCCCCATATCGGCAAAGGGGGTGTCTTCTACCCAATCCATTCCCGGCCATGCGCGCCCGACGACAATGAGCTTATCAACCTGGTCGCGCAGCCCATCGGCCACATGTTCGATCAACGGGCGACCGTTCAATACCGCAGCGGCCTTGTCACTGCCAAAGCGGGTTGCCTTACCTCCGGCAATGATCGCCCCCAGCCTTCTCACCGGAAATCCTCCGGAAAATGCTTGATGGCGCTCATGACCGGATAAGGTGTGAAGCCACCCAAAGCGCAGAGTGACCCAAATTTCATGGTTTCAGACAGATCGGCAAGCAGCGCGAGATTCGCCTCGACATTTTTACCTGCAATAATCTGGTCAATCGTCTCGACGCCGCGTGTGCTGCCCAAGCGGCAAGGCGTACATTTTCCGCAGCTTTCAATGGCGCAAAATTCCATCGCAAAACGCGCCATTTGTGCCATGTCGACGGTGTCGTCGAACACAGTGATGCCGGCATGGCCAACCAGCGCATCGGCAGCTGCAAAGGCTTCATAATCGAGCGGGAGATGAAATTG
Organism: Sphingorhabdus sp. EL138; assembly: GCF_945890115.1. Lineage (GTDB taxonomy): Bacteria > Pseudomonadota > Alphaproteobacteria > Sphingomonadales > Sphingomonadaceae > Sphingorhabdus_B. The sequence goes on from NZ_CAMDCK010000021.1 coordinate 40,152, forward strand.
CGCAGGCGGCAAGTAAGCGCCCAATGGTCCCCCGACTTGCACACAGCGCACCGGACGGCCACTCGCTGTGCCACCGCCAATATCATTGACCAATTCGCCCAGTGTGATGCCAAAGGCGACTTCATAAAGGCCGCCATGCTTTACGTTGCCTGCAATCTGGATGGGCATCGTGCCTTTGGATCGGCCCGCACCATATGCGGCATAAGCGTCACCGCCATGCGTCAATATCCATGGCACAGCGGCAAGCGTCAGCACATTATTAACGATGGTGGGTTTGCCAAACAGGCCTTCCAAAGCGGGCAGTGGCGGCTTGGCCCGTACTTCGCCCCTTTTGCCTTCAAGGCTGTTGAGCAGCGATGTTTCCTCGCCGCACACATATGCACCTGCGCCGACGCGGACTTCGACGACAAATGGCGCAACCAAATGGGCCGAAAGCTTGATAGCAGCTTCCATCTTGGCGATAGCGTGCGGATATTCGGAGCGGATATACACATAGCCCTTGTTTGCCCCGACCGCGAAGCCGGCAATCGCCATGCCTTCAATCAGCATGAAGGGATCGCCCTCCATCACCATGCGGTCGGCAAAAGTCGCGCTATCGCCTTCGTCGGCATTACAGACGATGTATTTTTGGTTACCGTTGGCACGCGCGACGGTTTGCCATTTTATGCCTGCAGGGAAACCCGCGCCGCCGCGACCGCGAAGCCCCGACGCTATAACCGTATCGATGGTCGCTTGGGCACCCATTTCACGCGCTTTTGCTAACCCAAGCCAACCTTCCGTTGCGTAATAATCGTCGAGTGAAAGCGGACGGGTTTTGCCCGCGCGTGCAAAAGTCAGGCGGGTTTGGGTAGCGATAAAGGGGTGATCCGCGATGCGACCCAAGGACGAAGCTTTACCGTTGATTATATCCGCAACCTGATCGGCTGACACCGGACCAAAACCGACGCCATCGATATCCACCAATGGTTCTAGCCATTGCATACCCCAGCTAGAAACGCGCTCGACGGCAACGCCCGCGGCCATGAACGCAGCCGCAACCGCGTCCGCCCCGCACGCGATGGCCACGGCATCGTCAGATATCCGGACGGTCACATGGCTTCCAATAATGTTTTGAACTTAGCACTGTCCAAACGGGCATAGACTGTGTCGCCAACCATTGCAGATGGACCAACCGCGCATAAGCCCAGGCAATAAATCGCCTCCACTTTTATGCGGCTTTGGCTATCGGCGATGGGGACCAAGGTCTCTACGCCGCGTGCTTTGCAGGCTTCGGCCCGGCACAATTTCAAAACGGGCCGGGCTTCGGCTTCTTTACGGAAATCATGATAGAAGCTGACGACGCCATAAACTTCGGCGCGTGTCAGGTTCAGTACGCTGGCAATCTCGCGCATTGCATCCTCGCTGATATAGCCGAACAGCTTTTGCACATCGTGCAAGATGGGCAGGAGCGGACCTTCTCTGCCCTTATGTTCGGCCAAAATGTCAGCGATGGACGCCATTTAGAAAACCACTACGCTGCGGATGCTTGTTCCCGCATGCATTAATTCGAAGGCTTTGTTGATCTCTTCCAGACCCATGACATGGGTGATCATCGGATCAATCTCGATCTTGCCAGTCATATACATGTCGACAATCTTGGGCACATCGGTGCGGCCCTTGGCCCCGCCAAAGGCCGTGCCGCGCCAGTTACGGCCCGTCACCAACTGGAACGGACGCGTCGCGATTTCCTTGCCCGCCTCGGCCACACCAATGATGATGCTGGTGCCCCAACCGCGATGGCAGGCCTCCAACGCGGTGCGCATCACCTCGGTATTACCCGTGGCATC
>NZ_CAMDCK010000022.1 GCF_945890115.1 Sphingorhabdus sp. EL138
AGGCGTTGGCTGCTCCATTGGCCTATGCGGTGATTTCGTTATCGCGGGTAAGTCTGGTTATTTTCTTCAGGCATTTGTGAATATCGGCCTCGTTCCCGACGGCGGCGCATCGTGGATGCTCCCACGCTTGGTCGGCAAAGCCCGCGCAACAGAAATGATGTTGCTCGGTGAGAAAATCAGCGGTGAAAAAGCGGCGGATTGGGGCATGATCTACAAATGCGTTGAAGATGAAGCCTTACAAACAGAAGCCCGCGCGCTGGCTAGCCGGCTCGCCAACGGTCCTACCGTGGCATATGCAGTGATGCGCAAAAATATACTGACCGCGCTGGAAAACTCGTATGCCGAACAATTGCTGGCGGAAGCCGAAGGGCAACGGATTGCAGGAAGCACCGCCGATGCAAAGGAAGGCGCTCTCGCCTTTGTGGGAAAACGCAAAGCAAGCTTTAAGGGGCAATGAGAATTGGGGGCAGCCTGAGCTGAACGCGCGCGTTACCTCAGGTGCCGCCTTTTCAGTATGTGCTGAGCTTTTTATCCGAGCGGCGATATGTGTCGCTCGGCCTAAGACGTCCCTTGGACACGAATGGCCGCAAGGCGCGTTTTGTCGGTCAGCGCCAAATGCTTCCATATTGCCTCACGGCATCTAACACGTCCCGAAAGAGCGCGTTGTTTATTTGGAAGAGATAGTGGCGGACAGGGTGGGATTCGAACCCACGGTGAGCTTCCACCCACGACGGTTTTCAAGACCGTTGCCTTAAACCACTCGGCCACCTGTCCACTTACGAAGCGTGCCCTAGCCAGTGCGGTTTGCGATGGCAAGCCATAGATGCCGTGCACTGTCACCAATGTGCACGATGAAATGTTGGCCTGCTGGGACCAAAACCATTCACAGCCCTGATGCGTTGTGGCATTATGACTCAATCCAACATGAGGGGGCCGCGTGCGCTTTTACCGTAAAATTTTGATGACGATGTTGATTTGCGCAGGTGCTTTCGTGCTTGGCACAGAATGTCTAGCACAGGATATTGGCACAGACGCAGCGCAGGGCACAGAAGCGCAGGAGGTCGCTTTCCGGTCCTATCTGGCACAAGTGCGGCAACGTGCCTTACAAGAGGGTGTGACGCAAGCGACACTCGACCGCGTGCTGCCGTCGATTAGGTATAATGATCGCGTGGTTCGGCTTGACCGGCAACAACCAGAAGGAGCGTCTAGCGCGCCAGTGCCCAATTTTGCACCTTATAAGGCCCGCCATGTCGATGCATCGCGCATCAGCCGGGGCCGCGCCAAATATGCTGAGCTTCGTCCGTTACTCAAACGCATTGAGGATGAGACGGGCGTGCCTGAAGATATTATGATTGCCATTTACGGACATGAAACCGATTATGGATCCTTCATGGGTAATTTCAACGCACCTGAAGCCTTAGCCTCTTTGGCGTATGAAGGACGTCGCCGCGCATTGTTTGAGGGCGAGTTGATCGCCGCACTCAAAATGATAGACAAAGGCGTGCCGCAATATGCGATCACCGGAAGCTGGGCCGGGGCGTTGGGTAAGCCACAATTTCTGCCATCTGTATATTTGCGCCTCGCGCGGGATGGCGATGGTGACGGCTATGCCGATATTTGGCGGAGCGAAGTCGATGCGATGACCTCCATCGCCAATTATTTCGTCAATGCGGGTTGGCGGCGTGGCGAGGATTGGGGATTTGCAGTTAATGTGCCTGCGTCATTTAATCGGGGCATCATGCGATCGCGGATGACGTCGCCGCGATGCCCCCGCGTCTTTGCGCGACACAGCCAATGGCGCACAATCGCGGAATGGCGGCAGCTAGGCATTTCGCCGCAGCGAGGATTTTGGCCCAATGACAATATCATGGCGACGTTGATAGAGCCTGATGGGGTGGGCAATACTGCCTATCTTCTCGGCGGCAATTACCGCGTGATCTTGGACTATAATTGTTCCAATTTCTATGCGTTGTCGGTCGGGCTGTTGGCGGACGAGTTGCGTAACTAGGTTTTTGAGTTGTCCTCGCTGACCGCTATACGCGGCAATTGAATTCGACTATCGGATACCTGAAGGAGGCGGCTATGCCTTTTGCGATATTCGATGATGGAACAGAAGAATTTATGCGTGATATTGCGGACGACCTAACGAGCCGGGCATCATGGGTGCGCCTGTGACCGCACGCGGCCGTTTTATATCGATCGAAGGCGGCGAGGGGGTTGGCAAGTCGACTCAGATTGCAGCACTCGCCGCGTTCATCACACAATATGGATTTGAAGTTGTTTTAACCCGCGAACCAGGTGGAACCGACGGCGCGGAAACCATCCGGCAGTTGGTGCTTGGCGGAAGTGCTGAACGGTGGATGCCGCGCGCCGAGGCATTGTTGTTCGCCGCCGCACGCAGCGACCATGTCGAGCGGCTCATCGAGCCGGCCTTGGCCAGCGGAAAATGGGTCATTTCTGACCGCTTTATCGATAGTAGCCGTGCATATCAGGGTGCGGGCTCCGGCCTGTCCGATGCCGATATCATGACGCTGCACCAGATTGGCAGCCATGGCATGTTGCCGGATCGGACCTTAGTGCTGCGGCTCGATACCAAGGAGGCCGCAAGCCGCGCGGCTGCACGTGACCAGAACCAGCCTGACCGCATTCAGGGCCGCACAGAGATTTTTCATTCGGACGTCGATGTGGCCTTTGTGAGCTTTGCTGAGCGTGAACCGCGCGTTCGGCTTGTCGATGCGTCGGGTGCGACGGACGCGGTAACAGCGCGGCTGCTGGCCGAAATTAGCGACCTGTTGGAGCCGGCATGAACGTTTATGTAGGACATGATAAGCCGTGGCGGCAGTTCGCGACCGCTTGCGACAGTAATAAGGTCCACCATGGCTGGATATTATCTGGGCCACGGGGCATCGGCAAATCTGCCTTTGCATTGCGGGCAGCAGCCATGCTGGTCGACCCAGAAAATGCCTATGCCAGCATGATTGCGCGCGGGTCGCATCCCGATATCCTATCCATCAAACGGCTGCCAAAAGAGGCATTGAAGGAAGATGACGACATTGATGATGTCACCGAGTTCAAGCGCAGCATCACCGTCGATCAAATCCGCGGGCTTCAGCAATCGCTAACTACCCGTCCCGGTTTAAGCAACCGGCGCGCGATTATCATTGATGCGGCGGACGACTTGGAGCGGGGCGGGGCCAACGCATTGCTCAAATCGCTAGAAGAACCGCCCGTTGGCACTTTTTTCTTCCTCGTCAGCCATGCCAGTGACCGGTTGCTGCCGACCATTCGGTCGCGCTGCCAGATCCTTCGGTTTGAGGCATTGAACGATGCCAACATGGCCGACATATTACAACGCGCGGCGCCAGAGGTGGGGGCGGACGAACTGCAAGCCCTTATCCGTTTGGGCAATGGTACACCGGGGCAAGCGCTGGATTTTCTTGGTCTTGATCTCAAGGAAATTGAGGATGCCATGACGTCCATCTTGCGTACGGGTGACCGCGACAATGCATTGCGCAGTGGCTTGGCGGACAAATTGGCGTTAAAGGCTGCGCAACCGCGTTATGAGGCTTTCTTGCGCCGCGCGCCGTCGTTGATAGCGGAGTATACGCGAAAGCTGGATGCCACGCAGGCGAGCAATGGTGTCGCTGCTTGGGAGGCCGCAAGCGGGCTTGCCGCGCGCGCCATTGCCTTAAGTTTAGACAAACAAAGCGTCGTCTTTCAAATGGGAAGCTTGCTGGCATCGTTTCAAGCGCATACAGCGCGCCCATAGCCATTTTTAAGAGTATCCATGTCCGAACCGTTCTACATCACCACCGCAATCGCTTATCCCAATGGGAAGCCGCATATCGGCCACGCCTATGAGGCAATCGCCACCGACGCTATTGCACGTTTTCAGCGGCTGAATGGCCGCGAAGTCTGTTTCGTTACCGGCACCGATGAACATGGCCTAAAAATGGACCAGACGGCACGGGGACTGGGCAGGGAAACGCGCGATCTTGCGGATGAAATGTCATCTTATTTCAAACAAATGTGCGCAACTCTTGATATTTCTGCTGACCATTTCTGCCGGACCACAGCCGATAATCATCACAAAGCGAGCCAGGCGATTTGGAAGCGGCTTGAAGCGAACGGCGATCTCTATCTGGACCGATATGAGGGGTGGTACTCTGTCCGCGACGAAGCATATTATGACGAAGCCGAACTCACCGAAGGGGAAGGGGGGCAGAAGCTTTCACCCCAAGGTACGCCGGTTGAATGGACGGTTGAGGAAAGCTGGTTTTTCCGGCTCTCCAAATATGAAAAGCCATTATTGGACTATTACGCAGCCAATCCGGAATTCATTCGCCCCGACAGCCGCAAAAATGAAACCGTCAAATTTGTCGAAGGCGGGTTGAAGGACTTGTCCGTCTCGCGCACCAGCTTTGACTGGGGCGTCAAGGTTCCGGGCAGCGAGAACCACGTCATGTATGTCTGGCTCGATGCGCTGACGACTTATATCTCAGCCATTGGGTTTCCAGATGACACCGAGGAGTGGCGCAAATTCTGGCCAGCAAGCGTCCATATCATCGGCAAGGACATTGTCCGGTTCCACACGGTATATTGGCCCGCATTCCTCATGTCGGCAGGCTTGCCCTTGCCAAAAATGGTGTTCGGCCACGGCTTTTTGTTGTCACGCGGCGAGAAAATGTCAAAATCTTTAGGCAATGTAGTAGATCCGATGGAACTGGCTGAGTTATTTGGCGTCGATGCCTTGCGCTATTTCCTGCTGCGCGAAGTCAGCTTTGGGCAAGATGGTAGCTATAGCCCAGAGGCCATTGTCACGCGCGTTAATGCTGACTTGGCGAATAGCTTTGGCAATTTGGCGCAGCGGACCTTGTCGCTGGTTTTTAAAAACTGCGAGGGATATCTTCCGGCGATTCACGGCCATCATCCCGATGATCAAGCCTTGCTGGAATTGGTTGGCAATGCCGTTTCTGTCCAAATTCCGACCCATTTTGAAGATCTCGCCATGTCGCAAGCTTTAGAAGCTTGGATGCAAGCCGTGTTTGCATGTAACGCCTATGTCGACGTGCAGGCACCATGGGCGCTGAAGAAAACAGATCCCGAGCGGATGGAGACTGTTTTGGCGACATTGTTCATCTGCATCGCACAACTGGCCATAGCCGTGCAGCCATTCATTCCCGGGTCAGCTACTAAGCTGCTCGATCAGATGGGTGTGCCCGATGATGTACGTAATTATGCACGTGCCGGGTCGCATTGGTATTCGCCACTGGCCGAAGGTGGTTTCCAAATTGCCCAGCCTGTAGGCCTGTTCCCACGGCTGGAATTGCCGGCGGAGGAGGGGGCCGCCGCCTGATGTTCGTCGATTCCCACTGCCACCTCAATTACAAGGGCTTGGTCGAACAGCAGGCCGAGATACTTGCGCGCGCGCGCGAAAATGGGGTGTCGGCGATGCTCAACATTTCGACGCGAGAGTGCGAATGGGATGATGTCATTGGCCTTGCCGAACAAGAGACTGATGTGTGGGCGTCCGTCGGTATTCACCCGCATGAGGCGGACCAGCATGTCGGGATGGACTGCGCCAAACTTGTTACAAAATCAGCACATCCACGTGTTGTGGCCATTGGCGAGACGGGCCTCGATTATTATTACGACAAAAGCGACCGAGCACAGCAAGGCGCGGGCTTTCGCGAGCATATCAAGGCGTCGCGGGAAACGGGCCTACCTATCATCATTCACACCCGCGATGCGGAAGCAGATACGGCGGCGATACTGACCGAAGAAATGCGGGAAGGCACCTTCACTGGCGTTATTCATTGCTTCACGGCCAGCGCCGATTTTGCGCGCATCGCCTTGGATTTGGGCCTGTATATCTCGCTGTCGGGTATTGTGACCTTTAAGAATGCCCAAGACATTCAGGATGTGGCCAAATGGTTACCTGCGGATCGCTTATTGGTGGAAACCGATGCACCATTTCTCGCGCCAATTCCGCATCGTGGCAGAACTGGGGAGCCGGCCTTTGTAGCAGATACCGCGCGCTTTGTAGCGCAATTGCGCGAAGTTGCCCCTAAAACGCTGGCGCAGCAGACTTCAGACAATTTCTACGACCTGTTTACGAAAGCCAGTCGATGAACATCATGGAGGATGGCCCATCGCTGATTTGGGGTGTTATATGCATATTGCTGCTTGTTAGCTCGCTTGCGGCGCGGCGCTTACCCTTGGGCTATGTTGCCAAGGCTGGCCTCGCTTGGCTCGCCATTTTTGCGGCCTTGTTCGCCATTTTCAGCTTCCGGTTTGAATTTATCGGCATTTGGGAGCGCGTAAAAGCCGACATATCGGGCACCGCCGGACAAAGCATTAGCGGTGAAGCCATTGAACTGCGCCGACAAGACGATGGCCATTATTGGCTCATGGTCGACATAAACGGCAAACCCGTGCGCTTCATGATCGATAGCGGTGCGACGACGACAGCGATTAACGCAACTACAGCAAGCGAGGTCGGCGTTGAAGCCGATGGCTATCCAATCATCCTTAGTACCGCAAACGGCCGTGTAGCCGCTAATCGGGCAAATGTTCGGTTGTTGACTGTAGGTCCGCACCGGATTGAAAACCATCCAGTGGTCGTGTCGGAGAGCTTTGGCGACGTGAACCTATTGGGCATGAACTTCCTCAACAGCATGCAAAGTTGGCGCGTGGAAGCTAACATGATGGTGCTTCAACCGTGAATAAGCATATGGCAATTGATACGGACGCAAGGCTGATAGAATATGTTAATTAACATAATATATATTATCGAACTTATTGATGTGGCCAACTGATGCGCGCAGATATTACCCCTCTTACGGTTATCATGGCTCGCTTGCGTGATCGTGACACGGGCTGTCCATGGGATATTGAACAAAACTTTGCGACGATTGCCCCTTACACTATTGAAGAAGCGTATGAGGTTGCGGACGCAATCGAGCGAAATGATCTGGATGCGCTAAAAGACGAACTGGGTGATCTGCTGCTTCAAGTTGTATTTCACAGCCAGATGGCAAGCGAATTAGGCGCTTTCGACTTGCAGGACGTCGTGAATGGCATTTGCGACAAAATGGTGCGCCGCCATCCGCATGTGTTTGGAGGTGTTACAGCCAAAAGCCATGAGGTGCCTGACAATTGGGAAACCATAAAGGCGGCTGAACGCAGCGGCGATGAAGATAACAGCGCCTTGGCGGGAGTGGCCCTCGCCCTTCCCGCTTTATTGCGTGCCCAAAAAATTCAAAAGCGCGCGGCGCGTACAGGATTTGACTGGCCGGACCAATCCGGTGCACGGAAAAAGATTATTGAGGAGTTAGAAGAGGTTGAAGAAGCCATTTCAGATGAACATGTTGCGGAAGAAATAGGCGACTTGCTATTCGCCGTCGTTAATTTCGCGCGCTTTCACAAGGTAGACGCAGAATTTGCGTTGAAGCAAGCAAGCGCCAAGTTCGAACGGCGGTTTCGCGACATGGAAATGTCTGCGGGCGACGCTTTTGCGGGGTTATCACTCGATGAAAAAGAAGAATTATGGCAGCAAGCCAAATCAAAAGAGAAAACTTAAGGCACAGACTTAAGTATCGGCCTGTTCAAGTTGTTTTTCAAATTGCTTTTCGAACTGGCCCCATAATTGGCGGCTCAGTGACACATCGACCGAGACAATGTCACCGTCAACATGCTGCCCGCTCACCACGCCGCGCCCATGCAACCACGCTAAAGCCGCGCCATTATCTGTACGCAATTTGACGGTGCGCAGTTCATTTCCTTTAGCGATAAGCGCAGTGAGATGGGCCTTGATTGCATCAATGCCGTCACCTGTAACTGCAGATATCATCAAGAGATTATCGTCACGCGCAGCCATGCCCGATAACTCCGCCCGCCGATCATCATCCAAAAGATCTAGCTTGTTCCAAATTTCAACCATGCGCGGCTGATTTCCCGCCTGCTCATCATCCAGTACCCCCAGATCCCGCAGAATCTGCAAAACATCCTCTCTCTGCGCATCGGTCTCGGGATGCGAAATGTCACGTACATGGACGATAATGTCGGCCGATATCACTTCCTCCAATGTCGCGCGAAACGCGGCGACCAATTGCGTTGGCAGATCCGAAACAAAACCAACTGTGTCGGACAATATCGCCTTTTCCACCCCGGGGAGCGTGATTTGCCGCATCGTTGGGTCTAACGTCGCGAACAACATATCTTCGGCAAGGACGGTTGCCCGCGTCAACCGATTGAACAGTGTCGATTTACCCGCATTGGTATAGCCCACCAATGCGACTACTGGCCAAGGTGCGCGTTTGCGCCGGGCGCGATGCAAAGAACGGGTCCTTTTCACCTCTTCCAATTCGCGTCGCAACCGCGCCATGCGGTCTCGGATCATTCGACGGTCCGCCTCAATCTGCGTTTCACCTGGACCGCCCAGAAAGCCGAAACCACCCCGCTGCCGCTCCAAGTGAGTCCAGCTACGGACCAATCGCCCCGCTTGGTAATCCAGATGCGCTAACTCGACCTGCAATCGTCCTTCGGCCGTGGCGGCGCGTTCGCCAAAAATTTCCAGGATAAGCCCAGTCCGGTCAATCGTCTTCAGTCCTGTGCGTTCTTCGAGGTTCCGTTGCTGAATAGCGGTCAGCGAAGCATCCACGATCAGAAGATCAGCCTCCAAATCGCGGCCCATCTCGGCTATTTCTTCAACTTGGCCTCCGCCGAGCAGCGTCACTGCACGCGGTGAACGTACCCGATAATGCTTTTTGCGAACAACATTCAGGCCAATGGCTAGCGCAAGCCCCTCAGCTTCGGCAAGGCGCGCCTCCGGCCCCACAGAGGCCCGTCCAGGCAACTCGGGATATATGACTAACGCGCGCGCGCCACGCGCGAACTCGTCCGTTTCGCTGCGTTCAAAACCGCTCAAATATCGATCTCATCGACGCCCTGGTTATAATCTGCAAGGTTCACGGGATTCGCTGGCTGGATGGTGGATATGGCATGCTTATATACAAGCTGCGTCGTGCCATCCCGTTCCAGCATGACCGAAAAAAGATCATAAGCGACAATGGCGCCTTGAAGCATCACGCCATTCACGAGAAAGGTCGTAACCGATTCATTCTTGTCACACATTGCGTGGAGAAAAACATCCTGCAGCATACCGGGCCGGTGGGTGGTGCGTGACATCATCTCATCGAATAATGAACGGTCCGGCGAAGTAGAAGGCATAATTGTGGATATGGAATGCTTATAAACAAGCTGCGACAGGCCATCTCGGCGCAACAGCACCGAGAAGTTGTCAAACCACGTTACAACACCTTGAAGTTTGACGCCCTTGACCAAAAACATAGTCACAGGGGTCTTCGATTTTCTGAGGGAGTTCAGAAAAAGGTCTTGAAGTCCGTTATTTTTTTCAGTCATTGTGATTATCCGTTTATATTTATCGTTACGCCAATTGTTGCAGATTCAGATCAAGCATCCACATCACCCAGCGGGATGAAACTTACACGAATGAAGCCAAGTTCGCAATTGCGCTCAAGCTTCTACGTCGTCACTAAAATCCATTGCATTTTTGCGGACAGAAATGCCCAATAGCTTTAGCTTCCGATGCAGCGCAGATCGCTCCATACCGACAAAGGCGGCTGTTTTTGAAATGTTGCCGGAGAAACGTTTGATCTGGACCCGCAAATATTCGCGTTCAAATGCTTCGCGCGCCTCACGCAATGGCGCCCCCATTAGGGACGTGACATTATGCTCTGCGCCTTCATAGCTATTGATGATCTCTGACGGCAGCATATCCGCCTCAATCGTCGCAACCCCTTCTGCGGGGGCCAATATGATGGTGCGTTCAATGATGTTACGCAATTGCCGGACGTTGCCAGGCCATTCACAGGCCTGAAGCGCCGCCATCGCATCACCCGAAAATTTAGGTGGCGAAATGCGGTGCTCGGATGCAAAGCGCGCGGCATAATGGTTGACCAAGTCGGGAATATCTTCGCGTCGTCCCGACAAGGGCGGAATTTCAACCGGAACAACGTTTAACCTGTAAAATAAATCTTCGCGGAACCGCCCTTCGGAAATTTCGACAGCCAGATCGCGCGCAGTGGCCGACACGAAACGGACGTCGACACGTATTTGCCGGTCGCCGCCTACCCGGACAAAGCTCTGGTCGGTTAACACGCGCAGAATCTTGCCTTGTGTGGTTCGCGGCATATCCGCAACTTCATCTAGGAACAATGTCCCGCCATGCGCTTTTTCCAACATGCCCGCCTGCACAAGCCGGCCATCCTGTTCGATACCAAACAATTCTTCGTCAAATCGTTCGGGAGACAATCGCGCCGCGCTCACGGACACAAAGGGCGACCCTGCCCGTGGGCTCCAGCTATGCAGCAATCGAGCAGCAACCTCCTTGCCAACCCCTGCAGGCCCTGTGATGAGCATTCGGCTTCCTGTACCAGCGACCTTCTTAAGCGTTGCGCGCACAGAGTTAATCGATACCGACGAACCGGTAAGTTCCTCCGAATGCCCTACCCGCGCCTTCAGGTCAGCATTTTCCGCGCGAAGCCGTTCCGTTTCGGTTGCCTTTGAAACGAGGTGCAACAACTTACTGGCTTCAAAAGGCTTTTCGATAAAATCAGCCGCGCCTTGCCCGATAGCCGCAACAGCAGTGTCGATATTCCCATGACCAGAAAAAACAATGACCGGAATTTGCGGATCGCGGATTTTGATCGCGCGTAACAACTCAATACCGTCCATCGATGAACCGCGCAGCCAGACATCAAGCAATATCAAAGACGGCAAACGTTCATCCAGGGCTGCTAAAGCCTCATCCGCAGAAGCTGCCGTTCGGGTACCATAGCCCTCGTCATCAAGCACTCCGGATACCAAATCCCGAATGTCCTGTTCATCGTCTACAATCAATATGTCGAGTGCCATAATTAGCCGATAACCTCATCTGGATTGGAAAGGGGTGCGGAAGAATTTACTTTCCCCGCCTTGGATGCCACGAATTGCGGGTTGAATTTCAATGTCACGACCGCGCCAACGGGATCATTGTCTGACAATGAAATTTCTCCGAAATGTTCTTCAATAATCTTTTTCACAATCGCAAGTCCCAGCCCCGAGCCGCTGGCGCGGTTAGTGATATAGGGCTCCATAATACGTTGGCGGTCTGGCGGCAGGCCAATGCCATTGTCCGCAATGCGGATTACCAACGCCTCCATATCCATCCACAGATCAATGGATATAGCTCCATCAACTGGCGCTGATTTTCTTTTTTCTTCAATGGATTCTGCTGCATTTTTAAGAATATTTGTAATAGCTTGTCCCAGCTGCCGTCTGTCAGAAATCAGATTGGGGACTGCGCCGCTTTGGCGATAGCTAAACATGATGTCGGGGTGCGCTACTTCAAACAAGAATACCGCTTGGCCAACTATATCATGCACATTTTCGTTACGGAACAATGGCTTAGGCATACGGGCAAAGGATGAAAATTCATCGACAATGTTGCGCAAATCCCCGACCTGTCGGACAATAGTGCTGGTCAATTGTTCGAATATCGCCTGATCCTGGAGGATATTCTTGCCAAACCGGCGTTGCAGGCGCTCTGCTGCCAACTGTATCGGGGTCAGCGGATTTTTGATTTCATGGGCGATACGGCGCGCGACGTCTGACCATGCCGCGCTGCGTTGGTCTGCCAATTGCTGGCTAATGTCTTCAAAAGTCACCACACTGCCCTGCTCCCGCGGCGATACGGTTACAGCCACCGTGAGTGGTTCAGGTCCGTCGCCCAATTGCACAACGCCACGCGGGCTTTCGCTGGCTAATGCCGCCAATGCAGGTGCAACACTTGCAAAATTTTGACCAACAATCGTTTCAAATGTGTTTTTCAGCAGCTTTTCCGCCGTAGAGTTGGCGAGTTGGACCACGCCATCGCCGTCAACGGATACTACGCCGGCGGACACAGATTCCAGAACAGCCTCGATAAACAGACGTCGTTCGCCAAGTTGATGATTAGTCGCTAACAATACACTTGTCTGTTGCTGCAGGCGTTCTGTCATGCGGTTGAAGGATTGCGAGAGAAACGCAACTTCATCGTTGCGATATTGGTCAATGGTGACGCGCGCGGACAAATCACCTTCTGCAATCAATTGTGCCGCGTTCACGAGATTATTGACCGGACGCACAAGGCGGTCGGCAACCCGCAAGGCGACCCACAAAGTGATCCCGATGATCATTAACGATACAAAATACAGCGCGAGATTGAACTGGATTTGCAGCGTGCGTGACCGACTGACCATATCGTCATAATCTTGAAGCACCGTTTGTGCTTTTTCACCTAGCGCAAAGGATGGAACTGATAAGGCCCGACTGGCGTATAAATAACTGCGCGGTGTGTCGAATAATATAGTTACCGCTTCAATTCTGTCCGCGCGGTTGACAATAACCGTCCCCTCACCCGCGTTCAATTTCTTCAAAATGTCTGCGGCGATCCAGTCCTGCTTCCGGCCATCATCTTCGGTCGCAACCGCCTCTGTCCTTTGAACGCCATCGCCACCCACCGAGACAATTGCAGATTCGCTTAACCGCCTGCGGAACACCTGTTCCAGATAATAGCTCAAAAAAGCCGGATCATCGGCGTTGGTTTGGCTTAATGCGTTTCGGAAGTCCCCAGCCATAGTGACCGTTTCGTCGCCGACATCCTTGGCGTTGACTTCATAATAGCCTTTTGCCAATTCCCCCGCATTTTCCAACATCCCGCGCGCCGAGCCCGAGAACCAAAATTGGATACCGCTTTGAAACAGCAATGATGCGAAGATGACGAGAAGTACGGTAGGCACCGCAGTGATCGCCGAAAAAATCGCGACTAAACGCACATGCAAGAGTTGCTTGCTGCCGATGCTGCTACGCTCTGCGCGCTTGAGCGCAACGCGGCGGCCGAACAAAACAAGGAGCAAGGTAGCGGGCAACAAGTTGCTGACGAGCATTGTTGCCGATGCCGCGGGCGCCAGTGGTTCCGATTGCGGCCCTTGCCCCATCAAAAGCATAGCGGTGATCACGCCTACCACGATCAACATCACGGCGCTGGCAATTTCCAAAAATTTTATGGACTGACTTTTGCCGAGTAGGTCGGCAACCCGTTCAAAAAGGCGACGGACAGCAGAAGGTGCGCCTCGTTCTGCTCCAAAGTCCTTTGTTGCCATAAAGCCACTGTGGCATTCCTTGCGTTGCCTGAAAAGCACAAAATAGTGGTTTTAAGGCAACGCATCGCGTTAACGCATCCATCTACCGCCCGCCTGAAGGCCCAATGCCATAGTCAGTCAATTTTTTACGCAGGGTATTCCGGTTTATACCCAGCAATGCTGCCGCCTTTAACTGATTGCCCTTCACTTGCTTCATCACATGCTGCAACAGCGGAATTTCGAACTGCGCAAGTGCGCGTGGATATAATTTTTCACGCATGGCTCCGCGCTGCCGCTGGTCCCTCAAGAACTGCGCCACCGCTGCTTCAAAACTTGCCCCTTGGATGGGCGGCTCGGCATCCTGGGCAGGTTCAATAAATTGCATGATCGTCGCGTCCGTGATGGTATCTTCGCGACACAATAAAGCGAGACGGTAGACCAAGTTTTTCAGCTCACGAATATTGCCGCGCCACGGCATCGCCATCAAATGGCTGATAGCATTATCGTCAATTTTTCGCATCGGCAGGCCATCTTTTGCCGCTAAGATCAAGAAATGTTGCGCAAGCAGGCCAATGTCTTCCGTCCGGTCGCGCAACGGTGGCATTTCGATCGGGACGACGTTCAGGCGATAGAATAAATCTTCACGAAAGCCGCCTTTTTCGATCAAAGCCGATAAATTCTGATTGGTTGCAGCGACGATGCGCACATCTAGGCGAATGCTCGCTTTGCCGCCGATCCGGCTAATGACACCGCTTTGTAATGCGCGTAGCAGTCGGGTCTGCGCATGCATGGGCATGTCGCCGATTTCGTCGAGGAACAAAGTTCCGCCTTGCGCCTGCTCAAACCGGCCAATCGACTGGCCAACGGCACCTGTAAACGCACCTTTTTCATGACCGAATAGCTCGGCTTCGATAAGCTCGCTTGGAATCGCGGCCATATTGACGGCAACAAACGGCCCAGTTTTGCGATGGCCAAGATTGTGGATGGCTTCCGCCACCAATTCCTTGCCCGTGCCGCTTTCGCCCGAGATGAGTACCGACAAATCATTACGCAAAAGCCGTGCGACCATTCGGTAAACATCCTGCATCGCGGCGCTTCGTCCAATCATCGGAAGATTGGCCTCGGTAAGTGTCTCGAAGGGATCTTGCGCCGTTGAACGCCGCTTTTCGATGCCTTGCTTAACCGCCAGAACGAGGTCATTCAGATCAAAGGGTTTTGGAAAATACTCAAACGCATTAATCTCGCTAGCGCGCACGGCGGTTTCCAGGGTGTTCTGCGCAGACATGATGATGACCGCCATGTCGGGCGACTTTTCCATCGCGTCCTTCAACGTGGCGAGACCATCGCTATCCTTCAACATGACGTCCGTCAGCATCAAATCAAAATGGCCGCTGGCCAGCACCATGTCGCGCGCCGCAACGGAATCACATAACATTGTTTCGATATTCTCCGCCTGAAGCGCGGCGCTCACCACGAGACCGATGGACACGTCGTCCTCAACAATCAGTACCCTTGGCGGTATCATAGGTTAGTTTTCCCTAATGCAACCGGCAGCAAAAGCCGGAACGTCGTTTGCCCCTGCGCCGCGTCGCGTTCAAACAGCACGCGGCTATTCATTTGCTGCACCAGTTTGCGCACAATTGCGAGGCCAAGCCCCTGCCCGTCGCGTTTCGTGGTTACAAAGGGCGAAAACAGTTCGTCCACAATATGTTCGGGCACGCCGGGACCATTGTCCGAAATAGCAATTTCAACCGGCAATTTAATGGACCGCCGATCAACGGCAGCGTCCCTTAGAGCACCGCTCATGACATAGCGGGTGGAAATGCCTATCACGCCGTCGAGACGTCCTTGCAACGCGTCTACCGCGTTCTGCAGCAGATTGATGAGTATTTGAACCATCCCGTCGGCATCAATCAGAACATCCGGCAATGACGGGTCATAATTAATGGAAATTTCGGGCATTGCAAGGTTCGCGGCCCGTAGCGAGTGAATCGCCCGTTCAATCAGCAAGTGGATGTTCGCGGGTGCAACCTCCGCCGGTTCAGAACGGCCAAGCTTTTGCATTTGGTCGAGCAAACGCGCAATCCGGTCGACCTCATTGACGATCAATTCCGTCAGGGGCCGGTTTTTTTCAGCGACGTTCCGGGCCAACAGCTGCGCTGCGCCTTTAATACCCGCCAATGGGTTTTTAATCTCATGCCCCAATATCGCAGGCGCGCCCATCGCTTGCTGCTGCCCAATATCGCGCTGATCGCCAATATGCTCACGGCCGCCATTACGGGGCGATATGATAACGATTCTCCATTCCGGCTCCTTGGACACCGAAGACAGGTTTATATCGACTGTAATGACGCCATGGGGCGTTTTAAGCTCCATATCTTGCGCAGATATGTCCCCATCAGCGGACAATAATGCAGCATTCATCCGCTCACTTTCGAACATGAGCGTTGCGTCAATACGCTGCCCCTCTAGCCGACGTCGGCTGCGTCCGAAAAACGCCTCACTGGCGTCATTGGCGTAAGAGATGATATGTTCAGGCGAAATCAACAGCACCGGAACCGCGATACTTGCCAGCATCTGGCCATAATCAGGACGATGCATGGCTTGCGACATGAATCAGGCCGCTGATTTGGTCAGGAACGGCTCATAAAAGCGCGTTAATTCATCGATCACGACCATTGGATCATCAATACGGTTCATAAAGTTTCTGAACTCGGCGGAACCATTGAGCCCTTTAGTATACCAACCAATATGCTTACGCGCGATGCGCACCCCGACTTCGCTGCCATAATGGTCAAGCATTGCGCGATAATGCTTCATTATCAGATGGAATTGGGTATCGATATTTGGGTCGTCAATAGTCTGTCCGGTACGAAACCAGTGCATCATTTGGCCAAGCAGCCATGGCTTACCATAAGCACCGCGGCCAACCATAACACCATCTGCACCACTGTGCGCCAAAGCAGTTTGTGCATCTTCAATGGTACAAATGTCGCCGTTTACAATGACGGGCAATGATACTGCATCCTTCACCTTACGCACAAATGCCCAGTCAGCAGAGCCTTTGTACATTTGGTTGCGCGTGCGGCCATGCACGGTGATCATTTTTGCACCTAAATCTTCGGCAATATGCGCAAGTTCAGGCGCATTCAGGCTTCCATGGTCCCAACCCATGCGCATTTTTACGGTCACAGGCACCGACACCGCCTTTACCGTTGCCGCAATCAAGCTGGCGGCCAAGGGCAGATCGCGCATCAGCGCCGAGCCAGCATCGCCATTGACTACTTTTTTAACCGGGCAGCCCATGTTGATATCGATAATAGCCGCACCGCGTTCTTCATTCAGCTTGGCCGCTTCGCCCATTTCATATGGGGTGCAACCAGCAAGCTGCATCGACACCGGCTCCTCAATGGCGTCCCATTCGCATTTTTGGATGCTTTGCCGCGTCTCACGGATCATCGCTTGGCTGGCGATCATTTCGGTGACGTTCAGGCCGGAGCCAAACTCACGGACA
The DNA here is from genome assembly GCF_945890115.1 of Sphingorhabdus sp. EL138. Taxonomy (GTDB): domain Bacteria; phylum Pseudomonadota; class Alphaproteobacteria; order Sphingomonadales; family Sphingomonadaceae; genus Sphingorhabdus_B. The sequence goes on from NZ_CAMDCK010000022.1 coordinate 16,699, forward strand.
ATTTTGCGGAATGGCATATCGGTGACGCCAGTCATCGGCGCCAAAATGACGGGACAATCGATTTTGATGTTACCGATATGAATGGGATTAAGTTGCATCTTCAAACACTGCCTAAAATTTAGGCAGGCCGTTACCCGCTTTCGGCTTGGCGGGCAAGCCTGCTGTCGCTAGAGCGCGCACATGGCATCTCATCCCACCACCGTTGCGCTCATCGTCGCCGCTGGCTCAGGTAGCCGCGTAGGCGGTGCGCAGCCAAAGCAGTTTCGCCGTATACGCGGCAAACCCATGCTGTGGCACAGCTATGCTGCATTGGCGGCACACCCTGATATAGACCAAATCTATGTTGCGATTGGCGCAGGACAAGAAGCCGAGGCTATGGCCGCACTGACAGGGCTCAAAGACCCAATTTTCGTTCAAGGCGGACCGACGCGTCGGGAGAGCGTCTATTTGGGGTTAAAGGCGATTGCCGCCACGCAAATGGTTGATCAGGTGCTGATCCACGACGCAGCTCGGCCTTTCCTGTCATCTAAGGTCATTGATGACTTACTCGACGCATTGTCACTGGCACCCGGCGCTGTCCCTGCCCTCCCTGTCGTGGACAGCCTGTCGCGTGGTAAGGACATGTTATCCGAAACCGTCGAACGCGAAAATCTATGGCGTATTCAAACGCCGCAGGCTTTTGCCTTTCAGGACATTTACGCAGCCCACCAAATCTGGACCGGTTTAGAACCCACTGACGATGCGCGCATGCTCATGGCTCAGGGCGGCGAAGTGCGCATCGTGCCAGGCGCGGAGGCGCTGAATAAATTTACCTTCTCAAGCGATTTTGCAGGAAACAACATGCCATCATTTCGAAGCGGAAATGGTTTTGACGTCCACCGTCTGGTGCCTAACGCCGAATTATGGCTATGCGGCGTACAAATCCCCCATGACAGGGGCCTTGACGGCCATAGTGATGCGGATGTTGCGATGCATGCGCTGACCGACGCCATATTGGGGGCCATTGCAAAGGGAGACATTGGCGATCATTTCCCACCAAGCGACCCGCAATGGCGCGGTGCATCTTCCGACAGATTCCTGTCCCACGCTATGAAACTGGCCCGTGGTGATGGCTTTGAACTTTCAAATGCCGATGTTACGATTATCTGCGAACAGCCAAAGGTCGGGCCCTTTCGCGGAAAAATGCGCGAACGGCTTGCAGATATAATGGCTGTTGATGTCGATAGGATATCGGTAAAGGCAACAACAACCGAAATGCTTGGTTTCACTGGCCGGGGTGAAGGCATCGCTGCGCAAGCCACAGCAACTTTTGAGAAAATATGAATATGGAAACTGTCTTACCCGCCGAGATTGCCGAACTGGCCGCGCGTGTTGTTGCCGAGAACAAAGCTGCGGGACGCATGGTCGCCATCGCAGAAAGCTGCACTGGCGGCCTAGTCACTGCCGCGATTACCGAAGTTCCAGGTAGCAGCGCCGTTCTTGGCTATGGCTTTGTTACCTATAGCAATGACGCGAAGATTAAGCTTTTGAGCGTAAATGAAGACATTATCGACGCATTCGGCGCTGTTTCTGTTGGCGTCGCATGGGCCATGGCGCAAGGGGCGCTGAAAAAAAGCGGCGCAGACATCGCCGTTGCAATTAGCGGCGTGGCTGGCCCAGACGGCGGCAGCGCCAGCAAGCCCGTTGGCACCGTTGTTTTTGCAGTGGCCGTCAAAGGTCAAAATCCGGAAGAGGTTATGGGTGACCACAAATCCTTTGGCTCAGACAAAAGTCGCGCTGATATCCGTGCCTTTGCAACGCTTCATGCGTTGGAGTTGTTGCTTCCGCCCGCACCATAAAGCGCGTCGGCACGTTCAACAAACGCCGCTGTCATTTTGCGGAGCGCAGAATCAAAAAACTGACCGGCCAGCGCCTCAAACACGCGGTTACGGAAAGAAAAGTCTACGGTAAAGTCAACGATTGAGCCACCGCCTTCAACATCTTCAAACGTCCAAGCATTGTGTAAATGCTTCATCGGGCCATCGAGATAATCGACAATGATCGATGATTTCGGGGTCTTCACGACGCGGCTGCTGAATGTTTCCCGCAGCGATTTAAACCCAACAATCATGTCCGCGAGCATTTCGCTTTCTTCATCCTTCCGGATCCGGATAGCGCCAACCCACGGCAGGAATTCAGGGTAGCGGCTGACGTCCGCCACCAAATCATACATTTGCCCCGCATTATGCGGAAGGCTGCGGCGTTCGTGATGGTGCGGCATATGTGCGTTGAAACCTTAACGCGCCTTGGCCAGTTGTGCCGCGCGTGCATCGCGCATCTTGGCAAAATCATCACCCGCATGGTAGCTGGACCGGGTGAGCGGGCTTGCCGCCACCAGCAAAAAACCCTTGGCACGGGCAATGGCGGCATAAGCGTCAAATGCGCTTGGAGTCACAAAATCCATCACCTTTGCATGCTTTGGCGTTGGCTGCAGATATTGGCCCATGGTTAGGAAATCAATGTCGGCGCTGCGCATGTCGTCCATCACCTGATGCACCTCCATCCGTTCTTCGCCTAGCCCGAGCATTACCCCGGACTTGGTAAAAATCGACGGATCGTGACGCTTCACCGTTTCCAGCAAACGCAGCGACGCATAATAACGCGCGCCGGGCCGAATGGTTGGATACAGGCGCGGGACAGTTTCCAGATTGTGATTATATACATCAGGACGCGCAGTCACGATTGCTTCAATCGCCGCCTGAGCCTTGTTCCGAAAATCGGGTGTCAGGATTTCGATTGTGGTGTTGGGCGTATTGCGCCGCAATGCCTCTATGACCTTGACGAACTGGCTGGCACCACCGTCGGGCAGATCGTCGCGGTCAACCGATGTAATAACGATATGCTCAAGCCCCAACTTGGCCGCAGCAATTGCCACATGCTCTGGCTCAAGCGGGTCAACCGCCCGTGGCATGCCGGTTTTAACGTTACAAAATGCGCAAGCCCGCGTGCACACATCGCCCAAGATCATCACGGTCGCGTGCTTTTTGGTCCAACATTCACCGATATTGGGACAAGCCGCTTCCTCACAGACCGTGTTCAAATTGAGATCACGCATCAAGCGGCGCGTTTCGTTAAACTCAGCGCCGGTGGGTGCTTTAACCCTGATCCAGTCTGGCTTACGTTCCCTAACCGGGCGTTCGGGCATGTTGATCGGTGCGTTCATGATGCTTGAATAGACGTGGCGCGCCATCTTGCCAACTGCAACTTGCCTGCTATGGGTTGCAAAATCCGCAAAGGGGCAAAGATGATTGCTGATACCCTCACTTCGCCGGTGATCCTGTTTTTTATACTTGGTTTTGTTGCTGCTGCTTTAAAGTCCGACCTGACTATTCCCGAGGCGTTTGCCAAGGCAATGTCCATCTATTTGATGGCCGCTATCGGCTTGAAAGGTGGGGTTGAGGTATCCAAGAGCGGAATTACCGCAGAAGTCATGGTTGCGGCTGCCGCTGGCCTCGCTTTGAGCTTCCTCTTGCCTGTCCTTGCTTTCGCGTTGTTGCGCGGCATTGGCAAATTGTCGAAAGTCGACGCAGGTGCAGTTGCCGCCCATTATGGTTCGGTCAGCGTTGTTACCTTTGTAACCGCTATAGAATTGCTAACCGGCGAAGGCTTAAGCCCTGCGGGCTATATGGTTGCTGTCCTGGCGCTGATGGAGACACCGGCCATTATCAGTGGCCTGATGCTCGCCCGACGGGGTGACACAAGTTCTGGCGAAAGCAACGGAACACCATGGCATGAGGTGCTCACCAATGCTTCGGTGATGTTATTGGTTGGCAGCTTCATCATTGGCGCCGTTGCCGGAAGCGATGGATTTGCAGCTGTAAAGCCGCTGTTCGATACCGGCTTTCGCGGCGTATTGTGCCTGTTCCTGCTGGATATGGGCCTGATTGCCGCACGCCGCTTGATACAATCGCGCAAAATGACGTTCCGTTTGGTGTTGCTTGCGATTTTGTTACCCTTGGTAAACGGCACCATCGGCACCGTCGTTGGAACGGTCATTGGTCTCGACATCGCCTCTGCAGCCGCGCTCGGCATATTGGCGGCAAGCGCCTCCTACATCGCGGTGCCGGCGGCCATGCGGCTCGCCCTACCCCAAGCTGACCCCGGCATTTATCTAAGTATGTCACTCGGTGTTACATTCCCGTTCAACATTATCTTCGGCATCAGCATCTTCGTTGCACTTGCCCAAGCGTTAGGATGACCCAATGGTGCAAACCGTTCCCCGCAAACGTATAGAAATTCTGGTCGATACACCCCTTGTCCCGCGCATCGTCGGCAAGTTGAAGGCCGTGGATATTTCAGGTTGGAGTGTCATTCATGTCGATTCTGGCGGTGGACGTGCGGGCGAGTGGCAGCATGACGACGTCACTGGCGCCAGCGCAAAGACAATTGTGCTTGCTATCGCGTCGGACACAAAAACGGCGCAGTTAATCGACGCAATTGCGCCCTTGTTGGATAGTTACGGCATGTTGTTAACAGTAGGCGACGTTCAAGTTGTCAGAGGAGAGCGTTTCTAATGCCTGAATTTGCTGTGTTGGTAGAGGGCTATCGACGGTTCAAATCCGATGCTTATGTCCGGCAGAAGGCACGCTATGACGCGCTTGCAAGCGATGGGCAGTCTCCGCCCATTATGATTATTTCTTGTTGCGATAGCCGGGTCGATCCCGCGACGGTGTTTGACACCACGCCGGGGCAGGTTTTCGCGCTGCGCAACGTGGCGAACTTAGTCCCGCCATATGAAACCGGCGGTGGATTGCATGGGGTATCGGCCGCTATCGAATTTGGCGTATTGGGCCTTGAGGTCCGCCATATTGTCGTTCTGGGCCACGCCCAATGCGGCGGTATCAAGGCATCACTGGAGGGCGGTGATCTTGGCGAAGCCGGGTATAGCTTCATTGATAGCTGGGTCGATATTGTCCGCCCTGCCCGCGACAAAGTGCTTGCGTCCGCATCGCAAGACCCGCAACGCGATTTGGAACTGGAGGCGATCCGCGTCAGCCTGGCTAACCTGCGTAGTTTTCCCTTTATTGCGGCACGCGAACAATCGGGGCAACTGAAGCTGCACGGCGCCTATTTCGGCATATCCGACGGTAATCTTTACGTTCTCAACGATGAGAATGATAGTTTTGAGGTCCAATGAACTTACCCAATAGCTCCCCCGCTTATTATGATGATCTCGCGTTAAGTTTTGAAGAAGCATGGGGCCTCATCGCCACTGGTGTGACCAATCGCAAAAGCCCGTCTCACATGCCCGTGGTAGGTACGGTCGATGCATTAGGCATGCCACAATTGCGAATCATGATATTACGCGATGTATCGCGCGATGCGCGCACATTGCGGTTTCATACCGACTCGCGTTCGATTAAAGCCGAACAAATTCGTCAAAACCCTGCAACCAACGTGTTGATGTATGACCCTGCGGCAAAGGTTCAAATCCGGATGTCGGGAAAAACACATTTGACGGCCACGGGCGCCCTTGCCGACACCGCGTGGTCAACTTCCACCCCATTTGCGCGGCGCTGTTACATGGCCGAGGCGGCACCCGGGACGCCTTGGACTAAACCTTCCTCAGGCCTGCCCGACTGGATAGAGGGCAAGCAACCTGAAGAAGAGCAATTGGTCGATTATCGCTCCAATTTTGCGGCCTTGTTGGTTGAGATTGAGACAATCGAATGGCTATATCTTGCCAATGCCGGCCATAGACGCGCGCGCTGGCAATGGGACGCCGCCCATAATTTATGGACGGGTGACTGGCTCATCCCATAAGGCCCCAGATTTTTCGACATAGACTTGAATCGTTACCGCGTGCTGTGCCGCGAAAAGCACATCCTCGTCCCCAAAGCTTGCGTTGTGGCTGTTGCTGTTGATGACGAGGCGTGTGATTTCATGCCATCATTAACGCGTCATCTTTTTATAGGTTGCACGGTGCGGACGCGTGGCCTCATCGCCAAGGCGGGCAATTTTATCTTCTTCGTACGATTCAAAGTTGCCCTCAAACCATTCGACATGGCTGTCGCCTTCAAAAGCCAATATGTGCGTGGCCAAGCGGTCAAGGAAGAAGCGGTCATGGCTGATAACCACAGCGCAACCAGCGAAGCTTTCAAGCGCTTCTTCAAGAGCTGACAGCGTTTCCACATCCAAATCGTTGGTCGGTTCATCAAGCAGAAGCACGTTGCCGCCTTCTTTCAACATCTTTGCCATGTGCACGCGGTTACGTTCACCGCCGGACAGCAGGCCAACCTTTTTCTGCTGGTCAGTGCCCTTGAAATTGAACGCCCCGACATAAGCGCGGGTGGGCGTTTCGTGCTTACCCAGCTTCATAAAATCAGCGCCGCCGGAGATTTCTTCCCACACATTTTTGTTGGGATCCAAATCATCGCGGCTTTGGTCGACGAAGCCAAGCTTCACGGTTTCGCCAATGTCCACTTCGCCGGAATCCGGCACTTCCTGACCAGTAATCAGGCGGAAAAGCGTTGATTTACCCGCGCCGTTCGGCCCGATAACGCCGACAATACCGCCCTGTGGTATGGTGAAGGACAGATTTTCGAACAATAATTTATCACCATAAGCCTTGGTGACATTCTTGACCTCAATAACCTTGCTGCCCAGACGCTCGGGAATTTGGATGACGATCTGTGCCTTACCGGGCGTGCGGTTTTCTTGTGCCTCAACCAATTGATCGAAGGATTTGATGCGCGCTTTAGATTTTGTCTGACGCGCCTTCGGGCTTTGCCGGATCCACTCCAACTCGTCCTTAATCGCTTTCTGACGCCCTGCATCTTCGCGCGATTCCTGCTCGAGGCGCTTGCCCTTCTTTTCCAGATAGGTCGAATAATTGCCTTCATAGACAAAATAGCGGCCACGATCGAGCTCAAGTATCCAGCTGACGACATTGTCGAGGAAGTAGCGGTCATGGGTTACGAGGATGACGTTGCCCTTATAGTCGACCAGATGCTTTTCCAGCCAAGCCACCGATTCCGCATCAAGGTGGTTGGTAGGTTCATCGAGCAGCAGGATGTCAGGCTTTTCCAACAACAGCCTGGTGAGCGCGATCCGGCGCTTTTCACCTCCGGACAGGCTGGTGACAGCGCTATCGCCAGGTGGGCACCGCAGTGCGTCCATGGCAAGTTCAAGTTGGCTATCCAGCGACCAACCATCGACGGCATCAATCTTCTCCTGAAGCGTACCCATTTCTTCCATCAACGCGTCAAAGTCGGCGTCTTCGGGCGGGTCACCCATAATCATCGAAATTTCGTTAAAGCGGTCGACCAAGTCTGCCACTGGACGCACGCCGTCCATAACGTTTTCACGCACAGTTTTATTCGGGTCCAGCTCAGGCTCCTGCGCCAGATAACCAACGCGGATATGTTCTCCGGGCCAAGCTTCGCCGGTAAATTCGGTATCCATACCCGCCATAATTTTCATCAGGGTCGACTTACCCGTGCCGTTTGGCCCTACGATGCCAATCTTCGCATCGGGGTAGAACTGCAGATTGATATTGTTGAGCACCGGCTTGTTCGCACCGGGGAAGGTTTTGGTCATTCCCTTCATTACGTAACTATATTGCGCTGCCATGGGGATCAGTTCCTGTGTTATATTACGATGATTTGGCCGCTTCCCTAGCTATCCGCAGCTTTCCTCGCAAGGCGGGATTGCAAAACACTGCGATGCGATTAAGCCTACCCCTTATGAAGAAAAATATAGCTCTGTTCGCCGCAGCCTCCTCGCTGTTCCTTTACCCTGCTGTCACCGTGGCCGCTCCATCAGCCACGAAGGCAATATCCATTTCCGAATTGCGCGACAAGGCCCTGCAATCCGATGATAGCGCTTATGACATCATCGAGGGCCTCACCACCGAGATTGGCCAAAGACAGGCCGGCACTCAGGCTGAGGCGCGCGGGCGGACATGGTCGGTAGACAAGTTAAAGATGCTGGGCTTCGAAAATGTCCGTGTGGAAGAATATAAGATGCCGACTTGGGTACGCGGCGAAGAAACCGCTGAAATCACCGCGCCATTTCCCCAGAAGATGGCCGTCGCGGCATTGGGCAATAGCGGAAGCACCGGCGAAGCGGGATTGGATGCGGAAATCGTGTATTTCCCGACTATCGACGACTTGCGCGCTGTGCCCGACGGCAGTCTGAAGGGCAAAATTGCCTTTGTCAGCCACAATATGAAAGCGACACAAGACGGTAGTAGCTATGGCGCATTTGGCGCTGCCCGCTTCGTCGGACCGAATATTGCCGCCAAGAAAGGCGCAGCAGCCATGGTTATTCGTTCCATCGGCACCGACTATCATCGCAATCCACATACCGGTAACACCAATTTCGAGCCTGACGTTACGCCTATTCCAGCAGGTGCGTTGTCGATTCCTGACGCAGAGAATCTTGAACGTATGATTGCGCGCGGCAAGCCGGTGCGGATGAAGTTAAAACTTACGCCGCAGAATATCGGGATGCAGACATCAGGCAATGTGTTGGCCGAAGTGACCGGGTCCAACCCAAATTTACCGATCATCGTCATTGCATGCCATCTGGATAGCTGGGACCTTGGTACAGGCGCGATTGATGACGCGGCGGGTTGTGGCATCATCGGTGCGGCCGCTAAGCATCTAAAGTCCATGGGCCAACCAAAACGTACAGTGCGTCTGCTTTGGGCCGGAGCTGAAGAAGTCGGCATCTGGGGTGGCCGCGATTATGGTGAAAAGCACGCGAACGAGCCGCATGCTTTGGCCATGGAATCGGACTTTGGCGCAGGCAAGGTCTGGGCTGTGGATTTCCGCCTTCCTGAAAGCGCAAATGCTGTTCGGGCGCAGATCGTGTCGGCACTGAGACCCTTGGGCGTGGTTCCCCGCCGTGAACTGGCCGGCGGCGGCGCAGACATTGGCGCCATCATTGCTGCACAAAAACTAGGCATCGTGGATTTGCAGCAAGACGGAACAAAATATTTCGATCTGCACCACACACCCGACGACACTTTGGACAAGATCGATAAGGCCGAATTGCGCCAAAATGTTGCCGCTTGGGTCGCAACTTTGGCCTATCTGGCGAATTATGAGGGCGAACTTAAACCGGGACTGGCGCAGTGAGGAGCCTATTGTTACGGGCATCTGCATTCGCAATGCTTGCGGGTTGTAATAACCCGCCAGCTACCCCCGATACTGCGCCACCAGAGGGGGCTATGCCTGCGACATCGCAACAGGATGAAGTGGCCAAACAGAAGCTGACGATCGAGCAAGCCGCCGAAGAAGCGACCAAGTTGATTGAAGCAGACGCTAAGGCCGAGATTGAGGCGGCAATGCCTGCCCCTGCCGCGCCTGCACCATAATCTTCGGCGCTACGCTCTTTCTCCCTGCATGCGTCAAACAGCTAAACCAGCAAGACAATGGCAAAGGCAGCGGTTCCCATATATGCCCCGAACGGCAGCACTGGCGCGCTTTTTTTGGACAGAGCATAACCAACCGCGATACACATAAACCCTAAGATTGTTGCCAAAAGCAACGTCATCGGCAAGCCCTGCCAACCGAGCCAGAGGCCAATGGCACCAAATAATTTGGGGTCGCCGCCACCCATGCCTTCCACTTGGCGCAGCTTGCGAAAGGCCTGCCGGATCACTTCCAATGCGAGAAACCCAAAAACGCCGCCCAAAATACGGTCAGGCCACTCAATTGCAGGTGTGAGAAACGGGCCAGCGCAGACGCCCGCCAACGCCAACACAAAAACCAGTCGATTAGGCAACCACAGCTTCTGATAATCGAGGATGATGAGCGGTAGCAGCACCCAACCGAACACCGCTGCCGCCACTGCCTGACCACCCGACAAGAATAACACGGCAAACAGGCCAATACCGGCGGAAACAAGTTCCATATAGAGCGCACTAATCCCTATGGATTGCCTGCAATATCCGCATTTTCCGCGAAGCCATAGATAAGAGAATATGGGCAATAGATCTTTCACCCCAAGTGTCGTCTGGCAATGGTCACAATGCGACCGGCCATCCGACACCCGTTCCCCGCGCGGCCAGCGACTGCACAAGGCCCCAACAAAGCTGCCCCAGATTGCGCCGAACATCATGGCGAGCATGACCTGATACCAAAAGGGTAAGGCGAACAACATATCGCCCAATGACGCCGGGAACGCGTTCAGAACCGGCCCTTTTGCACGAGCCGGTAGCCGCCATCTACAGGACGAAATCCAGCGACGTTCAGCGTAGCCGCTTGATCGCCCCGGTCGGCGTTGAGCATGATGGCCACGGTGTAAGATCCGTCTGCCGACAAACGGATGTCCGCCCGCTCCATCGCGGATTGGCTGACCAATGGCAGCAATAATTCCGCACCATCGCAGCGGGGTTGACCAAGCATCCCATTCTGTAAGTTAAGTCCCGACATAATGTCGGACAGAGTCATCCGGACTTGCCCACCGGCATCCATGCACTTGCCAGCGGCAAAGCGCGCAGAAAAGCCTTCAAACTGAATATTCTCGGCCGGAAAAGGCGCAAACAGGGCGCCTACTGGCAAAGTAGCGGACAGGTTGTTAACAGACACACCGCTTATGCCGCGTGATACAGACCCGGTTATGCCAGGCACAAATTGTGTATTACCCCGTGACAGCAATATTTCTGCGCGCCCCATAAACAGCGATGAGAACAACAAACGTGCATTGACGTCGCCGACAGGCAATTTGCCAAGGCGCAGGTCGCGGATGGACCCATCCCAAATGATGCCATCGACCTTGCGTGCGGTTACCCCTTCCCCAGCCACGAACGTGCGCAAGGGCATAAACAATATCGTCGCAGCAGCCACCGCTGCGACCGAAGCAATGACGAACCGCCGTTTCATGGGGCGCGCATCTGCAACTGCGCATCAACCGATACCGTGCTGTTTGCACCGGGGCGTAAGGCGACACTGCGCACAACTACATTCTGTCCCTCAAGATCTGTCAACCATGCCAGCAATGCTGGCGCACGTGCCTGATCAATCCGGAAGCTGATTTGTCCTGGTGCGCTATTGGCCGATTTGACGAGATCAAATCCCTTTTCCGCTGCATTTTGGGTAATCAACAGGTCAATATCCGCCGTTGCTGCAGAAGGCTGCCCCGTTTCCATTATCTGCGCTGCATCCACCGTGGCGACTATGCGCCCGCGCCGCTGGACCGCATCGTCATGATCTATCATTGCCTGATCAACGGCTGACAATATGGGAAGTAAAATACCGAAAATCGAGACCGCAAGTGCGGTCAGTGCGCCCGCAACGCCAACGAGCCATTGCTCCCGCTGCGTCAGCGCAGCAAACCATAAGCGAATCGCCGCTATCATGGCATCCTCACTGTCATGTCGACCAACGTCGCACCGGTTGTATCCTGCCTAGCTGTTGCCGTAATGCGGAACCCGTCCTGCTGAATGGTCACAAGAGCCTTGTTGATGTTATCCGACGTGGGTGCCGCCAGAACCACGGTCAAAATGCCGTCCGGCGTATATCGTAATTCCCGCACCGACACATTCGGCGAAGCCTGCACGCTGCGCCACAAGGCAGCCGAAAGCGGCGCGAAGCTGCCTTGCGTTTTACCCTGACGATTAAGGGACGCGGCAAGCATGCTTTCGGCCTGATAGATATCTTGGATAGCCGGATCAATCTTCTGTGCCGCAGCCAGTGCGGCGTCATTTTCAGACCCAGTTGCCACCCAATATTTCCCCAAGGTCGCAAGAGTGAGCATCATTGTCACGATAACAAGCGCGGTCAAAAGCCGCCGCACCCAGAATTTTTGCTCTGGGGCCAGCCAAACCGCCCGCTCCCGTTTTGCGAAATTGCCTTCACGCAAGTTCAGCAATGGCGCGGCGCTGGCGGAGAGCAGCATGGACCGAAGGGAGGCGGCATCCATATCTTCTATATGCGCATCGCCAATGAATAGATCGCGCAACACGGCATCATCCGGTATGCCAAATTGCGCGCCGCGCAGGACAGACAGGCCGTCCATTTCGGCCCGTAATACGCCATGCGAATGGCCCGATACAGACAATGCAAACGGTAGGACGATGTCGGGGTTTAACCCGCGCGCACCAAGCTTATCCAGCCCACCCTGCATAACCTCCGACGCGATTGTCGCTGTCGCAACCACGTCGTCATAATCTGCACCGGCGCTGGTGTGCACAAGACCAAGCGATTGTTCGGTTGCACGCAGCTTCGCCACGCTCTCGGCCTGACGCCCTTGCACATCCGGCAGCGTGAACCAATGGCATCGGACATCCTCGGGCGCGACAAGGGCCATAACAGTCCGGTCGTCAACCGTCGGCGCGAAATTGGAAAGCGCACCTGCATCCTGCCATACGCCCTCACTGACCCGAAATACCGTTGGGTCGTCCTGTTCAGATGTTGGGAAACGCGTAATGACTAATGTCATTCCTCTTCCCCCCAACTACGCCAGACAACGCGCGCAGGCGCTGGCGACGCGACAATCATTGACTGTCCCGCAAGCTTAAGTTCGCCAAATGACACATTTGTGTTCAAAAGGAAGTAATTGCTTGTCAGTTTTACCTGCCCTTGCACCAGAGAAGACGGTTCCAATGCGGCAATTTCAGGCGCCGCCCAGAATCGAATGAGGCTGCCATAGCCACTTGCTGGCCGCTTGGCGAGATAGCTCCGCGCGAAGGTCAAATTCATCTTACCCGGCGGGAAGAGCATTGCCAATAACGGTGCCTGTTCGGGTAGCAAAGTGTTGACATTCAAAGGCGATAAAACCGGATCGGGGAGCGCGCATATCCAATCCCGCAACTTGGCATAGATAGCAGGTGTTACCCCTTTGACCGCGCGCAACTCGCTGGGATGGGCATAAAGCCTATTCGCCACAAGATACGGCGTCGCCGCAGAACGATAGCTATCATCCTCCGCGCCATTTGCTAAAGGCGTGACGTTGCTATCCGCCCAATCGGCGGCAGACGCTGCCAGAATACGTGCGGCGTTTTCATCGATACCTAAAACGACCATTAACGACGTCATCTGTTCTTGCCCTGTTGCACTGGCAACATATTGACCGTCGGTTTCAGTCACCAGACTGTTGAGATTGAAACAGTTCCCAGCATCACGCACCGAAGCGGTGGCAGACCCTATCGGAATGGGAATAGTTTGCAGCTTGCCAAGCCAATCACCGGCCAACGTCGTTTGTGCGGCATCGCGGGCAACCAAATCCTCAAGACGCGCAGCGGCAATCGCCTCAGTCGCGTAAGTAAACATCCGTGCCTGCGCCAGCGCATTACCATTGGCCGACAATTTGCTCGATAACGTCAACCGGTCAAGCGTCGTTGCCGCAATCACGGCCAGCACCGCCACCATGAGCAATACCGACAGCAAGGCCGCGCCGCGTTCTGCAGGTTTTTGCGGCATCATTCTGCTGCGCCTGTTTCAACGCTCGGTGGTGCAACGCGTGTTTGTGCCCCCACCAGAAAGAGCATGCGTTGCGCGGGCTTACCCGTCAAATTGACGTTTAAGGCGACGGCGCGTGGCAAGGCGTCCGCATCGGTCGCGGTCCAATCATCACGCCAAGCACCCGTATTATCTCGAAATTCGACCGTTGCAGACGTTACACCCTCCAACAAGAACGCGGCGTCTGAGGGAGCTGCTCCGTCAAGCATGGGCCAACTTAACCGCTTGAGCGCGCCGCCTTCCAACACATAAGCCACGCGTTGCAGCCCTGCCCTTGGCGCACCATCGAAGTTGGACCATCCCGCCCGGACAAAGCCAAACAAAGCGCCAGGAACGCTGGCCTCGCTTTGCGTGAAGGCCGGGATAATTTGGCCCAATTGATCTCGCACGGGCCGCGCAATCGCCTGCGCCAAGTCCCCTTCAAGGCTATTGGCCAAACGATGCGACAATGCCATTTCTTCAAGCCGCTTTTTCACAGCAATTTGGGTATCGCTGCCGGAACGCAGCAACATGACCCCCGCCACCGAAATGAGCGCAAAAATCGCAAGTGCGACGAGCAACTCAATCAGGGTAAATCCTGCTTCAGAATGACGCGTTTCGGTCACTGTTCAACTGGCCTTGCAATCGTTAACCGCGCCTTACGCAGTGCGGCGTTGCCGGTCCCGACCACAACGATTTCGACAGTTACGAGCCGGCTGTCATCGGTGGAACTGGTTGTGGCCGTCCATTGCCAATTTTGTCCGCCGTTTAATGCATCGCCGCGCGTTTCTCCGAGCGTCGGCGGCGTGGGGTTGGACAATATTTCCACGGCCACGTTTCGCGCCACTTGCCATGCCATGCTGCTGTCGCCCAAATTGGATGTCGAGCGCACCGAATATCCCTGCAAGCGCACCATTGCTAAGGCCGCAAGGCTGAAAATGGCCAACGCAACCATGATTTCCAGCAGCGTGAAGCCATTGCGCGTAAATATAGGCTTAACGGACAACGCGGATGTCCCCGGTTGCGGCAAGCTTTAGCGTCACCGTTACATTGTCATGTTTAAGCGCGATGCTCGCGGCGCTTGACGGCAGGCCAGTGCTGTCAAAGGCTATCCGCATTTGCCGCGCGTCAGACATTTGAACCGTTGTGCCACTTTTCCAGTCGGTTGTTGAAAATGGGGCGTCCGACAAAGGCACCCAGTTCCCATCATTGCGCGTTTCAAAGCCATAGCCCGACGGACGTACAGTGACGGCCATCGTCCGCGATTGCAGTATGGCGTTATCGCGCAAGGCAGCAAGGCGGGCAGCAAATTGTTCGGCTTCATCGCGCACGCCGCGCTCGGGCGAGCTTATGGTCATGACAACCGCCGTGCTCGCAATGCCAATGATGAACAACACCACCATCAGCTCCAATAAGCTGAAACCGCGCGCATTATCCTGAACGATTTTATGGACGGACGGCTTAGTCGCCGTAAATATCGGCATTTTCATTCTCACCGCCAGGCGCGCCATCGGCACCCAGCGAATAAATATCAAAAGCGCCGTTCTTTCCAGGCATGCTATACTGATAGGGGCGGTTCCAAGGGTCCTTAGGCAGCTTCTTGATGTAACCATCACGCCGCGCTTCAGTCGACGGCGGAGTGACCAACGCCTGCAAACCAGCGCCTGCATCAGGGTAGGTCAGATTATCAAGGCGATAGGTTTCCATCGCTTGTCCCAAAACTGCGATGTCTGCCCGTGCCTTTTGCACCATGGCCTTGTCCTGATTGGGTAGCACGTTGATGGCCACGACCGTCGTCAGCAGCGCCAGAATGAACAAGGTCACCATCATTTCAACCAAGGTGAAGCCGTTGCGTTGGGTCCGAACTGCCTTGCGGCGGAACCTAACGGCTGCGCGGCTAGTATCTGTCAAAAGATTAAAAAATAAGCGGAGCATATTCTATAGTCCCGTAAGGTTCTGAAGTTGAAGAATGGGCAGCAATATTGCCAATATAATGACTGCAACAACGCCGCCCATGGCGACAATGATTAAGGGTTCCAGCAACGACAAAGCGGTGCTGGTAAAAGTATCAAATTCGCGTTCCAGATATTCGGCGGCACGTTCCAACATGATATCCAACTGACCTGCGCTCTCGCCGCTTGCCGTCAGATATACCAATAAGGGCGGAAAAACGCCGCTAGCGCGCATCGCGCCTGACAGGCTGCCCCCGCTACGGACGGATTCCACAATGTCGTCATTGGCCGCTGATAACAGTTTATTGCGAATAGTGCCGCCCGTCAGGCGCAAGCCTTCTAACAAGGGCAAGCGGCTTGCAACCATAGTAGCCAGCGTCCGCGCCATGCGGGCGGCGTGCAGGTTGCGCAACAGCTTGCCAAGAAGGGGAATGCGCAAGATACTGCGATCCACCGCAAGTCGAAAGGCGGGTTGCTTCAACGCTTGCGCAAAGAGAAATGCACCAAGCAAGATGATGATGATCAGCACCCAGTAATAATTCGCCAAAAATGCAGAAATGCCCATCACTATCCGCGTTATCAGCGGTAATTGCTGATCCACATTGTCAAATTGCTCAACCACGCGCGGCACGACAGACACCATCAACCCCATCACAACCAGGATCGCGACGAGCGACAGAATGGCCGGATAAGCGAGCGCGCCAATCAACTTACCACGCATCTCTGCCTGCCGTTCGAGCAGTACAGCAAGCCGTTCCGTTATGAGCGGCAATGTGCCCGCGCCCTCCCCTGCGGCAATCATTGCGCGATACAAAGGTGGAAAGCTGTTGCTTTCGCGTCGCATAGCGTCGGACAATCGCTGGCCTTCAACAACGCCCGCGTGAACGCCCGTCAGTATCTGGCGCACATGGGGTTGTTCGCTTTGCCGGCTAATCGTGCGCAGCGCCTCTTCCAAGGGCGAGACTTGCGCCAAGGAAGACAATTGCCGGGTGAACAATGTCAGCTGCTTTGCGTTTAACCGTGGCTGCCGTTTCAGCAGCAGGTTGGCAAAGACCGATGCGCGTACTTCGGCAGGTGCAACACTCACAATATAGAGTTTTTTCGACACCAATGCTTCGCGTGCCAGATCATCATTGGCCGCAGATATCCGCCCGCGCCGTTCACGCCCGTCAGAATCAATAGCGTGATACGCAAATTCAGGCATCAACAATGTCTTCACGGCGTGAAATCCGGATAGCCTCCTCTGGCGTGGTGTCTCCGCTGCGCACCAATTTGCGCGCCGCGGCACTTAAATTGGGCTGATTCACAAACGCATGTCGCGCCAATATAGCTTCATCGCCGCCGTCATTGATTAATCGGCGGATGGTGTCATCGACGCGCACAGCCTCAAACACGCCAATCCGGCCCAAAAAGCCGATGTTGTTGCATTCAGGGCAACCGACGGCCTTATAAACTGCGGTGCCCTTGTCAAAACCAAGCAAAGACGCGGCATTGCCGTCGGCCTGAACCGTTTCGCGGCAATGCGGGCAGAGGCGGCGCACAAGCCGCTGCGCGATGACAGCGCGTAGCGTCGAGGCCAGCAAGAAGGGCTCTACCTTCATATCGCGCATACGCGTGATGGCACCCAGCGCATCATTTGTGTGCACCGTCGTCAGCACCAAATGGCCGGTCAGCGCCGCTTGCACAGCAATATCGGCGGTTTCACGGTCGCGGATTTCGCCGACCATTACGACGTCAGGATCCTGCCGCAAAATCGCGCGTAGGCCTGCAGCAAAGGTCATACCAACCTTCGCATTCACCTGCGTCTGGCCAATGCCTTCAACGGCATATTCGACAGGATCTTCAACCGTCAATATGTTGCGGGATCCGTCATTCAGACGCTTTAAGCCTGCATATAATGTGGTGGTCTTACCC
>NZ_CAMDCK010000023.1 GCF_945890115.1 Sphingorhabdus sp. EL138
TGATGGGTGAGGAAGTCGCAGAATATCAAGGGGCCTATAAGGTCACGCAAGGCCTGCTCGACGAATTTGGCGCGCGGCGGGTCATTGATACGCCGATCACGGAATATGGGTTTGCTGGCGTTGGTACAGGGGCTGCAATGGGGGGCTTAAGGCCCATCATTGAATTCATGACCTTTAACTTTGCCATGCAGGCGATTGACCACATCATCAACTCGGCGGCGAAGACCAATTATATGTCCGGCGGCCAAATGCGTTGTCCCATCGTGTTTCGTGGTCCCAATGGTGCCGCAGCGCGCGTCGGGGCACAGCACAGCCAGAATTATGCACCTTGGTATGCCAGCGTGCCCGGCCTCATTGTTATTGCGCCTTATGACGCCGCCGACGCGAAGGGATTGTTGAAAGCCGCCATTCGTTGCGAAGACCCGGTCATATTCCTAGAAAATGAACTGCTTTATGGCCGCACCTACGACGTTCCAGTGGGCGACGATCATGTGTTACCCATTGGCAAAGCGCGGGTTGTGCGTGAGGGCAAGGACGTTACTATCGTCAGTTACTCCATTGGCGTTGGCCTCTCGCTTGAGGCGGCGGACAGGCTGGCCGAAGACGGCATCAGCGCTGAGGTTATTGACCTGCGCACCCTTCGTCCGCTCGACAAGGCGACGGTTTTGGCAAGCCTTGCAAAAACCAATCGCTTGGTCGTTGCCGAAGAGGGCTGGCCAACTTGTTCGGTTAGCAGCGAAATTCTGGCGATCTGCATGGAAGAGGGCTTCGACGATTTGGACGCACCCGTTTTGCGCATCACCAACGAAGACGTGCCTATGCCTTATGCGGCAAATCTGGAGAAGGCGATGCTGGTAAACGCGGACAAGATTGTGGCTGGCGTTCGTAGAACGCTTGGGGTCTAATCACCCGGTGACCAGATTATCTTGGCGCTGGTTATTGAAAGCCATTGATAGCTTTGCTGCGCATAAAGCGCGCACATGACGACGGACGCTGTTTTGGAATTGCCCCCGCCCACCCGGCTGGCAATTGCTTATGCGCCGTCAGACGTTCGGTCTGCTTTTGCGTTGCTTCTGCAAATCGACAACCGCTTTGCCGAGATATTGCGCAATGCGCGCGAGCCGATGATCGCGCAAATCAAGATGGCGTGGTGGCGCGAAGCTTTTGCCAGCCCAGCTGAGGCGCGACCGAAAGGGGAGCCATTGCTGCAAGCGCTAAACGAAGTGGGCGAGTATATTCCGTTAAGCGCGCTTGAGGCGCTGGCTTCGGCGTGGGAGCATCTGCTGGGCAATGAGCGGTTCGGCCAAGAGCTTGTCGACGTCCATGCCGAATTGCGCGCAGAGGCGATTTTTCTGACCTATGCGGGTTGGATGGGCACATTGCAGGATATGCGACCCATTGGACGGATCTGGGCGCTTGAAGCCTTGCGGATTGCGTTTCCCGAACGCGTTGCAGATTGCAATATGCCACATGCGCCGTTGCCAAAGGCGCGGGCATTACGTCCATTGTCCATTTTGACCATGTCCGTGCGGACGGCGTCAGGGCCAAGATTAATTTTACATGCTTTAACAGGTATTTGGGTATAAGTTCTGCTTGCGAGACATTAATAAGGAGATGGTTGCAATGCAGCGTATGTTGATCGGCGGCGTTGCTGCCTTATTCATGGCGGGCGGCGGACTATTGGTCTGGCAGAGCATGGCTAATCAGCCGTCGCTTATCCCCGCGCCGCCACCGCCCGCAGTCATATCCGACAAGCTGCCTGAAGCAGGGGCGGATGCGCCTACCGTTGGCCCCGCGCCGCCCACCCCGCCGGAGGCGCCAAAAGCAAGCCGTGAGGAAGTGCGTTTCAACCGTTATGACCGCAACAGGGATGAACTTGTCTCTCGCCTTGAAATGATGGGCAGCCGGACGAAGGCATTCAAGACGCTGGATACCGATGGCAATAATCTGCTGACATTTGAGGAATGGGCGGCTGCCACGGGCCAGCGCTTTGCGAGCGCCGATGGGAACAAAGATCAGCTTTTGACGCGCAAGGAATTTGCCCGGACCCGACCCAAGACACCGGCAAAACCAGAATGTCGTTGCTAGGTCCTGACCCTAAGCCGCGACGGCTTGGGCGGTAATCCAGCTGTTTAAATCTGTCCGCGCCCTGCCGGTCATCGCGGCTTTGCGCGATTTCTTATGCACTTTTTCATCGAGCGGTGCGAACAGGCCGAAATTGATGTTCATCGGTTGATAATCGTCGGCCATTGCATCGCCGGTGATATGGCCAAGCAATGCACCAAGCGCGGTGGTGGATGGTGGCGCCGTAACCGTGCGACCGGCCAATTCCGCTGCCGTCATAATACCGGCCATCAAACCTACGGCGCTGCTTTCCACATAGCCTTCGCAGCCCGTAATTTGCCCAGCAAAGCGAATATGCGGGGCGGATTTTAACCGAAGCTGCCGGTCCAACAATATGGGGGCGCGGATGAAGGTGTTGCGGTGCAACCCACCAAGCCGCGCAAACTCAGCCTTTTCAAGACCCGGGATCATGCGGAGCAATTCAATTTGCGCTTTGTGCTTCATCTTTGTTTGAAACCCGACCATGTTCCACAACGTGCCCTGTTTATTGTCCTGCCGTAATTGCACCACGGCATGGGCCCAACGGCCCGTTCTAGGGTTGTCGAGGCCGACAGGCTTCATGGGACCAAAGCGCAACGTGTCTAACCCGCGCGATGCCATGACCTCAATGGGCATACAGCCTTCGAAATAAGGCGTGTTGGTCTCCCATTCCTTGAACTCCGCTTTCTCCGAGTCCAGCAGACCTTGGTGAAAGGCGCGATATTGCGCCTCGTCCATTGGGCAATTGATATAATCCTTGCCTTCGCCCTTGTCCCAGCGCGAGGCATACCACGCAATGTCCATGTCGATGCTGTCATGATAGACAATGGGCGCAATCGCATCGAAGAAAGCAAGGCGGTCCTCACCGGTTTTCGCCATGATGCTTTCGGCGAGATTTGTCGCCGTCAGCGGGCCAGTTGCGATAATTACGGGCCGATCAGTTGGAATGGCGTCCACACGTTCGCGCACGATTTCGATGTTGCTGTTGTTTTCGAGATGCTTTGTGACGGTTTCTGAAAATACGTCGCGATCCACGGCAAGTGCGGAACCGGCTGGTACCTTGGCGACTTCGGCCGCCTGCATGATCAGCGAACCCAAATCGCGCATTTCCTGATGCAAAAGGCCAACGGCATTGTTTTCGGCATCGTCCGACCGAAAGCTGTTGGAACATACCAATTCTGCCAGACCATCGGTTTGATGTGCTGGCGTCATATCCCCCGATCCGCGCATTTCCGACAGCCGCACGCGTACCCCGCGCTGTGCCAATTGCCACGCTGCTTCGCAGCCTGCGAGGCCGCCACCGATAATCTGGACATCATGTTTTTTGGTCATGAACGCGCGGCTATCAAAAATCTTTGGCGCTGCACAGGCAAAAGCGCCAAGATGGGACATGGGATTTACATTGAACTCTTCGGGCGACGGAACAATCTTGCGCCCAACGCTGCTTCCACCGCCTTCTGACGCGCACAAATATAGCCGTGGGCACGCGATGCTGTGGAGTGGGCCAGTCTTGCACACTGGCGCTTCGCGGCTATCTGCACAGGCGGCATTGGCGGTGGGCGCTGGCCTTGTTACGCTGATTGGCGACAGTGCGGCGCTGACGGAACACGCCGCCCATGTGACCGCTATCATGTTGCGCGAAACGGATATGTCCTTGGCCTGCGTTGATGATCGCGTTACCGCCTTTGCCATTGGTCCTGGCGCAGGGCCATCGGCACGGCAGGCTGTCCTCCAGATCCTGAGCCTGAATGTCCCGACTATACTTGATGCTGACGCATTAACGGCTTTTGAGCATGATCCCGCGACGTTGTTCGGCGCAACAGGCCCGCATGGCGTGATGACGCCGCATATGGGTGAGTTCCGTCGGCTTTTCCCGGACATATCGACTGATAACACTGCGGAGGCCGCGCGCAGGGCGGCGGATCGGGCGCAATGCGTTGTGCTGCTTAAAGGATCCGAAACTTGGATTGCTGCGCCTGATGGCCGCGCGTTGGTGAATCGCCATGCGTCACCTTGGCTCGCAACTGCCGGATCGGGGGATGTGCTCACTGGCCTGATTTGCGGGTTGGTGGCACAAGGCGTGCCGGTGTTTGACGCGGCGAGCATAGCGGTATGGCTGCATGGTGATATTGGCGTACGCGGCGGACCGGGGCTGACCGCGGACAATATGATTGGTCATATTACGCTTGTCTTGCGCGGGTGTTTGCACGATGCATCGCAAGATGGCTCAGGATCTTGCACATAAACGCCCGTATTTGCTCGGCAGCTTGATTGCAGGGATCAGCTTTCCAGCGACGTGGCTGCTCCTGCCGATTGACGGGGGAATATACGCCATCATCTGGAAAATGGCTGCGGTCGGGCTGCTGGTGCCATTCGCGCTGATTCGCCATCATCAAGGCGAATTTATCCTGCTGGCGATAATGCTCGCATTTTATGCACTGGGTGACGGGTTGATTGAACTCAGCATGGTCGCTGGGGCCTTGGCCTTTGCCGCCGGACATGCGGTGGCGATGGTCATCTATTTCCGTCACCGGCGGGTCAAACCGGCGTTCAACCAAAAGTTGCTGGCGGCCACAATATTTTTGGCCACGCCTGTCATTGCCTATTTCCTTCCGCCCACCCAAGACGAAGGCATTCAGGTGGCGGCCTATAGCGTCATCCTCGCCGCGATGGCGGCCATGGCATGGAGCAGCAATTTTCCGCGTTACCGCGTCGGTTTGGGTGCGATATTGTTCGTGGTTTCCGACTTGCTGATCTTCGCGGAGCTTGGACCGTTAGCTGGATCGACGATGACGGGCATAGCCATCTGGTATCTCTATTATTTCGGCGTGCTGATGATTGCGGTTGGCGTAGCGCAGACATTCGTAAAGCGCGGGCATTTTGCCGAAGGTGAAGAGCGCGACTGAATTGGGCGTCACCCCTCATAACGTCACCCTGAACTTGTTTCAGGGTCTATGTCTCCATTCTGACTCTGGTCGTGCTGCACGATGGACCCTGAAACAAGTTCAGGGTGACGCAGCATTGATCCGAGATGACTGTAGATTAGGCTATTCCGCTATTGGTGCATCGGTGATCGCAGCTTCGCCTTCGGCTCCGCTCTGAATGGAGGCGTCTGCATCATCGTCATCGCTCTCGTTAATCTTGGCAGCGCCGACCACTTGTTCATTGTCGCCAACATTGAACAAGCGCACGCCAGCGGTTCCGCGACCCAAAACGCGCAAGCTGTCGAGCGGCATGCGGATGAGCTTTGCCTGATCGGTGACAAGCATCAACTGATCGCCCTTTGTCGCGGGGAAGCTGGCCACGACGGGACCGTTGCGGTCGATATTGTCGATATTGGTTATGCCTTGCCCGCCGCGACCCGTACGGCGATAGGCGTAAGCGGATGACAATTTGCCATAGCCATTGGCGCACACCGTCAGGATGAACTGTTCACGCTCCGACATTTCCGCGATGCGTTCGGCAGAAATCATCGGCTCGCCTTCCTTCTCCGGCTTCCACGGCGCAAAGCGAAGATAATCCTCGCGCTCTTCTGGTAATGTACCGACGCGTTTGAGGATCGATAGCGACATAACCTCATCGCCTTTCGCCAACTTCATGGCGCGCACGCCAGTCGACGCGCGGCTTTGGAATTCGCGAATGTCGTCAGCCGCAAAGCGGATGGCCTTACCATAGCGGCTTGCGAGAAGGACATCATCCTCTGCGCTTAACAGTTCCACGCCAATCAGCTTATCGTCTGCGTCTTCGCCTTCGAACTTCATGGCGATTTTGCCATTGCTTGGGACATTTGCAAAGGCGTCCATGCTATTGCGGCGGGCATAGCCCTTTGATGTCGCAAATACGACGCTCAGGCCGCCCCATTCGGCTTCATCCTCAGGCAAGGTCAAAACATTGGATATGACTTCGCCTTCGCCCAGTGGCAGCAAGTTGACCATAGGCCGACCGCGTGTGGACGGTCCACCTTCGGGCAGTTTCCAAACCTTCAGGCGATAAACCTTACCGATGTTGGAGAAGAATAATACGGGCGTGTGCGTGCTGGTTACGAACAATTCGGTAACGGCATCCTCATCTTTGGTCGCCATACCCGCGCGGCCCTTGCCACCCCGATTCTGCGCGCGGAATATCGCCAAGGCAGTGCGTTTGATGTAACCGCCATGGGTGACGGTAACGACCATTTCCTCACGCTCCATAAGGTCTTCATCGTCCAAGCCATCCCAGCTTGCGGTGATTTCGCACAGGCGCGGGGTGGAGAATTCTGCGTCAATCGCAACGAGTTCCTCGCGTAGAACAGCATATAGCTTTACGCGGTCGCCCAAGATTGCGAGATATTCTGCGATGCTTTCTGCAAGACCCTGAAGCTCTTTGCCAATTTCGTCACGGCCAAGCGCGGTCAGGCGATGCAAACGCAACTCGAGAATGGCGCGAACCTGCGGCTCCGACAATTGATAGCTATCGCCAGTAATCTCGGTTTCGACCGCTTCCACCAATTTGATGTAAGACGCGATTTCGGCGATTGGCCATTTGCGCGCAATCAATGCCGCACGCGCTTCGGCGGGGCTGGCGGAACCCCGAATGATCCGCACGACTTCGTCCAAATTGGTAACCGCAACGACAAGGCCAAGCAACAAATGCGCGCGTTCGCGGGCCTTATTGAGCTCAAACTTCGTGCGGCGGGTGATCACTTCTTCGCGGAAACGAATGAAGGATTCGATGATGTCGCGCAGGTTCAAGACTTCGGGCCGACCGCCACGAATGGCGAGCATATTAGCGGGGAAGCTCGATTGCGCCTGCGTGTGGCGCCACAATTGGTTGAGGACAACGTCAGTGGTCGCATCCCGCTTTAAATCGATGACGATACGCACGCCTTTACGACTCGATTCATCGCGAATGTCAGACACGCCCTCAATCCGCTTATCCTTCGCCGCTTCGGCGATTTTCTCTACAAGGCCGGATTTACCGACCTGAAACGGTATGCTGGTGAGGACGATAGAGCGGCGGTCGCCTTTTCCTTCTTCAATTTCATGCCGCGCGCGCTGCATGATGGAGCCCTTGCCTTCACGATAGGCCGCACGTGCACCGCCCGTGCCAAGGATCAGCGGGCCTGTAGGAAAATCAGGGGCGGGGACAATTTCGATGAGTTCGTCAATCGTAATCGCCGGATTATCGATATAGGCCAAGCATGCCTTGATCACTTCGCCCAGATTGTGCGGCGGAATGTTGGTCGCCATGCCGACGGCAATACCGCCAGCGCCATTGACCAACAGGTTCGGGAAGCGCGCGGGCAAAACCTGTGGCTCTTCCCGACTGCCGTCATAATTGGGCTGGAAATCGACCGTATCCTTATCGAGATCGTCCAAAAGCGCGTTTGCAACTTTGTTCAACCGCGCCTCGGTATAACGCATCGATGCGGGCGGATCGGGGTCCATCGAACCAAAGTTACCCTGACCATCAATCAACGGCACGCGCATTGACCAATCTTGAGTCATCCGCGCCAGCGCGTCGTAAATCGCGCTGTCGCCATGCGGGTGATAATTGCCCATAACATCGCCGACGATCTTCGCCGATTTGCGATAGGGCCGCCCGGCGACAAAGCCGCCTTCTTGGCTAGCGAACAAAATCCGGCGGTGAACCGGCTTTAAACCGTCGCGCACATCGGGCAGGGCGCGCGATACAATGACCGACATCGCATAATCGAGATAGCTCGACTTCATTTCATCGACAATGTCGACGGGTGAAATGTCCGATGGGTCCAAGGTAACTGTGTCGTCGGTCACGCCGCGATAATCCTTATAATCTTATAATATAGGGACCCTAGACCTAACGTGCAGAAATGGCCACATGCGACTGCCCTAATCGCGCTTTTTTCACCAGCTTATCCACAGATTGACACCTTGGCGGCGGTTAGGGCGTGACCAAGCTTCCGTCATAGGCAAAAATTTGCCCGCTTTGTTCCGGTTTCAGTCCATGGAGCACATTGAGCATGTCTCCAGCCGCGCGGGCAGGGGTGAAGCGTTCATGCGCGGGATTGCCCTTGAACGGGGCGCTGAGCGCCGTCTCGACGGTGCCGGGATGTAGGCCGACGACAATGGATTGCGGATTTTTGCGCTGCCATTCGATAGCGATATTGCGGATCAACATATTGAGCGCGGATTTTGATGCACGGTAGCTGTGCCATCCACCTAAGCGATTGTCGGATATACTGCCCACCCGCGCGGACAAGGCCGCAAAGCAAATCGGGCCTTGCTTGGCCATGATAGGCAGGAAGTGCTTGGCGACCAGTGCAGGCCCGACCGCGTTGATGCGGAAGTTTTCCATCATCCAGTCCGGATCAAGCTCGCGAAGGCCCTTCTCCGGACCTTTTTGGGTCGAATGTAGCAATCCAGTCGCAACAATGACCATGCTTATAGGAGGATGTGTACCGGTCAGAGAAGCGGCTGCTGCCGCAATACTGGCCTCGTCCGTTATATCCAAAAGCGGGGCGCTCGCTCGATGAAGCCGGATGACCTGCGCATAATTTGGATCTTGTTCCAAAACATCCGCCAGCGCGGCTCCAATGCCACCGCGCGCGCCAATAATCATTGCACTGCTTTCACCCACTTGTTTTTTGCTCCGGTTCGTTCAACGGGAATTCACGCAATGGCGCTATGGCAATTGCACAGACGATAGCATGGTCCTATAAACCAAGTTTTAGACGGCCCAAGGCTTAATAATTTGCGGAGAGTTACATGAAACTGGTTTCAAAATTTGCCCTCGCTTTGTCATTGGTAGCGGTATCAGCTGCGCCTGACGCCTTTGCGCAGTCCGATGAAAAGCCAAAGAAGGAAAAAAAGGGTAAGGAAGCGGCTGCAGCGCCAAAGAAAAATTACTCCAAACCTTTCATCGCCGCTTATGTGCCGGTGGCGGATTTATTAAACAAAACCAAGGACCCTGTTGCTGCTAAGGCAGAATTTCCAAAGGTTGTTGCCGCCATTGGCAATGATGATGACCGTTACGAAGCGGGCATATTGGCCATTAACATCGGCGCGGTGTCAAAGGACCTGGCATTTCAAGAGCAGGGCATCGATTTGTTGATTGCATCGGCATCAACCCCTGCCGATTTGAAGAGGGAATACACGTTTCGTAAGGGGGCCATTGCCTATGATGGCAAGAGATTTGCGGATGCCGAAAAAAATATGATCGACGCCTATAATTTGGGGCACCGCGCCAACAACATCGAATTTTTGATTTCCAACGCGATGTCGCAGCAAAACAAGGATGCAGACGCGGTCGCATGGATTGGCAAGGCTATTGATGCCAGCAAGGCCACGGGTTCAGTGAACAAGACCTATCTCGTGCGTGCTGCCATCCTGTCGGCCAAGGCGAAGAACTACGCCGGTGCGGCTAATTTTTATAAAGACCTGATAATAGCGGAAAATAACCCGGATTATTGGCATGATGCGTTGGCGTTTTTTGACCGCTCGCGTGACTTCAATCCCGAAGAAACGCTCGATATCATGCGGTTAATGCGCGTCACCGATGGCATTCGGTTTCAGCAGGAATATGCCGGTTATCTCGACAGCCTGAGTTATATCGGCGTGCGTTACCCGGCAGAAGCGGTTTCCGTGCTGGACGAAGGCTTCGCCAAGGGTTTGATCTCGCGCAATAATGTGACGTTCAGCGAACGGTATAACGAAGCGAAGGCGCGTCTCGCGGAAGACACGCGCACCTTGGCCGGCACAATCGCGCCCGCCAAAGCTAGTCCGAAGGGCATGTTGGCCTCGCTTACCGGCGACTCTTTCTTTTCGCACAAGGATTACAAGACCGCGAAGGAACTGTATGAATCGGCGTTGAGTAAAGCACCCGTTCTCGACAAGGATGGCGGCGACCAGACCGACCGCACACGTTTCCGTCTTGCCATGTCAAAGACGATGCTTGGCGATTATGCGAGCGCGAAGGCTGACTTTGATATGGTCACGAGTGCAAACCGTAAGGCAATTGCCGAATATTGGGTGGCGTTCATTAACCACCGGGAAAAAGCAGCAGCAGCGCCAATTGCGGCTGCGCCAGTCACCTGAGATTTGGTCAGATAAGGTAAAAAGGGGCCTGCGCAATCGGGTCCTTTTTTATGCCTGGGAAATAGGGACGCCGGGCTCGTCTTTGGCCGTGCGGATGGTCAGCGATGTTTTGACACTGCTCACATTGGGTGCGGACGTCAGTTTTGAGGTTAGAAATTCCTGAAATGACTGAAGATCGCGGGCTACAATCTTCAAAATAAAGTCAATCTCTCCATTGAGCATGTGGCACTCACGCACATCAGGTAATGCGCGGACATGTTGTTCAAACGCCTTTAGGTCATCCTCAGCCTGGCTTTTTAGGCTAACCATGGCGAAAACGGTAATGGTGTAGCCCAACGCGCTTGCGTCCACATCGGCATGATAGGATTTGATTGTACCCGATTGCTCAAGCGCACGCATACGGCGCAAACAGGGGGGGGCGGTCAGACCGACCTTGGTGGCGAGCTCAACATTAGTTATGCGACCGTCGGCCTGCAATTCGGCCAAAAGCTTCATATCTATCGCATCAAGGTTCGTATTAGCCATGATTTGGTAATTTCCATTTCTATTCTGCCCCATGCTTATAATATAATTATGCCGCATTGCAATTGTCCCATAGTGTAACGCCTCCAAATTGATGCTTTCGCGCGATCGGAATCGCGTTTATCGCGCGATCATTGGAGGTAACTGACCGCTGGGAATGAACGAAAACAAGATCGCCGACCAAATTGCGCCTGTTATGTAAGATAAAGACTTGCGCATTCTCCCAAAGTTCGGCTATCGGCGCGCAGGTAGTTGGCGAGCCGGTCAGGGCCTGTAGCTCAGTTGGTTAGAGCTGGCCGCTCATAACGGCTAGGTCGGGGGTTCGAGTCCCTCCGGGCCCACCAGCTTCGCATCGCGATGTTGGCAGGCAGCCAGCCGCGCGGACATTGTTATACCAGTGATCCCATGTCGGGGAGTAGCGCAGCCTGGTAGCGCATCTGGTTTGGGACCAGAGGGTCGCAGGTTCGAATCCTGTCTCCCCGACCATTTTCTTCCTGTGATGTGTAATTTTTCGCTTTAGTCGGACATATCGACGGAGCTATCGTCCAATGTGGCATGCGCGTTACCGCGCGCGCATCTGTTCTGCATTGCGAACGGCCAATAGGCCAGTTGATGCACATCCTGCGGGAACAATGATGGCTTTTTGCTGTTAGCTATTCGGACACACTGCCTGCGAATCCTCCCTTTGTTAGTTCGGTGTGTCCAACCTAACTGATAGAGCATACCCCCAAAGCATGGCTCCGAAGTCATTACGGAACCGCCCTGCATTGATCGCCAATGGCTTACGCGGCTAGCGCGCCTGAATTATTGGCTCTCGTAATGCCGTTCAGAAATTGGCTCGTGCATGTGTCCCAGCAAAATTGGGCCCCATAATCTGCAGCATCGGCGCGATCAAGCGACAGCGCGCCGTTGATCGCCTCGGCCAGATCGGGCTTAAGGCAACCAATTGCGCGGTCTAACATACCCTGTGGTCCGCAACCCTCGGCCCCGATAATGTCCAGTGGGCCCTGAACCGGATAACCGGCCACCGGAACGCCAGTTGCGAGTGCCTCAAGCATGACAAGGCCGAAGGTGTCAGTTTTGCTGGGAAATACGAAAACATCGGCAGAAGCATAAATACTAGCCAGCTCCGTGCCATGACGTGTACCGAGAAAAACGGCGTCTGGATATCGCGCCTGAAGATGCGCGCGGGCAGGGCCGTCCCCAACGATGACCTTTGTTCCCGGGACATCGGCGTTAAGAAAGGCCTCCAGATTCTTTTCTATCGCCACTCTTCCGACCGACAACAATATCGGCTTATTAAGATGCGTCAGACTTGGATGGTCGGGCTGGGCCGGATGGAACACGGCATGATCAATTCCACGCGACCAAAGCTGTGTAGGCTGTATGCCGCGGCTTTCCAGCTCGTCCCGCAGGCTTTGTGTCGCCGTCAAGATCGCGCGTGACCCTTTATGGAATTTACGCATGATGGGCCAGATGAAGTCTGGCGATAGTCGCGTCCGTGCGGCGACATATTCGGGAAACCGGGTATGAAAAGCCGTTGTGAAAGGCACGTTGTGCTTTAAACACCAAGCGCGCGCGCTCCATCCGATGGGGCCTTCGGTTGAGATATGGACGATGTCGGGGCTGAACGCTCCTAGCGCCTTACGCACACCGAAACGCGGTGCAAGCGCTAATCGGATTTCAGGATAGCCGGGGCAGGGAATCGTCGTGAACCTGTCAGGTGCGACAACCTCAACCGCATGTCCGCGCGATTTCAAGCGGCTTATCGTTTCGGTTAAAGTGCGCACTACGCCGTTGACTTGTGGTGCCCAGGCGTCCGTCGCGATGGCCAGCCTCATGCTGCGACGGCCCCTTGCTTCGCGGCGCGATCCCGTACGTGCGCTGCCCAGTCGATGATGGACATTGTGCCATCCTTGGCTTCCGCCAACGCGGTGCAGCTTTCAACCCAATCACCGTCATTATAGTAGGTTATCGAACCAAATTGGCGAATCTCGGCGCAATGGATATGACCGCAGACCACACCTTCCACGCCACGCTGCAACGCTTCGCGTGCAACAACTTCTTCATATTGCCCAATATATTGCACGGCATTTTTAACGCGCTTTTTCAGGTAAGATGATAGCGACCAATAAGGCAAGTTGAACCTGCGTCGCACGGCGTTGAGCACAATATTGGCCCTCAACAGCAATGTATAAGCCTGGTCACCCAGAAAGGCGAGCCAACGGGCATATAGGACAATGCCGTCAAAAGCATCGCCATGCGTTACAAGCAAATTGCGCCCGTCAGCAGTGGTGTGGATCGCCTCCAACTGCACCTCGACGCCCCCAAAGCTGAGGCCTGCATAGTCACGGAACATCTCGTCATGGTTGCCGGGAATGTAAATGACGCGGGTGCCGCGATGCGCCATTTTTAACACGCGGCGAATAACCTCATTATGTTGGTCCGGCCAATACCAGCCCTTACGCAAGCGCCAACCGTCAACAATGTCGCCGACCAGATAGAGCGTGTCGCACTCAACCGAATGCAGAAAATCGCTCAGCAAACCCGCCTGACAACCGGCCGTACCAAGGTGCACGTCGGATATCCAAATAGTGCGCATTTTCATCTTTGGCTGAAAGCTTCGCGGCTCCGGCTTATCGAACCATGATGGCAGCTTGGGCCGCTTGTCATCATGTTCCAGGCGTGGCGTGTTGATTGTGCCAGTATCGCTAAATGCTGTATGTTTCATCTGTTTTTACCCCCATCAGATGTATTTGGGGTAGCTGCCCGATGGGTCAGGTGCGTTGCAGATCGATGACAGTTTTCTTGCCATCGACCTAATATCGACGCAGTTACTTGATGGCGGGAACCTCTGCATCCGGAAGCGTCAGTCCCATCGCCTTTGCAAGGGTAGGGGCAATCGCGCGCATGTCGATTTCGCCCAAATTGCGTCCTTTTTGAATGCCTTTGCCCATTATCATGAAGCTTGACCGCATGAAGGGTTTGTCAGGAAAATAGCCGTGCGTACCTTTACTGGCCGACGGACTTATCAAAGGCGCGGCAGCGCCTTTGAAGCTGCCAGCATAAGCATTGGGCGCAAAGCCGACGTAAAAGCTTGCCTGAGGATTCGCGCCATACTCAGCGACTTTCGATTCGGCGGCTATCTCGGCTATGCCGTTCTTAGGGTCAGCTTTTAACTGTGCCAAAAGTCCTGAAACGCGTGCGCGTAACGCTGGGTCGGATGGTCGCTTTAAAACAATAGCTGACGATCCGCCCGAGTTCCATGGACTGGCTTCCCAATCTTTGATTTTGCCATTGACGTCGAGGACAATCAAGCCTGCGTCAATGAATGCCCGATACAGGTTTACCTCAGTATCAACCTTTGAAAAGCCATGGTCGGAAACAACGGCGATGAAGCTGTCAGGCTGTGCGGCCATTTGTGCCGCGATGATCTTGCCGACGACGGCGTCAATCCGTTTAAGCACCGCATGCGCAGCCGCCGTGTCTGGGCCTTTCTCATGCTGTTCATGGTCGAGCGCAGTCAAATAGACGGTCGTAAAATACGGTTTTTCGCGCGTGATGAGCGCGGTGGCAAACTTGCCACGGGTTTCATCGCCGGTAATGCTTTCGTCGATACCGGGGGCATATTCGCCTAGCTGGGTTTCCAACGATTCGATCAAACCCGGAGTGGCAAGCGACTTCATCAGCTTTGCATCATCCGCATGACCCGTGCGCCAGATTTGCGGGATATTCCATTTTACCGCGCTGGCGTTGACGCTAACCGGCCAATGCACATTTGCGGTGGTCAATCCTGCCTTTGCGGCGACATCCCACAAGGTTGGAACCTTAAAATCGCTGGCGTACCAATACCAACCGCCTTGGTTGATTTGCAGGGGATCGAAGCTGTTGTTGCCGAATATGCCATGCCGCGATGGGCTGACACCTGTGATCAGCGTCGCGTGGCTTGGGTACGTTACCGTAGGCAGAACGCCGCGCACGCCTTGGGCATAGCTGCCTTGCGTGATGAAGCGTTTAAGATTCGGGATATCGATCCCGCGTTTTTCCGCTTCAATGACATCATCGGGTTGTAACCCGTCGATGGAAATCAGCAGCACCGGTTCCGCCGAAGCCGCCGACGGCAGCGCACTCACGAGGAGCGCGCTGCCGATCAGCATAGCAGACTTCATCAGAAGCCAGCTTTCAAGGTTACAAAGAACTGCTGCGGTGAACCGGCCAGCAATGTTTGGTTATCGCCGCTATTGCCGAAACCGTTTGAACCAATGGTTGAGACATATGGTTTGTCGAGCAGATTGACAGCATTCAATTGCAGCTCAAGCGGAACGCGCATTCCAGCGTCAAAGCGATAGCCCAATGTTGCATCGACCAGCACGCGTGCGGGGACCGATTTATCATTGAGATATGTAAAGTAACGCTTGCTCATATAATTGGCACCGACGCGCCCGAAGAACGTATCGCTGTCATAAGCAACTTCGCCGCGCAGCAGATGCTTTGGCGTATCCACAACATCCTTGCCCTTAATGGCGATTGTGGCCGTGGGCGTGATGACATTGTCCTCATAGGTCGCGCCCGTGTAGCTGTAGGACGCGAACAAGGTCATGCCGCCACCCAAGCGAACGTCGCCGGCTGCTTCAAAACCAATGGAACGTACATTACCAACGTTTTGCAGAATGGCAGGGTTGCCAACGATGCCCGCGCCCGTTGACACGCCCAACAGACGGTTACGGAAATTGACGTAATACACGCCGATAACGCCGTTAAAGACATTGTCATTATATCGCGCACCAAGTTCGAAGGTGTCTGAACCTTCTGGCTTCAGTCCGCGCGCAACAAGGGCATCGAACCCAGCTTGCGTTGTGGCGAACGGTCCGCTCGTCGCGGACGATATGAACGCACGCGTAACTTGTGTGAACCCACCGAAGATTTCGGCTTTGTCGTTCAACTTATACGCGGCACCAACATGCGGTTGGAACCAATCTTGCGATTTGATCTTACCGGCTGCCAGTGTTCCTTGAATGCGCGGGTTGGCTTCATTGTTGACTTGAAAACCCTTCCACCCAAGATTGACGGTCAAATCGCCAAAGCTGATTTTGTCCTGCACATAATATTGCAGCGTATCCGTGTTGAAATCGAACAGCCACTGCGTGCGGAATGGGTTGCGCAAGAACTTGCTGTGATCAAGACCTGCTGTGGTGTTGCTTTCATAGGCATAAAAACGCCGGGCGTGCGTGAAATCATTATGCTCATACCAGCCGCCAACGGTGATCTCATGATTGCCAACTTCGGCATTTAGCGAGCTGAATACACCGCCGCGCCGAATATCATATTCGGTTGTCCGTGCGGACATGGGAACGCCATTCGGGCTCGCAACATAAGGCGTGCCCCACGTCCCTTGGCCTTCGTTTTTGTGATAATAAGCCTTGACCTTAAACGTGACGGCATCGGTCAATGGAGTGGTCAAGCCAAGAGCACCAAGCGTATCTTTACGTAAGCCCGAAGCATCATAATAGCTGTCATCGAGATTGTTGATTGGGGCCACAAATACGCCACGCGCCGCAGCAATTGCCTTGGCATAATTAGGGAAATAATTGTCATGGTCATAACCAAGGCGTTTGATCATTTCCAGCGAGAGGTCATGATAATCTTTCTCGGAACGGTCTGAATAAGAAAAATAGGCGTCAAATTCAGCTTCGCCGACAGGGATAATCGCCTTGGCGTTCATTTGCGTGTTGCGCTGATCTCCGCTGCCTTTCCACTTTTCGGCATTGTGATACACGCCGGAGACGAAGCCGCGAACGCCGCCCGCTTCTCCAAAATTGACGCGGCCAAAGGCGCGCATTGTGTTTTCCGAACCATAAGTCAGGTTGGCGTCGACGCCAAAGCCGTCGCTGTTATCTGCGGAGAAGAATTCAAGCGTGCCGCCAAGGTTGTTTGTGGCTTGCGTTCCGATTGAACCAGAACCCTGCGACACTCTGGTTACGCCGATATTGTCCGAAATGATCGCGCGGCCGATGTGGAGGCCGTTGTTGTTTCCGTAAGAGGAATCACCCAGCGGGATCCCATCGAGCGTGTAGCCAAGCTGGTTCTGGTTGAACCCGCGGATCGATACGCGGCTTGACCATTCATAGGTTCCAAATGGGTCAGCGGACTGAAAATTGACGCTGGGGAGTTTCTCGATTGCCTTTAATGGGCTTGTTCCAGGGGCAAGGATTAAAAGCTCCTTGCTTGAGAGTTCTTGTACCTGACGTGTTTCGCCTTTTCCGAACACAACAATTTCAGCTTCGTCCGAGTCGACTGCAGCAGCCGTGTTTGCCTGTTGAGCCATAGCAGGCACCGAACCAAAGGCCACTCCCGCCAAAAGCATTGCTGATATTTTACGCATGTTTTTACCTTCCCTGAGCATGTTTTCAGGACGGGTCACTAGGGAGGGTGCGTGGCTGTTTGATGCGGTTATTGCGCCACTTTTGCAAAAGTTTTGTGGCTAAAATATTTCTGCTGCACAGCGCCCAATTCCGAGCCTAATTCCAATAATTACACTTTTATGACATTAATGTTGCACTAGTGTCATCAAAGTGTAATATTGAAGGGAGGAAAAGGAGAAACGCTATGAAAATATTGTTGTTGGGCGCTTTGGTCGCCGGGACTATTTCAGTTGCAGCACAGGCTAAGTCGGAAGCAACCGGCGAAATTTCATATCCGAAAGGTTCGATTGGATATGAGGCACTGATGCGCGGCGATAATGCACGGGCGATCTCCCAAATCATTACGAGCGAACAGGTTAGCAAGCATGACCCTGCAAAACTACTTAATCTTGGACGCGCTTACGCGCGGATGGGGATGACCGAGCAAGCAGCGGGGTATTTCAAAGCCGCGATGCAGGTGCGTGAAAGCGTGGAATTGGTTTTAGCTGATGGCCGCGTGATGGATTCCAAGGTTGCCGCACGCGCGGCGTACGCCAATCTGCAACGGCGTGTAGCGACGCGCTAAGTCGCGGCCACTAAAGTTTACATAAATAAACGTTATAAAAGGCGAGCCGTGCAGGCTCGCTTTTTTCGTTTGTGCGAAAACATGCTATGAGCAATGAGGTTACCCGCAGGGTGTCATATTTTTGACGCAAATTATTCTTCTAAATGCAATGTAATACGCACAGGTCTGTCATTGGCGGCTCCTACATACGGTGCCGTCAACGGGTGGGGCCTCAAGTTGATTCGTCGCTGGTCCGTTGCATCTGCCTATAATCGGGCATGTCATTTTTGTTGCGGAGATTAAGAATGTTTGACCCTAAATTGCGCGGGATCGTATATGCGACAGCAGCAGCCGTCCTTGTAACTGGTTGTGGCGCAGACGATATCGCGTCGCCAGGCACCGGTGGTAACATCACCATCAACAACCCTGCTCCACCTCCGCCACCGCCACCGCCACCACCGCCACCAGCAACCGTAACGGCTGCAACCGGCTGCCCCACGATTGGTAACCCAGTTCAGCTGACCGACGATGGCACGATCACTGGCCCAACAGGCACATATCGTGTTTGCACATTGCCAGCGCGTTTGACGGCGAGCTCAACTTTGCCGAAGGTAACCGGACTGCTATATCGCCTTGGTGGTCGCGTTGATGTTGGTACGGACAGAGGCCCGACGCCCCTTGCCAGTTCTACCGCTGAAGCAGCGGCTACAGTGACATTAAGCATCGCGCCAGGCGTAACGATTTTTGGTGGTACTGGTGTTGCTTGGTTGAACGTTAACCGCGGCCACCGCATTAGCGCGGTTGGGACTGCAGCCCTTCCAATTATTTTTACAAGTCGTGATAACGTCATTGGTTTGAACTCGGATAGCTCGATCGGTCAATGGGGTGGTGTCGTTCTCAATGGACGTGCGCCCGTTACCGACTGTGCTGCACCTAATGCTGCGCCAGGCACGGTTGCTTGTGAGCGTCAGGTAGAAGGCGCCGTTGATCCCGCACTTTACGGTGGCGCTACCGCCAACGATAACAGCGGTCAGATGAGCTTTGTGCAGATCCGTTTCTCGGGCTTCGTGCTCTCGGGTAACTCGGAACTTCAGTCCTTAACAACTGGCGGCACCGGCTCAGCTACTGTTCTGAACAACATCCAGTCGTTCAACAGCTCTGATGATGGCGCAGAATTCTTCGGCGGCAACGTCAACATGAAGTATTTCGTGTCGATTGGCGCGGACGATGATAACCTAGACACTGACATGGGTGTAAAGGCCAACTTCCAATATGTATTGGCAGTCCAGCGTCCAAATGCTGGTGACTCGATGATTGAAGCTGATACGGACAATGATCTGGACGGCAACATTCCGCGCCAGAATACACGCCTTTCGAACTTCACCTTTATCCAGCGCAACAACGTCGGCAACGGAGCTGCCATGTTCTTGCGTGGTGGTACGGATTACAGCATGTTCAACGGTGTGGTTGTTAGCCCATCGGCCTCATGCTTGCGTATCAGCCGAGCGCAAACTGCGTCGACAACAGTGAATGCAGCAATTGACGAAGCTGGCGCGCCAGTGTTCCGTTCAGTGGTCATGCAATGCTCAGCGACACCGTTCGTTGGTTCAAACTCTGTAACCGCCGCGCAGGTAAGCACCCTCTTTGGTTCGGGCGCGAACAACAATAACAGCGCGTACACTCCAAGCCTGTCATTATTGTTCATCAATGGTGCCACTGAAGCTGCGGTAACAGCTTTCGACGCCAAGACCATTGCATCCTATTTTGATACCACAACCTACATTGGTGCGGTGAAAGATGCGAATGACACATGGTACGCCGGTTGGACTTGTAACAGTGCTACCGCTGCGCTTGGTACCAGTGTAACTGGTCTTT
The DNA here is from genome assembly GCF_945890115.1 of Sphingorhabdus sp. EL138. Taxonomy (GTDB): domain Bacteria; phylum Pseudomonadota; class Alphaproteobacteria; order Sphingomonadales; family Sphingomonadaceae; genus Sphingorhabdus_B. The sequence goes on from NZ_CAMDCK010000023.1 coordinate 19,521, forward strand.
GCACCTCACTCCCTACCTATTGATAGGCAGTCATTGATTGGGGTGGGGTGCAGGCTTGGCCGGGCACCCCACCCCATTTTTACATCATAAAAAGGGAATGAAAATGTTGAAGCCATTGGGGGCAATCAGCCTGTTGCTTTTAACGTCCGCACTTGTTTCGCCATCGATGGCATTCGCGCAAAGCGCTGAGCCTGCGGCAGCCGAAGCAGCAGAACCAACGCCAGAAGGCGCAGCCACGGACACCGCGGATCAACCGGTGGAAGAGGAAGTTGATGTCTCCTTCGGTGGTGAAGAAATCGTTGTCCGCGGATATCTGGATCGCAATATCTCAAAAAATGCAGCGCAGGTTGTGTCGGTTCTGTCATCCGCAGATATTGAACGGACGGGTGAGGGCGATATCGCTGGCGCTCTTTCGCGCGTAACCGGCTTAAGCGTCGTTGGCGGCGGCTTCGTCTATGTGCGTGGTTTGGGCGATCGTTACTCTTTGGCATTGCTGAACGGTTCGCCATTGCCGAGCCCTGAACCGCTGAAACGCGTTGTTCCCCTTGATCTGTTCCCGACAAGCGTCATTGCTTCTTCGCTTGTGCAGAAAACCTATTCCGCGAACTTCCCTGGCGAATTCGGCGGCGGTGTAATCAACCTCACTACCAAGGCTATTCCGCGCGAAACATTTCTGACGGTGAGTGCGGACGCCAGCGGCAACAGCGAAACAACCAATCAGCTTGGCTATACATATTATGGCAGCTCAATGGATTGGAGTGGCTTTGACAATGGGAACCGTAATCTTGCGCCAGCGCTTGCCGGTTATCTTGCCAGTGGTAAGCGCATCAGCGCCGGCGGTGTAGACACGAAGGCTATCGCAGGCCAGTTGGTAACAGGACGCAATGCTGTCGTGCAACGCGACACTAAACTTCCTGCAAATGGCTCGGCAAATATTACGGGTGGCACCAATTTCGAAATTGGTGACGATGCAACCATGGGTATCTTGTTCAACGCCGGTTATAATAACAAGTGGCGTACACGGGACACGTTGCAGCAAACTGCTTCGACCCGCGATCTGAGTGAAAAAGAAACAGATTTCCAGAAGGTTATAACGGACAACCGTCTGGTTGTTAACGGCCTTCTCGGTTTTGGTGTCGAAGCTGGTGAACAAAAGGTGCGTTGGACCAACCTGTTCATCCGCGACACCTTGAAACAAGCGCGGTTGGGAATTGGTACACGTCAAGCGACATCGCCAACTGCGACATTGCTGCAACAGGATACTGCCTGGTTTGAACGGCAGTTGATTAACTCGCAACTTGTTGGCGAATTCAAGCTATCACCTGATGTGAACTTCAGCTTCCGTGCCGGATACGCCAATTCGAAGCGTGAAGCGCCGGACGAACTGAGCTTTGAATATTATCGCAGCAATCAGGCGTCTGATCCATTTGGCGCGGTGTTCATCAACCGCCTGAACAACGGTCAGCAGGGCAGCGCTGAGGTGAGTTATTCTGACCTCAGTGAGGACCTCTGGTCGGGAAGCGCCGATCTGTCGTTCAAGATCACGCCAGATATGACCGGTACGGTTGGCTATGCCTATTCTGACACGGTCCGACGTACCGAGCGCCGCGATTTTCAGTTTGTAGCTCCGGGCGGCACGCCAGTGACTTCGGCACTCTTTCGGCCTGACTTTTTGCTGCAACCCGATGTCATCAATTTCTATAACATCGCGCTGATCGATACTAACGAAGCCAACCCAGTTTTTGAATCTGCATTGCTTACGCACGGCGCTTATGGCCAAGTTCAGGCGTTTATCACGCCGGAAATCAGCCTCAATATGGGCGTGCGTTATGAAAAGGCCGAGCAAACAGTTTCGCCGGTTCAGGTTTTCACGGTGCCGACAGCGTCTTTGGCTTCCACCAGTCTAAATCGGGCCTATTGGCTGCCCGCTGCGACGGTGACGTGGGACATTAACGACCAGATGAAGTTCCGTGTAAGCGGTTCAAAGACAATTGCCCGTCCGCAATTCCGCGAACTGATTTTCCAGAATTTCTATGACACCGATTCCAACCGTCTTTTCCGCGGAAACCCGTTATTGACTGACAGCCAGTTGTACAACGCTGAAGCGCGGTATGAATGGTATTTTGATCGGGAGCAACGGTTCACGATTGCTGGTTTCTTCAAGCGTATCAATAAGCCGATCGAGTCGTTCTCAAGTTTTGATGCCAACTCGGTCGTTACCAGCTTTGCGAATGCACCGAAGGCCAATTTGTACGGTGTGGAAATCGAAACGCAGAAATATTTCGACCTGTCAGGCTTAGGTGAAGAGGGTTTCTTCTCAACCCGCCGCGTTGTGGCTATCGCGAATTACACCTACACCCAATCAAAAATCAGTGTGAAGGCTGGTGATACAGTTGGCGTGTTTAATGCGTCGTCCACCAGCGCGCTGGACTTCTTCAGGGACGGTTCGGCATTAACGGGGCAGGCTGATCATCTGGTCAATCTACAACTTGGGTTGGAAGATACTGAGCGTCTGTCGCAGCAGACAATCTTGCTGACTTACGCAACTGACCGGGTCACCAGTCGCGGTGCTTCAGGACAACCCGACATCAAGGAACGCCCGGGTATTCAGTTGGATTTTGTTGCCCGCGAAGGCTTCAAGCTTGGTGGAAAAGAGGCCGAGTTGAAGTTTGAAGTGCGTAACCTGACGAACACAATTTATCAGGAACGGCAAGAAAGCGGTAAAAATGTCATTTTCTACAACCGCTATAAGCAGGGTATAAGTGCATCAATCGGCGTCGAAATAAACTTCTAACGATTTTTTAGACGCCTAATTTACGGCGGCATGTTGTTATCAACGTGCCGCCGTTGTTTTGCGTAGCATGTAAACGCGTGTATGAATCGTCATGAAACTGTCATTTTAAATTCACTTTTAAGTCACAATGGGGTCTTAGTCCCGCTTCAACGGGCGGAATCGCCAAGGGGGTTTTGTGGCAGGATCATGGGTTGAAAGGGTTAGGGTGCAATCACGCGCGCTGACGTTGCGCCCATTTGGCAACATATTCATCGTCCTGATTGCTATCCTTTTGGCGTTTCAGATAACGCGGCTTTTTTGGGTAATCATAACACCGGTTGGTCCGCTTGCCGGATGGCGCGCCCCATCGGTCAATGTTATTGCGCCATCGGCTCGGCTAGCGCTCTTTAAAGGCTTTGATCCCTTTTATCGCACTGAGGCGCCTTCCACGTCCGCACAAAATGTAACGTCCTTAAACCTTGTTTTGTTTGGCGTGCGCGCAAATGAAAGCTCGGGCGGCGGTTCCGCCATCATTGCCGGCGAGGACGGTATCCAAAATAGTTTTGCGGTCGGTGAAGAAGTTGCACCTGGCGTGACTTTGGATGCCGTTGCTTTTGACCATGTGATATTGTCACGTGGCGGGGTGAAGGAATCGCTCTATCTGGATCAGTCGGTTCCTGCGGAAACCGTTAGCCCCTCCGGAGCTGCGCCGCAGGCCACACCCGCTGCGTCCGCGACCGGCGGGCTGAATGCCCAAACGCTGCAAAAGGCCATTGGCTTTGCGCCGCGTAACGAAGGGGGCAGGGTAACTGGCCTCGTTCTGAAGGCCCAAGACGACGGCACGATACTTCGGCTCGCCGGATTTCAAGCTGGCGATATTGTTGTTGCCGTCAATGGTCGTCCCGTTTCATCAGCCACTGATGTCATAGCCCAATTCCGACCCGGATCCCGTATTAGCGTCGAAGTCGAACGCGGCGGTTCAAAGGTCCCCATCGCTCTAAATCTGGAACAATAGTGATCCGTAAATTCTCCTTATGGTTGGCGTGCAGTACGCTTGTTTTGACAACGCCAGCGGCGGCACAGCAGACATTGAACGTCCGCGACGCCGACATCCGCGCTTTTGTGCAAGACGCCGCGCGTGTCACGGGGCAAACCTTCATCGTTGATGGCCGCGTCAGTGGCAAGGTGTCGGTTGTGACCGACAGGCCCTTGTCGCGTTCGGAATATTTTGAAGTATTCTTGTCCACGCTGCGCGCAAATGGCCTTGTCGCCATTCCCATGCGCGGCGGGGGATATCGCATTCAACCTTCGGACGGTGCGGCAACGCAGCCAACCCGCGTTGGGAGCAGGGCCGAGGCTGCCAGTCAGTTTGTAACCGAAGTGTTCCGCTTGCGGTCGATTGATGCAACAACGGCGGTGGAAACGCTTCGTCCCTTGATCAGCCGGGAAGGCTCGTTGACGGCGAACCGCAGCGCAAACAGCCTTGTGGTCGCTGATTATGCCGACAATATCCGCCGCATCCGCGATCTCATCCGTCAGATTGACCGTGATAGTGCTGCCACGCAGATTGTGACGCTGGACAATGCTGGCGCGCGTGAAATTGCGACGGCATTGCAAGGATTGGCTGGTCAGGGCGGCGGCGAAGGCGCGCGTGCGCCTGTATCTATTGCTGCGATCGACAGCAGCAACGCAATCGCGCTGCGCGGCGACCCGACATCGGTGGCGCGCTTTGCTGAAATGGCGAAACAATTGGATGCCCGCGCGCAAACAGGATCGGAAATTCGCGTCTACCGGCTTGAGCATGCGAACGCTGAAACTTTGTTAGAAACCGTCCAATCGCTCATTGGCGGACAAGGCGGTGGCGCGCGGGGCGGCGATATGCCGACCGTGGTTGCACCTGCAAATAACGGAGCGTCGGCTGCTCCGGCAGCGCCCATCGTTGCGGCATCGTCTGGCACGGGCACGAACAGCATTGGTGGACGCGGGCCTATTGTTGTGACGCGTTATGAAGGCACAAATGCCCTCATCGTCGCTGCCAATCCCGACGTGCAGCGCAGCTTGGGCGAATTGATCCGGCAATTGGATACGCGGCCTGAACAGGTTCTGGTGGAAGCCATTGTGGTGGAAATTGGCAATGAAGCGGCCAAAAAACTTGGCGTGCAATTCCTCGTCGGGGGCAAGGACGCACCCTTTGCAGCGACCAATTACTCCAACGCGTCGCCCAATATCCTAACAATAGCAGGGGCCGTTGGGGCCGAGGAGCTGACGCGCACGACCACCACCGTCAATGGCAACACCACGACCACCGGGACCAGCAGCGCCTTGGGTGACGGCCTGCAAGAGGCCGCTGCGGCATCTATTTTGAGCGCGACGGGTGGCTTTGGCGGCTTTGCGCTTGATATCGGTAACAATGCGATTTTTGGTACAATCATCAACGCAATTGCAGCCGACACAGAATCCAACCTTTTGGCAACGCCCCATATCGTTACGTTGAACAATCAAAAGGCGAAGTTTCTGGTCGGGCAGGAAGTACCCGTCAGTACGGGCGAACAATTGTCCGCAAACTTTGAAAATGCATTCCGTACCGTGCAGCGGCAGGAAGTCGGCATCAAGCTTGAGGTCACGCCGCAGGTCAATGCGCAAGGCGATGTGAAGTTGTTCCTCAAGCAAGAAGTGTCGAGCGTTGCTGGCCCTGTGTCCTCGCGGTCAAACGACCTTGTCCTTAACAAACGCGAATTCGAAACCACCTTGACCGTTGGTGATGGGCAATTGTTGGCGATAGGCGGGTTGCTTAACGATGACGAGCGCCGAACGATTGAGCGCATTCCTTTGCTGAGCGACATTCCCCTGATTGGTGAGCTGTTCAAGTCGCGCAGCCGCAGCCGCAGTAAAACCAACCTGATGGTGTTCATCCGGCCTACCATCTTGCGCAGCCGGGAAGATGGGGATCGATTGACCGCGCGCCGTTATGATTATGTGCGCGACATGCAGAAGGTTCGTAATCCCGATATGGAGCCGAGCATCGATGAATTGCTGCGCGACTATATGGGCGCCCTGCCGCCAACTGACCCCAATGCTCGGGCGAACGACATTATGATCGGTGCAGACGGCAATTTGACGCGGCCGCCGGCAGCTGGTCCGCTCAAACCCGCAGATGTGCCGGCGAGCGCCATATCAACGCCCAGCGGGGATGGACAATAATGACCGATCCGCAAGGCGCGTTGGAACGACAGGGCGCAATTGGCGCCGATGCTGACGCAGCGGTGACTACTGCCCAGATCACGCCATTGCTGGACCTGCCTTATGCCTTTGCCAAAGCGCATGGTTTGGTTTTGCGTCACGAGAGCAATGATCGTTTAATCGTCGCCATGCGCGAGGGCGCAGATCCGCTTATGCTGCTGGAAGTGCGGCGCTATCTAGCGATGCCGTTTGATGTTGAGATAGCTGATAATCAGACCTTTGACCGCTATCTGTCCGACCATTATGCCATGGACGGCAGTGCGGCGGCCATGGCGGGTTCGATTGGGCATAATGACGGCGATCTGTTGTCCGATATGTTGCCAAGTGTCGATGACTTGCTCGACAGTGCCGATGACGCACCCGTTATCCGCCTGATTAACGGCATCATAGCGGAGGCTGTGCGGCAAGGTGTTTCGGATATTCATATAGAGCCTTATGAAACGGGCCTTGTGATCCGCATGCGCGCCGACGGCGTGTTGCAGGAACGGCTCCGGCTCCCTGCCAATGTCGCGCCTGTTGTCGTTAGCCGTATCAAGGTCATGGCGCGTCTCGACATTGCGGAGCGCCGCATTCCGCAAGATGGCCGCATTGGCCTGACGCTGGGTGGAAAAATGGTCGATGTGCGCGTGTCGACCTTACCCAGCCGCGCTGGTGAGCGCGTTGTTATGCGTATCCTCGACAATGAAAATGCTGGGATTTCGCTCGATCTGTTGGGCATGTCCGACGAGACCCTTAAGATATTGCGCGAAGCATTGGCGGAACCCAATGGTATTATCTTGGTTACGGGGCCCACTGG
>NZ_CAMDCK010000024.1 GCF_945890115.1 Sphingorhabdus sp. EL138
CGCGACAATATGCGCTGGTCGACGCCGTCGAGCGCTTGCGGTGCACGGTCAGCAGAAACCACCAAGCGTTTGCCGGCGCCAATGATAGCATCGATGGTGTGCAGAAACTCCTCCTGCGTCGACACCTTGCCAATGATAAACTGGATATCGTCGATCAGCAGCACATCGACAGCGCGCAAACGTGCCTTGAACTCCATCACTTCCTTGCGCCGCATCGCGGTGACAAATTCCATCATGAATTTTTCCGCCGACATATATAAAATCTGTGCGTCGGGATTTACCTCAGCATACGCGTGGCCAATAGCATGCATCAGGTGCGTTTTGCCTTGGCCCGTTGCGGCTTGCAGATATAGCGGGTTGAACAATGGCTTGTCTTTCGACGCCACGCGCTCTGCCGCGCTGTGCGCCAGCACATTGGTTTGGCCCTTGACGAAATTCGCAAAGGTCATGCGCGGGTCAAGCGCCGACCGAGTGGCTTGCGCCGCACTGGTTTCTTGCGCGACCGCGCGTTCTGCATTGGAGGAAGCGCGCAGCAATTCGACGCGTGGCGCACCGGGGCGGGTGCGAATCTTTAACTGCTTGACGCTGCTGTTCGTGCTTGACCATGCCAAGCGCAAGCGGTCGGCATAATGGTCAGAAACCCAGCTTGCCGAAAAGTCCGAAGGCAACAAAAGCTCTAGCGTACCAGTCAGGTCACAATAGTCACCAAGAGCAATGGAACGAATCCATTGGCCGTAAACCTGCGCGCCCAAATCGCGACGCAAGCCGGAGGATATATTATGCCAATCGGCATCAAAACGGGCATGTGACGCAGAGGCATCATTTCCGCTTCCTGATGGACCGATTTTTCTTTGCGATACTGAATTGACTTCGGCCAACGTGCCTGCCCCCACTTTCCACCCCAACCAGTGCAGCATGACCGCGCGCTATTTACCAAACACGGGACGAACAACAGGTGGCCGCGCATTTGTTACCAAATGCAGCAACGCTCCGTTCTCATTCTCCATGTGAGGCATTGCCCGACTGTCGTCATGCTTTGCTGGAATGCATTTCTTAGACAGTAATAAACGAGTCTATCAAGAGCGGCGCTGCAAAAAAATTGAAATAAATGGCATTGACTCGGTGGGACCCAAGCAAATGCGTTACAAATTTTGTAACCGCATGTTTTGATGTATTTTTTGATAGAATCACTGGCGAGACGGTGTCCGAATCGCGGGAAATCCTCACATTTCACTTTTATTACTATGGCACAGAAAAACCCGCCGTGTGTGCGGCGGGCTTTGAATGTCTAAAACCGGAAGGTCCGGCGCCTGTCAGTATCGCTTAAGCGAGACCGCCGACCGCCTTTGTGAGGCGACCAAATTTGCGCGAAGCTGTGTTCTTGTGAAGGACGCCCTTGGATACGCCACGCGCCAGTTCAGGCTGCGCTGCGGCAAGCGCTGCGGCGGCCGCAGACTTGTCGCCAAGTTCAATCGCCGATTCGACTTTCTTAATGAACGTACGGATGCGGCTGACGCGTGCGCCATTCACTTCGGTGCGACGCGCGTTGCGACGGATACGCTTTTTTGCTTGCGGCGTATTGGCCATTTTTGTCCTCGAATTTCGATATCTGAAGGAGCGTGCCCATGCGGTACGCCCGTTGAAGGAGCGGCCCTTAACCCTGCCCAAGAGATTCGTCAACCTCATAATGCCGCCTCATCTCTGGCATTTCGGGCAGTAGAAGGTTGATCGGCCCGAATCGATACGCCGCAATATATGGCTGCCGCAGACGCAAGCGGCACCCTCGCGGCCATAGACACGCCAGTCCTTTGCGAAATAACCCAGTTCCCCATCGGGCGCTGCAAAATCACGCAAGGTAGATCCCCCTGCGGCAATAGCGGCAGTGAGCACCTCTTTAATCGCGATGACCAATCGGGTCAGCCGCGCTTTGCTTATGCTGGATGCAGGGGCAATGGGGTCGATCCCCGCCATGTTTAGCGCCTCACACACATAGATATTGCCCAAGCCCGCCACAATATTCTGATTGAGCAGCATAGCCTTAATCGGCGCTTTGCGGCCAGACAGTGCCTTTTGCAGAACGGACGCATCGAACGCATCCGACAGCGGCTCAGGCCCCATTTTGGCAAAGAAGCGATAATATTCGATCTGGTCCGAATCGATGATGTCCAGCGACCCGAAACGGCGGTGATCATTCAATGCAACCACGCGTCCACTTGCCGTTTCCAGAATGAAATGGTCGTGCTTTTCGATTTCCGCAGGATCGACACGCCAACGACCGGACATCCCCAAATGAAATATCATCACGTCCTGCCGGTCGGTGTAGATCAATCCATATTTGGCGCGCCGGCCTAATGTTTCGATACGCGCGCCCGTCAGCCGCTGGCGCAAATCGGGCGGAATCGGCCAGCGCAAGTCCGCACGGCGCGGTTCAGCGCGCACGATCAGCTGGCCTTCCAAGACCGACCGCAGGCCGGAGACAGTGGTTTCGACTTCGGGTAATTCGGGCATATGCTTTTGCACCTTAGGGTCAGGGCCACCTAACAGCCTTTGCGGCTGGCGCAACAATCGGCTAGAGGCAGCCTGATGAACGACACCGTATCCTTTGGCTATGAGGAAGTTAGCCCTGAAGAAAAGACGCAACGCGTGGGCGACGTCTTTTCCAATGTCGCGCGCAAATATGACATTATGAATGACGCAATGTCGGGCGGCATGCACCGTTTGTGGAAAGATACCTTTGTTCGCCGGGTAAAACCGCGCGCAGGCGAGGATATTCTCGACATGGCCGGCGGCACGGGCGACATTGCGTTTCGCATGGAAAAATTAGGCGCGCAGGTCACGGTCTCTGACATTAACGAAGATATGTTGGATGTCGGTATGGAACGCGCCATGAAGCGCGGTATCGACAGCCTCATCTGGTCTGCGCAAAATGCCGAGACTCTGACCTTTCCCGACGCGCATTTTGATGCCTACACAATTGCTTTTGGTATCCGAAATGTCACGGACATTCCTAAAGCTCTGCGTGAGGCGCATCGCGTGCTGCGTTATGGCGGTCGTTTTTTCTGCTTGGAATTCTCCACGGTCGAATGGCCTGGCCTTGCACAAATTTACGATGTGTATTCGGACAAATTGGTGCCAAAGCTGGGCAAGGCCATTGCCGGGGACGAAGACAGCTACCGCTATCTGGTCGAATCCATCCGCCGCTTTCCCGATATGCAAAATTTCAAACGCATGATAAGTGAGGCTGGCTTTGTGCAAACCAAGGTCGAACCCATATTGGGCGGTCTGGTCGCGATCCACAGCGGCTGGAAGGTGTAACCCCGCGCCTCATGACTCGTCCAATTACCCACATCATTCGTTTGCTCAAATGGGGCCGCATTCTTGCGCGCCATGGCGCTCTTCGCGCTATTGAGGCTGACCGTAATACCCCTGCGCAAGTCAAGCGGCTGTGCCGCATCGCACGATTTGGTACGATTCAGCCAAAGATACCGGATTATGCAGGCGCATTTCGCGCTATTGGTCCCGCCGCGATTAAACTTGGGCAAACGCTCGCGACGCGGCCCGACATCATTGGCGAAGAGGCTGTGCATAATCTGCTCATGCTGCAGGACCAATTGCCGCCAGCGCCATTTGACCAGGTCTATGCGCAAATCGACAATAGCCTGAATAAGCCAGCGGCCGCTTTGTTTGAATATATCGACCCTGTGCCCGTGGGGGCCGCCTCCATCGCGCAGGTGCACCGTGCCCGCACGAGCGAGGGCAAGGATGTCGCTATCAAGGTGCTTCGCCCCGGCATTCGCGAACAGTTCGCCCGCGACATTGAAACCTATGAATGGGCAGCCGCGCATTTGGAGGCGCTTGGCGGCGAAGCGGCGCGGTTGCGGCCGCAACTGGTTATCGCCAATCTGAAACGCTGGACCTTGCGCGAACTCGATTTGCGGCGCGAGGCGGCAAGCGCGTCCGAACTGAAAGACGCGATGGTCGCAGTCGAGGGCTATACTATTCCAACCATCGATTGGGACCGGACGTCAGGCCGCGTGCTCACGCTCGAATGGGTCGACGGCGTCAAGATTTCCGATATCGATTCGCTCAAGGCAGCTGGCCATGACCTCAGTAAATTGGCCGAAAAGCTTGTCCTCACATTTTTGCGGCAAGCGATTTCGGAAGGTTTTTTCCATGCCGACATGCATCAGGGTAATTTGTTCGTCCGCGCCGACGGCACGATTGTCGCCATCGATTTTGGCATCATGGGCCGGATCAACCGGCAAGCGCGTTTCTGGCTGGCGGAAATTCTCTACGGCCTGACCACCGGCAATTATAAACGCGTCGCCGAAATCCATTTCGAAGCGCAATATGTGCCAAGCTATCACAATGTCGACGAATTCGCGACGGCATTGCGTGCGGTGGGCGAGCCAACGCGCGGCAAGCCGGTGAGCGAATTGTCAGTGGGGCAAATGCTCGACAGCCTTTTTGCGATCACCCGTGATTTCGATATGCAAACACAGCCGCATTTGTTGCTGTTGCAAAAAACAATGGTGATGGTTGAGGGCATTGCGACCTCATTAAACCCAAGCATCAACATGTGGAATGTGGCCGCACCTTATGTGGGCGATTGGATACGCGGAGAACTAGGGCCGGAGGCGATGTTGGCCGACGGCTTGCGCAAGCAAGCCGATACGCTGAAGATGATCCCCGACCTCATCCGCCGTTTGGATGAACAACTACCGCGCAAAGGCGGTGCACCCGAACCGCCGCCCTTGCCGCCCGTGCAACTCATCTGGGAACGTAAGGGGCAAGGCAACACTGGACGCTATCTGGTCGTCGCGGCATTGGCTGGCGCCTTGGGCGCTGCTGGCATGTGGTTTTGGGGTTGAGCCAAGTTTTCGCCCGCTTGACCTTTGCTTTTATGCGCATAAAGTGTGCGCATGAATAAACCTTCGCAGGCTACCGCGCCCCGGCGTCCGACAAATATAAGCTTGCCCAGTGATATGGTTGACGAGGCCAAGCGGCTTGGCATCAACGTATCGCAAGCCTGCGAAACCGGACTGCAGGAACAGGTGCGCAAAGCCTTGGGCGAGGAATGGAAAAGCGAAAACCGCCAGGCTATTGAAAGCTGGAATAAATGGATCGCCGAAAACGGTATGCCATATGATGAGTATCGCCAGTTTTAATGGCGCGCTTTGACCTTTATAAAGGCGCAATTGCGCGCGGTCTGTTGCTGGATATCCAGTCCGATTTGCTTGATGAATTTGGCAGCCGTGTGGTCGTGCCTTTATTGCCGGCTAAAGACATGCCGTCCGTATCGCGATTGCATCCCATATTTGTGATTAATGATGAACATTATATTATGTCGACACATCTGATTTTCGCTATTCCCCTTAATCGGCTCGGCGCAAAAATTGGCTCTTTGGCGCAGGAGGATTTGGTCATCACCTCCGCAATCGATAAACTCTTCAGCGGATATTGAAGCGCATGAACGAAAAACGCATCCTCCTCATCGTCACTGGCGGCATTGCGGCGTATAAGTCGCTTGAACTTGTCCGCTTGCTCAAGCGCCAAGGCCTATCCGTGCGCGCAGTTATGACGCAAAGCGCGACGGAGTTCGTGACGCCCTTGTCCATGTCCGTAATGACCGAAGACCAAGTCTATGGTCATATGTTCGATCTGAAAGAAGAACGCGAGATTGGGCATATCCAGTTGAGCCGTCAGGCCGACTTGGTCGTCATCTGCCCCGCCACCGCCAATATCTTAGCCAAGATGGCGGCGGGTATATCCGACGACCTCGCCACCACCATTTTGCTGGCAACAGATAAGCCCGTGCTTGCCGTTCCCGCGATGAATGTCCGCATGTGGAACCATCCGGCGACGCAGCGGAATTTGGCGCAATTGCGCGCCGATGGCGTCCACATCATGGATCCGGACGAGGGCGCCATGGCATGCGGCGAATTTGGCCCCGGACGCCTGCCAGAACCACCCGCCATTGCCGAACAGATTTGCGCGATGCTGGGGCATGATTTTGATGCAATGCTGACATCAGGCCGTTCGCCAACGACAGTGCCGAGCGGAGTTCCGCTTGCGCGTCCATTGTCCGGCCAACGCATATTGGTAACCGCTGGCCCAACGCATGAGGCGATTGACCCCGTACGCTATATTGCCAACCGCTCTTCAGGGCGTCAGGGTTTTGCCATTGCCGCCGCCGCAGCGGCCCTCGGCGCTGATGTGACGCTCATTGCTGGCCCGGTGCATTTGGCGACCCCGCCCGGCGTCGCCCGAATAGATGTTGAAACCGCCATCGACATGCAGGCGGCGGTGGAAAAAGCCTTGCCCGTCGATGCCGCCATCATGGTGGCCGCCGTCGCCGATTGGCGCGCGGCGCAAGCGCCTGAACAAAAAATCAAGAAAGACGGCGGCAATATCCCCGCGCTAAACTTAACCGAAAATCCCGATATCCTCGCCAGCCTCGCCACGCATACCCATCGCCCAAGGCTGCTGATCGGTTTTGCCGCGGAGACAGAGAAGATTTTGGAACATGCGCAGGCCAAGCTTGCCAAAAAGGGGTGCGACTGGATTGTGGCCAATGACGTATCGGGCGACGTGATGGGCGGCGCAAAAAACGCGTTTCATATCGTGACGAAAGACGGCGTTGATAGCTGGCCCGAAAGCGCCAAGGACGTGATTGCTCGTAAATTGATGGAGAAGGTTGCCGATGCACTCGCAAAAGGTTGATATCCGCGTCAAGCGACTGGACCATGGAACTGGCCTGCCGATGCCCGCATATGCAACATCCGGCGCGGCGGGCATGGACATCTGCGCGGCCGAAAGCCTGACCTTGGGCGCTGGCAAGCGCCATGCCGTGGCAACGGGGTTCGCCTTTGCCATTCCCGATGGCTATGAAGTGCAAGTGCGTCCGCGCTCCGGCCTTGCCCTGAAACATGGCATCACCTGCCTGAACACCCCTGGCACCATCGACAGCGATTATCGCGGCGAAGTGAAGGTCATTCTCGCAAATTTGGGTGACGAAGATTTTGTGATCAACACAGGCGACCGGATCGCGCAAATTGTTGTGGCACCGGTCACGCAGGGAATATTAGTCGAAGTCGATGCCTTGGACGATACGGAGCGGGGCACCGGAGGCTTTGGTTCCACTGGCGTATGACGCTCAGCGACCAACAGCTTGACCGTTATGCCCGGCATATTGTGCTGCGCGATATTGGCGGCGCGGGTCAGTCCAAATTGCTGTCGAGCCATGTGCTGCTGATCGGTGCGGGCGGCATTGGTTGCCCCGCCATTCAATATCTGGCGGCGGCGGGCGTCGGCACGATCAGCGTCGTTGATGATGATATTGTGTCCTTGTCCAATCTCCAGCGGCAAATTTTGCACACCGAAGCCGACATTGGCGCGGCCAAGGTCGATGCCGCTGGCGCCGCCGTCGCGCGCTTGAACCGGGATGTGACATTCCGCGGCCTTAAGCAGCGTATTGACCGTTCCACCGCCGCAGACATCCTCAATGGCGTCGATGTTGTCATTGACGGTTGCGATAATTTCGCCACGCGGCTTGTCGTCAACGACCTCTGCCTTGCCGCGAAAGTGCCGTTGGTCAGCGCCGCAATTGGGCAGTTTCATGGGCAAATCGGTACCTTTACCGGATGGCAAGCCGACGCACCTTGCTACCGCTGCTTCGTCGGCGACGCCCATGACCCCGATGATTGCGACGACTGCGCCACGCAAGGCGTGCTGGGCGCGATGTGTGGCCTGATGGGGTCCTTTGCCGCGATGGAGGCCATACGCGTGCTGACCGGCTTTGGAGACCCCCAGATCGGCAAATTGCATTTGTTCGACGGCATGGCCCCGGCGATGCGATCTATCCGCCTGCCCAAAGACGCAGGGTGCCGGAGCTGCGGCGGCTTAACCGCCTAATAATTCCTCCACCCACGCTGGCACCACTAATGTCGCGGGGCCATGCCGCGATTCTTCGAACCAGGATGTGCCATGCGATGGTTCAAGGTTCAGTTCCAACGTTTTGATGCCCTTTTGCCGCGCCGCGCGCACCAAACCAGCGGCGGGATAGACTGCGCCGGAGGTGCCAATGCTGACGAACAAATCCGCTTGGTCCAGCGCATGGTAAATTTCATCCATGCGATAGGGCATTTCCCCAAACCAGACGATGTCCGGCCGCAACCGCCCCGCCACGCCACAGGCCGGGCAGGCTGGCCGGTCCATCAACGTCCCGCGCCACGGGTGGCGTGCATCACAGGCTTTGCACCACGCGTTCAAATGTTCACCATGCATATGCAACAGGCGTTGCGTCCCTGCCCGTTCGTGCAAATCATCGACATTTTGCGTCACCAGCAGCAGATTGCCTGACCATGCCGCATCCAACCGCGCGAGCGCAGAATGCGCGGCATTTGGCTCCACCTGTTGAATACGTTCGCGGCGCATATCGTAAAAGCGCAGCACAAGGTCGGGGTCGCGGGCAAAGGCCTCGGGCGTGGCCACATCCTCCACCTTATGCTGTTCCCACAAGCCGCCTGCGCTGCGGAACGTATCAATGCCGCTTTCGGCGCTGACGCCTGCGCCCGTTAGGATGACGATGTTTTTGATGCCTTGCCCCAAATGCTTTCCTTCATCGTAACCCAAAACTTGTTTCAGTTGCTTAATATAGTAAGACCCGAACAATAGGTCAGGGCAAGAGATATGAAAATTGGAATTATTGGAAGCGCGGGCCGCATGGGGCAGGCTTTGGTCGATGCGATTGCCGCCGACGGCCACGCACATGCAGGTGGCGTCGATAAGGATGGCGATCTTGCGGGATTAATCTCTGTATCTAACGTTCTCGTCGATTTTTCGAGCCCGCATGGCCTTGAGGCCAGTCTCGACGCGTGCGTGGCTGCGGGCAAGCCCATCGTCATTGGCACGACGGGTTTGGAGGAACGCCACCATTTCCTCATCGACGATGCCGCGCGCGACATTGCCATCTTGCAAACGGGAAATACGTCTTTGGGCGTCAACATGCTCGCCGCCTTGGTGGAGCAAGCCGCGCGGCAGTTGGGCGCGGACTGGGACATCGAAATTCTGGAAATGCACCACCGGTACAAGGTAGACGCGCCATCGGGCACCGCCCTGCTGCTGGGCGAAGCCGCGGCAAAGGGCCGCGCGGTCAATTTGAAAGACCACAGCGAACGGGGCCGCGACGGGATTATGGCCACACGCACGCCCGGCCATATCGGCTTTGCCTCCTTACGCGGCGGCAGCGTGGCGGGCGATCACAGCGTCATCTTTGCGTCCGACAATGAACGGATCGAGCTTGTCCATCGCGCCGAAAATCGCGCGATATTCGCACGCGGCGCCGTGAAAGCCGCCGAGTGGCTGACGCGGCAGACAGCCGGTCGGTATAATATGCAAGAGGTCCTTGGCCTTTGAAGAAAGCAGACATATTCGAATTTTACCGGCGCTTGGCGGAGGCCAATCCTGATCCGGAAACTGAATTGGCTTATGGCAATGCGTATCAGTTGCTCGTTGCCGTGACCTGTTCGGCGCAATCGACCGATGTCGGGGTGAACAAGGCGACAAAGGCTTTGTTCGAAGATGTAAAGACACCTGCGCAAATGGTCGCGCTAGGGCTGGAGGGTTTGAAAGCGCATATCAAGACCATTGGCCTTTACAATAACAAGGCAAAGAACGTCATCGCTTTGTCGGAAATCCTGGTGCGCGATCATAATGGCGAAGTGCCCGCCGACCGTGATGCGTTGGAGGCTTTGCCCGGCGTGGGGCGCAAGACCGCCAATGTGGTGATGAACACCGCGTTTGGCGCAGAAACCTTCGCGGTCGACACGCATATTTTCCGGGTCGGTAATCGCACGGGCATTGCGCCGGGAAAAACCGTGGTCGCGGTCGAAAAAGCGCTGGAGAAAAGCACGCCGAAGCCGTTCCGCATTGGCGCGCACCATTGGTTGATCCTGCATGGCCGATACATCTGCAAGGCGCGCACACCCGAATGCTGGCGCTGCCCTGTGGTCGACTTGTGCCGCTTCAAACCCAAAACGCCAGCGCCCAAAATTAAGTCAGCTCAAGTTCAGGCTGAAGTGGTTAAGGCCGAATCATGATATAGGAGAAGGCCGATGCGTAAAATGCTGTTGATCATTCCTGCGATTGCATTGCTGTCAGGCGGCGGTGCCGTCGCGATTTCAAGCAAGAACGCACCCGCACCCGTTCGTGCGGTGGGCGAACCCAAAAATTGCGTCACAATATCGCAAATACGGTCCACGAAAGTCATCGATAACCGCACTATCGATTTCCGCATGGCAGGCGGTAAAACCTATCGCAACGCTTTGCCCCAAAGCTGCCCCGGATTGAAGTTCGAAGACCGCTTTTCCTATCGAACGTCGATCAACCAATTGTGCAGCGTCGACATCGTCCGCGTATTGCACGACCAAGGCGGGCAGGTATATGAAGGCGCAGGCTGCGGCCTTGGCAAATTTCAAATGGTGGAGAAGGTAGCCGCTAATTGAGTAAATCCTCCCCATCGACTTGCGATGGGGAGGATAAACCTACTTACCCGTCCAGTTCCCGGGCCGCTTCTCAACGAAGGCCGCCATGCCTTCCTTCTGATCTTCTGTACCAAATAGGCCATGGAACAAGCGACGTTCAAACAGTACGCCTTGCTGCAACGTCGTTTCAAACGCGGCGTTGACCATTTCCTTGCACGCGATTGCAGCCAAGGGTGCCATTGCGGCAATGGCAGTGGCCGTCTTAATGGCTTCGTCAACAAGCTCGGCTGCCGGAACGACCTTGGCAACCAGGCCAGACCTTTCGGCCTCTGCGGCATCCATCATCCGGCCAGTCAGGCACATTTCCATGGCCTTGGCCTTGCCAATCGCACGCGTTAGGCGCTGCGACCCGCCCATTCCGGGGGTAACCGCAAGCTTGATTTCAGGCTGACCAAATTTTGCATTGTCGCCGGCAATGATGAAGTCGGCCATCATCGCCAATTCGCATCCGCCACCTAGCGCGAAGCCGTTGACCGCGGCGATCCATGGCTTGCGGGTGGCGGTCACGCGGTCATAGCCTGCGAAGAAGTTTGCGCCATACATGTCTGCGAAAGACTGCGACGACATTTCCTTAATGTCCGCGCCCGCAGCAAAGGCCTTTTCGCTGCCCGTCAGAACGGCGCATCTTTGGCTATCATCGGCATCAAAGGCCGCAAATGCGGCAATCAGGTCAGCCAACACTTGGCTATTCAGCGCGTTCAACGCTTGCGGGCGGTTGAGTGTGATGAGCGTCACCGCACCGCGTTGTTCGACCAATATAGTTTCATAGCTCATAGGGGCTTCCATTCTTCTTGAGTGGGTAATGCGGCAAAGATCGCATCGACAAGCGCGTCCGTGACGCCTTCGGCTGTGGCGGGATCCCATTTTGGGCTATTGTCTTTATCCACGATAACCGCGCGCACGCCTTCTGCAAAATCGGGCCGGACAAGCACGCGGCTGGCAATGCGATATTCCATCGCCATATTATCGGCAAAGTCGTTGAGCTTCAGGCTCTCCGACAATTGGCGTAAGGCGACCTTACAGGTTTGCGGGCTTTTGGTCCGCAACGCTGCCAACTCTTTCATCGCCCATGCGCTCTCGTCACCTTCAAGGCTGGCAAGGATGTCCTCAAATGCGTTGGAGGCGAAATGGCGATTGATCTGAAAAAGCGTCTCGACAATTTTCGACGCAGGCGGCGTTTCCGACAATGTGCCCAATATGCCATCAATACGCTCGACATCTTCGCTGGCAATGCGTGCCTTGGCTTCGGCGAGCGCGCTGCTGGGCACATAATGATTGGCAAGGCCAAGCGCGCGGCATCCCGGCCCTGCGATACGCGCGCCGGTCAGCGCCAGAAACTGGCCAACACGACCTTCCAACCGCGACAGATACCATCCGCCGCCGACATCGGGAAACAAGCCAATGCCCGTTTCCGGCATTGCAAATTTGGTATTCTCGGTCGCCACGCGAAAACGGGCGGGCTGACTAATGCCCACGCCGCCACCCATCGTAATGCCGTCCATGAAAGCGACGACAGGCTTGGAATATGTGAACAGCAAATGGTTCAACTGATATTCGTCGTGGAAGAATTTTCGGCCCGATTCTCCGCCATCATTAATCGCTGAATCGCGCAGGAACGCGATATCGCCGCCCGCGCAAAAGCCGCGCCCGTCGGCATGATCAATCACCACGCACTTTACCGCATCATCATTGCGCCACGCCAGCAACGCCTCAGTCATCGCATGTACCATCGGCAATGTCAGCGCGTGGAGCGCCGATGGCCGGTTCAGGCTTATGAAACCGGCATGTCCTTCGACGCGGACCAAAATATCATCGGTCATTGGCGCAACAGGTCCCGGCCAATAATCATGCGCATAACCTGATTGGTCCCTTCAAGGATGGAATGTACGCGCAAATCGCGCCAGAAACGTTCGATAGGATAATCACGCAAATAGCCATAGCCGCCAAAAAGCTGCAGCGCCTGATTGACAATCTCACTGCCGCTATCGGTCGACAGTCGCTTGGCCATCGCCGAGAAACGCGACTTGTCGGGCGCGTTGGCCGTGACCTTGGCCGCAGCAATATAGAGCAAGGCGCGCGCAGCCTCCAAATCGGTTGCCATATCCGCCAGCATGAACTGCGTATTTTGAAATTCGGACACGGGCTGGCCAAATTGCTGACGCTCTTTGGTATAGGCTATCGATTCATCCAAGCACCGCTGCGCGCCGCCCAAAGAACACGCGCCAATGTTCAACCGTCCGCCATCAAGCCCCATCATCGCAAAGCGAAAACCATCGCCCTCTGCGCCCACGCGATTGGCAATGGGCACGCGGCAATCTTCAAATATCACCTGCGCGGTTGGGGAGGCGTTCCAGCCAAGCTTTTTCTCCGGCTGACCAAAGCTAAGCCCCGGCGTGTCCTTGTCCACGACAAGGCACGTCACGCCCTTGGTCTTGTCCTCGCCCGTGCGGACCATGACAACATAGACGTCATTATAGCCAGCGCCCGAGATAAACTGCTTCGTGCCATTCAGCACATAATGATCGCCATCGCGCCGCGCACTGGTTTTAAGTGCCGCAGCGTCCGACCCGCTACCAGGTTCCGTCAGGCAATAGCTGGCGATTTTCTCCATCGACACAAGCTCAGGCAAATAACGCGCCTTCAACTCCGCATTGCCAAAACAATCGATCATCCACGCTGCCATATTATGAATCGAAATGAATGCGCTGGTGGTGGGACAACCATACGCCATGGCCTCCATGATCAACGCGGCCTCCAACCGGCCAAGGCCAGTGCCACCCGATTCTTCAGACACATAAATCGCGCCAAAGCCAAGCGCGCCTGCGGCTTTCCACACATCGACCGGATAATGCGACTTTTCATCCCATTCGGCGGCAAAAGGCGTGATCGCGTCTGCGGTGAATTTTCGCGCCATGTCCTGTATGGCGACTTGATCGTCCGTGAGTTCAAACTGGTTTTTCATGACACCGCCGTAGCATTGCCGTTTTGAGTTATCCAGCCATTAGCTTGGGATAAAATAGCTATCGTGCCCGCAATACATTCGGCCAGTGCGTGCGCACAAACGGCGCGGTGTCCATGCGGCCGCGCCACAGCAAGGGCGCAAATACAAATTGGACCCAAAAAAAACTTGGCGCAATGGCGTCATGCCTGCTAACCGGCCCTAATCCGCACCCATAGCTCAGCTGGATAGAGCGCTGCCCTCCGAAGGCAGAGGCCAGAGGTTCGAATCCTCTTGGGTGCGCCATTCATATCATTGATATATAACAATATTTAAACGCATCGCTGTGCCAGTTGCGCCTTAAATAGCGCTTTTTAGCTATGCACAAATCGTGCACAAATTTCTATGTTCATTCGCCAACTTCCTGATTAGGCTGAGAGAGTCGGAGGAAGGCAGTCTATGGCTAGTGACGCTGATGTTCGGATTGATCTGCGGGGTGACGGGCGGGTCATTCTCTACAAACGGGATAACCTCAAAGATCCTGTCTGGCAGGCTCGTGTCCGTGTTCCAAACTCTACTGGCTACAAGCGAATCACCACATTAGCACCCAGCAGACACCGACCAAACGATAGGTTGCCCGCGTGAACCTGCACACCAATGAGTTGCAGTTCGTTCAGCATAGGAGAGTGCGTTGCAACGTCTTAGCGACAAAATCTGCATCATCACCGGAGCCGCGAGTGGTATCGGTCTGGCCAGCGCCAAACTGTTCGCTCGTGAGGGCGGCACGGTCATCTGCGCCGACATCCGCGCCGAAGCGGCAGAAGAGGCCGCTCAGGCAATAATCGCTGCGGGCGGTGAAGCGCGGGCGATGCGGGTTGACGTCGGCAATGATGACGATCTTGCAGGGATGATCGACCAGACGGTCAGCGATTTCGGTCGTATCGACGTGCTGTTCAACAATGCGCTGTTCGTGAACAATGAAATGGCGATGCGCGATGGCGATTTTCTGGCGTTCGACCCCAAAATTTTCTTTGCAACGCTTAAAGTAAATGTGCTCGGGGCTGTGCTCGCCAGCAAGCTTGCCATTCCGCATATGCTTGAACGCGGCACAGGATCGATTATCGCTACTTCATCGGGTAGTTCGATGGGCGGCGACGTGACCGCCTATAGTTACGGATCGTCCAAGGCCGCGCTTAACTGGTTTGTGCAGGCAATTGCTGCGACTTACGGCAAGCAAGGCATTCGCAGCAACGCCATCTTGCCCGGACCGACGCAGACTCCGGCCAAGCTGCAATGGACCACGCCCGAAATGGACGCGGCGTTTATGAAGGTGCTCAACGTGCCTTTTATCGGCGAGCCGGAAGATATCGCCGCTATGGCGTTGTTCCTTGCATCCGATGAATCCCGCTACGTCAACGGGATGCTTTATCCTGTTGACGGCGGTCAAAGCTGCACGGTGCCTTTTGTCAGCGTGACGCGAACCATGAAGGGAGAGCAATAATGGGTCAGCAACAGGAAGATTTCGTCCGCAGTTTTTGTGATGCATGGGGCGACGGAACCGACTCGTCACGGCCCGATGTCGAAAAGATATTGTCGATGATGGCCGAAGATGCCGAATGGCAATTGTGGGTGCCGGGCGGCCCCGTTGTCAAAGGCAAGGCGGCACTGCGCGAGGAAATCACCCGGCAAATGGGCTTTGCCACCAACAACAAGTGCAACGAGGTGAACATCGTTTCGAACGACCGGATGGTTATGCAGGAACGATCCGACACCGCGATCATACTTGGTCGGTCCTGCCCTCATCAAATGGTCGCGATTTACGAATTCAACGACAAAGGCCTGATCAGCCATTGGCGCGAATATCTCGATATGGCTGATCTGACACGTAAAATGGGCGTTGACGAAAGCTTTGCGGCGGATGGCGGGGCGTCTTCGACCATCTAAGCCGCGTAGCCTCCCGAAAACTCATAAAGGACGACCAATGGCTGATGCTGGCACAACACCTGATTATGACGACGCCGCCATTGCGCGGATGCGCGGATTTGTCGAGCATGTGACTGGTGGCACGATCGTCCGCATGGACCGGCAAGTGCGCTGGCGCCCTGCGTGGTTCGTCGACATCGCGCGCGAAGGCGAATCCATAAAGCTCCACCTACGCGGTGATCGCACCGGCAATGTTTCCATATTTCCCGACCTGAAACGCGAAGCCGACATTATCGCAGAGCTTTATGATCGCGGCATCGCTGTTCCCAAAATCCACGGCTATTGCGCCGATCCTCCGTGCATCGTGATGGATGCTCTGGCCGGGACCCGAGATTTCAGCGGCCTTGACGAAACCGAACGCGCCGATGTTGGCCGCGCGTATATGGCCAGCGTCGCAAAAATGCATAACCTGCCGCTTGATGGCTTTATCGCAGCAGGCGTCGAGAAACCCGAGGGTGCCGAAGATATCGCTTTGGTCGGGCTCAATGCGTATCTTCCGCACTACCGCAAGACCAAGTCACGCCCCGAGCCGCTGCTCGAGTTTATCATCGGCTGGTTGCGCCGGAACGTGCCCAAACACCGGACCAATGCGTCCTTTATCCAGTTCGATTCGGGCCAGTATCTGGTCGCGGACGGCAAGGTGACGGGCCTGTACGATTTCGAGTTCAGCATGATCGGTGATCCAATGACCGACATTGCAACGATGGGGATGCGCAACAGTTATGAGCCGCTGGGCGCATCGCTTGCCGACATGTGCCGGTTCTATGAAGAGGCGGGAGGCGGGCCAATCGACCATGATGCCGTGCGGTTCCACGTTCTCGTGTTTTCCACGCTTGGGGCGATGCAATTCGCAGGGACGGTGGGTGAGCCACATCCAGGCGATCCTCATGCGGTATATTTGGAATTTGACCTGGCGCTTCGCCGCTCAATCCTGCTCGCCATGTCGGCAGTCAGCGGCTTTGCAATTCCTGACGTGGCACCCTTAGCCGAGCGAGAGCATGGCCCGCAGGCGGTGACCTTACGCAAGCTGGCCGACACGCTGGCGGCTATAACACCGGCCTCCGAAGTTGACGGTGCGCATAAGGCTCAAGCATTGCAGCTGGTCGAATGGATGGCGCGAGCCGATGCGCTTGGGGCCGAAATCGAATCGCTCAACCTTGCCGATGTGGAAGCGTATCTTGGCCAGGATTTTGCCGACCTCGATGCGGCCGAAGCGGCGCTCGAAGATCATATCAACTCGGCAGCGCCCGAAACGGATGAAGCGCAATTCTCTTTGCTTGCCAAGCTAGAAGGACGACGCCTGCAGCAATTCGGATCGACGGCGATAGGAAGCTCGGCACAGCATGTCGTGCTGCCACAAACCCAATGAGTGCCGTTGACGCCGCGCTTTCAGAACGCTGGGCATTGATACTGGGTGGATCGGACGGGCTCGGCGCCGCGTTCGCCGATGATCTGGCCGGGCGGGGAGCGCATTGCCTGCTGGTTGCGCGCAACCACGATAAATTGGCAGCCACCGCTCAAAGCATTTCCTCACGGCACAATGTCAGCGTTCAGACGCTGTCCCTTGATCTCGGCGATACGGACGCGGTCGAGCGCTTGGCCGACGCTACAGATTCAATGGATCTCGGCTTGGTCGTGTTTAATGCAGGTGCCGAATCTTCGGGGCATTTGTTTGCCGATGCGCCATTCGACGAGTGGCGCAATGTCACTGATCGCAATATCGGATTCCTTACTGAAGCATTGCACCATTTCAGCCAGCGATTTGTAAAGCAGGGCCGCGGTGCGCTTCTCATCGTCGGATCCGAGGCAGCCCTTGGTGGCGGCGCGCGAGCTGCGCTCTACACAGCCAGTAAGGCCTATGCGCTCAATCTGGGGGAATCCCTCTGGGCCGAATTGCAACCCTTTGGTGTCGCGGTCCAAACATTGCTGTTCAAAATTGCCGATACGCCGATGCTTCGCTCGGTTTTGGCGCGCAAGGGAATTCCAGTTGAAGCAACCGGGGCCGTTTCCCCCGAAAGCCTCGCCCGCGCAACGATTGACGCCTTGTTCGATGGCCCAGTTTTCAATTTCGATGAAGAGGCAGGCGGAGCGCCCTCCACGACGGCCGCCGGAAGGCGTGCGCGAGTAAATGATACAAGCGCAAAGCTCGAGGGGTTCTACAAGGTCTAGGGGGCAAAATTCCGTTACGGAATCATCAACCAATTTTCTGACCGCCCCTCCAACGGTAGGTACATCACAATCGGCTTCGACGCATCAAACCTGCACGAAAGCAATAATTGTTGACCTGAATGGGGGGATGAATCGATGGTTTTATTTACGCGCGCCAAGAGCATAACGGCCTTTTTGCTGCTCACAACGGCGGTGCCGGTCATGGCCCAAAGCAATACACCGGTCGAAGCCCAATCCGATACCGTTGGCGAAGAGGTCTCGAACGGCGATATCGTCGTCACCGCTCGCCGTACCGCGGAGAACATTCAATCCACCCCTGTTTCGGTAACCGCCTTCGGTACAGAGTCGCTCCGTCAGGCGCAAATCCGCGATACGCAGGATCTGCTATTTAAAACGCCGGGCGTCTTTCTCGCCGGATCGGGTGGCCGTGAAAATTCCAACTTCTCGGTGCGCGGTCAGTCAAAGGCACTGGCAGGCAACAGCGCTCCCGGGGTCATCAGCTATTTCGCCGAAGTTCCGGCACCTACTTTGGGTTCAAGCATCCCGACCTATGATCTGTCCTCGGTCCAGGTGCTCAAAGGTCCGCAGGGTACGCTATTCGGCCGGAACACAACCGGTGGGGCCATCCTATATTACCCGACCACACCAAGCTATGGTTTCGAAGGCTATGCGCAGGCATCCTACGGAAGCTATGACGCACGTATTGCCGAGGCTGCGATCAACATTCCGATCGCTGACCAGAAAGTAGCGCTCCGTATTTCCGGGCAATATCAAAAGCGCGATGGCTGGACTCAGAATATCGGGGTAGGCAAGGACGCCGACGATCTCAATTCGCGTGCGCTACGCGGTACGTTATTGCTTGAGCCGGTCGAAGGGCTGACCAACACGACCATCGTCGATTATTACCGTAACCGTTCCACCGGCGGTGCGTCGGTCTTGGTGAACGTATTTGCCGGGCCAAACGCCCTGACTGCGACCGGAACGCTTGCGGCGGCCCAAGCTCAGCTGGCATTGCAGCGAGCGCGCGGGATTCGAAGCATCAATTCGGATATCGACGCTTTCGAGCGTGCAAACCGTTTTGGTATTACTAACCGCACTCTGGCACAACTTTCCGACTCGATCGAACTTGTGAACATTTTTGGCTACCGCCATACGAAGATCGACTATTTTTCAAGCGTCGACGGTTTGCCCACGCTGATTTCCAATGGCACCGGCGCTATCCCGGCAGGGCTGCCTGTCATGGTAGTCGGGGGTCGACAGACTTCGGATGTCGAACAATTCACTGATGAACTACAGTTCAGAGGCAAAGCTGCCGATGACCGGCTCGACTGGCTGGTCGGGGGCTTTTATCTCAAGAGCAAGCCAAAGGGTCCGACCGGAACCTACATTCCGATCTTCATCCTTCCCGGCATCACCAACGCGCCGTTCAATTATGGCTTCTTCACAGAAACCAGCAAAGCGCTGTTCGCCAATGTCGGATACAAGCTCGACTCAATCGCTGACGGCCTTCGCATCAACGCGGGCTTCCGCTATACTTGGGATGACATTTCGGCCTGCGTCGGTGGCAGCACATCGCCCGACCCCGTGCTGCAACCCGTAGATTGCAACAATGCGGTCGCAGCGATCCGGAATAGCAGTATCAACAAGACATCGTCGAAGGCTCCGACATGGACATTAGGGCTAGACTGGCAGGCGTCGTCCGACGTCTTCCTCTACGCCGTTACGCGTCGCGGTTACCGCGCGGGCGGCATCAACAGCCCGACACTTGCCGGCCGCCTGATCCCGCTCCAGTCGTTCCAGCCCGAAAAGGTGACCGATATCGAGGCGGGTATTCGTTCCGATTTCAAGGCTGGCGACGTCGCAATCCGCTTTAATGCTTCACCGTTCATCGGCTGGTACAGCAATGTGCAAGTGCCAGTCTCTGGCCTTAACACGCAAGCAACGTGCAGCACAACTGCGGTCGGCGGGACGTTGGCACCGAGGTCGCCAGACGGCGACTGCAACGCCAATAATGACCCGAGTGGCGGCACATTGCTTGTCAACGCCGGATCGACCCAGGTCGCGGGTATCGACCTTTCGGCCCGGATCGCGCCGACGTCCAACCTCTCATTTGAGGCAGGCGCCACGTTCCTCGACCTGAAGACGCGCTCGCTCACGGTTCCGACCGACCTTCAATCTTATCTGCGCGGGTCGGAAGTGCCATTCAACCTTGTGGCGAGGAAGACGTTTACCGCTGGCGTTCGCTGGACGCTGCCGCTTGCCGAAAGCTTCGGCAAAGTCGTATTGAGCGGCGATTTTTACCATTCGAGCAGCGTTCAATCATCCGACGCAGTTCTGCCCGCTTATGACCTGGTGAATGCTCGCCTTGAAGTGGGTGGTATTGGCGGATCGCCCGTTGACGCCAGCGTCTTCGTGCGCAACCTGTTCGACAAGGAATATCTGGCATCGAGCAATGTCGGTTCAAACCTGCTTGGCATTCAGAGCGGCTTCTACGGCGCACCACGCACCGTTGGCGTCGAACTGCGCTATCGCTTTGGCGGCTAAAGCGTTAGTTCAGCGAGTTCGGGTGAGATAGCCTGTTTCGCGCACTTCTTGTTGGGTCCGCCTTTCGGCTGACCCAACAAGCTGGGTGTCCAGTGGCAATCGCGTTTTCAGCTCTGTCAGTTTCACCAATTCAGTCACGACGGCATCGCCGAACACAGCGCCTTCGGGCAATTGCTGCCAACGCAGGAGTATCGCCCCTGCCCCCGCTCCGCTGCCATCAAGCCAGTTGTGCACACCTGGATCGTCTATACTAATGACATAGCGAATTCGTCCATCACCGTCAGTGTGTGCCTGTAGGTGATTGAGGCTGCTGGAGGCCCGCCGATAGTTGTGCGAGACCATCCACATATCGACAATCTGCACCCCAAGATAGCGCGCACCCAAAAGGTCGACCGTGACAATCAATGCCTCGTCTGGTGCGACCCGGTAGCAGCCCAAAGTCGCGGCCTGAGACAAAAGCCCACCGCGCGCAGCCGACGACATGAGGGGGGGCAGGCTGTTGACCAGTGCGACCTTGCACATCCCGTGCTGCACCACTTTGCGGAAATAGCGCGCTATCGTCGCCGACAGATAGCCCATGCTGTAGGACTGTACGGACTCGTGGGACATCTTTCATATTGCCGATAGGCAACCAGAAGGATGGATCCAATGACAAAGGAAGACCGCGATATTCAGCGCAAGCTCAAGGTGCTGCGCCATGCTGAGAAGATCAGTGACGTGGGCAAAACA
>NZ_CAMDCK010000025.1 GCF_945890115.1 Sphingorhabdus sp. EL138
CAGGGCATCCGCCATGCTTACATCAAACGTGGAACTCCACAGCTGAACGGCAAAGTCGAGCGATCCCATCGCTCAGACCAACAGGAGTTTTACCAGCTCCTGTCATACAAAGGCGACGTCGATCTCGAGGCCAAGCTCATCGAATGGGAGAACTTCTACAACTTCAACCGACCGCACGGTGCTTTCAACGGAAAAACACCCTATGAAGCCCTTCGCGAAAGGCTATAATCTCTCCCAGTCGATGTCCCGCTAGATCGTCAATCTTACAAGCGACTTACACTCTCCACGCCGTCGGTTGTAACGCTCGATCTGCGCAATGGGCCTCTGCAGTCAGAGGAAATGCGGGTTGCGGTTGAACCCCAACCGGCACGCTACGCCGGGATTTACCGCGATACGCTAACCTTGGAATTTACGCCGTTTTAGGCCGTCCTCTTTGCCCATTAAATCGGGATGGATGCCATTTACGCGCGATTGAAGGATTGTTTGAAAAACCATTTGTCCGACACAATCCCTTACATCAAACAGTTGTTTCGACACTTTCGAGATAGCTAGACAATTCACGTAATAGCTTGCACGCTCTGTTCAGGTCTATGTCCTCGGATGCCTGCTCAAGATCCGCGCCAAAGTCAGTGATTGCCTGAAATCCAAAACCCCCTCCGGACCCTCGCATGTTATGCGCTAGTGTTGCCACAGTTGCATAGTCGGCTCGGTCCAAGGATTCGCGCATGACGATGACATCCTTCCGACAGCTTTCCAAATAGGCGGGGATGACCTTCGCGAGGCGTCGGGCTGAACGCTGAAGCGAAGAAGCAACGCTGTCTTCAGACGGCAATGAGGCGGGTAAGATCGCCGAATAATCCTTGATCGCCTGAAGCAGGACATCCTGCTTGATCGGCTTGGTCAGATAGGCGGTGCAACCGGCCGCGAGACACGTCTCGCGGTCGCCCTTCAAGGCTGAGGCGGTCAGGGCAATTATCGCAGTTGGCTTGCGACAATTCTCTTTCTCCCATGCACGCAGGTTCTGGGTCGCGGTCAATCCGTCCATCACTGGCATTTGCCGATCCATCAGCACTAGGTCGTAATCGCCGGTCTTGAACATCTCGCAGGCGATGAGCCCAGTTTCGGCAACGTCGACTTGATAGGGCGTATCCGCGAGATAAGCCAAGGCGATAATACAATTGTCGGGTCCATCCTCTGCCATCAAAATGCGCAGCGGCTGCAGCGGCGTATCGATATCGGCGGTTTTAAGTTCGCCGACCGACCGATTATTAGCAGCCCCGATTTCGAACGGGACGACGAAGCCGAATGTGCTGCCCTTGCCTATTTCGCTGGTGACCCAAATGCGCCCGCCCATTAATTCTACCAGCCGCTTGGAAATCGTCAGCCCAAGTCCTGAACCGCCAAATCGGCGCGTCGTCGACGTATCGGCCTGGGCGAAACGCTCAAAGACCGCAGTGAGCTTATCATCGGTAATGCCTATACCTGAGTCGCTAACCGTAAACCGTAAGGCAGCGGGCGTAGCGCAATCCTGAACCGGCTCCACTGCCAGCGTGATATGGCCGGACTCGGTAAATTTGATGGCATTGCCGAGCAAGTTCAGCAGAACCTGCCGCAGCCGCGTCGGATCGCCGATCAAGTCATTGCTCACGCTTGGGGCAATTTCGCAAAGCAGGACGAGGTTCTTCTCCTGCGCGCGCGGCATGACCATTTCAATCACCTTTTCCAGATGGTCGCGAAGTACGAAATCGGTCTGCTCAAGCTCAAGCTGCGCCGCTTCGACTTTTGACAGATCAAGGATATCGTTGATGAGATTGAGCAAGGTATCGCCCGAACGGCGGAAGATCTGGACATATTTGTCCTGCTCGGGCGTGAGTGATGTCTTAGCAAGCAGGTCGGCAATGCCCATGATTGCATTCATCGGCGTGCGGATTTCGTGGCTCATGCTGGCGAGGAAATCGGACTTGGTCCGGCTGGCGCTCTCTGCCGCGACCTTGGCGAGTTGTAGTTCTTGCTCGAACCTTGTGCGCTCGGTAACATCGCGCGCGGCGGCGAAAACCCCCTGCAGCGTGCGATTGCGATCATAGAATGTGGTGGCATTGTAGGAGACCACAGTCTGTCTACCGTCACGCGCGCACGCGGTAAGTTCATAGTCGGTAATCGATTTTTCGTGAAGCACCCGCTTGATGCCGGCCTCGGCCCGGTCGGGATCAGTGAAACAATCCTTGAACGGTGACCCGATCAATTCGTCGCGGGTGCATCCGGTTAGCGCCTCCATTTGCTTGTTGACGTCGGTGATGATGCCCGAAGGGTCGGTGGTCATTAAGGCGTCGATGTTGGACTCGATCAACGAGCGGGTGTAGAATTGCTGGTCGCGCAGACGCTGGTCGGATTTTTTCTGTTCCGCCTCAACCAACTTGCGCGCGGTGTTGTCAGTGCCGATCAGCAAATAGCCAATAATCATGCCAGCTGCATCGCGCAGGGCAGTGACCGATACGACTGCCGGCAGCCGACTGCCATCCTTGCAGATGTAGGTCAGCTCGTAAATGTCTTCGATGCCGCGAGACGCCTTGAACACTAAGGCGTCGAAACCGGGCGTAATATCAGCGGCCAGTTCAGCGCTCAGAGACTGCGCGCGCGTGATCAGTTCCTGAGGATCGGAGATGTCCGCTGGGGTAATCGTGTTCATCACTTCAGCCGCTGTATAACCGAGCATGCGTTCGGCACCGACATTGAATATTTGGATCACGCCTTGCGCATCGGTGGCGATGCTCGAGAAGTTTGCGCTGTTGAAGATCGCGCTCTGCAGGGCCCCTGCCTGCAGTAGCGCCTCTTCGGCGGCCTTTCGCGCGGTGTTGTCAGTGCCGATCAGCAAATAGCCGATGATAGTGCCAGCCACATCGCGCAGCGCAGTGACCGAAACGACGGCTGGAAACCGCGTGCCATCCTTGCGAATATAGGTCAATTCGTAGATATCTTCGATGCCGCGAGACGCCTTGAAAACTAGGGCGTCGAAGCCCGAAGTGATCGGTGTTGCCAACTCCGCGCTTAGCCACTGGGCGCGAACAATCAACTCCTGCGGGTCCGAAATATCCGCTGGGGTGATCATGTTTATGACTTCGTCCGCAGTATATCCCAGCATCTTCTCCGCGCCAAAGTTGAAGATCTGGATTACGCCCTTCGCGTCGGTCGCGATGCTGGAAAAGTTGGCGCTGTTAAAGATAGCGCGTTGCAAAGCGTCGGCTTTGACAATCGACTCTTCAGTCGGTCCTGCGAGGTTGTTGAAAGTGGGATTGGGCACTTTATCTGCGGCTGCTTCGGATGGTGTAAGGGTGATGACATGTCCTGACTCGGTGTTAGTCCGTGACCTCTGCAAAGATTTCGGCTGGTCTTGGAAATATTAGTGAAGGATCTCTGTGAGTAACGTCTCGACTTGAGCCGGCGAATACGGCTTCTGCAGGAAGCGCCCGCCAGGGACAAACCGCTCAGTCATGTTCTGCGTAAGCGAACTGCCAGAGGTGTAGAGCACAGGCAAAAGGGGCCTGAGCCCAATCGCCTGATTGGCGACGTCATATCCACCAAATGCCAACGCATCCAGACGGATATCCACGAATAGCGCGTCAATTGGGTGCGGTGCTACAAGGTGCACAAGCGCTCTTGCAAGGTCACTTGTAGCCAGCGGGTAGTGGCCCAAATCTTTGAGTATCCATGCAAGATTCTCGCGAATAAAAACATCGTCTTCAACTATAAGGATGGTAGCCATCAGTTCTGCATACTGTGTGATTTTGGCATAATTGTTCTTCCCCCAAATCAGCCCATTGAAAACTGGTCAAAAGCGCAAACTCGCGACGGGTCAAAATGTTCCGTAGACTGGCATTTCACAAGAAACATGATCGGGTAAATACGAACAAAATATTGAAAATAAAGTATTTTTCTAATAAATACTATACAACAGATAATACAATAATGTGATAAAAGCACTGTTTTTGCTTGGTTTGTGCATTCTTCGTTAGGCGGGGGTCGTGCGTTCGAATCCTATAGGCGGCACCATTTTTTCCATAATTCCGGTCATCACATAATCTTGCCTGCGTCGATGAACGCGGCTTGGACTTGACCGATTGCACTTAGATATGCAGGGAAAACGGCATGAACCATTTAACTGTTAGCCAAGCCGTCCTTTCGCGTCGTTCTATCCGCGCGTTTACACCCAAAACCGTCTCGTTGGACATACTCCACCGGGTCATGGACAAGGCACGATGGGCGCCATCGGGTTGTAATTTTCAACCATGGGAAGCAACGATCCTGACCGGCGCGCCGCTTGCTGAAATGCAGCAGAAAATGCTGACTTCGCCTATGCAGGACCCGCCGGAATATTCATGGTCCGAACCAGAGGTTATTCCCGAATGCAAGGCGCGCTTGGCGCAAGTAGGGGCATCCATGTATCAAGCGATGGGTATTGGTCGCTCTGACGCTGATGCGCGCAGCGATTTCGTTCGCAACAATGTGATGTCGTTCAATGCCCCTGCGGTATTGCTGTGCTATTTCGACCGCCGCATGGGGTCGCCGCAATGGTCGGATGTCGGCATGTGGCTGCAAACGATCATGCTATTGCTGCGTGAAGAAGGGCTGGACACTTGCCCGCAGGAATTTCTCGCCATGCATGCAAAGCTCATCAAGGAATTTATTGGTGTTTCCGATGAAACCCACATTTTCTTCTGCGGTATCGCCATTGGCTATAGAGACGATGCAGCGGCGGTTAACGGCTTTGAACGGCAGCGCGAACCTGTTGAAGGTAATGTCCGCTTCGTCGGTTTCTGATAACTAGTCCTGATACGAGGGACCTGACCCTATAGAGATAGTTTCTGCAGTCGTGCAGATAGGCTGTCGGTATCATCTTTACCGACAGCCTCTCGCTTTGCGTCAATGCTAACGCATTTGCTCCCTTCAAAAACTCAGCCGCCTGTAGCAGGTTTTGGAACAACGCGGGTTTCCACCGCGGCAGCTGGGTCAAGATATAGCTTGGCCTGCTCCATAATGTCGTTGAGCCCGATCGCTCCAATTAGTGCAATGCGGGTTCGACGCCAGTCTAACAGTTCGGGGTCGTATTGCGCTTCTGCAACCAGGCCTCTCCAACTGTTGTTTTGGCGTGCCTGACGCTGCCATCGCTCCAAAATAGGCTTACGTGCGCGCAGAAGTTCGTCTGCAGACGGAGGCGTATCGCGCAAGTCGGTCGCAATCTTTCGGATAACCTTGGCAACAGCATCCATGGCGCTCGGCGCTGCAGGAGCTGAGGCGATCAGGTAACCGAACCCTTTATAGGTAGAGGAATCTTCCGACGCGGCATTAGGCGTGTATGTTGCGCCTAATTCTTCTCGAAGCACATCGATCAGGCGTAGTCCCATTATTTCGGCCAGCAAGTTACGCGCGATAGATGCCTTAAAGTCGCTGTCATCCGTCGTTGGCCAGACGAGCGCTATTGCGCCCTGATCAGCCGAACCTGTGTGGTTCAGGGTCCGAAGCGAACGATTGGGTGTGAATA
Organism: Sphingorhabdus sp. EL138; assembly: GCF_945890115.1. Taxonomy (GTDB): domain Bacteria; phylum Pseudomonadota; class Alphaproteobacteria; order Sphingomonadales; family Sphingomonadaceae; genus Sphingorhabdus_B. Next base: position 5,537 of record NZ_CAMDCK010000025.1, read on the forward strand.
TCGCGGGTTTCACGGTCATGGACGGCGCAGCAACGGCACGTCTGTTCGGCAGCGCACCCAGCGACCCTGCCACAGCGGCGATTGCTGCATTTTCGTCAATATCACCCACCAAGCCTATCCGGATCACGCCATTGGCCAATTGAGGCGCAATGACAGCCCGCATCTCGTCAAGCGTCCGCGCCGCCAATTGATCGCCATTGATAATACCAAAGCGCGCATCTTCCCCAGCCAAGATATAAGGGACGGCCAGTGCCGCGATCTGCGAAGGATTGGACATGATATTCTTGGAAATTACAGGGGCGATGCCAGCCCATTGCGCCTGCGTTGCGGGATCATAAGCAGGATCCGTCACTCCGGCGGCCAGCAGTTTCATCTGAAACGCCAGATCCGTCGCGGTGGTGCCGCCGCCTGCGGCAATCCCATCTTCTGCAACGGTCATACCAATGGCAACCTGACGCCCGGCGGTAATCCGGCGCAACTCGTCAATATTATGCTTTTTGAAGCCATCGACGGACGTCAATACTTGCACCAGCACGGCCAAGCCTGGCTTATCCGACGGGAAAAGCTGTTCGCCTTGTCCAATTTTGGCAGACCATGCGATTTTACCGGGCTCAAAATCCGTCTTTTTAAGATTCAGCTCCACGCCATTGGCAAAGCGGATCGTCCGAATAGCAAGATCAGCAATCATCGTATCGGAAACAATTTTTCCAGCCGGTCCGAAATTGTCATATGCGAACGCCTTGGTGGCTGCGTCTACTGGTGCAGCGACCGCGACTTTTGTGCTCGCCGCGAGCGCGGATAACACGGCAGAATCACCGCCTGCGATTGTCTGTTTCGTTGCGACATGCACAAGCGAAGGACCTCCGGCCCATGCCGCACGGAATGCATCGCTGACGGCTTGCGCGGTGAGATCAGCCTCAAACGCATTGTAGAATGCCAAATTTGCCGACGGAGAAAGATACAAGCTGTCCGCCAACGACGCGGCTGCGATTTGGTCGGCAATGCCTGCGCTGGATGCGCCAGCCTCTTGCTTGACAATATTCTCCAATGCGGTGCGAATATTGGCTTTTGCCTCAGTAATTTCTGCGGTGGTAAAGCCGAACTGGATTGCTTGGCGGAGTTGTTGTTCACCAACGCTAATCGCAGGCAGCCATTGACCGTCTTTGGCGACAATGATCATCGTGGCCGAGCGCGCAGACCGGGCGATGTCCTGCACGGCTGCTTGACCCAAAATGAGGGGACTGTCTGCCTTACGGCTTAGCTCGTTGAGCCGATTGGACAAGGCGGCGGCGGCAATAGCCTGAAGCACATCGCGGCGACTTTCTTCCACATTGTTTTTTGGCGGCGAATAAGGAGAGACCCGATCAAATTGGATGATTTCTGGGACCGATGGATCTGTAAACGTCGCCATAATCGGGGATGCCGTTGGCGTAATTTTAGGGACATAATTGTCTTTTGCCGTGCCTTTGGCTTTCCAGTTGGCAAAGCGCGTGCGGATATCCCGCTCCATTGCCGTAACATCAAAGTCACCGACCATCACAAGCGTTGCACGATCTGGACGGTAATAACCTTCATATAATGCGCGCAGTTGTTCGGGGGTGATATTGGCAATCGTCTCGGGCGTGCCCACCATTGCCGGACCAAAGCGCGGATCACGCATTTGCTTGCCAATCGCATCAAGCGCGCGGCGCGTTTGTGGCACGTCCCGAACGCGGAATTCGGACAATAAGATACCGCGTTCACGATCCACCGCGCCTTTGTTCAGCGTGAGTTCCGAAGCAATCTCACGCATAAAAGTGAGCGCGCTATCAACGGTCTCAGGGTTAGTATTCGGCAGGTCTAATTTGTAGGTTGTTTGTTCAAGGCCGGTTTCGGCGTTGGTGTCCGCACCAAATGCAAGGCCAAGCCGTTCCAACCGTTTCACCAACTCGCCTTCGGGAATGTTGGTTGAACCGTTAAATGCCATATGCTCAAGAAAATGCGCTGCGCCACCCTGCTCCGGCGGCGCATCACGCATGCCGACGTCGAAAGCAAAGCGGATGACGGCTGTTCCTTTTGGCGTTTCATTGCGCTTCAGCGCGTAGCGCATGCCATTGGGCAAGATACCAAAAAGGACCGAGGGATCGGCAGGCAGATCGCTGCTGGTCAGCCCCCAAGCGGGAATACCATTGGTCTGCGCTTTAGCCGATTGTTGTTTTTCTGGTGTGGTGGGTGCAGTTTGCGCAAGAACGGGCGCGGATAGCCCTGCACATATAAATGCAAGCGCAGATGCACGCACCATCCACGTTTTTTTACCTGCGCGGCGATTGGCAGAAGAAGAATTGCGACCCATCATAAAATCTCCCTAATTTAATAGCTTAGGCGAAAAGCTATCAGATTATAGGCAGGTGGCAATAGGGATTTTGGGGCTGTGTCGATTTTGCTGAAATGGCGCTCTCGCGCAGTAGCCTGCCCCCGCAGGTTGGCTATTTCTTGCCTTTGCGGCCTTTTCTCGCGGCATATCTGGCATCGCGTTCCAGCTTGCGTTCTTCGTCGGTTTTTGTCGGCACGGCGGGCTCGATGGACATTTGCGCACGTTCCAGCTTCGCGGCCTTTTCCAGTTCACGGGCCGCCAGCTTTTCTGCGCGGGCTTTTGCTTGCGCTTGCTCACGCGCTTCGGCGGCGGCGCGCCGTGCGGCCAGCGTCGCTTCGTCGAGCTTTGGCTTTGCGCGCAGCTTATCAACGGCGTCCAGCTTCGCCTTATTGGCCAGTGCTGCACGCTCTTGAAACGACGGCTCTTTGTATGAAGACATATTCTTATTTTATCCATTGGGTGTGATGGCAACGCGGCGTACGCCAGCGATGACCTTGGATAACGCCTTAAAGGCAAAGACGCCCCACGGCAAATTGCAATCCGCTTAAAATTATAGGCACGGCTGGCCAGCCACGCGCCATGATCGGTTGAACCAGCATCAGGCCAAGGTGACAAGGCCAATCACTGCGCCCGTCATCGCAGAGGCCATATTGCCGGCGACCCAGCTTTTCATGCCTAGAGCGGAGACCTCTGCGCGCCGTGTGGGGGCGAGCGTGGCGATGGTCGATACCAACAGGCCGACGCTGGCAAGGTTTGCAACCCCGCATAAGGCATATGTGATGATCAGCTTGCTGCGCGCGTCAAAACTGTCGGCGGGCAGGGCGGCGAGATCAAGATAGGCGACATATTCGTTGAGGATGGTCTTTGTGCCCATCAATGCCCCTGCCGCTGGTGCTTGGTCCCATGGGATGCCAATGGTCCACATCAACGGCGCGAACAGCCAGCCAAAAATGCGTTTGAGGGTCAGGGGCTGTGCATCCATTTGGGGTAGCAGGGCCAGCAACTGGTCGGTCAAATTGACCAAGGCAAATACGACGATGATGATGGCGATAACGGCCAGCACCAATTGGATGCCCTCCATCGTGCCTTTGATGACTGCGTCCATGCTGCTTTCATATTTCAGGTCAGCGTCGGCATCCGCGGCGCTCATGCTGCCGTCGCCTGGGACCATCAGGCGCGCGATGAGCACGGCGGCGGGTAAGGAAATCAGCGAGGCGACAATCATATGGCCAACGGCGTTCGGCACGGTCTTGGCCAAGGTGGTGGCATATAAGACAAGGATAGCGCCGGAGATGGTGGCCATGATCAACACCATGATCATAAACAATTCGGCCCTGTTCATCCGTTCAAACCACGCCCGCAGGACAAGCGGGGATTCGACTACGCCCAAAAACATGGTCGCGCCGCCGCCCAGCCCAACGACGCCGCTGACACCTAAGGTCTTGCGCAAGGCCCAGGACAGGCCACGGACCGCCGCGCGCAATATGCCCCAATGCCACAAAAGCGCCGAGAGCGCGGAAAAGACGATGATGAGCGGTAAGATTTGAAACGCGACGATGACGGGCTGTTCCACGCCGGGCTTGAGCACAAAGGGGATTGGCGCACCGCCGGTATAGCCAAACATATAGCTGGATCCGACCAATGTCGCCTTTTCCACTGCCGCGACCGCATCATTGGCATAGCCGACCAAGGTCCAGATGAACGGCACGCGCGTGACCGCCAGCGCGAGGGCAATTTGCACAAAAAGCGCGCCGAAAATCCAGCGCGAAGATGGCCGTGCGGCGCGGTCTTCGGACAAGGCCCAAGCGAGCGTCAGGATCAACGCGATGCCAATCAAACCCTGTCCCTGCTGCAAAATCACCATGTCCGCCCTTATCCTGCCAAGCCTTAGCTGCGCTATACGCCAACTGCCTTTAAGCTTTTGCTTACCGAATTCTAACAGCAGGTGTTAACTAAATTACGCGATAAAGACTGGGGTAAATGCAGGGATTGGCCGAAATCATGGGGTGGGATCGATTCTGCGACGGGCTTGCCTGAATAGCTGCGGGTTGAAGGCGATGCTTCGGTAAGGATTCAGTGATGCTATTGTCCAAATATCGCAAAAATGACTCCGGCGCATCTGCAACCGAATTTGCGTTGGCCGTCCCGCTTATTGTGGTGTTGTTTTATGGAATGGCGCAATTCGGGCGCATCTTGCTGGCCAACGCCGGGCTGCGGCATGCCATTGATACAGGCGCGCGCGCCAAACAGAAAACCGCAGCGCCAACGATGATCCATAACCAAATCCCCAACGCGACGTTGACCCAAAATTTTCCGTCGCGTGACAGGGGCGCGGCCGATGCATCTTGGTCCAATATGCCGCTTATTGGAGTGTCGATGACTGCATCCACTGCCACAGATTCTGCAACAGAATGTGTCAGCGTAAAGCGCCCCTCAACGGGCTCCGCGCTGACAGCTGCTTGCGGGTTCTCTTGCGTGTATTTGCAGCCATAGATTTGTCCACCGTCCCACATGATTTCAGCTTCCATCACGCCCATAGGGGCAAGGGTGACCTCTATGACCTCACCCACAGCTAAGGCGCATGTGGTTTCTATGAGTAAGCCTGTATCCGATATGTCGTGGACCAAAGCTGCACCCGACGCGGTGCCGTTTTCGCGGCCTTCAAAGTCGAGAATGAGCGTGTGGCGTCGCCTTTCTCGATTGTCGATCGATGTTTCGATTTTTGCTTCTCTCGGCGGCATTGGCATGGCGGCATTCCCTGCGCCCTCCCAAGTGCCGGAAGCGCGTTAACAATCCTGCAGAATGACAAATAAATATCAGGCGCAGAATATAGGAAAAATACTGTTGTTTCAGACTTCTGCTTGGCCGCTCAAGCCGGGAGGACGCGTTGCAGCAACCACATGACGGCGATGCTGCCAATGGCATAAGCGCTGATCATCTGCGCCCGGGCGACGTAGAGTGCATGCACGCGGCGCAGCGCCCCTAAGGCCAACAATGCCACGCCGACGATGACAAGCTGACCCGCCTCAACGCCCAGATTGAACGTTAGCAAAGCCATCGGCACTTCGCCCTGCGGCAATCCGATTTCGGCAAGCGCCCCTGCAAAGCCGAAGCCATGGAGCAGGCCAAACAGAAAGGCGACGACCCATGGAAAACGCTCCGACAAGCGCAGCTCACCGGGTTTGCGTTTCAGTATTTCGACGGCAAGGAAGACAATCGACAACGCAATGGCAGCCTCCACTGGCGGGCCGGGTAGGCTGATAAGTTCCAGCGTCGTTGCCACCAAGGTCAGCGAATGCGCTATCGTGAAAGCCGTCACCGTTGCCGCGATGCGCCACGCGCCGTTCAGCAAAAGCACAAGGCACAGCACGAACAATAAATGGTCATATCCCATCAATATATGTTCGACGCCGGTCACAAAATAGGTCCGCGCGACCTGCCACCGGTCCGGTTTTTGCATGATGACAGCAATGGGGTTGGCTGGCGTTAGCCGTGCGGCCTGCGTGATCCCATTGGCGGATTGATAACGCAGCAACGCGTCGGCTGGTGTGTTCTCCATGCCGCTTAAGCGGACCGAACGGCCGGCTAAAGTCGCATTGCAGTCAATGTCCCAGCGCGCCAGCAACGCGGCGGCATCCACGCTACGCACGGGTTCGGTCGCGGTGCAATCGCGCGGGAATATTGGCACGACACGCGCGGCAAGGCCCGGCCGGATCGGCGCTTTCCATGTGATTTTATATTGGTGGGTAAAGGCTTCACGCTCGCGAATTTCCAGATAGCCCGGTTGCAAGTCATCTGCGCGGGCAACCGACGTGCAGCCAATTGCGAGCAAGAGCAAAAGGAAAAAGCGGACAATCACGGCTTGGCAATACGAATGTCATATCCGTCGAGCAGCGCCTGATAGGCAGCCGCTTCGCGCGCGACCTGCGTTTCGGCACGCCAGTCGTTGGACACGCGCTGGCGGATGTCAGACAAAGGCGGTGTCCCTGATGCCACGACATCGCGGACGCGCGCGGCGTGCCAGCCGAAACCGGATCTTACTGGCCCGCTCCAACGCCCATTGGGTAAATTGCGCAGGCTGTCGGCAAAGGCCTCGCCAAATTCACGGGCGATGCTGTCCGACGCCGCCTTGTCCATGCTGGCCGATACGCTCAGCGGCTGTGCTTGCACTTGCTTTCCGGCGTTGATGGCAAGGACTGATGCTTTCGCGATCTCTTCATCCTCGCCCAAAAACTGCTGGTCAAAACTGAAGGCTGGTTGTGCGGCATAGCGGATTTTGTTGGCGGCATAAAAGCTTTGCAGCGCAGCTTCGGTGGGTTCCATATTCTCGATTTCTGCATTGGCCAGAAATTCCATTTTGGCGCGCAAGCGGCGGCGGATGACGGGATCATCGACATCTAGCCCAAGGCGCATGCTCTCGCGGAAATAGATTTCTTCCTTGATATAATCGCGGATCAGGCTGTCGAGCTGCTGCTGGGTCGGCGCGCGCCGCCACGTCTGTTCCCATTGCGACGCGAGCCGCGCGACATCCGCTTCATTGATCGTGATACTGCGGTCAAGGCTGTCTTCGCCGCCAAGCTGCGCCATCAGCAGAAACAGGGCCGACCCTGCGCCAAGGAAATGCACCAAGGGCTCGCGCAGAGCCTGCTTCATCCAATCATATATCATGAAATGGCGACACCGGAGCCGGGGCGCTCAATCATGATCAGCGGCGCATCGCCATTTGGCGTTTTATAGGCCGCTTTTATGCTGGCCTGCACATCCGCCACGCGCGCACGCGGCATGATCGCCACCGCCGCGCCACCAAATCCTCCACCCGTCATCCGTGCGCCCCCTTGAATGCCAATCGCATTTTGCAAAAGCGTTACCAAATCATCAATCGCCGGAATAGTGATTTCGAAATCGTCGCGCATCGACTGATGGCTTTGCGCCATCAATATACCCAGCGCGGCGAGGTCATTTTTGGCGAGCGCGTCGGCTGCGTCCAAACTGCGCTGATTCTCGGTAATGACATGCCGCGCGCGTGCCAACTATCGACCACATTGCGGATGTCGGCCACCGACATTTCCGGCAACGTCTTTCCATGGTCGAGCGAAAAGCAAATGACTCTACAGGTTCCATTGGCAAGAGCCGCACGAAACAAGGGTTTGTCTTTTTCTACTCTACAGGCTGCGCCGGGCCTATCCTGCTGACCCTGCCATGGCCTTTTGGTCCGATGCGGGGACACCAAAATCCATTCATCTTTCAATGGGTTGAAACGACGGTCGGGCTACTCATGCAACGACATCGGGCAGTGTCCAATCAATCGGCGGGAACCCGTTTTTAACCAGAAAGGCGTTGCATTGCGAGAAATGCTTGCAGCCCAAAAAACCGTTATGCGCCGACAAAGGCGATGGATGCGCGGCCTTGAGCAGCAGATGGCGGCGGCTATCGACATTCGCCGCCTTTTTATGGGCATAAGCGCCCCAAAGCATGAAGACGACTGGCTCTGCCTTGTCGTTCACTTGCGCAATAATCGCATCTGTAAACGGCTCCCAGCCCTTTTTGCTGTGCGACGCCGCTTTGGCGATTTCGACCGTGAGGACGCTGTTCAGCAACAGCACGCCTTGCTGCGCCCAATGCTCCAAAAAGCCATGCTGCGGGCGGGGCAGGCCCAAGTCGCTTCCTAACTCTTTGTAAATATAAGAAATACTTGGCGGAGGACGCACGTCAGGCGGCACGCTGAAACACAGGCCATGTGCTTGCCCCGGCCCATGATATGGGTCTTGCCCCAAAATGACGACGCGCACCTTGTCTAGCGGCGTCAGCTCAAGCGCCCGGAACCATGCGCCCTGCGGCGGGAAAATCGTTTTGCCTGCCGCAAGTTCGGCGTCGAGAAAGCCTTGCAGCGCCAGCGTCTCTGGCGTGACAAGCGCCGCCCTTAGGGGCGTCTGCCAATCCTGCGGCAGCGCGAAAGTGGTCATTCGGCCTTGGGCGGCGCGGTCAGCAAATCGGTCCAAGCCTGCATTTCTTTAGACGTAGCAGGGCCAAGCAATTCCATCGCATGGCGCAACCGCTCTCTTATGATGTCGCGGCCCAAATGGGTGATTGCGTCGAACAAAGGCACGCCCTGCGCGCTGCCGGTGATGGCGATGTAGAAGGGGCGAATGACGTCCTTTAACTTCGCGTCCAAAACCTCGGCGGTCCGGCGCAACGTCGCTTCGACGCCGTCCCGGTTCCAGTCGATCATGCCGTCGAACTGCTGCAACCCAAGGGCATAGGCGGCGCGTTGTGCATCCTGTTCCAGCTTCACACCATCGCGCAACCGCTCTGCGGTCATGCCGTCAATCCGGTTCATGAAGAACATCGCTGTCAGGCCGCCCAAGTCCGACATTTTGGTAATCCGCGCCTGCGCCATTTCAGCGATAGGGGTAAGGTAACTGTCATTCAGCGCCCACGCCTTCACCGCTTCCAAGAATTCCGAAACGCTAAGTTCTTCCCGCAAATAACGGCCATTGAGCCAATCCAGCTTCGACGTGTCGAACACTGGCCCGCCAAGCGAAATATTGTGAACGTCGAATTCGTCAATCAGTGTTTGCAGTGAGGTTTTTTCATCTTCTTCGCTGGCCGATTTGATGAACAAGCCCAAGAAGTTCTGCATCGCCTGCGGGAGATAGCCTGCGCGTTGATAATATAAGATGCTGGTCGGGTTTTTACGCTTCGAAAGCTTCGATTTGTCTGCGTTGCGGAGCAATGGCAAATGCGTAAGCACCGGCGGCTCCCAGCCGAAATATTGGTACAGCAACAGATGTTTTGGCGCAGACGAAATCCATTCCTCACCGCGCATGACATGGGTGATGCCCATGAGGTGATCGTCGACAACATTGGCGAGATGGTAAGTCGGCAGGCCGTCCGATTTCATCAGCACCTGCATGTCAACGACCCCATATTCGAACGCGATTTCGCCGCGCAGCGTATCTTGAACAATGCATGTGCCCGTCGATGGAATTTTCATCCGGACAACGTGCGACACGCCGTCGCTATCGCGCTTTGCGATATCGTCAGAGGTGAGCGCCAAACAGGTGCCATCATATTTGGGGGGTTGCTTCGCCGCAATTTGCGCGGCGCGTGCGGCCGCGAGCTTTTCTGGCGTACAATAGCATTTGAACGCATGGCCGTCGGCCAATAACTGGTCGCAATGGGCGGTGTAAATCGCGCTGCGTTCAGACTGGCGATAGGGACCATGTGGGCCGCCAACATCCGGGCCTTCGTCCCAGCTAAGGCCCAGCCAGCGCAGCGATTCCAAAATCATTTTTTCCGATTGCGGTGTTGACCGTGCTTGATCTGTATCCTCAATCCGCAACAGAAATTCGCCGCCATGCTTTTTGGCAAAGCAATAATTGATGAGCGCAATATAGGCGGTGCCGACATGTGGGTCGCCGGTGGGGGATGGTGCGACGCGGGTCCGTACTTTCATGAGAAACAAATGCCTTTGGTTTGGTTTGTCCGCGCTCTATCAAGCTGCAACGGCATTGTCATCTTTCCGGTGCAGGTAAAGGCCAAACTAATAGGAGCGGATCATGCAAAGCAGCCATTTTTCGATAAGCAGGCGGCAGTTCGGATTTGGTCTTGGCAGCATCGCGTTTGCAGGGCTTGCCGCGCGTGCCATTTCGCAGGCGCCCACCGCTGGAGCCAATGAAGTATATGGCTATGGCCCCTTGATGCGTGACCCAAATAACCTGATCGACCTGCCCAAAGGCTTTGATTATCGCGTCATTTCCCGGCTCGGCACCATCATGGATGATGGCTATTTAGTGCCAAACTCCGCCGACGGCATGGGCGCTATCGATTTGGGGAAGGGTAAGGTCGCCCTCATCCGTAACCATGAGCTTGCCATTGAGGAGCAGGATTTCGGGCCCTTCACCGGGAATGTAGCCAAAGATTTTCCAGCTTATGACCGCATGGCGGATGACAAATCGATGCCCTTGCCCGGTGGCACGACGACTTTGATCTATGATATGAAGACCGGCCAATGCGAGAGCGAGTTTTTGAGCCTTTCCGGCACGATCCGCAATTGCTCTGGCGGGATTACGCCATGGAGAAGCTGGCTGAGCTGCGAGGAAAATGTCACACGCGCTGGCAGCGGTGTCGGCAAAGACCATGGCTATATTTTTGAAGTTCCCGCTACGCAGAAAGGCCTTGTCACGCCTGTACCCTTAAAGGACATGGGGCGTTTCAACCATGAGGCCGCGTGCGTTGATCCGCGCACGGGTATTGTTTACCTGACCGAAGACCGTGGCGACAGTTTACTCTATCGCTTCATCCCCAATGCAAAGGGACAACTTGCCAAAGGTGGACGTCTGGAGGCCTTGGCCTTTGTTCAGGCCGAAATTAGCGACACGCGAAACTGGAATGAGGTTCAGGTCAGCAAAGGTCGCCAATATCAGGTGAAGTGGGTCCCGCTATCAGATCCCGAAAGCCCTCAGGATGACTTGCGTAAACAAGGTGCCGCGAAAGGTGCCGCGCTGTTTGCGCGTGGCGAAGGGATTTTTTGGGGAAATGGCGAATTGTTCTTTGCTTGCACCAATGGCGGCACGGCAAAATATGGTCAGATTTTTCGCTATGTTCCATCGGCAGATGAAGGGTCGCTGCGGGAGGCCGAAGCGCCGGGGATCATCGACTTGTTCATGGAATCGGCCAATCCTGCCTTTTACAATTATGGCGACAATATCGCTGTGATGCCAACAGGCCATTTGTTAGTGTGTGAGGACCAATATACCGACATTTCAAACAACCATTTGCGCGGCGTCACGGCAAAGGGGCAGACTTACATGATTGGCCGAAGCCGCGTGCAGACAGAATTTGCGGGGGGCTGTTTTTCGCCCGATGGCTCGACAATGTTTGTCAACATGATGGAGCCGACGATGACGCTGGCGATCACGGGGCCATGGGCTAGGGTAAAGTCTACCTAGCGGAAACTTTTGATCGGGCGTAGCGGTTACCGCTCATGCAGCAGATTCTCCCCAGACTCATTTCGCTTGGCACCGCCGTGCCGCCGCACCGCATCACGCAAGATGATGTCCTGTCGATTTTGGCTGTGGCCAAAGGGCAGGCCCTACCACCACGCATGGCTGAAATATTAGGCAACACCGGTATCTCGCAGCGCCATATAGCCATGCCGCCCGAATATTATTTTGACCCCAGAAGCTGGGCAAAGCGCGCAAGCGTTTACGAAGCTGTCGCCGCACAGATTTTTGAAGTGGCGGCCATGCAGGCTTTGGCGCGTGCGCATTTGCAGGCGGCTGACATAGGGCAGATTGTTTTTGTATCGACCACAGGAACAATGACGCCCAGCCTGCCAAGCCGGATGATAGCGAAAATGGGTTTTGCGCCCAATACACGCTGCGTGCCCTTATTTGGTTATGGTTGTGCTGGCGGGGTCATTGGCCTTGGCGTTGCGGCTGACCTGCATCGTGCGTGCCCCGACAAGCCGGTCCTGCTGGTCAGCCTTGAACTGTGCAGCCTCGCTTACGACCATGCCCGCATGGACAAAAAAGACATGGTCGCGCTGGCACTTTTTGCCGATGGCTGTGCCGCTGCGGTCATTGGCGCTGGGTCAGGACCGCAATTGGATGCATTTGCGAGCCATGTCTGGCCCGACACGCTCGATATGATGGGCTGGAAGATTGGCGATACAGGGTTTGATCTGGTGCTCGCGCGCGATATACCTGTTTTCGTGAATAGCCATTTTGCGCCCGTCTGCGACGATTTTATCGCAAAACAAGGCCTAACCAAAGCGGACATGGCTGAACCCGCCTGCCACCCGGGGGGTGGACGCGTGGTCGATGCGTTGGCGGATTATCTGGGCCATGATCTAGCCGCGACGCGTAAAGTCCTGCGCAATCATGGCAATATGAGTTCGCCAACAGTTTTGTTTGTGTTGGAAGCGTTGCTTGCTGCCGGGCCGATGGACAAACCCACCTTGTTGACTGCGCTTGGGCCTGGCTTTGTTGGTGCGATGGGACTCCTCAAGCCATGACGCCGTTTGACTGGCCAATTTGGGCGCTCATCGTCTTTGCGTATGTCATCCTGCAGCGGCTGGCTGAACTGGCTTATGCCAATGCCAACACCCGCCGCTTGCTGGCCGAAGGTGGCCGAGAGCACGGGGCGAAGCATTATCCCTTGTTCATTATCCTCCACGGCGGTTGGTTGGCCGCAATCGCCTTGTTTGCCGCGCCCACGCCCGCGCCTGACATGCTATTGCTCAACATCTTCATCGCCAGCCAAACCTTCCGCTTCTGGACGCTGGCGAGCATTGGCCGATGGTGGACCACACGGATCATCAGCGCGCCACATTTCCCGCGCGTGCGGCGCGGCCCTTACCGCTTCATCAAACACCCCAATTATGCTTTGGTCGTACTGGAGATTGCGGTTCTGCCGCTTCTTCTCGGCGCACCTGCCATGGCGATTACCTTCTCGATCTTGAATGCCGCGTTATTATGGTGGCGAATCAGGATTGAAAATGCCGTGCTGACGGAGCGTGGCAGCACTACTTGACCCGATAGCCAGCGGGCGCTAATGGCCCGCATTCCTGAAGCCGGAGAGATGATTCTCTTTGGCCCATGGGAAATACGCAGAATAGCAGCACATTATGTGTCAGGTCGGGTGGATCAAAGGCTGAGCCTCCACCGCAAAAAACGCCTTGCCACCTAAAGTAACCGCTTAACAAAGGTGAAGATATGCCAACGATTAACCAGCTGGTCCGCAAGGGCCGGACCCCTCAGAAGGTCAAGTCCAAGGTCCCTGCGATGGACCAAAATCCTCAGAAGCGCGGCGTTTGTACCCGCGTGTACACAACGACCCCGAAAAAGCCGAACTCGGCTTTGCGTAAGGTTGCGAAGATTCGCCTGACCAACCAGCGTGAAGTTATTTCCTATATCCCAGGCGAAGGCCACAACCTTCAAGAACATAGCGTTGTGCTTATCCGTGGCGGCCGCGTACGCGACCTTCCCGGTGTGCGTTACCACGTGCTTCGCGGCGTACTCGATACGCAGGGCGTCAAGGACCGTAAGCAATCGCGTTCCAAATATGGTGCAAAGCGTCCGAAGTAATTCGAACGTACCATTGGCTGGCCCGATTGGCGCGCGTCTGCGCTGCCACTGGTCCCATGAGATAAAGGAAATAAAATATGTCACGTCGTCGTCGTCCCGAAAAGCGCATCATCCTTCCCGATCCCAAATTCGGTGATATCGTGCTTTCGAAGTTTATGAATAACCTGATGCTGGACGGTAAGAAGTCAGCAGCGGAGCGTATCGTCTATGGTGCTTTGGAAACGGTTGAAGCCCGCGCCAAGAAAGACCCTATCCAGACCTTCCATGAGGCGCTGGATAACGTAAAGCCAGGGATCGAAGTCCGCAGCCGCCGTGTGGGTGGTGCGACCTATCAGGTTCCTTGCGAAGTGCGTCCAGAGCGCGCGCAGGCACTTGCGATTCGTTGGTTGATCGGCGCTGCCCGTAACCGCAGTGAAACTACCATGGCCGCCCGTTTGTCGGGTGAGTTGATGGATGCCGCATCGAACCGCGGCAACGCTGTCAAAAAACGTGAAGATACGCACCGTATGGCAGAAGCCAACCGGGCGTTTGCACATTATCGCTGGTAACAGCATGAATTTTTCCGTCATCTCGGCTTTCGTCGAGATGACCCGTTTGAAAAAGCGTAAATCGGGGGCTGGCATAAACCAGCCCCTTTCCCTATAGGGCAGCGCGAACCGCAGCCCCGCACTGGAGTAACGAATATGGCACGCAGCCATCCACTCAATATGTATCGCAACATCGGTATTATGGCGCATATCGACGCCG
>NZ_CAMDCK010000026.1 GCF_945890115.1 Sphingorhabdus sp. EL138
CGAACCCACGATAGAGTCACCCCTATACACACTTTCCAGGCGTGCGCCTTCGACCACTCGGCCACGTCTCCGCATTCCCCTTGGGGACGCACGCCCCTAGCCGCTCCTTTGCGCTTTCGCAAGGCACAGTGATTTGCCATAATGCATCATATGAAAAGATATCTGCCTTTGGTCGCCATCGCCGCTTCATGCGCGTCACTTCCGCTTTTGGCGCAGCAAGCCAAAACCTACCCTGCGCCGTCGGAAATTGTCGCAGCAGCCAAGGCGGACGAATGGGTGGCAATCGCGCCGTCGGACCTTGTGGTGATGGACCTAGCGCCCGATTCGAAAGCCAAGCCGCGCCGCGTGGTTATCCAGTTAATCGCTGAACCCTTCAGCCAAGGCTGGGTCGGAAATATCCGTAAGCTGGCGGCGGCGGCTTGGTGGGACGGCACAAGCATCAACCGCGTGCAGGACAATTATGTCGTGCAATGGGGCGATGCGACCGAGAAGAAGGGGTTGCCGGAAGGTTTGGCGACCGTGGGGGCAAAGGATTACGTCACACGTGACTGGCCAACTAAGGACTGGATTTTTGCTCAGGCAGACGGAAGGCCGGACGCCTACGCAGGAGCTTATGGATTCTATACTGGCTGGCCGCTAGCACAAGGTCGTGAAGAGGTTTGGCCCACCCATTGCTATGGCATGGTTGGCGTTGGCCGCAACCTCTCGCCCGATACCGGAACAGGCGCTGAACTCTACACTGTCATCGGTCACGCGCCGCGCCACCTGGACCGCAATATTGCTTTGGTCGGCCGCGTGATTGAGGGCATTGAACATATGTCGAGCCTGCCACGTGGCACAGGCGCGCTTGGCTTTTACGAAAATGAAGAAGAGCGCGTGCCGATCCTGTCTGTGCGTCTGGGTAATGACATGAAGGACGTACCTGCGTTCGAATATTTGAACACCGACAGCGCAAGTTTTGCGGCTTATGCCGACGCGCGGGCGAACCGGCGCGACCCGTTTTTCAATGTGCCAGCGGGCGGCGCGGATATTTGTAACATTCCGGTGCCGGTGCGCCGCAGGGCGAAATGAAATCGTGGCTTAATCAGCCCTTAACCCCGACATGGACCGCCGACGCAAAGGCCGAACGGATGTGCCTTACGGAGTTGCGGAAGCCTTAGCGGCAGGCGCCTGGGCAGGCGCTGGCATAGTTACTGGCAAGACCACAGGGCGGATCAAAGCCATTTGTTCCAAACGATCAAGGGCCTTACGGGCATCGGCGTAGCGTTTCGCGCGGATCATCCACGGCTGGGCCGCAGGTGCACCCGGCATCGCTGTGACCTCCGACAGGGCCGCTGACAGATTGCCCGCCTCCACAAAAGCTTGGGCGCGGATCAGGCGCTGTTCCGGGGTGCGCGTTGACCCATCATCGCGGCGCAACACGAAAAGCTGAGAAAGCTCACGCTTTACGGTTTCCCAGACGCTGTTATCGCGATGACTGGAGACCAATATAGGCGCTAGTTCGCTAAGCTCTGTCTGCAGTTTATCGATGGTGACGGGCGCCTGCGCTGCAGAAATAATGGTTGCAACCGCCTGCGGCTGCGTTGCGCCAAAGCGAAGCCGCAGCTGTTCCGCCAAATATCCCAAGGATGCGCCATTATCGAGCCTCCGGCGCACGGCAAATGTCAGCAGCAGCCCTTCACCACGCACCGCGTCACCCGATATCGCGGGGTCCGTTACATAAACCGGAACCGCTTGACCTTCGACCTGCACCGTCGCGCCAGCGGCAGCCAGCCTTGCAGGCGCGAGATTAATTGAAGGCAAAGGCGCTGCTATGTTTTCTGCTTCCGCCGCCTCTTGAGCCGTCGGCGCGAGAATACCAAAACTATCAGCCAGCCACCATGTCGCCGCTGCACCGCCGCTGAAGGCGAAGAAAAGCAACAGCATGAAATACTTGAATTTCATCCCACCAGCCGAACCGGTCTGTGCTGTTGGATAATCGGTCATATTAGTCCTTTAATAGCCGCGCCGCGTTCAGTTGGGCGTTGCGCGGGTATAAACTGTCCTTGAATGGCTTTCAACAATGCAGCGTCATTGGGTGCGTCTGCGATGATCATCGCCCCCCAATTTTCCCCGGCTGCCTTAGCAATCGCGTTTGAAAATGTCGCGAGCGTGACGTTGGCGCGCGGCAAGCCCATGCTCGCACATAGCTCTGCGAAATGCCGCGCGGCGCGTGACGAATGCAAGATCACGACATCGCTTTCGGTTATATGACGCAAAAAGTCGTCCGGTGTGCCGACGGTGGCGCTTCGGTAAACGATTTCAACATCGATACGGGCACCATCGATATGCGGAATGGCGCTATGATCTTCGCCTGCCAACCATAACAGTCTTTGATGGCCGTCGGCGATTGCAACCCGCACCAGCGCGTCAACGCCTTCAGATCCCGTTTTTGCAACGGCCACCAACAATGTGTTCAGCGCGCTAGCGGTGGCGCTGCCCACGGCATAAATTGGCTTGCCATGATCCTGCGTCAGGAATTGCACCGCAGCGCGCGCAGCATTACCGCTGGTCAGCAATATCGCATCATAACCATCTGCCGAGGCGCGCTGCACGGGCAGATGCTCGATGGCAAATAACGGCATGAGAATGGGCTCATGCCCCGCCGCGCGCAGGCGATGCTCCGTTGCATCGGCGCCAGGCTGCGGACGGATAATCAACAACTTCACGATGCGAAAATGCCTCGCAGCTCCGCGCTCGCTTTACCCAGCAATTCTTGCGCAAGCTGCGCCGGGCCATCACCACCAATTGCGTATAGACATTCGCCCGATTGCAGCTCGCTGCCGTCGGCGGTGAAGATTTCGGCGCGCAGGCGGACCTGCCCCCTTTCAACGCGCGCCAGCGCCGCAACCGGGGAGTGGCAATTGCCACCCACGGCGGCAAGAAACGCGCGCTCAGCATTGACGGCAACAAATGTATCAGCGTCGTTGATAGCCTCTAATAAGGGAATGAGGTCGGCGCGGCTGGCCAATCGGTCAATGCCGACAGCGCCTTGCGACGCCGCTGGCAAAAACGCATCAAGCGACAGTTCGGCCCCCACATCGGCCATGCCCAAACGGTCAAGTCCGGCAGCGGCGAGCAAGGTGGCATCGGCGTCATTTGCGTCAATATGCGCAAGCCGAGTCGCGACATTGCCCCGTAGCGGCACAATCTGCAAATCAGGCCGCACCCGTTGCAACTGCGCCGCGCGCCGGGGACTCGACGTGCCGACACGCGCGCCTTGTTTCAAATCACCAAGCGACGTAGCTCCTATCAACCGGTCATGGACGTCGGCACGCGGCAGCATCGCAGAAATGACAAAAATGTCGGCGCGCCATGTTTCGACGTCTTTCATCGAATGGACGGCGATATCAATCTGATCATCGATCAGCGCACGTTCCAGCTCCTTGGTCCAAAGCGCTTTCCCGCCAATATCGGACAGTGGCCGGTCCTGAATCTTGTCGCCCGTCGCTAGCATTGGAACGAGCATCACCGCGTCATCGGGCAGATTATGCGCCGCTTTCAAAGCCGCCATGGTCATCTCGGCCTGGACCAAAGCTAGCGGAGAACGGCGGGTTCCGATGCGTAAAGGACGCTCGGCTGTGAATATTGGAATTGTCATGCGACTTGTTCATAGCGGCGCGTCCACCTATGGGAAAGCACAATGACAATCATCTTGGGTCTTGAATCAAGCTGCGACGAAACCGCAGCGGCAATCGTGCGGACCGACCGGACAATCCTAAGCCATGCCTTGGCAGGGCAAGAGGATCATCACCGCGCCTTTGGTGGCGTCGTTCCCGAAATCGCGGCGCGCGCACATGCAGAGTTGATGACGCCCTTGGTCGAAACGGCGTTGGCCGATGCCGGGCTGACCCTGAACGAGGTTGATGCCATTGCGGCGACCGCTGGCCCTGGCCTTATTGGCGGCGTCATGGTCGGGCTAGTCACGGCAAAGGCGCTTGCCATGGCATCGGGCAAGCCGCTGATTGCCGTCAACCATCTTGAAGGACACGCCTTGTCGCCGCGCCTCATCGATGCGAGCCTAGAATTTCCTTATTTGCTGTTGCTTGTGTCGGGCGGGCATTGCCAGTTGCTGCGCGTCAACGGCGTTGGCGATTATAACCGTCTTGCGACCACCATCGATGATGCAGTGGGAGAGGCGTTTGACAAGACCGCTAAAATCTTGGGCCTCGGCTTTCCTGGCGGGCCAGCGGTCGAACAAGCTGCCGCCATCGGCAATGCCAACAACGTGCCCTTGCCAAGGCCGTTAAAAGGCGCGGATGAGGCGCATTTCTCCTTTGCCGGCTTGAAAAGCGCCGTCCTGCGCGCGCATGAAACGGGCCAGTATAGGATACAGGATATTGCCGCGTCGTTCCAATTGGCGGTCATCGACTGCCTTTATGACCGCATAACCTACACGCTGGATCGTATAGATGCGCCTGCTGCCTTAGTGGTGGCTGGGGGTGTTGCGGCCAATGTGCCAATCCGTGAGATGCTGGAAAAGCTGGCTGCGCAGCGTGGAATGCGCTTTGTCGCCCCTCCCTTGTGGTTGTGTACCGACAATGGCGTCATGATCGCTTGGGCCGGTGCAGAGCGCTTTGGCATGGGCCTCACAGACGGGCTGGACTTTGTCGCGCGCCCCCGTTGGCCGCTTGACCCCCATGCCGCACCCGCGCGCGGCGCAGGCGTAAAAGCGTGAGGGCAGACACCCATCCCATCGGCATCATCGGCGGCGGCGCGTGGGGCACGGCGCTTGCGGCAGTCATGGCGCACATTCACCCCCATGTGCTGCTATGGGCCCGCGAAGAAGATGTCGTGCGCAGCGTGAACACCCAACATGAAAACAGCATGTTTCTGGCCGGAACGCCGCTGTCGCTTAAGATCGAAGCTACCACCGACCTCGCGCGCATGGGTGAATGCGAAGCATTGATGATTGTTACCCCGGCGCAGTATGTGCGCGCGACTTTGTCCGCACTTCCCGATACGCAAGCGCCGCTGATCCTATGTGCCAAGGGGATTGAGGCCGACACGCAAATGCTGGTGTCAGACGTCGCAGCGCAGGTGCGACCGCACAATCCGCTCGCGGTGCTTTCAGGCCCGACATTTGCGCATGAGGTAGCGGCTGGAAAGCCAACTGCGGTGACTCTTGCGACCGCAAGCCCGGCGCTTGGCTCGTCACTCATGCGCAGTATCGCCACCCCTTCTTTTCGTCCCTATTGGTCAGATGATGTGGTTGGCGCGGAAATTGGCGGCGCGGTTAAAAATGTGCTCGCGATTGCGTGCGGCGTTGTCGATGGCGCTGGCCTTGGCCTGAATGCGCGCGCCGCGTTAATCGCGCGCGGCTTTGCAGAAATGCAGCGTTACGGCTTGGCGCGCGGTGCAAAAGCCGAAACGCTGGCCGGGCTATCTGGGCTGGGCGATTTGGTGCTGACTTGCAGTTCGGAAAACTCGCGAAACTTCTCCTTGGGCCGCGGCCTTGGGCAAGGACAAGCAGCGGAGAATCTACTCGCCGACCGCAAGACCATTGCCGAGGGTGCCTTTACCGCACCCGTGCTTTTGAAGTCGGCTACCGCCCTGTCCGTCGAAATGCCAATCGTTTCAGCTGTTTGCGCGTTACTCGCTGGCACGGATACTGTAGAGGCCATAGTGACCGAGTTATTGGCCCGTCCACTCAAGTCCGAAAGCTGGTAACTGCAGCCTGGAACCGCTAGTTGACGCACAAAGGACCGCATTTGACTAAAGCTAGAACAGATGAAGAAGACATCCAAGCGCTGGCCAAGGGCGGCCGCATTAATGTCTTTGGATTCGTGCTGCGGCTGGCGGCACGTATCCCATTCTTGTTCATCGCAGGGCGGCTTTATGGTCCCGAGGCGCTTGGCCGTTTTGCGTATGCGATTTTGATCGTTGAATTTGCAGCTCAGCTTGGATCGCTTGGCCTGCGTCGGGGGCTTGCGGAGCTCTTGTCTAAGGAAGATCAGCCCCACGCTCATATCATCGCGGATTGCTTGCTCGCCGCGTTGGTCGCTTCGGCACTGGGCGCTGCATTTCTGATCGCATTGCCACAATTCCTGTTTCCCAACAGCGGCATCAACGGGTTAGATCGATTTTTGCCACTGGCGATTTTTGCGATTGTGGCGACGGACATTGCGCTGTCCGCGCTCGCCTATAAGTTTGACATCCTGTCCACCGTTCGCGCGCGCGCCGTTGTCGAGCCTTGGACGATTAGCATCGCTGCGGGTATACTTTATTTCTATTCCGCCCGCGATGGGCTGATCCTAGCTTATGTCGTCTCTTTGGCGGCGGCATTGGTTTTTGCGCTGTGGCCCTTATGGCGCAGCTATGGCCTTCCGCGCGGCTGGCGGCCAAGCCCGACGCGCTCGCTTAGGATTGCGCGGCGCAACCTGCCGCTCGCTGCTGCAGATGCCGCCGAATGGGGCAGCCGGCGGCTTGACCTTGCGATATTGGGCTTGTTCGCCTCGCCAGCCATAGTTGGAATTTATTATGTCGCGCAACAAGTCGCGAGCTTGCCCCAGAAGTTGAAAACCAGTTTCGACCCAATTTTGGGGCCGGTCATTACCCGCAATTTGCAGACGCAAAACTATGCAGAAATCGCCAAGCAAGTGGGCCAAGTCGGCTTCTGGATCATTGCGGCTCAGGCAGGAATTGCACTGGCACTGGGTATCCCGGGCGAAGCCGTGATGGGGCTTGTGGGACCTGAGTTTGTCGGCGGCGCTATGGCGCTTACCTTTTTGCTCGCAGCAGAAGTTGCCGCCGCCACCGCCGTTGTGAGCGAATCCGCCTTGGTTTACATGGCGCGCCACCGAAATCTTTTGATCTCGATCGGCATGCTAGCGGTACAGGCATTGGTGAGTATAGGCCTCATCATACTGGTGGACGATTTGCCCATTAAGCCACAACATCTCGGCTTATATCAAGCGGCAGCAGTGGCGTGCGGCCTGACTATTTCGCTTGGGATTGGGTCACTTATCAAATCCCGGTTTCTGTCGCATTTGCTTGGCTGGGCGATTCGTGTCTGGCGCTGGACGTTACTCATTGCCGTTGCGGCTGCCGCGCTGCTTGGGACCACTATCGTGCAGGTGCCCGCCCGCTTTGAATGGGTAGAACTGACAATTGGTATTCCCGCCATTCTCGGCCTTTATAGCTGGATCATTTGGCGCTGGGGCTTTGGTCCCGAAGATCGGGTGCTATTCCGCAAGAAGCCGGATTAACCTAAGCGCTTCGCAACCAAATCAGCAATATCTGCTTCTGGACGCGCGCCATAATGCGCTATAATTTCTGCTGCGCACACTGCACCCATGGTCAGGCATTCCGCCATTGGGCGCCCCTGCGCAAGGCCGGCAAACACGCCAGACGCAAACAGGTCACCTGCGCCTGTGGTATCGACCAGCTGCGCCACGGGTTCAGCACGCACTTCCGTCCGTACGCCATTTTCGACAGCGATTGCGCCATGTTCGCCGCGCGTGCAGACGAGCAATGGAACCTTGGCCGCGATAGCGGCAACAGATGCTTCGAAATCATCGCTGTTATTCAGCGCGCAGATTTCAACTTCGTTCGAGAATAAGATATCAATCCGACCAGCGTCCATCTCGGCAAGGAAGTCAGGGCCGTGCCGCGAAATCACAAATGCATCTGATAACGTCAAAGCCACCTTGCGGCCCGCCGCGCGCGCGACATCAATGGCGGTCCGCATCGCAGCGCGTGGCTCTTCAGGGTCCCACAAATACCCTTCAAGATACAAGATCGCGGCGCTTTCGATCAGCGATGGGTCGATTACCGATGCAGGCAGAAATTGGGACGCACCCAAAAAGGTATTCATCGTGCGCTGCGCATCAGGCGTAACCAATATGTAGCAACGCGCGGTCGATGGCGCGCCGTCGCGGGCGGGAATATCAAAATGGATGCCGCCTGCGCGAATATCATGCGCAAAAACCTCACCCAGCTGATCGGTTGCAACTTGCCCGATAAACGCCGTCTTGTGCCCAAGTCGTGCAAGGCCAGCCAAGGTGTTCGCCGCCGAACCACCGCTAATTTCGCGGGCAGGTCCCATATGCCCGTAAAGCGCCTGTGCACGTTCCTCGTCGATAAGCTGCATGCTGCCCTTTGCCAGGCCCTCGCTGGCGATAAACGCATCGTCGGTGTCGGCAATGATATCAACAATGGCATTACCAATTGCGAGGACGTCGAAGCGGGTGTCAGTCATAAAGATTCCTTCATAAAGCTAACGCGCCCCTAGTTGGGTTGGACATTTCCGGCAAGCGCTTTAGAATGGCGATATGATCCAAGCATTGATGCTTTCGTTCCAAAGCCTGTCCGACCGGCGCGTCGCTATTGTGATGGTCAAGGTGGTCGTTTTGACCATTATCACCCTTATGGTTTCGGGCATTGGCCTGTGGTTTGCCCTGCAAGTTTTGTTCGGCTGGCTGAATGTCCATGACACAGGTTTTTGGTCAGGCTTGCTATCGGCGGCGATTGTTGGTTTGTCGGGCATATTGCTGTTCCGCGTTGTTGCCATTGCCATGACATGGGTTTTTGCCGACGACATCATCGAGGCTGTTGAGGATCGGCATTATCCCCGCCACGCCGCGTTCGGCAAACGGCCAAGCCTGGGCGCAGGCATCCAAATGGCGGTAAAGTCGATAGCGCGCGTGGTCGGTTATAATCTGCTCGCTTTGCCGGTGTACATGCTTTTGCTGTTCACGGGTGTCGGTACCGCGATTGCGTTTTTGCTTATTAACGCCCTGCTTTTGGGCAAAGATCTGGAGGATATGCTCGTCGCGCGTCATGGCGCGAAAGGGGCGATGAACAAGCTGTCACGCGTCCTACTGGGACTATTTGGCACTGCTGGCATGATGGTGCCACTCGTCAACCTATTCGTGCCTGTTTTGGCGACGGCGATGGCCGTTCATTTGGTGCATTCGGAACATAGCGCGTGATCAAAAATATACTGCCACCCACCGCAATGGCGTTGTTGCTCGCAGGCTGCGTTTCCGCGCCTGAGGTGCGCGCGCCGGCACGCCAACCCACACCAGCCGCATCTTTCTCGCCGCGCCCAGCTCCCGCAGTAATACGCGGACTTGAAAGCGTGATTGGTAAAGACGCCAATGCGGTAAAACGTTTATTCGGCGAACCACGGCTGGACATTGTCGAAGTCTATGGTCGCAAGCTGCAATTTGTTGGCACGCCATGCATCCTCGATGCGTTTCTCTATCCCGAACGCAAAGGTGGGCGTGAAATCGTAACTTATGTCGACGCCCGCAGAAGCGACGGAGCCGCCGTAGACCGCGCCGCTTGTATTGAAGCCCTGCAACGCCGCTGAGCCATCAACAATCGTTTCGCCGCGCGACCGTTCCTGACCCTAGGGTCAGGACCTAGGTTGCGGCATCCCACTCGGCACGGACCGACGGATCTCGCTCCGCAGGCAGATATTCCATACGCCGCCGCGCCAACGCCTCAGGCGACAGCCGCCCCAACGCCCAAATCGCGGCGCCGCGAACCACTGGCGCGGGATCACGCAGCAAGGTTTCAATCTGCGAAACAAGTCCCGCATCATGGCCATTGCCCGCCGCGATGAGGACATTGCGTATAAACCGATCCCGTCCAATCCGTTTGATCGGCGATCCGGAAAAGAGCTTGCGGAACGCAGCGTCGTTCAAGGTCAATAAATCGGCGATCTGCGGCGCAACCAATTCTGCGCGCGGCAAAAACGCCTTATGTGCGGCAGCGGTTTCAGCAAATTTGTTCCACGGACACACGGCAAGACAGTCATCGCAGCCGTAGATATGATTGCCCATTAACGGGCGAAGCTCGGGATCAATCGGTCCCTTATGCTCGATCGTCAGATACGAGATACAGCGGCGGGCATCGAGGCGATAGGGCGCAGGAAAGGCATTGGTCGGACAAATGTCTAAACATGCGCTGCACGTCCCACAAGTGTCGCCTGCGGGCAATGCGGGCGATAATTCGGCGGTTGTGTATATCGCGCCCAGAAAAAGCCAACTGCCATGTTCCCGACTCACGACATTGCTATGCTTGCCCTGCCAGCCAAGCCCGGCGGATTGCGCCAAGGCTTTCTCCATCACTGGCGCTGTATCAACGAAAACCTTGACGCCAGCGCCTGCTTCATGGGCGAGCCATCCCGCCAGCCGCTTAAGCGCGCCCTTCACGACGTCATGATAATCGCGCCCTTGGGCATAGACCGAGATGCGTGCGCGCGTGTCTTGGTCGGCTAGAACCATGGGATCCTGCGGCGGGGCGTAGCTCATCCCCAGCATGATGACCGATTTAACCTCAGGCCATAAAATGTCGGGATTGGCGCGTTCATCGGCGCGACTTTCCATCCAGAGCATGTCGCCATGCAGGCCGTCCTTCAGCCATTGTTGAAGGCGTTCGCTCGCCGACGGCGCAAGGCGACCAGGCGCGATCCCAAATGCGGCAAAGCCCTCATCTTTTGCACGGTATTGCAAAGCGTTAACTAAATTTCTATCATCTGGCTCCACATGTCTACCTTATTCAACACCCTCACACACTTCGGGGCACATCAGAATGTATGCAATAGAGGCAAAGGGACTATTAAAGCAATTCGACGGCTTTCGTGCGGTCGATGGTGTGGACTTGAAAATTCCCGCAGGTAGCATTTTTGGCATTTTGGGTCCAAATGGTGCCGGCAAAACAACCATGTTGCGGACCTTGCTGGGGATCATTGATCCCGACGCGGGCACGCGGACCTTGCTTGGCGCCGACCGCCCCATTTTGCAGTCGCGTAACGTGGGCTATTTGCCCGAAGAACGCGGGCTTTACCAATCGATGCGCGCCGTTGACACTATTGCTTTCATGGGGGCGCTGCGCGGCCTTTCTTTGCGGGAAGGCGAGAGGAAGGGCCGTGCCTTGCTCGAAGAAGCTGGCCTTGGTTACGCCGCAGACCGGCAAATCCGGCAGCTGTCCAAAGGCATGGCGCAGACGGTGCAGTTGATGGGCACTATCGTCCATGACCCAAAGCTGATTGTTCTCGATGAGCCTTTTTCCGGGCTTGATGCCCTAAATCAAGCGAAGCTCGAAAAGATGATCCGCGCGCAGGCTGCCAAAGGCGTTACCGTTATTTTCTCGACCCATGTTATCGCCCATGCCGAACGCTTGTGCGAACGCATCGCGATTATTGCCAGGGGTAAGATTAGCTTTGATGGACTGGTATCGGAGGCCCGCGACCGTTTGCGTCCGCAAGTGCATTTGGAAACCGAAACACTTGATGGCCCATGGCGCTCGGCTCTGCCAGCGCAAGCAAAGGCAGAGGGGCATCATTGGCACTTCACCTTGCCCGAAACAGGGGTGGAGCCCCTATTAACCGCTTTGGTCAAGGGCAAAGCGGGCATAAGGTCGTTATCGATTGAACGGCCCGGCCTGCACGATGCCTTCGTGGCGATTGCAGGCGAAGATGTGGCCGCCGAAATGGATGACGCCGCCACGGGAGATACAAAATGAGAGAGATTTTCCGCGCCGCCTTCGTCATTGCCCGCCGCGATTTTACCGCGATAGTCTATTCCAAGGCGTTCATCTTCTTTCTGCTTGGTCCCTTATTGCCAGTATTGGTCGGCTTTGCGGGGAGCAATTTGGGGGAGCAGATGGCGCGAGACGTGTCGCGGCCATCCGTCGCTGTTGCGCTTACTGCGGCTGATTCTGACAAGCTTTTGGCCGCGCGCGCTTCGCTGTCCAAAACATTTGGCGATGGTTATTTCGCCGATATGAAAATCGTTGGCGACGCAACTGCAAAGCAGATACGCCCCCAAGATTATCTGCGCAAAAAAGCGGATAACTATAGCGTGGTGGTCACAGGGACGCTGACGAACCCCATCATAACAGGAACCGCACGCAGCATCGAGCGGCAACGCGCCGACATTGAACTTCTTGCCGGTTACGCGTCCAGCGGCGGCAGTTTACAACTGCCCAATGCCACGCCTGATGTCGTTGCCGAAAGCGCCAATAATGACAAGCAACTACGAACCGTCACCGCGCAAATTGGTCAGGTGCTGATATTCGCCCTCACGACATTGCTGGCGGGCATGGTTCTGTCCAATCTGGTCGAAGAAAAATCGAACAAAATTATCGAAATTTTGGCTGCGTCGATTCCGATGGAATCGGTGTTTCTGGGTAAGCTGGTTGCCATGCTCGCAATGGCATTAGTTGGCATAACCATGTGGTCCATTATTGGCTTGATCGGCTTTATGGCCATTGATCCTGATTTGCCGAGCATTCCGACGCCAGCGGTCGGATGGCCGATTTTTGCGGGGCTATGCTTCACTTATTTCGTCATGGCTTATCTGATGTTTGGTGCCTTATTCCTTGGTATTGGCGCAATGGCGTCAACGGTGCGCGAGGTACAGACGATTTCGACGCCCGTAACCATGGCGCAAATGGTGAATTTTTTCTTCGCCGCTTACGCGCTGACCAAGACCGGCGAACCCATAGAAATATTTGCGGCCGTCTTTCCGTTCAGTTCGCCTTTTGCGATGATCGGGCGCGCTGCGCTTGAGCCGACATTATGGCATCATGGTGTAGCGATTATCGGCCAATTGCTGTTCGCGTTGCTGCTGCTGCGCCTTGGCGTATATCTGTTCAAGAAGAACGTCATGAAGTCCGGAAACGCTGGCCGCGTTAAGGATGGCAGCCAGCGCAAGCTTTGGGGGCTGGTTAAAATTTCCCGATAACGCCCTTACCCCGATTAAGTTGCGGTTCGAAACTGGATTGACATTTTTGTAAGTAGTGGCACTTTCCATAGTGAGAGGAGTCGAGAAAAATGGCCACTGCCCCGATATTTGAGAGCGATTCGCTGCCTTATGAAGTGAATCAGGCGCCGCACCGCTGGGATGTAACCAAAGCGGATATTTACCTTGAGGATCGTTGGCATCCTATATTCAAGGAAATGCGGGAAAAGGCACCGATTAACAAAATCGAAGGCTCCGATTTCGGCAGCTATTGGAATGTCACCACGCTGAAAGCGATCCAGCATGTTGAGGCATTGCCAGATATTTATTCGTCTTCATTCGAACATGGCGGCATCACGCTGATCGACGACAACGCGCTCGCGGAACCTATTCCGGAAGACGAACGCGTCATCATGCCAATGTTCATTGCCATGGACCGGCCCAAGCATACTGAGGAACGCCGCGTCATCGCGCCCGCATTTACGCCGGGCGAGATGGACCGCATGTCTGGCGACATCCGACGCCGCACGGCGGAATTGCTGGATTCGCTACCCGTTGGCCAAACATTTGACTGGGTTGATCTGGTCTCGATTGAATTGACCACGCAAATGCTGGCCTTGCTGTTCGATTTCCCTTGGGAGGACCGCCGCAAACTGACCGAATGGTCCGATTGGGCGGGTGACGTCGAATTGTTCCGTTCCGAAGAAACCCGCAAAGCGCGGCTCGCCAAAATGTTCGAAATGGGTGCCTATTTCCAGAATCTCTGGAACGAACGCAAAAACAAGGGTGAAGCTCCTGACCTCATCAGCCGGATGATCCATTCGCCGATGAAGGACATGGCCCCGTTGGAATATATGGGTAACCTCATCCTGCTGATCGTCGGCGGTAACGATACGACCCGCAATTCCATGTCGGGCTATGTTTATGGCCTACATAGTTTTCAGGATGAACGTGAGAAGCTGGAACAGAACCCCGCGTTCATCACCAACGCCGTCAGCGAAATCATCCGCTGGCAGACGCCGCTGGCGCATATGCGGCGGACCGCGACGCAGGACCATGACCTGTTCGGAGCGCCCATCAAGGCGGGGGACAAAATTGGCATGTGGTATCTGTCTGCCAATCGCGACGAGAGCGTGTTCGAAAATCCGGATAAGCTCATCGTTGACCGCGAAAACGCACGTCGGCATCTGGCATTCGGCTATGGCATCCACCGCTGTGTGGGTGCGCGGCTTGCCGAACTGCAAATCCGCATCCTGCTTGAAGAGATGGCCGTGCGCCGCCTACGGCCCAACGTCGTTGCAGAACCAGAGCGCGTCGCCGGTTGCTTTGTGCATGGCTATCGCAAGATGGATGTGGAGCTGTCGCGTTATTGATATGAAACTTGTTGAGCCAGCGCAGCATGACTGCTGCCATAGCTTTCAAAGGAACATGTCATGCAATTAAGCAAACGCCAAATTCTGTCCTTCTTGAGTGTAGGTGCGGCTGGGTTCGTCTTGGGTTGTGGCCGGGATGCGACGGCCAAGACGCGCTTTGCCGTCACCTACAGCGATGCCGAGTGGAAGAAGCGATTGTCGCCAGCGGCCTATCGCATATTGCGCCAAGAGGATACCGAGCGCCCCTATAGCAGCGCGCTGAACAGCGAAAAACGCAAAGGCACTTATGTCTGTGCTGGCTGCAATAAGCGGCTGTTTTCCTCGGCTACGAAGTTCGAAAGCGGTACTGGCTGGCCAAGTTTTTACACGCCATTGGCAGGCGGGATTGGGACGAAAACCGATTATAAAATCGGTTTGCCGCGGACAGAAGTGCACTGCGCACAATGTGGCGGGCATCTGGGGCACGTCTTTGATGACGGGCCTAAGCCCACTGGCAAGCGCTATTGCATGAACGGTGCCGCTATGAAGTTCGTTCCCAACTGATCCAGTCGGATAACGTCCAGATGCGCGTTATTTAGGGCCTTCAATGCCCGAAAAGTCCAGTTCAGCAGGCTTTTTTGCGGTGTCGCCCTTGCCATGATTTTCGATAATGGTGGCAATTTCCGACGCTCGGCCGTCCTGCTTGGCATAATCGCGGGCGGAATATCCGGCGCGGCTGTCGGTCTTATCCGGGTTGGCCCCTGCCTTTAACAAGGCCCGCACGGCGTCTATATTGCGGAGTTGGACAGCCAGAATGAGCGCCGTTTCACCTGCTCGATTGCTTTGGTCGACCTGCGCTTTTCTGCGGGTAAGCACGTCTATACCCTCCACATAGCCCAATTGCGTGGCGAGCATTAAAGGGGTCGTACCTTTTTTGTCGGCCAGGTTCGGATTAGCACCCTTTTGCAGCAAATAGCCGAGCCATGTCGAATCGCGGCGCTGGATCACGATATGCAAAGCGGTTTCACCAGAGGTAATATCGCGCGTATTGATGATGACTGATCCAGGCTCTGCCAGAAACTTTTCGGCATCTTCACCTTTGCGGTCTTTCACCGCTTTCAGGAAATTATAGCTGTCCGAAAACTGCGCCATGGCAGCAGGCGCAACGACGCCGCTGGCTAATGGCAAGATGAGCCCAGCCGCTGCAATGAGAAAAAATGTCTTTTTCAACAGAATCTGTTCCATATGTATGTCCATTATCCTTGAATACTGTGTCTTAGCAGACCATGTCTGGCCTCGCTATGAACAAAACATCCCTTTTTGCCGCATCCGCCCTTCTGCTCCTATCTGCATGTGACTCTGGTCCCGCGCAACCGCCGCTCAGCGAAGCGCCGTTGGCGGGGGCGACGATCGGTGGCGATTTTCTGCTGACCGATCAAGATGGCCAGAAGCGTAGTTTTAAGGAATTCGATGGCAAATATCGCATCGTCTATTTCGGCTATACCTATTGCCCCGATATCTGCACGCCCGACATGCAGAATCTCATGGCTGGCCTGAAATCTTTTGAGAAAAAATACCCTGATCTGGCAACCAAGGTCCAACCGATTTTCATTACCGTTGATCCCGCGCGCGATACCAGTGCGGTGTTGAAACAATTTGTCAGCGCCTTTCATCCGCGCGCTATCGGTCTGACTGGCACGGACGCAGACATTGCCGAAGCTACCAAAAAATTCGCGATTTACGCCAGCCGGGTCGACGGCGGCGCGCCGGAAAACTATCTGATGAGCCACAGCC
This sequence comes from Sphingorhabdus sp. EL138, assembly GCF_945890115.1. Taxonomy (GTDB): domain Bacteria; phylum Pseudomonadota; class Alphaproteobacteria; order Sphingomonadales; family Sphingomonadaceae; genus Sphingorhabdus_B. The sequence continues at coordinate 15,881 of NZ_CAMDCK010000026.1, forward strand.
AGACGCCCTATTTGATAGGACCAAAGGGTGAGCCATTGGCGATCATGCCCGCCGATGTCCCCAACACCGACGTCAATGAGGGCGCGCCTGATCTGGTAGAGGCCGAACTGACCAAATGGGTCCGTTAATGTGACCAAAGTCCCCTTTTGGGAGGCGCCGTTAGAAAGCCTGGATCGCGCGCAGTGGGAAGCCTTGTGCGACGGGTGCGGCAAATGTTGCCTCAACAAGGTGGAGGACGAAGATACCGGTCGCATCTACCCCACCAATGTCGCCTGCAAATTGCTTGACCTAAAAACCTGTCAATGTTCCGATTATCGCGGCCGCATGGCCATTGTGCCGGAATGTCTCCGGCTCACGCCCAACAAAATCGATGATTATATCTGGCTGCCGTCAACATGCGCTTATGTGCTCCGTGCGGCGGATAAGCCTTTACCGGAATGGCATTATTTGGTCAGCGGAGACCGGCAGACGATACATGATGCTGGCATGTCTGTGCAAAATAGGGCTATATCGGAATTGCATGCTGGACCGCTTGAAAACCATATTGTCGAAAAGCCTCTCTGACCCCATTGTGGTAATCGAAGGCGAGCGCTTACCCGTGCGCATCCGTCGGAACAGCCGCGCAAAACGCATTTCCATGCGCGCCGATGCCATCAAGCGCGAAATCCGGATCACGATGCCGCATTACACCCCCACCAATGTCGCGCTCGATTTTGTCGACAAAAAGCGGGCGTGGATTGCCACACGGTTGAATAATGTAGCGGAGGCCGCCCCCATCGCCCCAGGCAGCGAAATTGCGGTCGAAGGCGAAGGCCATGTCATTGAATGGTGCGAGCAATGGCCACGCAGCGTCCGTTGTGGTGAGGGCAGATTGCGCGTTGGTGGCCCGGCATCGTCCGTAGAAGCGCGCATCCTGCGTTGGTTGAAAGCCGAAGCGCGCGCCACATTTACCAAGGAAATCGCATTTTATTGCGCCAAAGCAAATGCCCCGGTCCCGCGCCTGTCGCTTGGCGATCCACGGAGCCGTTGGGGCAGTTGCTCAAGCCATGGCACTATTTCCCTGAGCTGGCGGTTGATCATGGCCCCCGTCTATGTGCGCCGCTCCGTCATCGCGCATGAGGTCGCGCACATCCGCCATATGAACCATAGCGCCGATTTTTATGCATGGCTCGACGCGCTGTACGAAGGCAACCGAAAGGCGGCGGACCAATGGCTCAAAATGCATGGGACTGGGTTGCAGCGCGTCGGCAGATAAGGATAACGCGAAAGCGGCGCCAGTTACCTAGCGCCCGCTTTCCGTCTGATTATACATTCAACCCTTGGCACCACTTCCCAGCGCGCCATATTTTTGTTCAAAACCTGCAATGTCCCCTGCCGAAAGCAATTGGGCTTGGTCGATCCAGTTGTCTCGCGTGATCCGGCCAGCAAAAGCGCCCAGCTTGGCATCGATTTCAGCTACGTCGGCATCGGTCCATCTCGCGACCTGGGCAAAGCTGGTTACGCCAAGCCCCTTGAGCAGAGTGTTGACCTTGGGGCCCAAGCCCTTGATCAGCTCAAGATTGTCAGGGATTGATGCCGTTGGAGCAGGCTTTGCCGCCTTTGCCTTGGGCGCGGCTGGCGCTTTTGCTTTTTCGGCTTTGGCCTTGGGCGCTTTTTCCGACTTTGCCTTTTCCGCAACAGGCTTCGCCGCAGCTTTCGTTGCAGCGGTCTTCTTCGGAGCCTTAGCTTTGGCAGTCTTCGCTTTGGCCGTCGTCACCTCTGGCACAGCGGCCTGAACAACCGGCGCGATGGGCGGTGCAGGAACAGCCGCAGGCGGCGACAATATGTCCTTAGGCGCACTGTCCGTTTTCTTCTTCGCGCCGCCCATCGGCAGCAGCCACCACAATAAGCTAGCAACGATCAGGATCGCAATGATGATGATGATGATTAAATTATTGGACAATGTGTTTCTCCTCTAAAGCCCCAAAAATATATCGTTCAATTGCGCAAAATATGGATGCATGAAACCATTAGGCCGTGAAAGTTGCAGGTTAATCCATGCCGGATGCCGCCTCGCGCGCCACTTCGCGCCAGCCAATGTCTCTGCGGCAGAAACCACCCGGAAAATCGATACTGTCCACGGCGGTATAGGCAGCGGCCTGCGCCTGCGTCACCGTATCACCGGTTGCGGTGACGTTGAGCACGCGCCCACCGCTGGCGACCAATTGGCCGCCGACTTCAGCCGTCCCTGCGTGGAATATCTTGGCGTGCGTCACATCCGCCATATGAATAACGCCGCCTTTTTCCGGCACAGCTGGATAGCCATTTGCGGCCATCACAATTGTTAACGCTGCTTTGCGCGAAAATGTCGGAGCGTCCGCTTGTGCGAGCGTTCCTGTCGCAACCGCCAGCATCAAAGCGGCCAGATCGCCTTCAAAACGGGTCATCAATACTTGGCATTCGGGGTCACCAAAACGGGCATTATATTCAATGAGCTTTGGCCCCTCGTCAGTGAGCATCAACCCTGCAAACAGGACGCCGGAATACGGCATGTCATGTGCCGCCATATAGGCCACGGTTGGCTTAATGATGCGCTCCATGACTTCAGTCTGTAATGCATCGGTCAACACAAAGGCGGGCGAATAAGCGCCCATCCCGCCGGTATTGGGGCCCGTATCGCCATCGCCCACGCGCTTATGGTCTTGCGCGGAGCCAAAGGCGACAACATCATAGCCATCGGTCAATGCAAAGAAGCTCGCTTCTTCGCCGGTCATAAATTCTTCGATGACGACAGAGGCGCCTGCATCCCCAAAACCGCCGCCGAACATATCATCGATTGCGGCCTCCGCTTCGGCCCGTGTTTCGGCAATGATGACGCCTTTGCCCGCGGCCAAGCCATCCGCCTTGATAACATAAGGCGCATCGAACGCATCCAAGCCGGTGATTGCCAATGCCTTGCTGTCATATCGGGCATAGCCAGCGGTCGGGATTCCCGCCGCCGCACACATATCCTTGGTAAAGCCCTTCGACCCTTCCAACTGCGCGGCTTTTTGATTGGGGCCAAAGACCGGAATGCCGGCATCGCGCAAGCTGTCGCCTAAGCCGCTGACCAATGGTGCTTCAGGTCCGACCACGACCAGTCCAATATCATGGCCCGCGCAAAAGGCGATGACCGCCGCGTGATCGGCGCATTTGAGATCCACCAACTCCGCCTCTTGCGCGATACCGGGATTGCCCGGCGCTGCAAAGAGTGTATCGCAATTTGGCGATTGCGCGAGCTTCCACGCCAGCGCATGTTCGCGACCGCCCGAACCGATGAGCAAGATATTCATGTCCGCAAATGACCCCTTTGAAACTGCCGACCCGCAAGTCGCTCGCCTGTTAGCCGAGGA
>NZ_CAMDCK010000027.1 GCF_945890115.1 Sphingorhabdus sp. EL138
GATGCCACGGGTAATACCGAGGTGATGCGCACCGCGTTGGAGGCCTGCCATCGCGGTTGGGGCACCAGCATCATCATTGGTGTGGCCGAGGCGGGCAAGGAAATCGCGACGCGTCCGTTCCAGTTGGTGACGGGCCGTAACTGGCGCGGTACAGCCTTTGGCGGGGCCAAGGGCCGCACCGATGTGCCCAAGATTGTCGACATGTATATGACCGGCAAGATCGAGATTGACCCCATGATCACGCATGTCATGGGTCTGGAAGAGATCAACAAGGCGTTCGAATTAATGCATGCGGGAACAAGCATCCGCAGCGTAGTGGTGTTTTAATCCAAGGGAGAGACGAATATGTTTAGTCACATGATGGTCGGCAGTAACGATATTGCCCGTTCAAAGAAATTCTACGACGCAACCTTTGCCGCCATGGGCGGAAAGCCAGGGTTCGAAGACCCTAAGGGCCGTTTGATCTACATGCACAATGGATCGATGTTTCTTGTCACACCGCCAATCGACGGCAATCCCGCAACGCATGGCAATGGCTCCACGGTTGGTTTTGCTATGTCCCCGGAGCACGCGAATGCATGGCATCAGGCGGGCGTCGACAATGGCGGCGTGGCAATTGAAGATGCGCCCGGCATTCGCGAAGGCGGCGGCATGAAAATGTATCTCGCTTATTTGCGCGACCCCGATGGCAACAAGCTGTGCGCCTTGCACCGCGTCACGGACTGATAAGATTCAAGCTATGACCGATGCCGAAGCGCAGCTTTATAATGACCTAGCTGCGCTCGGCGTCGCCTATACAGTCCACGAACACCCAGCGGTGTTTACCGTGGCCGAAAGTAGCGCGCATAATGATGCCATCCCCGGTGCGCATACCAAGAATCTGTTCCTCAAGGACAAAGCTGGAGATTATTATCTCGTGACCGTTCCAGCAGATGCCCGCGTTGACCTAAAGGCGTTGCCTGCGGCAATTGGCTGCGGCCGCGTCAGCTTTGGCAAGGCGGAAGATATGGAGCGCTTGCTGGGCATCACGCCGGGATCGGTCACGGCATTGGCCGCGATCAATGATTCCGCTGGCGTCGTGCGGTTCGTCCTAGATGAATCGTTGATGGCCGCAGAACTTATCAATTGCCACCCGCTGCGCAATAATGCGACCCTTGGGCTTTCGCTCGATGACCTTGTTCGGGCGCTGACCTTTTGGCGTCATCCCCCTCTCATAAAATCTATCCCGACATTGGAGCCCGCATGACCATAGAAACTGTGTCCACCAACATTGCTTTTGGCGGCGTTCAAGGCGTGTATCGCCACGCATCGGCGGCCACTGGTACCGACATGACCTTTTCGGTCTATGTCCCTCCACATAAAGAGGGCGAAAAGCTTCCAATCGTCTGGTTTCTGTCGGGCCTAACCTGCACCCATGCTAATGTGACCGAAAAAGGCGAGTTTCGCCGGGCATGTGCCGAACTGGGTTTGATCTTCATCGCGCCGGACACCAGCCCCCGAGGTGACGGTGTCCCTGACGATGCCGAAGCCGCTTATGATTTCGGTCTTGGCGCGGGCTTTTACGTGAACGCGACGCAAGCGCCATTCGACCAGCATTACCGGATGCAAGATTATATCGAAAATGAACTGCCCGCCATCATTGCGGCACATTTTCCCGCCGATATGCAGAGGCAAGCGATTATGGGGCATTCGATGGGCGGACATGGCGCGTTGACCATCAGTCTGCGGAACCCAAAGCGGTTCCGTTCTACATCCGCGCTCGCGCCGATCGTGTCGCCTTTAAACTGCCCTTGGGGTGAAAAGGCGCTGGGCGGTTATATCGGGCAGGACCGTGCGCAGTGGCGCGCATATGACAGCGTTGCGTTGATCGCGGACGGTGCGCGCCTGCCTGACCTTTTGGTTGACCAAGGCAGCGCCGACAATTTCTTGGAGGCACAGCTCAAGACGCATTTGCTTACCGAACAGTGCGCAGCGGTAGGCCAGCCAGCGACCATCCGTATGCAGCCAGGATATGACCATAGCTATTATTTCATCTCAACCTTCATGGGTGAGCATCTTACTTGGCATGCTGAGCGCTTGAAAGGCTAGGATTTTGGGCATTGGCAAAATCCTATCCGACAGGATAAAATACCGAATGTTGCGCGGGTGTAGCTCAATGGTAGAGCAGCAGCTTCCCAAGCTGAATACGGGGGTTCGATTCCCCTCACCCGCTCCAAATACCCGTATCGCATGACCCCTGCGGAGGGGCCTTTTGTACTGCTCGATGATGCACGGACGCACGGTGCATCACCGGCGCGGCTGTATATAAATCCGGTCGAAGTCCTGACAGCTTATGATGCTGACGGGCTAAGCGCTTTACTGGACACGCTTCGGCAAGCGCGAAAAGATGGCCTGCATGCAGCCGGATTTTTCGGCTATGAGGCTGGCGCGCATCTCATGCCTAACCTGATGCCTGCGCCATCCGGATTGTTGGCGTGGTTTGGATTATTCAATGATTTCAAACCTATATCGGCAGACGCCGTGCCATCACTGTTGCCCGACCCCGTTGGCATGTGGTTGTCTGAACTGCGTCCGCGCATATCGCGCGATGACTATAGCCAAGCCTTTGCCAAGGTGCAGGAGTATATCCGTGCTGGGGATATCTATCAGGCCAATCTAACATTCCCGCTGACGGCTGATTACACTGGTGATCCCTTGGCTTTATACGCCGCGTTGCGCGCCCGTGCCCGCGCTGGGTATGGAGGCGTAATCTGGACTGGACACACGCATTATCTGTCTTTTTCTCCAGAGCTCTTTTTTGCGTTGAAAGACCAAAGGATAACAACAAAGCCCATGAAGGGGACGGCGCAGCGGCTGAGCGATCCGGTCGCAGACGCAAAGGCCGCCGCGCATTTGCGGATGGACCCAAAGCAACGGGCCGAAAATCTGATGATTGTCGATCTGTTGCGAAATGACTTATCGCGCGTCTGCTCGGCCGGCAGCGTCAAGGTGCCGGAGCTTTTCCATGTTGAAAGCTATCCCACGGTGCACCAGATGACCTCCACGGTCACCGGCGTGCTAGCCGAGGGGCAGGATGCCATTGACGTCATACAGGCATTGTTTCCCTGCGGCTCCATCACCGGGGCACCAAAAATCCGCGCCATGCAAGTGGTCGAAGAGGTCGAAGCTTCGCCACGAGGCATATATTGCGGCTCTATCGGCCGGATAGATGACAATGGCGACGCGGCATTCAACGTTGCTATCCGCACATTTACGGTGTGTGAAGAAACAAAGTCCCTCTCGCTTGGCTTGGGATCTGGCGTGGTGGCTGATTCCATCGAAGCAGATGAATGGGCCGAGTGTTTGGCTAAGGGGGATTTCGCCAAAGTGGAAAATCACGGTTTTGACCTTATCGAAACGATGCGGTTTGAACCCATGACGGGTATCTTGCGGTTGGAGGATCATCTTGAACGGATGAAATCCAGTGCGGCGGCCTTTGGTTTTGAATTTGACCGGCACGAACTGCGCAACCGCTTGCATGCCAGTATTTTCCACCTCGAGCGTCTCTCAAAAATACGCCTGATGGTATCGCGGCATGGCGCGCAGGCAGTTGAGATTTGGCCGCTGGAAGATGTAACCGAGTGGCGGGTTGGTGTGATGCCATTACCCGTCGATGCAGGTGATTTTCGGCTGCGGCATAAAATTTCCGACCGGGGCTTTTACGATGAAGCTCGCAGATCAAGGCCGGATTGCGATGAAGTAGTTTTTGTGGGCAGCGACGGCTTACTTACCGAAGGCAGCATCACCGCTGTCTTTGTCGCGCGCGATGGCAAGTTATTGACCCCGCGCCTGGAAACCGGATTGCTGCCCTCCATATTGCGTCGTGAACTGCTTACGTCGGGAAAAGCGTTCGAAGCCGATCTGAGAATAGAAGATTTGTCTGATGGCTTTTGGGTCGGCAACAGCGTGCGCGGATTGATTAGAGCCAACAGGGTTGCGTAACTTTTGATGAGCCATTAGGGGCAGACACGCAATTTCAGTTCAATAACTCCGCGAAAGTATGATGATGATTGACCATCTGTCGGCTGCCCTCGGGCGGATTGCTCCCTCTGCGACACTTGCCATGTCAGGCCGCGTCATTGACCTGAAATCGCAAGGCATTGATGTCATCGGACTGTCTGCGGGAGAGCCTGATTTCGACACGCCAGACTTCGTCAAGGATGCTGCCATTCAGGCGATCCGTGACGGCATGACGAAATATACTGCCGTCGACGGCATCGCGCCGCTTAAGCAAGCGATCATCGCCAAGTTCAAGCGCGACAACAATATCGAGTATACGCCAAAGCAGATCACTGTAAATTCTGGCGGTAAGCACACTTTGTTCAACGCGCTTGTCGCCACCATTGATGTCGGCGATGAGGTCATCATCCCCGCGCCATATTGGGTGAGCTATCCCGACATTGTGCAATTTGCGGGCGGCACACCCATCATCATCATGGCCACAGCGGCGCAAAATTATAAAATCACGCCGGAGCAGCTTGATGCCGCCATCACGCCAAAAACGCGTTGGCTGATCTTGAATTCGCCATCGAACCCGACCGGTGCGGCGTATGACGCGGAGGAACTTAAAGCGCTTGGTGAAGTGCTGCTGAAACATCCACATGTCATGCTGCTGTCCGACGATATGTACGAGCATATCTGGTACGCGCCCAAGCCGTTTGCGACGATGCTCCAAGTCTGTCCAGACTTGTACGACCGCACGCTGACCATGAACGGTGCATCCAAATCTTATGCGATGACGGGTTGGCGGATTGGCTATGCCGGCGGTCCGGCGTGGCTCATTAAAGCCATGGCCGATTTGCAGTCGCAGTCGACCAGCAACCCTTGCTCGATCAGCCAATATGCAGTGTTGGCGGCGTTGAACGGTCCGCAAGATTTCCTGCGCGAACGGAACACGGCCTTCCGCGAACGTAGGGACCTTGTGGTGGCGATGTTGAACGATGCACCAGGGCTAAGCTGCCCCACGCCCGAGGGTGCCTTCTACGTCTATCCAGACGCATCGGGCGTGATGGGTAAGAAAACGCCCCAAGGCAAAATCATTCAAACAGACGCCGATCTCATCGATTATTTTCTCGACGAATATCGCGTTGCCGCGGTGCATGGCGGGGCCTTTGGTTTATCGCCGGGTTTCCGGATTTCTTATGCCACATCAGCGGATATTTTGAAGGAAGCATGCCTGCGTATTCAAGCGGCCTGCGCCGCCCTGACCTAAGCATGCCAAATAAGGGAGATGGAACGCGTTAAGCTGCGCTTCATCCCGCCTCTGCTTGAAACTTTTGGGAGTTCTCGTGCGTGGCTGCTGCGGCTTGTAAATTGGGCACCCGAAAAGAGAGATAAAAGATGGACGGCATTTTGAACTTTCTGCGGTCGGACTTGGCCCTGAGCCTCTTAGGCGCATCATGAAAAAGGGTCGTAAATCGCCTAAGCGCATTTTTCATATGCTGAACATTGGGTTATTGTTAGGCTTGGCCACCGCATGCGGATCGAACATCGGCGCGCCAATCGGTAGCGCCCATGCGACTGAGGGTATTGCGATATCCGCGCCTGCCATACGCATCACGGAACCAAAGGCGCAGCAAGTGGCGGTGTTTGCTGGTGGCTGCTTTTGGGGCATTGAGGCTGTATTTGAACGTGTGAAGGGCGTGACCCGCGTCGAGTCTGGCTATTCAGGCGACACAAAGGCAACGGCTGATTATGATCTTGTTAGTGCAGGGCAGACGAAGCACGCGGAGTCGGTACGGATTTATTATGACCCGGCGCGCGTTAGCTATAATGATTTGCTGCACATATTCTTTTCGGTGGCGCATGACCCGACGCAATTGAATCGCCAGGGGCCCGACCGTGGCACCCAATATCGTACGGCCATTTTCCCCGCCAATGCAGCCCAGCGAAATGCGGCAAGCGCCTATATCGCGCAATTGGATAAGGCGGCTTATTGGAAGAAGCCTATTGCTACAAAGCTTGAACCCTTCAGCTTCTTTCCTGCCGAAACCTATCACCAGGACTTCATGGCGAAGAACCCGCGGCATCCCTATATTGTTCAATGGGATAAGCCGAAAATAACCAATCTTAAACGCCTATTTGCTAACCGCCTGCGTTAATCATCCGCGATAGGCGGGGATGGCCCAGCCCTTCCAAATGGCCATGGCGCGTAAGGCAAAGCCTGCTAGCGCGCTAATCCCGGCGGCTGGTAATACTGATAGGCCGAAATACATTAACAGTCCAAAAAGGCCCGAGGCAAGCGCCGCCGCCGTCACGTAAATTTCAGGTTTAAGCAGAATGGAAGGCTCACCCGCCAAGACATCGCGGATGATGCCGCCAACACAAGCGGTGATGACGCCCATCATCATTGCGGGCAATAAAGGCACCCCAAGAGTGAGCGATTTCCAAGTGCCAAATACTGCGTAAATCGCGATACCAACAGCGTCGAACCAGTCGAGCGCGCGGTCGTTCCAGACAGTGCGCGGAGTGATCCAGACTAGCCCTGCGGTGATGAGACAGGTGGCGGCAAAGCGCCAATCCTGTACCCAAAATACCGGCGCGCCTATTAACAAGTCGCGCACGGTTCCCCCGCCCACGCCCGTAATGAGTGCGAAGAATGAAAAAGTAACCAACGTCTGTTGCCGATGCGCTGCGGCCAGCGCACCAGATGCCGCAAAAACAGCGATACCAAATAGGTCCAGCCATGAAATCATGGACGGCGCAATTTGGGCCGCTTGCGTCACCATTACATATGGATCGGCTTGCCCGTCACCGCCATCGCCGCTTCCTTCAATGCTTCGGCATGGGTCGGGTGGGCATGGCAGGTATAAGCAATATCTTCGGATGTTGCGCCAAATTCCATCGCAGTGCAGGCTTCGGCAATCATGGCTCCAGCAATCGACGCAATGATGTGGACGCCCAAAACACGGTCGGTTTTTGCGTCGGCAATGACCTTCACAAAACCGTCGGTGTCGCGGTTGGTCTTGGCCCGGCTATTGGCCATCATTGGGAATTTACCGACCTTGATTTCACCACCTGACGCAGCCGCTTTTTCCTTGGCTTCTTCTTCGGTCAACCCAACGCTAGCGATTTCAGGATAGGTATAGACCACCCCTGGAATGACGTCATGGTTGACGATTCCGGTCAGACCGGCGACAAATTCTGCCGCCGCAATACCTTCATCCTCTGCTTTGTGCGCAAGCATAGGGCCAGGGCAAACATCGCCCACGGCATAGATGCCGAGAACATGTGTCTGGAAATCATGCCCTATCTCAATTTGACCACGCGCGTTAACGGTAAGACCTGCCTTGTCCAACGCAAGACCATCGGTGTTCGCGCGGCGACCAATGGCGACAAGGACACAATCCGCTTCGATTGTTTCGCTAGCGCCGCCCGCAGCGGGTTCAACGGTGAGCGTTGCCGTTCCGCCCTTAACGGTTGCGCCCGTGACCTTTGTACCCGTGCGGATATTGAAGCCTTGCTTCTTGAAAATCTTTGCGGCTTCCTTGCGGACTTCGCTGTCCATGCCGGGCAAAATTTGGTCGAGATATTCAACGACAGTGACTTGTGCGCCAAGGCGCAGCCATACGCTGCCAAGCTCAAGGCCAATAACCCCACCGCCAATGACCACCAAATGTTTTGGAACCTTTGGCAGGGCAAGCGCGCCAGTGGAATCGACGATAAGCTTCTGGTCAATCTCGACACCGGGCAATGGCGTGACCGAGGAACCTGTTGCGATCATGATATTTTTTGCGGTGTAGCTTTTACCGGCAACATCCAAGCTGTTGGCGGAGGTAAATGCCGCATGGCCCTTCAGCCAATCGACCTTGTTCTTCTTAAACAGAAATTCGATACCGCCAGTCAGCTCGCCAACCGCCTTCGCCTTTTCGGCATGCATTTGGTCGAGGTTAAGCGATACGCCCGTAAAATCGATACCGAATTTCGCCAGCGAACCTGATTGCGCCTCATGAAACATTTCGGATGCATGCAGCAACGCCTTGGATGGTATGCAACCCACGTTCAGGCAAGTGCCACCCAATGTCTCGCGGCTTTCTACGCATGCTGTCTTCAGCCCCAATTGCGCAGCGCGGATTGCGGCAACATAGCCACCAGGACCTGCGCCAATAACGATCAGGTCGTAATCATGTTCTGCCATGGCTTAGGCTCCTTAAAGGTCGATCAACAACCGGGTCGGGTCTTCAATCGCCTCTTTGACGATCTTTAGGAAGGTAACAGCTTCACGACCGTCGATGAGGCGATGGTCATAGCTTAACGCCAAATACATCATCGGGCGCACCACAACCTGTCCATCGCGGACAACGGCGCGGTCTTCAATACGGTGCAGGCCAAGCACTGCCGATTGCGGTGGGTTGATGATGGGAGTCGACATCAGGCTGCCGAACACCCCGCCATTTGAAATGGTGAAGGTGCCACCGGACATGTCATCCATCGTCAAGGTACCTGCCTTCGCCTTTGCGCCAAAGTCGCCGATGGCCTTTTCAATTTGCGCGAAGCTCATGGCGTCCGCATTGCGCACGACAGGCACCACAAGGCCGTTGGGTGCGCTGACAGCAACCGACACATCAAGGTAATTGTGATAGACGATTTCATCGCCTTCAATCTTCGCATTTACGGACGGCACATCGCGTGCGGCCAAGGCGACGGCTTTGGTGAAAAAGCCCATGAAGCCCAAGCGGACTCCATGCTTCTTTTCAAAAAGATCTTTGTAGGTCACACGCGCTTCCATCACGGCTGACATGTCGACATCGTTGAACGTCGTTAGCAAGGCAGCGGTGTCTTGCGCGGACTTCAGACGCTTGGCGATGGTCTGACGCAGGCGCGTCATCTTCACGCGCTCTTCCTGACGCGCGCTTGTTGTTTGGGTTGTTGGCGCAGCAGTGAAGGTGGCGTCGGCAGATGGCGTAGGCACGCCCTTGGCCGCGGCCACAACATCTTCCTTTGTCAGGCGACCGTCTTTGCCCGTGCCCTTGATCTTGCTTGGGTCAATGCCAAGTTCCAACACAAGGCGGCGCACAGCGGGCGAAAGCGGTAGGTCGCTATTTTCTGCTTCAGCGGCAGGCGCAGCGATGGTTGTCACCGCAGGCGCGGTCGCCGCTACAGCCATAATGGGGGCAGGGGCGGCAACAGGCGCGCTCGAACTGGTTCCTGCATCGATGGAGCCGATGACTGCACCTACATTGACGGTCGCGCCTTCTTCGACGGCATAAGCGCCCATGATGCCTGCAACAGGCGACGGCACTTCGACCGCAACCTTGTCAGTTTCAAGGCTGGCGATCGGTTCGTCGATAGCCACCGCTTCGCCCGGCTTTTTCAACCATTGACCAAGTGTCGCTTCTGTGATCGACTCACCCAATACGGGGACTTTAACTTCAGTGCTCATAATCTAATCCTCACGAGGATGTAGGGGTGATTGGTTTTTTGCTGCCTGAACGCTGGCGGCGGATTTCTTCGCGGACATTTTGGCCTAACGCCTCGGCAACCAATGCGGCCTGCTCGGCCTGATGGCGCTTTGCAAGACCGGTCGCCGTCGCGGCTGCGGCCCTGCGTCCGGCGTAACGTGCGCGGGTCGGGCCAACATTGGCTTCGGCAAGGCATTCTTCCAAATAAGGGTCAACGAATGACCAACTTCCGGCGTTGCGCGGCTCTTCCTGCGCCCAGACCAGTTCTTCCAAATTGGTCATACGCTTTAGACGCACGATCAACGGCTCTGTCGGAAACGGATATAACTGCTCAATACGCACAATGCTGCTATTTTTGTCACCCGCTGCGTCGCGAGCTTCCATGAGGTCATAGGCGACCTTGCCAGAGCATAATATCAGTCGCTTCACGTCCGTGTCAGCAGGCGCATTCGTATCGGACAAGATCCGCATGAAGTGGCTTTCGCCTTGGAAATCCTCAGCCTTGGAAACCGCGAGCTTATGCCGCAAAAGCGACTTTGGCGTCATGACGACAAGCGGCTTGCGAAATGGCCGTACCATTTGACGGCGCAGCAAGTGGAAATAATTGGCTGGCGTGGTGCAATTGGCAACCTGAATATTGTCCTCCGCACATAATTGCAGGAAGCGTTCCAACCGCGCGGAGCTATGCTCTGGGCCTTGGCCTTCATATCCATGCGGCAACAGCATCACCAGACCATTGGCACGCAGCCATTTGGCTTCACCCGACGCAATAAATTGGTCGATCATCGTCTGTGCGCCATTCACGAAATCGCCAAACTGTGCTTCCCAAAGAACCAAAGTTTTCGGCTCCGCGCCGGCATAGCCATATTCGAAGCCCAACACGCCAAATTCCGACAAGGGGCTGTCGAGAATTTCAAAGCGCCCATGGGGTAACGTCGAAAGCGGCACATATTTTTCTTCGGTTGTCTGATCGACCCAAACACCGTGCCGCTGGCTAAAGGTGCCCCGGCCTGAATCCTGGCCCGACAAACGCACGCCATAACCTTCGGTAAGCAGGGACCCGAATGCAAGCGCTTCGCCCGTTGCCCAATCGAAATTTTCGCCAGAGGTGAACATCGTTTTCTTGGCATCCAACACCCGGTTCAATGTCGGGTGGATGTTGTGGCCCTCGGGTAAAGTGGTAAGCGTGCGACCAAGACTGTCGAACAATTTGCGTGTCATGCCCGTTGGCACGTTACGCCGAGCCGTTTCGGGATCAGCGGGCTTGGATAGGCCAGACCAGCGGCCACCGAACCAATCGGCAGCGTTCGCTTTATAGTCTGCTGCACTGGCAAATTCCTGCTCAAGCGCTTGGACAAAGCGCATCGCGTGTTCATTTGACCAATTGGCGTCGATCACGCCCTCGGCTTGAAGGCGCTGTGCGTAAAGAGCACTTACGGCCGGATGGTTCTTGATGACTTTGTACATCAATGGCTGCGTGAAACCGGGCTCATCGCCTTCATTATGGCCAAAGCGGCGGTAGCACCACATGTCGATGACGATGTCGCGGTGGAACGTCTGGCGAAACTCAATCGCGATCTTGCACGCGAACGTCACCGCTTCGGGATCGTCGCCATTGACGTGGAAAATTGGCGCCTGAACGCCCTTGGCAACATCGGACGGATAAGGAGATGATCGCGCATATTGTGGGCTTGTGGTAAAACCGACCTGGTTGTTCACGATGAAGTGCAAGCAACCACCCGTATTATACCCACGGATGCCGGAGAAGCCGAGGCATTCCCAAACAATGCCCTGCCCAGCAAAGGCAGCATCGCCATGTAGCAGCACGGGCAACACTTGCTCATGCTTGCCCAAGTCATCGCGCGCCGTCTGGTTGGCGCGCACTTTGCCCAAGACGACGGGGTTTACGGCCTCAAGGTGCGACGGGTTCGGCACAAGGCTCATATGCACCTTGATACCGTCAAATTCGCGGTCGGTGCTGGTGCCAAGATGGTATTTCACATCGCCCGAGCCGCCGACATCATCGGGATTGGCGCTGCCGCCCGAAAATTCGTGAAAAATGATGCGATAGGGCTTTGCCAACACATTGGCGAGCACGTTCAAGCGGCCACGATGCGGCATACCGTATACGATTTCACGCACGCCAAGCTGGCCGCCATATTTGATCACTGCTTCCAGCGCTGGGATCATCGATTCGCCGCCATCAAGACCGAAACGCTTGGTGCCGACATATTTGCGGCCAAGGACTTTCTCATACTGCTCGGCTTCGATAACCTTGCCGAGAATGGCTTTCTTGCCTTCGGGCGTGAACTGGATAGCGGCGTCCTTGCCTTCCATCCGCTCCTGCAGGAACCGGCGCTCTTCGACGTCGGAGATATGCATATATTCAAGGCCGACCGGCCCGCAATAATTGGCGCGCAGCGTATCGACGAGCTCGCGGACCGTAGTCCATTCAAGCCCAAGCGTGCCGCCAACATAGACGCGTTTATCCAAGTCTGCGCCTGAAAAACCATGATATTCGGGCGTCAGGTCAGCAGGGATATCCTGCTTTGACAGACCCAGCGGATCCAGATTGGCGGCTAAATGCCCGCGCACCCGATATGTGCGCACCAGCATCATCGCGCGAATAGAATCGCTCGCCGCAGCAACGGCGTCGGCCTCTGCCATCGGCTTGCCAGCGGCCTTTGCTGCAGCCTTCACCTCGATTGTCATCTGGGTGGGGTCAAGCGACGCGGTCAAATCGTCTGTCGCCGACAATGGCCAGTTGGCGCGCTCCCAGCTCGGCCCGCGCTCTATTTCGAAATCCTGGTTTTCTACGCCCATTTTTCTTCTCCAAATCCTCCCCGAACCGGGGAGGTGGCAGTCCGCAGGACTGACGGAGGGGCATGTGCGTTCAAGCTCTCGCTATTTGGCGGGTGCCCCACCACCATGCTGCGCATGGTCCCCCTCCCCGTGCCGGGGAGGAGTTAATGCTTAACCCTTCAACACCTCAACCAATGTCTTGCCGAGCAAGGATGGCGATGGCGATACGCGGATGCCTGCGGCCTCCATCGCTGCGATCTTGCTCTCGGCATCGCCCTTGCCGCCCGACACGATGGCGCCTGCATGACCCATACGGCGGCCTGGAGGCGCAGTGCGTCCGGCGATGAAACCAGCCATTGGCTTTTTACGGCCCTTTTTGGCTTCGTCGATCAGGAACTGCGCGGCTTCTTCTTCTGCGCTGCCGCCGATTTCACCGATCATGATGATCGACTTGGTGGCCTCGTCGGCCAAGAACAGCTCAAGGCAATCAATGAAGTTTGTGCCGTTAACCGGATCGCCGCCAATGCCGACCGCAGTCGTCTGGCCAAGGCCTTCGGCAGTGGTCTGAAACACCGCTTCATAGGTCAAGGTACCAGACCGCGACACAACGCCGACAGATCCTGCCGAAAAAATGCTGCCGGGCATGATGCCGATCTTGCATTCGTTCGGTGTCAAAACGCCGGGGCAGTTGGGACCAATCAGACGCGACTTCGAACCCGAAAGCGCGCGCTTTACCTTTACCATGTCGAGCACTGGAATGCCTTCGGTGATACAGACGATCAAAGCAATTTCTGCGTCAATGGCTTCAAGGATTGAGTCCGCAGCAAACGGAGGTGGCACATATACGACCGACGCATCTGCGCCGGTCACTTGCTTGGCCTCAAGCACAGTGTCGAACATTGGCAGACCGATATGCGTCGTTCCGCCCTTGCCGGGGGTGACACCGCCAACCATTTGCGAGCCATAAGCCAGCGCCTGTTCGGTATGGAATGTACCCGTCGCGCCGGTCATGCCCTGCGTGATGATCTTGGTGTGTTTATTGACGAGGATGCTCACAAACGTCTCCTGAAATTTTTGGGTTGCGCTTAGTTCAGCGAAGGGTCGATGGCCTTGCACGCCACCAGAAGTTCTTTGACGGCATCGACGCTCACGGCGAGGTTGCCCTTCGCTTCGTCGTCCAGCGCAATTTCGACAACCTTCTCGACGCCGCCTGCGCCGATCATCACTGGAACGCCGACATAGAGATTGTCGACGCCATATTGGCCAGTTAGGTGGACCGCTGCGGGAAGGACGCGTTTTTGATCGTAAAGATAGGCTTCGGCCATTGCGATGCCGCTGGTTGCGGGCGCGTAATAAGCAGAACCAGTCTTTAGCAAAGCGACGATTTCCCCGCCGCCGCTGCGCGTGCGTTGGACAATCGCGTCGATGCGTTCTTGCGTGGACATGCCCATCGCGATCAGGTCAGGCACCGGAATGCCGGAAACGGTAGAATATTGAATGACAGGCACCATTGTGTCGCCATGGCCACCTAGAACGAAGCTGGTCACGTCTTTCACCGATACCTTGAATTCATCCGCGAGGAAATGGCTAAAGCGTGCCGAGTCCAAAACGCCTGCCATGCCAACCACCATATGATGCGGCAGGCCTGAAAACTCCCGCAACGCCCAAACCATCGCGTCGAGCGGGTTGGTGATGCAGATGACAAAAGCGTTTGGCGCATTGGCGGCGATGCCTTCACCGACCGCCTTCATCACCTTCAGGTTGATGCCAAGCAAATCATCGCGGCTCATGCCCGGCTTGCGCGCGACGCCAGCGGTGACGATGATGACGTCAGCGCCTGCGATATCGGCATAGTCATTGGTGCCCGTGATGGTGGCGTCAAAACCTTCAACCGGGCCGCATTGCGACAGATCCAGCGCCTTGCCCTGTGGCACACCTTCAACAACGTCGAAAAGGACGACGTCGCCAAGGCCCTTTAATGCTGCGAGATGGGCGAGGGTGCCGCCGATGTTACCGGCGCCGATGAGTGCAATTTTCTTGCGAGCCATGAAAAAACTGTCCTTCCCTTGAGGCTGTAATAGCGGAATTGCGGCGGCGTTACGCCGAATCGTTGTAGATAACAACCCAATAAAGGCTCAAAGCAAAGGGTTTTTGTGATAACAGTTCGCAATAGCTTTAGTGGAGGGAAGGGCAACCGTCAGGTACCAGCTACCCGCCGCAACATCTCCATCCAGATGGCCACTTGGCCGTGAAAGCCTTCGGCCCAGACGCGTTCATCTAACCCATGGGCACCTTCCCGCTGACCAACGATGCCCCACAAGCCGCCAAAGCCATAAACGGGGATACCAGCGGCGCGTAAAAATGCGCCATCGGTTGCGCCAGCGGACTGGAACGGCAGAACGGGCGCATTCGGGAAGCGTGTGGCAACCGCGGCCTGGTAAGCCTGCAGTATGTCATCGCGCATCGGCGATGGTGCAGTTTCGGGGGTCTGCGATCCCTCAACGGCGGAAACGGTTACATCTGGCCCTGCTAGCGACTGCAATTGTTGACGGACCTCTTCGATTTTGACGCTTGGAAAAATACGGCAGTTCACATTGGCTTCTGCTTTTTGTGGTAAGGCATTTGGCGCATGCCCGCCCGATAGCATGGTCGCAACGCACCGTGTCCGCGTGCTGCCGGGGTCCATCGCTTCCAGTAAATCGGCAGTCTCGCGGTCTTGCGGGTCGGCGAGGAAGCGGCGCACCAGTTCGCCATATTGGCCGCTATCGCCCTTGGCGAGCATGTCGTAACTGGCTCGCGTGGCGGCGTTGATCATGGCGGGGAAGCGGTGCCGCTCAACCGCCGTCAAGGCATAGGCGAGCGCGTAGATGGCGTTATCAGGACGCGGCACGCTGCTGTGCCCGCCGTGATTGACTGCCGTTAGACGGAAATCCGCATAGGTTTTTTCGGCAATCTGAATGCCGAAGCCTTCGACGCGCCCGTCTGGAAATACCGACCCGCCACCTGCATCACCATTCAACGCATATTCGGCATCAATAAGGTCGCGCCATTCACTTGCCGCCCGCCGGGCGCCATTGCCGACGGTTTCTTCGTCCCCGGTGAACAGGACGATGATGTCCCGCGTCGGCGCAAATTTTTCGGCCCGCAAATATTGTAAGGCTAGGACAATGCCGGTCAACGCGGCCTTATTGTCATTCGATCCGCGCCCCAAATAATAGCCACCCTCTTCGCGGAATTGAAACGGCGGATATTTCCAATCACTTGCCTTGGCCGCAACGACATCCATGTGCGCCATCAGCAAGATGGGGTTTTTGCCCGACGGTTTGGCAGCTGGCCAGCGCGCAATCAATGTTTGTGTGTTGTCATGATCCTTGACGACAACATTTGTAATTCCGGCTTTGCGGAATTCTGCGGTCAACAGGCTGGTCAGCTTTTTAAATTCTGCAGGTTGCCCCTCGACCGTCGGAATTTCGACAATCTTTGCAAACAGGTCCCGTTCGGCGGCCTGCTTCGGATCCAGTTTCTGCGCGTGTGCGGCACTG
Source organism: Sphingorhabdus sp. EL138 (assembly GCF_945890115.1). Taxonomy (GTDB): domain Bacteria; phylum Pseudomonadota; class Alphaproteobacteria; order Sphingomonadales; family Sphingomonadaceae; genus Sphingorhabdus_B. The sequence goes on from NZ_CAMDCK010000027.1 coordinate 15,785, forward strand.
GCCATAACCAATAAGCCAGCGAACAACCATGTTTTGTGCCCGATCATCTCTCTCTCCTTCGTATCGCGATGTTAGCGCGGACCATGCCCCTCCGCCAGATAATCCTCGGACTGCATTTCCATCAGGCGCGATACGGTGCGGTCAAATTCAAACCGCCCGTCACCTTGCGGGTATAGATGGTCGGGCTCCGCATCCGCGCTCGCCAGAAACTTCACGCGATATTCGTACAACGCATCTATCAACGTCACGAAACGCGCAGCTTCATTTCGATTATGGGGTCCCAAAACGGGTATGCCGACCATGATGACCGTGTGAAAACGTCGGGCGATGGCAAGATAATCTGCTGCCCCGCGTGCTTCGGCACAGAGGCGCTTAAACGAAAATACCGCCACACCCTTTAGCGCCTTGGGTACCTGCAACATGCGTCCGCCGCCAACGTCCAATTCCAAGGTCGGCACATGCGCGCGGTCTTCGGGTGGATAGTCGGTCATGCGGAAAAAGGTTTCGGACAAGGCTTCCGTTGCCGCAGGGCCATTGGGAACGAGCCATGTCTTGGCTCCCCCCAAACGATCGCGTCGGTAGTCGGTCGGGCCATCCAGCGCGATGATATCAAGACTTTCCTTCACCAGCGCTATAAAGGGCAAAAACAATTGCCGGTTCAGGCCATCTTTGTACAGATCATCAGGGTGGCGGTTCGATGTGGTCACAACGGTAACGCCCGCCGCAATCAGGCCGGAAAAGAGCCGAGACATGATCGCCGCATCCGCCATATTGTTCACCACCATTTCATCAAAGCACAACAACCGCGCTTCGGCGGCCAGCGCTGCGACGATGGGGGGGATGGGGTCGCCATTTTCCTTCACACGCTCGGCCTTTAGCCGCGCATGAATGTCGATCATGAATTCATGGAAATGCGCGCGGCGCTTATGCTGGATTTGTACACTGTCGAAAAACAGGTCCATCAGCATGGATTTACCGCGCCCTACACCGCCCCATAGATAAAGCCCACGGGCAGGGTCAGGCTTGCGCCGCAAGAAGCGCAAAATCGTGCTGTCGCGCGGTGGAACCGCCTCCAGCTCAGCTTGCACCTTGGCAAGCGCCGCGACTGCACTCGCTTGGTCGGCGTCCGCTTTTAGCTCGCTTGCGGCAACCAGCGCGACATATTTATCGGTAACATCAACCATAGGCCACGCCATTTTGGATCACGCAGAGGCGCTGAGGACGCGGAGTGTTCAGGCTGCTTGGAAACTCTGCGTCCTCAGCGTCTCTGCGTGATAAGATCATTTTTTTGTCGGTTTACGGATGGTGCCAGAAAATGCGGCAATCCGACCTTCATTTTGTGTGACGACGCCGCGGAGAAAAAGCAACCGGCCTGTTTCCTTCAGCAGCTCAACCTCTGCTTCAAGCGGCTTTCCAATGACGCCTGCTCCCATGAATTGCACCGATAGGTCCAAGGTTACAGCGGTACCGGCCTCTATCAGGCCGAACATGCGCGAAGCTGCAAACATCGACACATCAATAAACCCGAGCGTGACACCACCGTGCACAGAGTTTTGAAGGTTCGTATGTCGATGCTCCGGAAACATTCGTAACCGGACATCATTATCCCCCTCACGCCGTACGAGCATTTTGCCAAGCACGGTACCGTTGTAGCGGCTGGCATCTGTCATCTGCCATTTCAGCCACCCGGGATTATCAGGGTCAGGGCTGCTGTTAAAGGCTGGTTTGTCCAACGGCAATCCTAAACGGTCAAAGGCTTTTGATGTAACCTAAACGCCTACAAGTGGCGTTCTGCTACCATCTTTTTCGTTTCCGCAATGGCCTTGGCTGGGTTCAATCCCTTAGGACATGCATTCGCGCAGTTCATGATTGTGTGGCAGCGATACAAACGAAATGGATCTTCCAGCTCGTCGAGGCGTTCACCTGTCATTTCATCGCGACTGTCTGCCAACCAACGATAGGCTTGCAGCAAAATGGCTGGCCCTAAAAACTTGTCGCTGTTCCACCAATAAGAAGGGCAACTGGTCGAGCAACATGCGCACAAGATACACTCATACAGCCCGTCAAGCTTGGCGCGGTCCTCTGGCGATTGCAGGCGCTCCTTACCCGATGGTTCGGGCGTTACCGTCTGCAGCCATGGTTTGATCGACGCATATTGCGCGTAAAAATGCGTGAAGTCAGGAACAAGGTCCTTGATGACTTCCATATGCGGCAGCGGGGTGATTGTCACTTCGCTTTTGCAGTCTTCAATCGCAGTCGTGCAGGCAAGGCCGTTCTTGCCATCGATGTTCATTGAACACGAACCGCAAATGCCTTCGCGGCATGACCGACGGAAGGTCAACGAAGAATCCTGCTCACCCTTCATCTTGATCAGGGCGTCGAGCACCATGGGACCGCAATTTTCGGTATCCACCTCAAACGTGTCGTAACGCGGGTTCTCGCCGCTATCGGGATCATAACGGTAGACCTTGAATTTTTTGGTCTTGCCGCTGGTTTTTGCGGCATGAACAGTGCCCTTCTG
>NZ_CAMDCK010000028.1 GCF_945890115.1 Sphingorhabdus sp. EL138
ACTGTGCCTTGCGAAAGCGCAAAGGAGCGGCTAGGGGCGTGCGTCCCCAAGGGGAATGCGGAGACGTGGCCGAGTGGTCGAAGGCGCACGCCTGGAAAGTGTGTATAGGGGTGACTCTATCGTGGGTTCGAATCCCACCGTCTCCGCCACATTGGCTTGGTTCTTAACCCTTACTCCCCTCAAGAACCTACCGAACCACACCCCTCCGGGGTGATACCCCCTTATTCCAGCCCCAGCTCCTCTTACATATTATTCTGCACGTCCGGTTAGCTGCGTTTCATGCATAGCCTTCGTTGTCACCATCTCTGCCTCCGTGCTGCTAGTGCTAACAGGAGCGAAACCGTTACGGGTTCAGATTGGAATTTGAACAGATAAGAGGCATTTGCATTATAAGCAGCTTGCCTCGAAAGGCGCTTAAGGCATACAAATCACGCTATGCAGATACGTATGCCCTTAATGGTCTTCGCCTTTATGATTTTAACGGCCTGTGGAGGTGAACCATCTGCGTCACCCCCACCGATTGTCGTAAATATTCCATCTGCAACCCAGCTGCCAACTCCTTCACCTCCACCAGCTGCAAGTTTCGACTTTTCGGCGGTTCGGGCCCGTATTGATCAATTTACCGTTAATGATGTGGCTGTGTTGGTAGGTGACGAGCGCGGGGTGTTGTTTCGTTACGAACGTGGTTCGATGACGGCCAACCGGCCCGTTTTTATCGCATCTGCTTCAAAACTTCTTATGGGCCTTACTGCTTGGCTTTTAATTGAGGACGGCGTGTTTTCTGCATCAACCCCCGTGAACACCCACATAGATTTTTGGCGTCGTGACCCGAGCGATCCGCGTAGTCAGGTCACTATAGAACAGGTCTTTGCCTTCACCTCCGGCTTTAATGGTACTGCAGAGCAGCAAAGTTGTATTGGGAATGCGTCATATTCGTTGAGGAGATGCGTTCAAGAGATCCACGATGGCGGAACTGATACGCCGCCAAACGACTCGTTTAACTATGGCAGTGAGCATATGCAGATTGCGGCGCTGGCGATGATCGCGGCACGTAATCGCAGTATGGATGGTATAATGCGCGAGCGGTTTCTTGACCGACTGGGGGTCAGCAACGAAACGCGGTCAACAATCGGCAGTGGAGATAATCCTAACTATGGGGGCGCCCTGCGTTCTACGGGAGAGGATTATGCCAAAGTTTTAGCAGCAATCCTGAAGGGTGATATCTTCCGCGATAGGTCGGGCTTTCTGCTTGATCGCGTTGGAACACGTCCCATGAGAACTGTTCCACCTGCCATCAGTCAAAACCGTCTTGCTTGGCGCTATGGATGGGGGTTCTGGAAAGAATGCAGTGCGCCAACTTACAGCATTGTCTGTAACGAGCGTCCTGTAATTTCATCAGCCGGGGCGTTCGGATTTACGCCTTGGATAGATTTTGACCGTGGATATTGGGCCGTGATTGTGACTGAAGAGCCGCTGAACCGAGGTTTTGATCCAGCTCAACTGTCCATTGCGCTGGAACTCCAACTCCAACCACTGATCACAAGTGCCCTGCGCCGCTAAGTGAGTGCCGTTTCTCAATATCCAATCAATTGTCCTTGGTCAGAACATCAAGCACGCCTACGTATATCATTATTTAGCGCTGCGGCTAACTGCCAGACGCTGTCAATGCGCGGCGAATAAGCTGGATTAGCGCTAGGACGACTGGGCAGTTATTGCATGAAACCCAAATTGGCGCCGTCAAACCGCCCAATGTTGGGCGCGATGCTGGATAATTCGCTAGGCGCAACGCCGAACCAAGTGGCCAGGGTTGCTGCATATTGATCCACCGAGACCGTTGGAAGCAAACGGCCAAGACCGACTTGGTCCGGACTTCTAACGGAGATTTGTGGTGCGACACCGTAATAGCGACCGCCGTTAACCGCGCCGCCCATGATGAAATGGTGGGACCCCCAGCCATGGTCGGATCCATCACCGTTGGACTGCAGCGTGCGACCAAAATCGGAGGCCGTGAATGTAGTCACTTTGTCCGCCATGCCCAGTTCCACGGTCGCGCGATAGAAAGCGTCAAATGCGAAGTCGATCAGGTCCATGAGCGTTGCCTGACGCATGATCAGATTGTCATGAACGTCAAAGTCGCCCATATTTACCATGAATATCTGGCGTTTCACGCCCAGCGCTTGGCGCGCGGCTATCAACCGCGCAACAATTTGAAGCTGATCTGCGAGCGTGTTGGTGCCGGACACTGGCCGGAATGATGTCGCAAGCGATGTTGGCTGGAGCGCCGCATTGATAACAACTTCCGCATCAATGGAGCGGCGTGTTACCCGATTATACTCAGCTTCAAACATATTGTTGCTCGACTGCGTCATCAACGTGCGAAGCGCATCGCTGCCCGCCCTGGAGCCAAATAACGGACCCTTGAGGCCGGTGATAGCAGGCGCACCGGTTGGCGAGATTTGATAGGTAACTGCGTCCTTTCCGGCCAAAAACACGGTATTGCCCGCCGCCGAAATACAGGTGAAGAGCGCATTAGTGTTGCTGGACAAAGCAAGGTCTCCCATACGGCCACCCCAACCGTCGGTGGAACCTTCGGGCCGCGATGACTGCCATGTTGATTGCTGGTCATTATGCGAAAACAGCTTCGCAGGCCGGGGGTTTGCGACCAAATTGCTGCTTTGATATTGGGCCAAAGTCAATGGCGCAACAAGTGGGCCTACATTGAGCAATGGCGCAATTTTTCCTGCATCAAATAAGGCTTTCATGCGGGTCATTTGCGGTGCGAGCGCATATTGCACATTATTGGTTAGCACTTGGCCGTTGGCGGGTGTGAGGGCCGTTGCTGCGAGAGACGAACGCGCTAAGGTAATGCCACCTGCCGTTTGTCCAGGGCCGCCACCGCGAATGGCGCTATACAAGTCGTAATTTGCCGAGTCATAGGGGATCAATGTGCTATTATGGTCGTTGCCACCGTTAAAAAATACGCAGACCAATGCGCGATAATCATTGCCTGCACTGAAAGCTGCAGCCTCCCCCATGCCCGCGAGACCCATGGCCCAAGACCCAGCAGTCCCCGCCACAGCCAATTGTTTAGTGCGGCGAAGAAAAGCGCGCCGCGAAATATCTTCCATTTTGCTAATGTGCACGATGCGCTCCCTATTTTTGGACCAGATAATCGGGGGAGGCAAACACGAGTAGTGTTGCCAGATAAACCCGTCGTTCTTTGTCTGCCAACGCACTGGTGTCCGTGACGGTCGTCGCGTCAAGCGCGGCCTTGATCGTTGCTTTGGTGGTGTCGGTGAGCTGGTTTCCGGACAATAACAAGGACAGCCGGTTCAGTAAGGCGGCCGTGTTGGAAACGATCGCTAACTCGCGTGTATAAGTGGCTTTGACGTCGTTGTTCACGCCGTTGACGGATCCGATGGTTGACGCCATGAAGTTGATATAGCCGGCAACACTCACTGCGGTAACGATTTGGAATTCAGGTGCGACCAGCGCGTTGGTTGCGATTGCGGTATTGGCAGGGACGTAACCTGGGCGGTAAAAATTAAACACAGACGGCGCACGCAAGGGGCTTTGACCCAGGCTGGTGCCGGGATTGGCCAGGTTTGCGATGGTCCAATTACCTGTTCGCGATGTGGCACCGAAATTTCTGGCCCATTGTATAAAGCGCAATACCGGCTCACGAACTTTGCCAAAGGTCGGCGACGTTAGCCCGGCAGCATTTGTCGCTTCGTCATCAAGCAAAATGGCCTTGAATACCGCACGCAGATCACCACGAACGCCCGCACCATTATTGTTAAATATCTTGGCAACGCGGTCAACATAGGCAGCGCTGGGGTTACTCGTCACCAAACGCTGGATCATTTGTTTTGAAAAGAACGGGCCCACATTGGGATGGTTGAAAAGTGTGTCCAGCGCCAGTTTCATGGATGTTGGTGCATCGGTGTTGGCCGGAATAGTTGTGCCCAGAAATGTTTTTTCCAGCATGGAATGTTCGCTGCTGGTCTGTGGCCTTGACCATCTGGTCGTATCGCTTGTCATCGGCCTGATTACAGATTCCACGGGTTCGACTAATTGTGATGGAAAACGGACGGAGGGCGTTCTGACCAAATTCGAATAGTCGTAACTATAACCGGTAAATACGCGCGCGAGGTTCGACACGTCGGAACTAGTATATGTTTCGATGGGCTGGCCAGTGGTGCCAGTCTTTCTGGTGCCGTCATTATTAAGCTCATTCAAACCAATGGTGAAAAGCTGCATGACTTCACGCGCATAATTTTCGTCGGGCACGCGACCAGTCCGCGTATCTTCTTTCCTGTTATCAAGCGTGCTCAGGTAAACACCCATTGCGGGGTTGAGCGTTACATCTTCCAGTAACTGACGGAAATTACCCAGAGCGTGGCGGTTGAGAACGTCCCAATATGCCGCCATAGCATTCGACCGCCATGTTATTTCGATACCGTTGGTGGATACGACAAAAAATTGGGAAAGCGCGTAGGCCAATCTTTTGCGAACGGGGTCGGGGGTAGTAATCAACTGGTTCCAGGCCATGTAGTCAGCCAAAGAATCTCGATGATAAAATTCATCGGCCGTCACTTGATCGTAACCCCGCGACGACAGCCAGGCGACGCCTGTCTGGCTGATCGGAATGTCCATCTGCTTGTCGAGCCAGGCCACATAGCCCACAGATCGAATGTCCGCGATTTCGGGTTCGGTCGCCGCAAGGCTGGCCTTCAAAATGAAACGGGCTGCTTCGCCATCTGTCGCAGGCTTCGCGACTTGCACAGTTGGTGCCAAAACAGAGCTTATTGGATTGTCGTCCGTTCCTCCACCGCCACATGCGGCCAGCACCAATGAGGCGGCGGGGATTGCAAAATGAGCGGACGATTTTTCTCCCGCCGTTCCCTGCGGCGCAGCGAATGTATCTGGGAAGCTATCCGCCTTTTTTGCCTCTTCCAGAGCCGCGCATTCAGCTTGCGTCATCACACTCTCTCCCCAACCATAGGGCCGATTCCAAGTTACGGAAACGCCGTGGTTCCCACCGCCGTTGCCACAAATGTGTAATTATGTAACGCCGTCAAATGATCCGACTTCCTTATACTTTTTTCCCATCCCCAACAATGAATTTTTTTGTTGCGATGGGTGGGATAGGATATTAGTCAGCGGCATGGTATCAAGCGTGATTTAGGCTGGGATTATGGTCAACAGGCGCTTCGCTCTCCCTTTTTTTGCAGTTCTTCCTCTCGCCGGACTTTGTTCGGGGGCGCACGCAAACGTTTTTGAACGCAAACAAAATGGCAATCTCGTCGAAATATCCCAGCCGGCATGGCGGGCGGACGCGTCGGCGGCTGTTGAACGTCGATATAGTCCCACGGCAGATTCCGCATCCAATTCGTCCCAATCACAAAATGCCGTGCGGCAGCATATTCAGGTTGCGGCAACACGCTTCGGCATTGACCGCAATCTGGTCGACGCCGTTGCTTGGCAGGAGTCGCGATATAATCCCCGCGCCCTTTCCACCGCGGGGGCCATGGGCGTGATGCAACTCATGCCAGGGACTGCACGGCAGCTGGGCGTGCGTAACCCGCACGATGTGGAACAGAATGTGGTTGGCGGGACCGCTTATCTGCGCCAGCAGCTTGAACGCTTTGGCAATAACGTGCCGCTGGCTTTGGCTGCATATAATGCTGGACCAGGGGCGGTGATAAAATATGGTGGCATTCCGCCGTACCGCGAAACACAAGATTACGTCCGCCAAATAATGCAACGCTTGTCGGCAACGTCGGCCTATCGCGCAGGATATTGAGGTTCATGATGACATATAGATTCAAACGCTTTTTTGCTTGTGCTGCGCTCGCTTTGGCTATTCCAAAAAACGCGATGGCGCAGGTGGCGAATGTCGATCCGCAGGGTTCGGGGCCAATCGTCAACGCGCTTAGCTGGATACAGGGCACACTGCTGGGCAATGTCGCAACCACAGCAGCCGTCATCGCCGTTGCGGTTGTGGGCCTGATGATGCTGACCGGACGCATGAACTGGCGCTTTGGTGCGACCGTCATTATCGGCTGCTTCATTCTCTTTGGCGCCACAGCGATTGTCTCGGGTATTCGTGTCGCTGCAGTTGGCGGTTAAGGTATGACCACGCTTAACCGGACGCCGATATTCCGAGCATTGACACAGCCGCAGATGTTCGCGGGCGTCACCTATAGCTATTTTGTCATCAATCTGGTCGTCACCACCGAAATTTTCCTGATTACACGTTCATTCTGGGCGATTCCGGCAGCCGCCGTCATCCATGCTATTGGCTATATGGCCTGTTTGCGGGAGCCCCGGATTTTTGATCTCTGGATTACGAAAATAAGCCGTTGCGGTCGCACGCGGACGCATGATCTTTGGCGCTGCAACAGTTACCGGCCTTAATCCATGAAGACGGTCGCCCAAAAAGCAGCAGCTTTGGACCCATGCGCAGGGGACCGTCTGCCATATGCCGGGCATTTGGATGACCATACGGTTATGACCCGCAGCGGCGACCTAATCCAGATGATCCAGGTCGACGGCGTTGCCTTTGAAACGGCCGATAGCGAAACGCTGAACCATATGGCGGCCGTGCGTGATGTTGTGATGCGGGGCATCGCGAACTCCAATTTGATATTATACTGCCACGTCATTCGCCGTCAGGTGACTGCCGAATTATCAGGCGTTCAACCCGATGGTTTTGTCCGCGACCTCGACGATACGTGGCAGCAGCAATTGCGTGGCAAAAGGCTCTACGTTAACGACATAGTGCTGATGCTAGTCCGTCGGCCAGCCCGCGGAAAGATTGGCTTTTTTGACCGCCTTACCAAATGGGGCAATGGTGCACGCAAAAGCGTCGAACGGCTGGCGGACCAAGCGCGTGAATTGCGCGAATTGGATGCGGCGCGCACCAACCTGCTCTCCGCCCTCACCCGTTATGGCCCGCGCCTGCTGGGCCGCTACCGCGGCGCCAGTGGCATCTGTTCCGAACCCCTTGAAATACTATCGGCGCTGTACAATGGCGAAATGCAGCCTGTGCTGGAACCCACTGGCGACGCCGGCCAATATCTCCCCTATAAGCGGATCAGCTTTGGCCTTGATTCTCTGGAATTGAAAGGTGCAAGCGCCGGCACGTCGCGTTTTGGCGCCATCGTCTCCATCAAGGATTATCCTGCCCATACCGCACCTGGTATGCTCGATAATCTGTTGCGCCTGCCGCATGAGCTGACGATGACCGAGAGCTTTGCTTTCATTGACCGGCAGATTGCAGATGAGCGCATCGGGCTTGCACTTCGCCGCTTGCGTGCGGCTTCGGACGAAACCACAACGCTGCGCCAAGGCCTTTTGGGTGCAAAGGATGACCTTACCGGCGGCGCTGCGGCTTATGGCGAGCATCATTTGACTGTCCATGTTCGCGCGGCGACCTTAGCCGCGTTGGATGCCGCCGTTGCCGATGTACAGGCATCGCTGGCCGATATTGGCGCCGTTGCTGTGCGTGAGGATCTCAATCTTGAAAGCGCTTTTTGGGGCCAGTTTCCGGGCAATGCAGATTTCATTGCGCGCAAGGCATTGGTGTCGACAGCCAATTTGTCCGGCCTCATTTCGCTCCATGGCTTTCCGATTGGCGTGCCTGCTGGCGGGCCATGGGGTGAACCCATCACGGTCCTTGAAACCACATCAAGCACGCCCTATTTCTTTAACTTGCACAGCGGCGATTTAGGCAATTTCACGCTGATTGGGCCATCGGGTTCTGGTAAAACAGTTGTGCTGAATTTCCTGATTGCACAGGCGCAGAAATTTTATCCCCGCACTTTTTTCTTTGACAAGGATCGCGGCGCCGAGATTTTCATTCGTGCCATTGGTGGGCATTATGATGTCTTGCGGCCCGGCACACCAACTGGCTTCAACCCGCTCCAACTACCTGAAAATGCTGTAAATCAGGCATTTTTACGGCAATGGCTGGCGCAGATTTTAACGCCAGCGGGCGGGCAACTGACTGCTGATGAAAACGCGATTATCTCCAGCGCGGTTGATGCCAATTTCAGCCAGCCAGCCGAATACCGCCAATTACGATATTTGGTGGAACTGCTCGCTGGTGGCGCGCGTCCTATCCGTGGCGATCTCGCATCGCGCCTTGCACCTTGGTATGGCGCAGGTGAGCATGCATGGTTGTTCGATAACCCGGTAGACCAGTTGACCCTCGATACAAGAACCGCTGGCTTTGACATGACGGCATTGCTCGACAACCCAGCCTTGCGGACGCCCGCGATGATGTATTTGTTCCACCGCGTCGATGAACGCTTGGACGGCAGCCCGTCGATGATTGTAATCGACGAAGGATGGAAGGCGCTTGATGACGACGTCTTCGTCCACCGGCTGAAGGATTGGATGAAGACCATTCGCAAACGCAATGGTGTGGTTGGTTTTGCCACACAAAGCGCAAGCGACGCGATTGAAAGCAAGATTGCCGCCACCATCATTGAACAATCCGCCACGCAATTGTTCATGAGCAATCCCAAGGCGCAAGCGTCGGATTATTGCGGTGGCTTTGGCTTGACGGCGCATGAGCTTGATCTCATACGCTCCTTGCCCGAACATTTACGCTGCGTTTTGATTAAGCAAGGCGGGAACAGCGTCGTCGCACGTCTGGACATGGGCAATATGCCTGATGCGATAACCGTGTTGTCCGGCCGAGAAGCCAGCGTTCGGATACTGGATGCGCTTCGCCGCGATCATGGTGATGCGCCGTCCGAATGGATGCCGTTATTGTTGCAGGCAGCGCAGGAAGGGGCGTTGGCCCCGTTGTCGGCCGCAAGCAGGCCGGGAATGCACAGCTGATGGCAAATTGCGTTGCCCTCAACCCTGCAGCGGGTTCGGCGGAAACGATGGTGAACGCTGTCGATTGTTACATCCAATCGACCGTGCAGGCTGGCTATGCCAATTTGCTTGGTCCAGGCAGTGTGTTTAATCTTGCCCTAACGATTGCGCTGACGATTTACGTCGCGATCATCGGCTACCGGCTGATATTTGGACGTTCCGCACTTAACGTTGGCGAAATGATGCCGCGCATGATCATGATTGGCGCCGTGCTGGCGTTGACCAGTAACTGGGCGACATATCAGGTTTTGGTCTACGACGTGTTGACCGACGGGCCGCAGGAAATCGTGCGCGCCATTGACCCTAATGATGGCGATCTGCGCGGCATTACCGAACGTGTCGATATGTTGTCGGGCCGCATGGTCGACTTAGCCGATGCCTGGACTGAATTTGACGCGCGACCGGAACAGATGTTGCCGACAAACCCAACAGCGCCTGAACCCGCAATACTTCCTGTGACCGCAAACAATATCACCGCTGTTGTAGCGCCAAAGGATTCGCTTGGCCCCAATATGCTTTTGTTTAGCGCGCTGTTCCTTGTGCTGGCATCGGCAGGTGTCTTGGTCGTGGCGAAAATTATCTTGGGTTTGCTTTTGCTTCTTGGCCCCGTCTTTGCGGTGCTGGGTTTATTTGCCTCTACCCGCGGCTTAGCGCTCGGCTGGGGCCGTGCGGCGGTCATGATGGCGATGGTGCCCGTCATGGCGATGGTGACGTCTGTTGGCGCTGTGGCGGCGCTTGAGCCCATATTGACGCAAATGTATGTGTCGGCGGGGCAGGGTGTTTTTTCGTTGCGCGCTGCTTTGACCATATTGGTGATCGTGCTCATCATGGTGGCGGTGTCGGTGCAATTATTCCGAATTGGCCGTACAATTGTAAGCGGATGGACCTTGTCCTTTGGGCAAGATCGCACAATCGATAATCGGGTTTCCGCACCAGTCGCTTATGAACCGCTGCCTTCAAGCAATCCTGTGTATAATGAACGCATGCAGTCGCTGGTCGGCGCTATTGAACGTTCCGCCGCGGCAACCGCAAGCTTGACCCCAGACAATCGGCGCGGGATATTGCTGCCGCAGCGCGTATATGCTGACGCTGGCCAAGCAGGACAGCAGAGTAATTATTCCGACCGGCGCATTTCACGAGGCCCCGTGAATGCGGTCCGCGCGCCGATTAAAGCCATCAGGAACGTTGCATGATCCGACATTATCTTGGGCTCGCCCTTATCACCGCAGCAATAGGTGCCGCAGGCACTCTGCCGATTGCAGCATCCGCGCAGGTTGCGTCAAATATCCGCTATGTTGATTATAATCCCGATGCCATCATTCGTCTGACTGGCCATACCGGTTATCAAATGATGCTTGAATTTGAACGGGGTGAACAGATTGAAACCGTTGGCATCGGTGACTCTTCTGGCTGGCAGGTGACCCCAAATGGCGCAGGAACGATCATGTTCCTGAAACCGGTGGGCGTGCCGCCTGCGACCAATCTCTCGATCGTCACAAACGTGCGGCGTTACAATCTTGAGCTGCTGGCTAAATCCGGCCTGCGTGTCCCGCAAAGCCAGATTATTTATGCTGTGCGTTTCCGCTACCCGCCGAAAGTCATGGCAGCCGACACTATGGCAACGCCACCGCCTTTGATTGCGACACCGCCTGAATTGTGGAACCGCGCCTATAGCTATGACGGCGCAAAGGCCAATGTGCCCGAGCAGGTGTTTGATGATGGTAAAGCCACCTATTTCCGCTTTGCCGCTGGATCGGGCGCTCCTGCAATTTTCAGTATTACCCCCGATGCCGGCGAAAGCATCGTCAACTTCGCGGTGCGCGGGCCTTATACCGTTGTGGAGCAAATCGCGCCGCAGTTTGTGTTGCGCCATGGCACAGAAGTCACGATCATCTTTAACGACGCTTATGCCGTGCCGACACCTGGCGCAGATGCCCCGAAACAACGCACAACCAAGAAAAAATGCGGTCTGCTTGGCTGCAGATCGATGAAGGTAAAGCCATGAGCCTGCTCAAATCCGGCAAAGTTGACCCGCGCGCTGCCATGGACACAGACGCGCTTGATGCCGCCAACCAAATGATTTTGTCACCAGTTGCGATGCCAAATGGCCTATCGCCAGGAATGAAATTGGGCGTAGCAGCTATTGTCTTGCTTGCCATATTGACCTTTAGCAGCTTGGCCAACAGCCGGAATGCCGCCAACCAAATTGCGGCGCAGCCTGCCGCCACCCCAACAACTGCAATTGTTCCGCCAGGCGGTCTCGTGCCGCCACCGACGTTGCGTCCAGGACCACCGGAATTACCGCCGCCCGTCCTTGTACCGCCACCTGTTAATAACCCAAATGGAGCAGCAGTGGGCATCGTTGGACCCGCAGCGGCTGGTCCTAACCGCTTTCAATCCCCGGGCGTCGTCGTAGACGCCACAAAAGGCGGCGTCCCATTGGTGCCCCCAACGCCGGGTCTGGCCGGTGTAAAAAACGAAGACTTGAGCGCAGAAGACAGGTTTTCCGACCGGATTGCAGCAGCTGAAAATGCGCCTGCCCGCGCAGTGCGTATCGCCAATAGCAGCTATACGGTGCCGCAGGGCGCGATCATCGCAGGCGTTCTTGAAACAGCCATAAACTCCGATCTGCCGGGATATGTTCGTGCCGTTGTCAGCCGCGACGTTATGGGCTTTGACGGCAGACGGGTGCTCATCCCCAGTGGCAGCCGCTTAATTGGGCAATATCGCTCCGGCCTTGCCGCAGGACAATCGCGCGCGTTTATCGTTTGGACACGGCTGACTCGCCCCGATGGCGTAACCATTTCGCTCGGCTCGCCCGTCACTGACCCGCTTGGCCGTGCGGGCCTAGGCGGTAAAGTGGATAGCAACTTTCTGAAGCGGTTTGGTTCGGCGATATTGTTGTCCGTTGTGCAATCTGGCCTTGGGCTTTTGCAGCAGGGGGGCAATGATGTCATCGTCCGCACTGCCGATGATGCCAAAAGCGTGGCTGGAATTGCCTTGCAACGGGACATCAACATCCCGCCTACGGTAAAAGTTGCGCAAGGCACGGCCATCCGTATCTTCATCGCCCGCGACCTCGACTTTTCAGGCACTGACGGCGATGCGCCATGAACCAGACGGCACCGATCGCTGACGAAACCGGCAATGTGTATCTCAACAGCTATCTAGCCCCATTTAGCGATTGGCTGGCATGCGATAATGTGACCGAGATATTGGTGAACCGGCCGCATGAAGTATGGATTGAGCGGCTTGGATTGGCGCAGATGGAACGTCACGACGCGCCCCAAATAGACAGCCAGTTGCTGGAACGCCTTGCGCACCAGATCGCCCGCATCAACCATCAAGGGGTTAGCCGGGAAAGTCCGTTGCTTGCCGCCATATTGCCGGGCGGTGCCCGCGTGCAAATGGTGTTGCCGCCTGCCACCCGCGGCGAGGTTGCGCTCGCAATCCGCAAACACCGATTGCAAGACATGACGCTGGAAAGCTATTTTGAACAAAGTGCGCTTCCATCGGCCCCTAATGTAACCGACGATATTTGTGTGCTTGCGTCGCTCTTGCAGGAACAAGATTATCTAAGCTTTTTCCGTGCGGCGGTTGCGGCGCGCAAAACGATCCTCATTTCCGGCGGAACGTCATCCGGTAAGACAACATTGCTAAACGCCTTGTTAAAGGAAATTCCGAAACATGAACGCGTCATTTCCATTGAGGACACCCCTGAAATCCGGCTGAGCAGCGACAATGCGCTTGGCTTGGTCGCTGTGACCGGCGATCAAGGTGAGGCGAGAGTGACGGTGGACGATCTTATGCGCGCTTCGCTGCGCATGCGGCCGGACCGATTAATTGTGGGCGAATTACGCGGCGGCGAAACGGTCACGTTTTTGCGGGCCATCAATACCGGCCATCCTGGTTCCATCAGCACCGTGCACGCTAATACACCCCAGGGCGCGTTCGAACAAATTGCCTTCATGTGTATGCAGGCCGGACTGGGTCTTGGTCGTCAGGAAACCATGGATTACGCGCGGTCAATGATCGACATTGTCATCCAACTGGACCGCCACAGCGGCCAACGTGCCATAAGTTGTGTTGAATTAACGAACGCTGCATGACGCTAAGCTGGGCCGCACCAGCAATGCCATGGGCCGTCAAGCAACCACAAATACTTCTTGCCCGATTGGAAACCAGCGGACCGATTAACATTGGAATCTTAGCTGGTCGCTATGTTTAGCCATTCTTTAGTCATGCCGACAGCCCAATAGGTAAACGGCAACCGGATACCGATCCCGAATGCGCTCAGTTTAAAGACTAATCGGCCATATGATGGGCTGCATTTAGGTCCGTAGCAACCAACAGGCAACGTCTGCAACTGGGCGCAAAGCCGTCGGACCGCTCGCGGCGCAATTGCAGCCGTTCCGCTTTCGAGGTTGGTATCTATGTGCGTTGAAAGGGATTCGGGCGGCAAAGAACCGGCGAAAGTTGACGACAATATCGCACAAAAACTTATGGGCAGATGATCGTAAATCCGTTGGCGTAAGGCTTTTGCGGTGCTAGAGGATCTGCTTAATCATGCATCGCTTTGCCAATCCTGCCCGATTCTTGCGTCTCGCAAAGCCGCTTACGCCAGCATTATTTTGGCCAGGGATCATGCTCGTGCTCGGCGCTTGCATTTGGGGTGTGTTTTTTACGCCAACAGAACGTCTCATGGGCGATACTGTTAAGATCATCTTCGTACATGTTCCCGCCGCTTGGCTGGGCATGGGGGGGTGGAC
>NZ_CAMDCK010000029.1 GCF_945890115.1 Sphingorhabdus sp. EL138
AACAACATGCTGCTGGGAGCATCGATGATAGCGACCTGTGAGACCTTTATTATGGCGGAAAAGCTTGGCCTTGATCTCCAGACTTTTTACGATATCTCGTCCAAAGCCTCGGGTCAAAACTGGTCGATGACCAGCTATTGCCCGGTTCCAGGTGTTGGGCCAACATCGCCTGCGGACAATGATTATCAGGGCGGTTTTGCGACCGCGCTCATGCTGAAGGACCTGAAGCTGGCGATGGAGGCCGCGCAGTCAGTCAACGCCGATGTGCCAATGGGCGCGCGGGCGGCAGAACTGTACGCCCAATTTGACGAAGCCGGAAATGGTGCCCGCGATTTTTCGGCAATCATCCAAACCCTAAAAGCCCAAGCGTAAATTGTACGACGTCGGAAAGCTTTGAGCAGCAGGATTGCAAAGCCTACAGAAAACATATTACGACTGCCGCCAGTTCCTTCATCACTCGACAACCGGCAAACGCGCCGAACCTTAAAAATTAGGAGTTGCCCGTGCAATCAGTAACCACACAGAAATTTGACGACGTCCTTTTGGTGCTTGTCGACAATCCCCCCGTCAACGCTTTGTCTTGGCATGTCCGGCAGGGGTTGAAAGACAGTTTCGAACAGGGACTGGCGGATGATAATGTAAAAGCCATTGTGCTGCGCTGTGCAGGATCGACCTTTATCGCCGGTGCCGACATCACCGAATTTGGCAAGCCACCGCAAGGCCCGGATTTGAACGCCGTGTTGACCATGGTTGAAGCTGCCGGCAAACCTGTTGTCGCTGCCATTCATGGCACGGCGCTTGGTGGAGGTCTGGAGACCGCTCTGGTGTGCCATTACCGCATCGCCGTGCCGTCCGCGCGGCTTGGTGTGCCAGAGGTTACGCTTGGCCTTTTACCGGGCGCTGGAGGTACACAAAGGCTACCGCGCGTCGTCGGCGTCGAAGCCGCCGCCACCATGTGTGCGCTTGGCGAGCCTTTGTCGGCGACGAAGGCGGCGTCGATTGGTTTGGTCGACCGGTTGGCGGGTGAAAACAGCCTTGCCGACGACGCCATTGCTTATGCACGCGAATTGATCGCTATTGGCCCACGGTCAACGCGGGATCGTCCGCTGGTGGGTGATATTGGGATCATCGCACAATTGAAGTCAGCCAATGCCAAAAAGTGGAAAGGCTTTGATGCGCCTTATGCCAATCTTGCCTGTGTCGAGGCGGCAACGCGGTTGCCCTTTGACGAAGGTATGAAGTTCGAACGTGCGGAGTTTTTGAAGCTGATGGGCGGATCGCAATCTGCGGCGCAGCGTCATATGTTCTTTGCCGAACGCCAAGCCGCCAAGATTGACGGGCTGGCTAAAGACATTGCGTTGCGTGATATTAAGAAAGTCGGCGTGATTGGTGCGGGCACTATGGGCGGCGGGATTTCGATGAATTTCCTGTCAAAGGGCATTGCCGTGACCATCGTCGAAATGGTGCAGGAAAATTTGGACCGCGGCGTTGGCGTTATCCGCAAAAATTACGAAAACAGTGCAGCCAAGGGACGCTTCTCGCCTGAGCATGTAGAGGAAATGATGGCCTTGCTGACGCCGTCATTGACGCTCGATGATCTGGCCGACTGCGACCTTGTCATCGAAGCCGTCTATGAAAGCATGGAAGTCAAAAAAGACGTGTTTGGAAAGCTGGACAACATTTGCAAGCCCGGCGCGATTCTCGCGTCGAACACATCCTATCTCGACATTGACGAAATCGCCGCCAGCACCGCGCGTCCGCAAGATGTCGTCGGCATGCATTTCTTCTCGCCTGCGAATGTCATGAAATTGCTGGAGGTCGTGCGTGGCGACAAAACCGCGCTAGACGTGCTGGCCACGGCCATGGCGATTGGCAAGAAAATCGGCAAAGTGGCCGTAGTCGCTGGCGTATGCCATGGCTTTATCGGCAACCGGATGCTGTCCACGCGTCAGGAGCCAGCGATGCAATTGCTGTTGGAGGGCGCGACGCCCGCTCAGATCGACAAGGTGCATACCGATTTCGGCATGCCCATGGGACCGTTTCAGATGAGCGATCTGGCTGGCCTCGACATTGGCTGGCATCGTGACCCGTCAAAGGTCGAGACCATCCGCGACGCGCTATGTGCGGCTGGCCTTTTTGGTCAGAAGAACAGCAAGGGCTTTTACGATTATGATGAAAAACGTGTCGGCACGCCAAGTGCCGAGGCGCTGGCGATTATCGAGGAATTCCGCGCCACTTCAAATCTGCCCAAGCGCGAGATTAGTGACCAGGAAATCGTCGAACGCACGCTCTACCCTATGGTCAATGAAGGCTACAAAATCCTTGAAGAAGGCAAAGCCCAGCGCGCATCCGACATCGATGTGGTCTGGATCTATGGCTATGGCTGGCCGATTTATCGCGGCGGCCCCATGTTCTGGGGCGAATATGAAGGCGCAGGCAAGATTGTGGAAGCGCTCGAGCGCCATGGCGTCACAGTCGCAGAGAGCTTGAAAGCCAAAGTCTGATATTTGCAGCAACAGACCCGGCGCCGTACAATGCGCCGGGTGGGCGAATCGGCGCAGCGATGGGCAACCGAAGCAGCAAGCCCAAAACATCGCCGCATCGAAACAATGCAGGTGACGTGCTCTGTGATTGCTGGTGGGGAAATTCCGCTGAGATCATGGCATTTAAGCCATTGAGAAATATGGTGGGCGCTAACGGGCTCGAACCGCTGACCCTCTCGGTGTAAACGAGATGCTCTACCAACTGAGCTAAGCGCCCCTCTCGGGAGACGGGCCTTTGCCAAAGCGAAACACATTTGGCAAGGCCATTTAAATGATAGGCGAAAAGCGCGCGCCGATCGCTGCAAAATAATCGTCCATTTTCGCGGAAGTTTCGGAGGAAAGCTCAATAAACACGCGCCGTGCGTCGGCTGGGTCTTGCCGCCGCAAGAGCATGCCACTTTCGGTCATCGCAGAAATCCATCTTAAGGCTGTCGTCGGCGGCACCGCAGCGGCGATACACAGGCTGGATACGGATACGCGCTGCCCCTCTTGCGCTGCTGCCTTAAGGTCAAGCAGGATATCCCAACTCGGATCTGCAAACAGGTCCGGCGGGAAAAACTGTTCGCGTAACCGGCGCAGTTTGATAATTTCGCGCAGACTGAGCTTCGCCGCGGCATCGTTGGCGACCGAATTCTCGCCCGGGAATCCTTGAAATCCCCCCAAAGGCGCTGCCCTAAAGCCAGTCGATTTATCCCTTATCTTATCCTTCGGCTCTGGATCAGCCATCCGCGCCAGCGTTCGGGCGAATTCGGCTAACTCGTCGCTGATCCGGTGCAGCGATCTGAATTCTACTTCTTGGTCTTTCTCCTGCAATCGATCCATTCTGATTCGTCCAAATGCGCCCACCAAAATAGGCATTGCTTCGACGTCATCCGCATTGACCAGAAAGTGACATTGGCCGTGCGGAAACGCCGCATAAACTTCTTCCAGCGACTCCATCTTGGACCAAATCAATGCAGTGCTGCGATGTGTTTGCAGATAATGCGTTATCCGCGATATGATATCGCTGAGTCTCTCCGTTTCGGAGGAAAGGTCGATCAGCAGAAAATCCGCAGGTTGCGTATCTTCCATTGGCAACGGCGTGCAACCGGCCAATTTTGCCAGCAACGCAAGTTTGGTATCTCGCTCCAATGATCCCCCGGCGATCATCGCAATGCGTCCGTTTTGGCCCGTGCGGCTAGGAATTGAGAGGTCTGGCATATTTTTCAAACAACTGTATGATAAGATTATGCTTTTGTGAACGCACGAAAAAAATGACAGTTCATTTGTAAAACTTATCTCCAAATTATCTCCATATTGGAGGAAACAGTTTTGGCGGACAGGAGGTTTGCTTACGCTGCACGATGCGCTATCCCCTTGTGCATGAAGCGCCAGCATCGCCGCGGCATGACTCAAAGGAGCAAAATTAGATGAGAAGACATCACATCATGATGAGCGCAGCGGCGCTTATATTGTCAGGAGTATCAATGACAGCGGTTGCACAAACACAAAAAATGAATGCCAGCCAGGCTGCGAATGAACCCGCATTGCTGCAGGAATGGACGGGACCTTATGATGGCGTGCCACCATGGGATCAGGTGAAGGTCTCGCAATTCCCCGCAGCATTCCAAGCCGCGATGGCTGCGTCGAAGGCTGAATTCGAAGCCATGCTTGCAAAGCCCGGAGCCATCACCTTTGACAATACGATCACCGCCAGCGAGCTGTCCGGGGAAAAGATCGGCCGCTTATTCTCCATTTGGGGTGTCCATTCCTCGAATCTGTCTACCCCCGAAGTGCGCAAAATTCAGGCCGAGTGGGAACCAAAGCTGAGTGCGTTCTTCTCCGAATTGGCGTTGGATGCGCGGTATTTCCAGCGTGTGAAATATTTATATGACCAACGCGCCAATCTGGGTCTCGATACCAAGCAGATGCGGCTGTTGGAGCGGACCTATGACGGATTGGTCCGCAATGGCGCGATGTTGGATGCGGCACAGAAAGCGCAAGTCATCCGCATTGAGACCGACCTATCGAAGAAGTTTTCCGCTTTTTCCGACAAGGTGCTTGCGGATGAGGAAACTTTCATTCTGATCACGCAGGAGGCCGATTTGGCTGGCCTACCAGACACTTTTGTCGCGTCGTTGCAAGCCGCAGCCAAGGCGAAGGGCCAAAGCGGATGGGCCGTCGTCAACACCCGTTCAGCGGTACAGCCATTCCTTGAAAATTCGACCCGCCGCGATTTGCGCGAAAAAGTCTGGCGTGCCTTCACCAAGCGCGGTGATAACAAGAATGCCAATGACACCAACGCGACCATCGCCGAAGTCCTAAAGCTGCGTCAGCAACGTGCCGAGATATTGGGCTTCCCGACCCATGCGCATTACCGGATGGCCGATACGATGGCGCAGGACCCGAATAAAGCAATGGACCTGATGATGAAGGTTTGGCCGGCCGCAGCCGCGCGCGTGCGTGAAGAAGTCGCGGACATGCAGGCGATTGCCAATGCGGACAACATAACGGTCGAACCATGGGATTATCGCTTCTACGCCGAAAAGGTGCGCAAGGCGAAATATGACCTCGATCAGGAAGCGGTAAAGCCATATTTCCAATTGGATAATATGGTCGCCGCAATGTTTGATGCCGCAGGCAAGCTGTACGATATGAGCTTCACTGAAAACACCGGTACGATTCCTGTGTTTGAACCCAAAGTACGGACATTTGAAGTCAGGCGCGATGGCAAGGTCGTTGGCCTGTTTTACCTCGACAACTTCGCACGCGCAGGCAAGCGTTCAGGCGCGTGGATGACCACCTATCGCAGCCAGCACAGTTTGGGCGGCAAGAACAACATTGTGCTGGCGTCGAACAACAACAACTTCGTGCCCGGCGCCGATGGCGTGCCAACGTTGATCAGCATCGATGACGCTTCAACCTTGTTCCACGAATTTGGTCATGCGATCCATTATCTGAACTCCGACATCACATGGCCTGGCCTTGGCGGGACACCGCGCGATTTTGTCGAATATCCCAGCCAAGTGAACGAAAACTGGCTGCTGACGCCGTATATTCTCAACACTTATGCCAAGCATTATAAGACCGGAGAGCCCATTCCAGCCGCTTTGGTGGAGAAAATACGGGCAAGCGATACGTTCAACCAAGGGTTCTCCACGGTTGAATATCTGTCGAGCGCAATATTGGATATGAAATTGCATAACCGAAGCGAGCCTGTGGCCGATCCCGCTGCCTTTGAACGCGATACGCTTGCAGAAATTGGCATGCCAAAGGAAATGGTCATGCGGCACCGCTTGCCGCAATTTAACCACCTGTTTTCCAGCGACAGCTATTCGGCGGGCTATTACAGCTATCTTTGGTCCGAAACGATGGATGCCGACACTTGGGCCGCCTTCACCGAAAAGGGTGATGTCTGGGACAAGGAAACGGCAGAGCGTTTCCGCTCCATGCTGATGGCGACTGGAAATGAAACCGACCGGATCGCGGCCTATCGCGCATTTCGTGGTCGTGATCCCGACGTCAAATACATCATGAAAAAACGCGGATTTCCGACCGGCGAATAACGCTTCTTCCAAATGAAAAAGGGGGCTGCGCAGGCGAAATTCTGCGCAGCCTTTTTTGTTGTGATTTTCCAAAAGCGATATAAATATGATATCATCTTTTTAGGGAGATTATGATGACCGATGATTCTGCAAATAATCTGAATGCAAGCCGCGAGGTCGCCGCGCGCAGCTTTAACGGCTATGTGATGTTGCTCGTCCTTCTGGGGAGCATGCTTTGGTTTGGCTGGGCGATGTCGAGTGTCATACCGGATGAACCGAATGCCGATTTCCTCGGCATGGGGCTAAGCATCGCTATTTTCCTTTTCGTCTCGAGCGGCTTTTACATGCTGCAACCTAATCAGGGCGTCGCGCTGACATTGTTCGGAGCATATAAGGGCACGGACCGGAACGAAGGCTTGCGGTGGACTTGGCCCTGGATTGCCAAGGCCAAGATATCGCTACGCGCGAACAACCTGATTTCCGAAAAGATCAAAGTAAACGACTTGCGCGGTAACCCCATTGAGATGGCGGCGCAGGTTGTGTGGCGCGTGACGGACACTGCGCAAGCATTGTTCGATGTGGATGATTATAAGGCGTTCGTGCTCGCCCAGATTGAGGCGGCAGTCCGCACCATTGGCGCGCGCTACCCCTATGATGACTTCACACATCAGGAAGTGACGTTGCGCGGTAATCATGACCAAGTTGGCGCCGAATTGCGGCTGGAGTTGATGGAGCGTTTGCGCGTTGCAGGCATCACTGTGGACGAATGTGGCTTCACCCATTTGGCCTATGCGCAGGAAATCGCGGGCGCCATGCTGCGTCGTCAACAGGCCGAGGCCGTGGTTGCCGCGCGCAAGACCTTGGTTGAGGGCGCAGTCGGCATGGTCGAAATGGCGCTTGAGATGCTGTCGGCGAAAAACGTTGTCGAACTTGACGACGAACGCCGCGCGGCGATGGTGTCCAACCTGATGGTTGTTCTGTGCGGTGAGCGTGACACGCAACCCGTGGTCAATGCTGGCACCTTATACAGCTAGGTCAACACATTGTCCGCTCCGTCCAAAAAGGCCTTCCCGCTCCGGCTCGATCCGGCATTATTTGCCTGCATCGAACGGTGCGCGGCGGCCGATTTCCGGAGCGCCAATGCCGAAATTGAGGTGCTGTTGCGGGAGGCATTGGCCAAGCGCGGCATGAAGGTTGGGGTCAGTGAAATGCCAAAACGCGGACGTCCGGCAAAGGAGACTTGAGATGCTAGCTTTATTTTCGGGTAAAGAGCCTTGGTTCCGGGCGAAGAAATTCGGTTACGGTGCAGGACTGCCGTTCAGGTGGCAGGGCTGTGTAACATTGGCGGTCTATCTTTTGGTGATGGTGGGTTTGGGGCTGTTCGCGGACGTCCATGGCGCCATGCCTACGTTTGTAACTGTGGGGCTCATGCTGACCACGACTGCCATTTTCCTCGTCATCGTCCGCAACCATACCGAAGGCGGGTGGAAATGGCGCGGAGGTTGGGGCGCTTAGCCTAAAGCCTCGTCCAACAACCGCGCCAAACGGATGCCGCCACGTTCCACCTGTTGGCGCAATGCTGCGCGCGAGGCCGCGACATCGGCTTCGTCAATGATGACGGGTGCGGTTGGCTTTGCGCCACAGGCGTCACCATCCATGGCGCGCGGATAGGCTATGTCGCGCGACACGGCCCAATTTTCTTCACTCCAACTGCGCGCATTGCCTTGCACGACTGCTGCTTTTTCGGCTGGGGAAAACCGGCGGACTATGAAGGGCGCGGCTGACAGTGCGCGGTCGGCCAAAAGCCCGTCCCACACCGAATGGAGATTATATCCCGGCATCACACCATAAGTGGTTTTTAGGTCATTGCCGCCGCGATCGGCCCGGTCGCCAGCATGCAATGGCTGGTGGATGTCGCCGACAAAATGCACCAGAAATGCAAGCGCCTCCAACCGGACATGCGCGGGCAGGGACTTGTTCGATAGAAGCGCAAAGTTGCGGTCAATCTGCGCAGAAACGCAATTGCCATCGGCGCAGGCGCTTTTCAGATCGAACGGCTTGCAGATGTCGACATTTTGGTAGTGCCAGCTGTTGGTATAGCCCCAGCGAACCCGGTCGCCCTTGATGCAATCCGCCCAAACGCTGACGTCCGCAATATTGCGCATCGCGCATTTTGGCGTGCCCAACATAGGCGCCGCCCTCAACAGACGCTGCATATTTGCACGCGCATATGGCGACATATTGGCCTGGGCAATGTGCGCCACGGTTTCGTGGCCATATTCCCAATAAGCCTGGGCAGGTGCCAGTGGAGCAAACAAGAGGGCGAGCGAAATAAGGAAGCGTTTCATGCAGCGTCCATAAGATGCAACTGCGTGTAAATCAAAGCACTAAGCAGATTCATCGCCGTAGATAGCAACAAATTTCTCCCCGGCACTGCTGGCCTTTCCGCGATACATGCCCGGCGTGTTGAAGCTGAATGTTGACGTGCCATCGGGCGCGGTGACGATGACGCCGCCGGTGCCGCCCAATTGGCCTAATTCGTTTATGACATGGTCGGCAGCAAGCTTGGCATCTTCGCCCAGCATCCGCATCCGCGCGCAGATTTCATGTGCAACGCCCAACCGAATGAAAAATTCGCCAGCGCCTGTGGCTGACACTGCGCAGGCGCGATTGTCGGCGTAAGTACCTGCGCCAATGATGGGTGAGTCGCCGATCCGGCCCCAACGTTTGCCAGTGAGGCCACCGGTCGAGGTGGCAGCAGCGACATTCCCATCCTGATCAACCGCGACCGCGCCGACGGTGCCATATTTCATATCGATATCGTACCAGCCCAGCTTCTTCGCCTTTAGCTCTTCCAGCTGGCGCCAGCGTTCGGGGATCGCAAAATAATCGGGGTCGACTTGGTCCAGCCCTTGTTCGCGGCTGAATTCGTCTGCGCCTTCGCGCGACAGCATGACGTTTGGGCTATGTTCAATGACCGCACGGGCAAGGAGGACGGGGTTGCGTGTGTAGCGCGCGCCAGTCACTGCACCTGCACCCAGCGTCTTGCCGTCCATGATCGCGGCGTCGAGTTCATTAATACCTTTATACGTGAACACCGCGCCATACCCAGCGTTGAAATGTGCGTCATCTTCCAGCGCCATGACAGCGGCGGAAACTGCATCCATGGCACTGCCGGAATAGGCAAGCACAGCGGATCCCGCTTCCAGCGCCGTTGATAGACCAGCGCGCGCGCCTTCATCCTGCTCTGCAGAAAAATTCGAGCGCACCATGCTGCCCGCGCCGCCATGAATCAACAGGGTCCATTTTGGCGGGGTCATCAATCTGTTCCTTTTGGACTTCCGGGGTGGGCAGCTATGCTACACCAATCCGGATAGTATCAAAAGCAACCAGATGACATCGCCAAAATGCGGGTCACCCAAAAGATAATCAGAAACGCATCGCGACGCTCACGCCGCCGCTCGTGCTGTCGCCCCATGGCAAAACCACGGCCTGTCGTGCGCTGCGTTTATGCGTGATCAAAAACCCAGATGCTGTGCCAATGCCCGCGCCGACCACCACGTCATACCAATGGTGTTTGTCCGCCTGAACACGCGCCAAGCCGACAAAGCTTGCGGCAAGCAAGGCAGGCAAGCCAATGTCGGCGCCCTGGCGATTGTATAAGGTTGCGGCGGCGGCAAAGGCAGTGCTGGTATGGCCAGATGGAAAACTCTTCCGGTCGCTGCCATCGGGGCGCAATTCGGGGAAGGTGTTTTTCAGTCCCGTTGTGACTAATGCAGTGGCACCAAGCGATCCTGCTGCCTGAAACGCGCCTTGTTTATCGCCTTGCACGATGGGCAGGCCAAGCGCAGCCAAGCTTAACCCAGCAACGCCCACATCGCTTGCGGTTGCCCACGCCTTTTCATTTTTGGCCTGCGCTTGCATCGGCGCTGCTGCCAGTAAAAGCGCTAGAACAACTCGGCTGATCTGCTTTTTCATATGACGTCCTTTATGTTCTCTATCGCCCCGTCGGGCCTATGGGCGCGTACAGAGCGATAGCCTATACGATATTAAGGCTATGCCATGGCAGGCGGACGATAGGGCCCAGCACACCATATTGTAACAAGTTCAGGATGATGATTGCGGGAAAATCCCAAGCCGCCTATAACCCGTCAATGTCTTCTATTCGCCCGTGGCGCGATATCGCGCGTCGTCAGTCCCGCCAGATCATGGTCGGTAACGTCCCTGTTGGTGGAAATGCCCCAATCTCGGTGCAAACCATGACCAATACGCTGACCAGCGATGCGGCTGCGACGATTGACCAGATCCGCCGGTGTGAGGATGCAGGCGTCGATATCATCCGCGTTTCCTGCCCCGATGTGGAAAGCACGGCGGCGCTGAAACAGATTGTCCGTGCGGCCAATGTGCCGATTGTTGCCGACATCCATTTTCATTACAAACGCGCGTTGGAGGCGGCGGACGCGGGTGCGGCGTGCTTGCGTATCAACCCCGGCAATATCGGTTCATCGGCGCGCGTGAAGGAAGTCGTCAACGCCGCCAAAGCTAATGGCTGCGCGATCCGGATCGGCGTGAACGCCGGAAGCTTGGAAAAAGACCTGCTCGAAAAATATGGCGAGCCTTGCCCGGAGGCGCTGATTGAGAGCGCGCTTGACCATATCAAGTTGCTGCAGGACCATGATTTCCACGAATTTAAAGTCGCGGTGAAGGCATCGGACGTTTTTCTGGCGGTTGCCGCTTATATGGGCTTGGCCGACGCCGTCGACTGCCCCTTGCATCTTGGCATTACCGAAGCGGGGGGCCTTATTGGCGGAACCGTAAAATCATCCATCGGCATGGGCAATTTATTGTGGGCCGGCATTGGCGATACGATCCGCGTCAGCCTGTCTGCCGAACCCGAAGAAGAAGTGCGCGTCGGCTATGAAATCCTGAAAGCCTTGGGCCTGCGCACCCGCGGCGTGCGCGTCGTCAGCTGCCCAAGCTGCGCGCGCCAAGGCTTTGACGTCATCCGCACGGTGCAAAAGCTGGAAGATGCGCTTGGCCATATCAAGACACCCATGTCGCTTTCTGTCCTTGGCTGCGTCGTCAACGGCCCCGGCGAAGCGCGCGAGACCGACATCGGTATAACTGGTGGCGGCAATGGCAAGCATATGGTCTATCTGTCTGGCGTTACCGACCATCATGTCGAGGATGACGACATGGTCGCGCATATCGTGCGCTTGGTCGAAGCGAAAGCCGCAGAGATTGACGCAGGCACCAGCGTCAGCATGGATACGCTGCACGGGAAAGCGGCTTGAGCCTCTCGATACGGGTGGCAACGCCAAGCGACATCTCGCTCATCGGGCAATTTATCCGCGACCTTGCGGAATATGAAAAGCTTGCGCATGCCGTGCGTTTTGATGAAGCGGTGATGGCGCAAAAGCTGTTTGGGCCGCGGCCTTATGCTGAGGTTCTGATCGGCGAGATCGACAAGGTGGCGCAGGGCTTTGCTTTATTCTTCCACAATTTTTCGACCTTCGAAGGACGACCCGGAATCTATCTGGAGGATTTATTTGTCCGGCCGGATGCGCGTGGGTCAGGGCTTGGCAAGGCGTTGCTGGGCAGGCTTGCCGCCCTTGCGGTCGAACGGGATTGTGCGCGGCTCGAATGGTCAGTGCTGGATTGGAACACGCCAGCCATTGATTTTTATAAGGCGCTTGGCGCACGTCCGATGGACGAATGGACCGTCTACCGCGTTGACGGCGCGGCGCTTGATAATCTTGCCGCACACAGGCTGTAAACATGGCTGAACTGCACCCGCGTCCGTTCATCCCGTTCATGGTGGCGGCAGCAGGCATTGGTACATTTTCGCTGATGGATGCGGCGATGAAGGATCTGGCGCTTTCGCTGGGTGCCTATAATGCCGTCATGTGGCGCAATTGCTTTGGTGCATTGTTCATGGGCCTATTGTTTGTCGGAACGAGACAGAAATGGCCGCCAGTCGATATCCTGAAAATGCATATTTGGCGCAGCATAATCGTGTCGGTGATGGCGGTCAGCTTTTTCTGGTCATTGACGCAATTGCCGCTGGCGGAGGCCATTGGGTTGAGCTTTATCGCGCCTGTCATCGCGCTCTATCTTGCCGCTGTTATGCTAGGCGAGACGATAGGCCGCTCTGCCATCTGGGCGTCGCTGGCGGGGCTTGGCGGGGTATTGATCATCATGGCTGGCCGGTTGAGCGGAGACTATACCAGCGGCCATCTCTGGGGCGCTGCGGCGGTGTTGGGTTCGGCTGTGGTGTTTGCGTATAATCTGATCCTCGCCCGGCGGCAGGCGCAAGTGGCGGGGCCCATTGAAATCGCCTTTTTCCAGAATCTGTTTGTGGCGTTAACGCTTGGCCTTTTCGCGCCATATTTTTTGCAGCCGATCGGCATGTCCGATGCGCCCATGATCAGCGGTGCCGCGGCGCTGGCGATTATCTCGTTATTACTGCTGAGCTGGGCCTATGCCCGCGCCGAGGCACAGATTTTGATTCCGGTCGAATATACTGGCTTTGTCTGGGCGGCGTTTTTCGGCTGGCTGTTCTTTGCCGAGCCTGTGACCCTGCCCGTCCTTTTGGGCACGGCCTTGATCGTGGCCGGAAGCCTGATCGCGGCAAGGGCAAAGCCCGAGCCTGTCAATCAGGTGGAGATTGCGACGGTTTAGGGAGGGGGCAAAGCTTCTTTCACAAACCCAATGCGTCGTCATCCTGAACTTGGTTCAGGATAACGAACCACCGCCTGTTATGCTGAAACAAGTTCAGGATGACGAGGGGTGGGGGTTTCCCTAAGCCGCTAGCGCGGAGTAGATCATCGTCTTGATCTCGCGGCGCACGGGGTAGGTGGTTGAAGGCAGCAACTGCGTCATGAAAATCATGA
>NZ_CAMDCK010000030.1 GCF_945890115.1 Sphingorhabdus sp. EL138
GATATCCAGTTTATCATTGGCAAGGTGTCGACGCAGGAGGAGTTTCTGCACACCATCGATGCTATCATTGGCGCCGGCAAACGCTTGGTGGTTTCTGCTGACCGTGCACCGCAAGCGCTCGACGGCGTCGACCAGCGCATATTGTCGCGTCTGTCGATGGGCCTTGTCGCCGATATTCAACCCGCTGATCTCGAATTGCGCCGTTTGATCCTAGAACAGCGCCTCGCCAATATGCCAGAGGCGCAGGTGGGTGAAGATGTGGTCGAGTTTCTTGCCCGCACAATCAGCCGCAATGTCCGCGAATTGGAAGGTGGCTTGAACAAGCTGCTCGCTTATGCCCAATTGACGGGCAAGCCAGTCACGCGGACATTGGCTGAAGAGCAGCTCAAGGATATTTTGAGTGCTTGCCGTCGCCGCATCACCATCGACGAAATCCAGCGCGCCGTGTGCGAATATTATCGCATCGACCGCAGCGAAATGTCCTCGAAGCGCCGCGCGCGTGCGGTTGTGCGCCCGCGTCAAGTCGCCATGTACCTTGCAAAGGTAATGACGCCGCGCAGCTACCCTGAAATCGGACGTAAATTCGGTGGACGTGACCATAGCACGGTGATCCACGCCGTACGCTTGGTTGAAGGACTGCGCCAGCAGGACAGCGACATGGATAATGATGTCCGTGCGTTGCTCCGCCAGCTCGAGGCCTAGGGTCCCGACCCTAATTTTCCACCCCTTTTCAACTGGCTTTCCAGCGCTTATCCCCATGATGTGAGTCGGAGGGACGAGTATGAGTCAAGTGTGTGCTTCGTGCAGAGCGACTTCGGCCAATGAAGCCGCCTTTTGTGCCAGTTGCGGGCAGGCGTTGAAGCCAAAAACGACCAAGAAATCCGCAAAGTCGGCACCGAAGCGCCGATGGCTGATGCCATTGGCCGCGGTCGCCATTATTGTGACGGTGGGCGCATTATATTTCTGGCTCTTCATCGCTGACGATTTGAAGCGCGACGCAGGCATGCTCGCACCCGAAGCGGGAGAGGTTTCAAACCCCGATGCGCAGATATTCTTCGCAATGACCGACGCGAACTTGCGTAACAAGCCGACAATAAGTGGCAGTGATATATTGGGCAAATTGCCCCGTGGTTCGCAAGTGACGGGTGTCATTCAGCCAGGTTCAGGCGTCGATGGCGGGTGGCTTGAGCTGAGCGATGGCAATGGCTTTGTCGCCTTAACTAATCTGTCGCAATTTCAGCCGCCCGCGTTGGTAAAGCCACTCAATGATCAAATATGGGTAGCAGATGGATTGATCGATGTCTGGGCGACCACCTTGGCAGATAGCAATTTGCTGGATCGGCTGCGCGAGGGCACAAAGTTGACTTTGGTGGGAACCACGGCGGATAACTTTATTGAGGTGAAGCTTGCCGATGGTCGCTATGGCTATCTTGCCGACGCGCCGTCGATATTAAAGCGGCTGGGCGGCAAATCAATTGCCATCGGTTTCAATCCTCAAACCTGTGCCTTTTCTGGCGAAATCGGCGCTGAATTTTCAAAGATAGGCGCGCAGTTACGGGCACAATGGCAGGCGTTGGAGGCAAAGGAATTTGCCAGTGAGGCTGCCCGTCAAAAGGCTTATGCGGCGGTCGAAGGCAAAAGCAAATATCTCAGGCTACGCCGATCGTTCGAAGGCTTGTCATTGACTGGCTTGGCGCAGCATTATGAATCGCAATCTTTATATTTCGATGACTCACCTGCCAAAGTTATAGACATATTTCGTGCGCAAGGTTTCGACATCGGACGCGATGGGCTGTTCACAGGGACGGATCTTTACGCAGGCATCGCCGCCACGCGGGGTGAGGGCGCGGCTTATGGAAAAACCGAACTGGGCTGCGGCGTATAAACCGCCACAACTTTAATCGAGCTTAGGGTCAACCCTAACGCTTTTCCTCTGGCGCTACGGAAATCCGGACGGTCTCGCCACCATTGCCGGGGAAACCTGTGAACATGGCTTCAACCAGATTCGGCACCAGATGTGGAAGCTTGTTCGAACGCGACTTGGCTTCGGCTTTGCCTTCGAACAGCCGCTTTCCGTCAGTATTGCGGTCAATTTTTAGATCCAGATTGGCGGTGTAGACGGTGAAGCTGTCAACATCATATGGGCGATTAAAGCCGCTGTAGAGGAACGGGTCATAATAGCCCACGACATAGCGCGCACCGCGACGTGTGCGCACAACATAAGGGCGGTAAAAGCTGCCAAAGCCCCAATAAGGATCGTAAAACGGGTCTTGGCGAACGATGTTGCGTTCCTTGCCTTCATCGACGGCATAATCGAGCGACACGGTCATATCGGCGGTGCTGCCCGATGACGGCACATAACCAATTTCCTGAAGCTCATTGGCGACCAATGCCGCATATTGGCCAAATTCGATGCCACCTGTATTGGCGGGATTGGCCGCGCGGATCACAAAGGTTTGACCCTGTGGCGCGGGCAGTTCCTGAAAGCGCGAAACATCTGCGTTAAAGGGCGTCGCGCATGCACCCAAAGCAAGCAGCGCCAACGGAGCGAGAAAAGTTACGACCTTTTTCATCCATTCATATCCCTTTAAAAGCGGCCAGACGCCGTCTTGTTGTTAACCCGTCAGAATTAGGATAGTTTCGCTGAACTGCGGTTGAACAACATAATAGCATTATTCAACGCAGTAAGCCAAGCGCAGCATAAGCTGCCTTTAACGTCGGTGCGCTCAATTCGCGCGCTTTCGCTGCGCCCTTGGCTAAGGCTGCGTCAATCTGTTCATGATCATCCTTCAGCGCACTAAAGCGTTCCGAAATGGGGCGCAGATGTTCGACCACAATCTCTGCCAGTGCAGGCTTGAATGATCCAAAGCCCTGGCCGCCAAAACGGGTTAATGTGTCGTCCACTGTCTCGTTCGCAAAGGCGGCGTATATGCCGACCAGATTTTTGGCTTCGGGTCGGCCCTCAAGACCATCTGCTTCAGATGGCAATGGTTCGGGGTCGGTCTTGGCTTTCTTGATTTTGCTTAAAATCGTGTCGGCATCATCGACCAAGTTGATGCGGCTCATATCGCTTGGGTCAGATTTGGACATTTTGACGCTGCCGTCACGCAAGCTCATGATGCGCGCTGTGGCTTTAGGAATGATCGGGTCCGGCAAGGTGAAAATCTCCGTGCCCTTGCCAAAATCGGTGTTGAATTTTTGGGCAATGTCGCGGGCAAGCTCCAAATGTTGTTTCTGGTCTTCGCCCACAGGCACATGCGTCGCCTGATACAGCAGCACGTCCGCAGCTTGTAAAACGGGGTAAGTGAACAACGCAATGCTCGCGCCTTCGCGGTTCTTGCCGGACTTGTCCTTGAACTGGGTCATCCGGTTGAGCCAACCCATCCGCGCCGTGCCGGTCAGTAGCCATTGCAGCTCGGCATGGGCAGGAACCTGCGCCTGATTGAACAGGATCGCCTTGTTGATATCCAGCCCGCAGGCGAGCAGCGCAGCCGCCATTTCGCGGGTGTTTGCGGTCAACTCTTCGGGCACATGCGGCATCGAAATGGCGTGCAAATCCGCGAGGAAATACAGGCATTCCATTTCATCCTGCATCTTCACCCAATTGCGGATCGCGCCCAGATAATTGCCGAGATGAAGGTTGCCAGTGGGCTGAATACCCGAAACGACGCGCATAATTGTTACTCGCTTGCAGAAGTCGCAGGCGCGGTTGCACGCCTGCGGAGAAGGGATTTGAGTTCGCTGATCCGGTAGGCCCCAAATAGCAATATGGCCAGCGCATAGACCGCGCCGCCAGCGCTTACCAATAGGGACAAAACGGCAATGCGTCGCCACAAGCCCGTGCCAAGCTGGCCTTCGATAAGTTCATTGCCGAAATAGAGCACGACGCCCATAATGATCGCGGCTAAGATTATGCGCCATGCCTTTTGCTTCAACCGCGCATCGACGGCAATATGCCCACGCTTGCGCAAAGTGATCCAAAGCAAAGCGACGTTTACCCAAGCGGATATGGCCGTCGCCACACCAACGCCGATATGCGCCAAAGGCCAGATGAGGATCAGGTTGCCGACAAGGTTGACCAGCATCGACCATAAGGCCAGCCGCAAGGGTGTTTTGGTGTCGCTCCGCGCATAAAATCCGGGCGTTAGCACCTTGATGAGCACATAAGCGGGCACACCTGCCGAAAACGCCATCAGCACCGCGGCGGTCCCGCGCGTGTCGGCAGAGGTGAAGGCACCATGTTCGAATATGCCATGGACAATCGGGACCGCCGACACAATCAACGCGACCGTCGCGGGCATTGCGAAGAATAAGGCCAGTTCGACGGCGCGGTTCTGCGTATCGGACGCGGCTTTGCTATCCGCCCCGGCAATCTGCCGCGATAGTGCAGGCAAAATAGCTGTGCCGATTGCAATACCGATCAGGCCCAATGGCAATTGGTTCAGGCGGTCGGCATAATAGAGCCAGGATACCGAGCCTTCGGGCAGAAACCGCGCCGCAAGTGAGGTAGAGATCAAAAGATTGAACTGGATTGCGCCTTGGCCAATCGCGGCGGGCGCAATCAACGCCAGCATCAGCTTCACATCGGGCGTGAGGTGCGGCAAACTTAGCTTCAGCGTGACGCCCGCGCGATGACAGGCCCAGATGAGCCACAGCAATTGCAGCGCGCCCGACACGGTAACTGCGACCGCTTGCGTGACCACCGTTTCAACCGGATTATCCCCACGGAAGAAAATCAGCGCGACAATCATGCAGATGTTGAGCAAGATTGGCGCTGCGGCATTGACCCAGAAACGGTTCAGCGAGTTCAATATGCCACCCAGCAATGATACCAAGGATATCAACGCCAGATAGGGAAAGGTGATGATCGTTAAGTGCCGTGCCAGCGCGAATTTCTCCGGCCCGCCATCGGGAAAGCCGCCCGTCATAGCCCAGACAATTGGGCCAGCGGCCAGCATCATGAGGGCCGTGAACAGCACGAGAAACGGGAACAATACCGACAATATTTGGCTGGCAAAATTGCGCGCGGCGATCAGGCCTTGATCCGCCTTCTCGCGTTCGGCCTCCGTCATTTTCTTGTTAAACAAGGGCACGAATACCGCCGCAAACGCGCCTTCGGCAAAAAGTGCCCGGAACAGGTTCGGCAAACGCCACGCGATCAAGAATGCATCCGACGCGAGGCCCGCGCCAACAAAGCGCGCCATCAACATGTCGCGCACTAAGCCCAAGACGCGGCTGACCAAAGTCAGCCCCCCGATGGTGATGCTGTTTCGAACCAGGCTCATCTGTTCACCTGGTGCCGCCGGCTTCAGGCTTCGCCGGCAGGCTGCGTCTCTGCCATTTGTTGCGCTTGCGAAAGCTGCTGAATGTAAAGCGCGTTGAAGTCGATGGGTTCAAGCACCAATGGCGGATATCCCGCATCACGCACCGCGTCTGCAACGATTCGGCGCGCAAACGGGAACATAAGCCGTGGAGCTTCACCAAATAAGAACGGATGGGCCTGCTCTTCGGATATATTACGCAGGCCAAACAAGGTGCCATAATCGAGCTCAACGGAGAACTGTACGCCATTATCGGTCTCTGCCTTGATGGCAAGCCGTAAGGCGACTTCATGCACTTCATCTGTAATGGCGTTGGCTTGGATGTTGACCTGCACATCAATTTGCGGCGCGCCTTCCCAGTTGAAGCTGTGCGGGGCGTTCGGATTTTCGACCGACAAGTCCTTGATATATTGGTTCAACATGCCGACGGCTGGCATAGTGTCTTCGCCATTGGCTTTTACCTTGTCGGAATCGATGGTGCCTGTTTCATCGGCCATGATGTGTCGTGCTTTCTTGTTGGATGCCACAGCCGCAATGTTACGACCCTTTATGCCTGCGCGCCTAGCAGGCGTGCTACCAAAGGGCAATGATTGTTGCGATTGCACCATTCCCGACCCTAACCTGCATTTTTCTTTGGGCAAGGCCCTTTGAAACCCGTATCTGTAACCCCTATATGGGTTGATGAGTCGGCTTTACGAAAAATTTCGTGCAGGGGCCGCAGTTAGATTTTTGCCGGATGGAGGCGTTGTGACGTTTACTATTGTATTGCTCGCTCTTGTTGCAGCTTTCTTGGGCCTGCGCCTCTACGCCGTGCTTGGTAAACGTACCGGACATGAACAAGAACCTGTGGCACGCCGCCCTGTTGATGCCAATACACCAGCATTGCTGCGGCAGCCATCGGCTGGCGGTGACGCTGCGCCGGCTTTGCCTGCAACTGAACTGTCCAACGTCGATATGGCAGCGCAAAGCGGTGTTAAAGCGATTGGCAATGCGGACCGCAATTTTGACCTTGGTCTGTTTGTAGAAGGTTCAAAATCCGCCTATAAAATGGTACTTGAGGCCTATTGGAAGGGGGACAAGGAAGCGCTTAAGTCCCTGTGCGATGATGACGTCTATGCGAGTTTCACTGAGGCGATTGATGGCCGCACTGCGCGCGGGGAGACCCTCGAAAACCGCTTGGTCCGCATTGATGAAGTGCGCGTTGTCGACGCCAGCTACGATCACCCAATGGCCCGTATCTCGGTGCGCTTTGACGCCGACATCGCTGCGATGGTCAAGGATGCCGATGGAAATATCATTGGCGGGTCGATGACTGATGCCGTCGAAACGCATGATATCTGGACATTCATGCGCGACGTGAAATCGGGCGGCCGTAACTGGAAGCTTGACGAAACCGACTCGGTCTGATTCATCTGGGCGATGAAACGCGCCCTTTTCACTCTTGGTCTATCGGCCTTCACACTCTCCGCTTGCGCAAGCGGGGTGTCCTCGAATGCCAACCCCGCAACGCCATCGGGAGCAATGGTGGCTTCCCCGCCGGTCGCGGACACGGCAGCAGCACCGCCTGTGCCGACGCGCGATGTTACCACAGCGGCAGGACTTGGCGTAGTGCGCGGTCCGCAAATTACCACTTTGCAGGTGGATGCGCGCAAGGCGGCCCTCGCCATGGACAGTTTCAGGACAAGTTGCCCCGGCCTTGTCCGCCGCACCGACAATAGCGGCCTGACCCAAAATAGCGATTGGGTGGCAGCTTGTGACGCCGTTAAAACATGGACCGATGATGCCATTTCCTTTTTTGCCGAACATATGGATACGGTGCAGGTCGGCACCGGCAGGGCTTTTGCGACGGGCTATTTTGAACCCGAAATCGCCGGTTGCCGTACGCCGCAAGCGGGTTGCGATGTGTCCGTCTATAAACGCCCGCCGGACCTGATCGATGTTGACCTTGGGCAGTTTTCCGATGAGCTGAAGGGGCGCAGCATCCGCGGCAAGGTCAGCGGCACCAAATTTGTGCAATATGACGACCGGGCCATGATTGAAAACGGGGCTTTGGCGGGGCGCGGCCTTGAAATCGCGTATGCGTCCGATGTTGTGGAATTTTTCTTCCTGCAAATTCAGGGCTCGGGTCGGCTGAAACTGCCTGACGGCAATGTAATGCGTATTGGCTATGACAGCCAAAATGGGCGTGGCTACACGGGCATTGGCCGATTGATGCGCGATCGCGGACTGATTACCGATGCCTCTATGCAGGGTATTGTCGCTTTTTTAGGGGCCAACCCCGAAGAGGGGCGCAAGATCATGCAGGAAAATAAAAGCTATATTTTCTTCCGTGAACTGACGGGCGCAGGGCCCTTGGGCGCGATGGGCTATCCTGTGGTAGGGGAGGCAAGCATTGCAGTGGATGTGAAATTCATTCCGCTCGGCGCACCTGTGTGGCTGTCAATGGACCGCTCCGAACCCAATGGCATCTGGATTGCGCAAGATACCGGCGGCGCCATTAAAGGCGCGAACCGCATTGATACCTTTTGGGGCGCTGGCGACCGCGCGCGTTTGATTGCAGGCGGCATGGCGGCGCGTGGCACGGCGTTCCTGTTTCTACCCAAGGCTGCGGTTGCGCGGTTAGGGCTCTAAAGCCGTTATGGCACGGCCTCTCGACAGCAACGAAAAGTCCCTTTGGGGCAGGGTCATTGCGACGGTAAAACCCATGCATGGCGGCAAGCCAAAACCAGTGCCTGCTCCGACCCCGTCGGCGGATAAGGCGGTACTGGCGAAGTTTTTGAGCGCCAAGCCAAAGCCTGCCCCCGCCGAGACAAAGCCGAAACCTATGCCAGCGCAAAGCAAGATTGCCCCAGTGCCGCATAATCTCGACGGGCATTGGGACAAAAAAATCACGCGGGGCAGCATCATTCCCGATGTCAGCATTGACTTGCACGACGCATCCTTGTCGCTGGCCTATAACCGGCTTGATGGCGCATTGGAGCAAGCGATTGCGCAGCGCATGAAAGTGATATTGCTCGTGACCGGCAAGCCCCGCGCACATGATCGGGCAAGTGGTGAGGGCAGGGGCGCAATTGCCGCCGTTGTGCGCGACTGGCTGGCGGCATCGCGGCATGCGCGGCATATTTCGGCGGTGCGCAATGCCCATCCGCGCCATGGCGGCGCGGGCGCGCTTTACATTATGTTGAAGAGCTAAGGGTCAGGACCCTAAGTCGCCAGCATTTTCAGCGTCACGCGCCGGTAAATTTCGGTCAGCGCCGAAAGGTCGGCAATGGCGACGGCTTCATCCAATTTATGCATCGTTGCATTGCACAGGCCGAATTCGACCACCGGGCAAATTTTGGTCAGGAATCGGGCGTCCGAAGTGCCCCCCGTTGTCGATGCTTCTGGGGCGATGCCGACAACAGCCTCAACCGCGTCAGATATAGCCGCTGAGAACACGCCAGGAGGCGTCAGGAACGCCTCTCCGGAGATCATGGCGGTCAGTGTGCCCCCATGACGTTCCACGAGCGCACGAAGCCTTAAAACAAGCGCATCGCCATTTTGCAGATCATTGAACCGGATCGACAATCGCGCTTCGGCTGTGGCGGGAATGACGTTGGTTGCCTTGTTGCCGACATGCAGGTCGGTGACCTCGATATTGCTCGCTTGGAACCAGTCAGTGCCTGCGTCGAGCGTGATCGCTTCGATCTCGGCCAGAATCGCAATGAGCCGTGGGATCGGGTTGTCTGCCAGATGTGGGTAAGCGACATGGCCTTGCGTGCCCGCGACCGAAATCCACATGTTAACCGAACCGCGACGGCCGATTTTCATCATGTCGCCCAAGCGGTTGACGCTGGTGGGTTCACCGACGAGGCAATAATCAGGGATGCTGCCTTGTGCTTGCATATGCGTGATCAACGCCCGGGTGCCGTGGATGGCCGGTCCTTCTTCGTCGCCCGTGATGATCAGGCTGATTGTGCCAGCATCCTTGGGGATGTCGTGCAGCGCAGCGACAAAGGCGGCGATGCTGCCCTTCATATCGACAGCGCCGCGTCCGTGCAGCAAATCGCCCTTAATCTCAGGCACAAACGGGTCGCTCGCCCAGCCATTGCCCGGTGGCACGACGTCCACATGACCGGCAAAGGCGAAATGCCCCCCGCTTGCCGCACGAATGGCAAAGAGATTTTCCACCGGCGCGCCATGGGCGGGGTTGTCGTCGTCTTCGCCCGACATAAAGCGTTCGACGGTAAAACTCAGCGGGACAAGCATATCTTCCAGCGCGTCAAACACCGCGCCACGGGCGGGCGTGACGCTTTCGCAAGCGATCAGTCGTTGGGCATAAGCCAGTGCAAGAGCATCATCCATTAATCGAGGTCGTTACGGATTAATACGCGCCAAAACAAGTCAGACATCGGCGGGACAATGAGGGTCATGTTCGTCAGCGCGTCATTGCAGAACGCGAGCGAGCGCATTCGCCCAGCCAGCCAAGCGGACGTCGCGCGCTTCTGCACCAAGTATCGGTGCAAAACGCGTTACCCCGCCCCGCATGCTGGCCGCATCCTCCAACGTGGGGAATAGTCCGCAACCGACCGCCGCGAGCATCGCTGCGCCCAGCGCCGTTGTTTCGACAAAATCTGGACGTTCGACATCAATCGCCAGCATGTCCGCCAGATCTTGCGCCATCCAGTCATTTGCGACCATCCCGCCATCAATGCGCAATTCGGCCCAATCGGCACCATCGGCGGCAAAGGCGGTTTTGAGGTCATAGGTCTGATGCGCCATCGCCTCCAACGCGGCGCGGGCGACATGCGCCTTTGTCGCCGCAAAGCTCAAGCCGCTGATCGTGGCGCGGGCATCGGGACGCCAATGCGGCGCGCCCAAGCCCGAAAGCGCAGGCACAAAATAGACGCCGCCATTATCGGTTACGCTGCGCGCCAGCGGCTCGGTTTCGGCGGCATGTGATATCAGGCCCAGATCATCGCGCAGCCATTGCACAAGGCTGCCCGCGACAAAAACCGACCCTTCCAACGCATAATGACGTTCACCATTTAACTGGTACAAAATCGTCGAGAGCAAGCGATGGCGTGACTGGCGCAAAGTGGTCCCAGTTTGCGTTAACACAAATGCGCCCGTGCCAAAGGTCGCCTTGGTCTGCCCAACGGCAAAGCAGCCTTGCCCTATGGTTGCGGCTTGCTGATCCCCTGCCATGCCCGAAATGCGGATCGCGCCGCCGAAATGTTCGGGCATTGTCGTGCCAAGGTCGCCTGCGCAATCCGTGATCTCTGGCAAGATGTCGCGTGGCACGCCAAACAGGTCCATCAACCCGTCATCCCATCCGCCGCTACCAATCGCCATCAACGCGGTGCGTGCGGCGTTGCTGGCGTCGGTGATATGGCTTCCGCCCGTCAGCCGGTAGACAAGATAGCTCTCGACCGTGCCTACCGCCAGATGCGCGCCCGCGTCCTTCAACTGCGGCCAATTTTCCAGCGCCCAACCGATTTTCGATCCCGAGAAATAGGGGTCAAGCAACAATCCGGTTTTCGCCTGAACAACGGGCTCTTCACCCTGCGCCTTCATCGCGGCGCAAATATCTGCTGTCCGGCGGTCTTGCCATACAATGGCGGGCGCAAGCGGCTTACCCGTGCGCTTGTCCCAGAACACAATGGTCTCGCGCTGATTGGTGATGCCAATGCTCGCGATCCGGTCCGCACCGCCCGCCTTGGCCACCATCGCTTGCGCGCAGGCCAGCGTCAGGTTCCAAATTTCTTGCGCATCATGTTCGACAAGGCCGGGCTGCGGATAATGTTGCGTGAGCGGGCGCTGGCAACTGTCCACAGCGGTTCCGTCCGCGGTAAATAATACGGCGCGCGTTGATGTCGTGCCTTCGTCAATGACCAATATATATTCGCTCATACCTCTGCTGCGCGCAATGCGCGTCCCTCCTTGGATAAAATAAATATCGCGCGGTTGCCGAAAACCAGACGGTTGACCGCCAGCGCCATCAGCACCGAACTAACCAGCACAAACACCATGACGTCAATATAATGCAACCAAGGCATGCCAAAATGCTGATAAAATGTTTCGCCCGCATATAGCGTGTCCGGACGATAAAATAGAAAATTATGCACGCCGCCCGCACATTAACGTTATAAATCAGTCGCGCTGCGATTGGTTTACATCGGCCCTGCCGCGCCCCATATCGGGTCTCAGAAAAGGACCGTCACTATCTCGCGAACCGCCGCCCAACATTGGATAGAGCCGCATGCGCATGGCATTTATGTCAAGCCAGCGGACATGTGGATTGACCCGTCGCGCCCCGCCGAACGTGCTTTGGTGACGCATGGCCATGCCGACCATGCGCGCAGTGGGCATGGAGCCGTCTGGGCGACGCCAGAGACGCTGGCGATCATGGCGCTGCGTTATGGCACCGAAATGGGCACGCCAATGCCCTATGGCGATGGTTTTGAGGCAAATGGCGTGAAGATTAGCTTCCACCCCGCCGGGCATGTATTGGGGTCAGCGCAGATCCTGCTGGAACATGCAGGCGAGCGCGTGATTGTAACGGGCGACTATAAACGGCGGTTCGACCCGACCTGCGCGCCGTTTGAAGCGGTGGCGTGCGATGTCCTGATTACGGAAGCGACCTTTGGCCTGCCGGTATTTACGCATCCGCCCATTGCGGGGGAAATCGCCAAATTGCTGGCGGCGCGTGAGGCCAATTTGGATGGCTGTATTGTTGTGGGGGCCTATGCCTTGGGCAAGGCGCAGCGGGTAATCGCGGAACTGCGGCGCGCGGGCTATGACGCGCCCATTTATATCCATGGCGCGATGCAGAAAATGTGCGACCTATATGCGGCGCATGACGTCCCCTTGGGCGATCTCATACTGGCGACGGGACTTGCCAAGGCAGAGATGAAAGGCGCGATTGTCATTGCGCCGCCATCGGCGTTGAATGACCGTTGGGCGCAGCGCCTGCCCGACCCGATAACCGCCATGGCATCGGGATGGATGCGGGTGCGGCAACGTGCGCGACAACGTAATGTGGAACTGCCTTTGGTCATTTCGGATCATGCCGATTGGACCGAGCTGACCGACACATTGTTGGAGCTTCGGCCAACCGAAACATGGATCACCCATGGCCGCACTGACGCGCTTGGGCGCTGGTGTGAACTGCACCAATTGAAAGCACGCGCGCTCGATCTGGTTGGCCGCGAAGACGAGGATGAGAGCTGATGCAGGCTTTCGCCGCGTTGATCGACGGGCTGATCTACACACGCTCGCGC
>NZ_CAMDCK010000031.1 GCF_945890115.1 Sphingorhabdus sp. EL138
CCTACATTAGAGTTATGATTAAATATAATCTTGAATGTTCATGCGGAGAGAATTTTGAAAGTTGGTTTCAAAATTCAAATGAATATGAAAAATTATTAAAGAAGAATTTAATTAACTGCTACCTCAGTCACGTTGATTGATATCAACCCGCAGACCATCGACCTTAGCGGTGACTTTGGTTTCAAGGTTTTTTATGGGGATGGCACACGTGTCGACTTGCTGAAGCGGGCAGGGGGCGAAGACGCGCAGGCGATATTCTTCTGTATTGATGACCGGTACATGACTGCTGAATCGTTGATGCCTGTGCGCGAAACATTCCCGCGCACAAAATTGTTCGTGCGCGCTTATGGGCGGGAGCAGGCTTTGTTATTGATGCAGGATGACGGCATCAGCATCATGCGTGAGCTATTTGAATCCTCGATCCGGATGTCTGCGGTTGCGCTGAAATATTTTGGTACGGATCGTGCGAAGATCCACGACATTCTCTTGGAGTTCCGGCGGCGTGACCAAAGCCGCCTGAAAGCGCAGTTCACGAGCGGCGATATGCATGCTGGAACCCGCCATAGTTTCGGCGGCGACGGTTCCGATGACTTTCCGATTGCCGATGATTAAACGTCGCTGTCGAGGAATGCGGCAACGTCGTCCAGTGCGACATCTTTGGACAAAAATGTGTGCCCGATACCGCGCGCGAGCAAAAAGGGTAGCGTGCCTCCGCTCATTTTCTTGTCATGCCGCATATGGTCGACCAATGCCGCACCATGGGCAGTGACACCCGCTTCGGATAAAGTCGTGGGCAGGCCTGCCCGCTTGAGAAGCGCCGTAACCCGCATGGCGTCATCCGCAGGACACAGGCCCAGTCGCACCGAATATCGAAACGCCAAGGCCATGCCGGCGCCGACCGCTTCGCCATGAAATAGCCGGTCGGAAAAACCTGTGTCCGCCTCCAGCGCATGGCCAAAAGTGTGGCCCAGGTTTAACAGCGCCCGCGTGCCGGTGCGTTCGGTTTCGTCGGCGGCAACGATCCGCGCCTTGGACTGTACGGACCGGATAATGGCCTGCGCGCGGATATCTGGATCGCCTGCAAAAAAACTGTCGAGATTATCCGCGCAAAACGCAAAAAAGGCCGGATCATCGATCAGGCCGTATTTCACTATCTCTGCAAATCCCGCTGTCAGTTGGCGGGTGGGAAGGGTTGAAAGCAACTCTGGGTCGATGAGGACTAAAGCGGGCTGATGAAACGCGCCGACCAGATTTTTGCCTGCCGCGCTATTGATGGCGGTCTTGCCGCCAACGCTGCTGTCGACTTGGGCAAGCAGGGTCGTGGGTATCTGCACAAAGGGGCAACCGCGTTTGATGATATGCGCGGCAAAGCCGGTAATGTCCCCCACCACGCCGCCGCCCAGCGCGACGATATGGTCGCTGCGCTCCACATGCTGTTCCAGCAACCAATCCGTCAGTTTTTCCAACTGACCCCAGCTTTTTCCTGCTTCACCAGCGGGCAGAATGAAATGCGCGCATGACATACCCGCATCGCGCAATGTCGCTTCAAACTGCGGCAGAACGGCGTGCGCGACATTTTCGTCGGTTACCACAAGCAAGCGGCTGTCGCGGGCATAAGACCGCAGAATAGCACCGACATCGGCCAGCAATCCGGCGCGGACATGAATGTCATAAGGGCTATTTGACAGGTCAACGGATATCACGGTCATGCGCAGAGGGCCTTTAATATGTTTTCAACGGTTCGCCCATGTGGCGAGGTGTCGCTACGAATATGGATATTGGCAGCAGCGTATAAGGGGTTCCGCACCTCGCCAAGATCGGTCAGGACAGTGACTGGATCCTTGCCTTGCAACAAAGGGCGGTGGCTGCGCCGCGACACACGGTCGGCAAGTACATGGACATCGGCATTAAGCCAGATCGATGTAGCGCGTTCCAATATGAGTATGCGGGTTTCGTCGTTGACGAAAGCGCCGCCGCCCGTCGCAATGACCTTCGGTGCGCCTTCAATCAGCCGGGCAATGACACGGCGTTCACCATCCCGAAAATAGGCCTCCCCAAATTTCGCGAATATTTCTGTAATCGACAGACCCGCTGCCTTTTCAATTTCGTCATCGGCATCGACGAAAGGCGCGCCGAGGCGGTCTGCGAGCCGTTTTCCGATGCTGGTTTTACCAACGCCCATCATCCCGACAAGCACCACCGGACGGTCAATGACCAAGGCGGCTTGCATGCCAGATTTACGTTTTTTGGGTTCGAGATGTTCAGCCATGACGATATCGCCTATATATCGCCTTGGCGTCAGCCGAAAGCAGTTTGCCGCTTTGTGGATTTTTCACGTAAATACAGGATGGTAAACTAGCTAAATTGGCATATTTTTGTGAAATACCGTTTTTGCGGTTACTATCAGTTGCGGCAAGGGGCATAGGCTTGCTATCCAGAGCTGAGGGTTGCGGCAATGGCACCGGATGATAATGGGACATAGCGCATTGCTGTTCGCAGATATGGAAACAGGTTCGCATCATTGACTGACAAGATTTCAAAAAGCGGCCTTTTGATTGCCAGTGCTCTGGTCTTGGTATTTTCTTTGCCTGTGCTCGGGCAGCAGGGGCCGGAATCTTTGTTGCCAGAGGGCTTTGGCGATCCGCCCCCCCCGCCGACGCCTGTGGCAGGCCGCCCCACGCCGAATATTCCCGGATCTTCGGATGGCGGTGCCTCTGCCGCCCCTTTGACGGCGGATGAAGGCGCGACGGAAGAGGAAGAGGAAGAAAAGCCGGAATTGGTCATCCGTTTTGATATCCCACCCGCCGCGCGCAAATC
This sequence comes from Sphingorhabdus sp. EL138, assembly GCF_945890115.1. GTDB lineage: Bacteria > Pseudomonadota > Alphaproteobacteria > Sphingomonadales > Sphingomonadaceae > Sphingorhabdus_B. The sequence continues at coordinate 2,818 of NZ_CAMDCK010000031.1, forward strand.
TTTAAACGATATCGGGATTTTATCAAAAGCGTCAGGCGGATTTCCGGCGAACTCTTTTGGTTCGCTGAATGGCGCTTTCCTCAGCCAGATAATAGAACGGACGTCTGGGCCAATTGCCTCGCGCTGGGGCACGATCATGGCGCGCCGCTTACTGGCCAGCCGCACCAACACACCAGCCGGTGTCAACGGCGCGGATTGGACAGCGGAACGCGCATGGTTGTTGCTGCGGATGGGCGACTCGGTCGTGGCGCGTAACCTTGTTCAGCAAGTGGATGGTGCAGATTATACAAAACGCCTCCACGAGGTCGCCATGCAGGCCTATCTGGCCAATGGCGATTTGGCGGGCATGTGCCCAATCACCGAAAGCGGCGTTCGCCTTGTGAACAATGGCCGCTGGAAAATGACGCGTGCCATTTGTGCGTCTTTGGCGGGAGAGCAAGGCAGCGCGACGGCATTTATCAATCAGGGCCGTTACCAGGGCTGGGTGCGCGGCGTCGATTATCTCTTGGCTGAAAAAGCGGTTGGGGCCGGCATTAATGGGCGGCGTTCGGTGAAAATCGAATGGGAAAATGTGGAGGGCATGAACCCTTGGCGCTTTGGTTTCTCCGCTGCTGTGGGTCTTGAACCCCCGGAACGCTTATTTGTCGACACGGGGCGTCAGGTCGACGGTTGGCGGGTGCAGTTGCCGATGTTTACGCCGACGGTCCGAGCCAAATATGCATCCAATGCTGCGGCGCTTGGTATATTGTCGAACCGGAATATGGTCGATCTTTATGCGCAGGTCCTTGATGATCCGGACGCGCCCGACGCTGCGCGGGCACGAGCGGAAAACCTCGGCAACGCCTACACCGCATCAGGTGAAGATGCCAAGGTTGCGGCTATGACGTCTTTATGGACCATGGCCGCCGCAGGCGCGGACTATCACGCTTCGTTGGTGATGACGGCGCGGGCGGCTGCGCTGATCGTGCCAGATGCTGATCATCAGGCAGAGGCGGACCGGCTGATTTCTTCCATGCTGACGGCTGGTCTTGACCGCTCCGCCGCGCGATGGATCGACGTTGTGGTGGATGGATCGCTGGGTTGGGCGTTGGTGACACTGGCGGCTCCGGGGCGGGTAGCGCCCGCTGATTATGGCAGCCTTGACGATTTTTTTGGTAATGATGAGAGCACCGACGGACATAAATCGCGGCTTTTACTTGCCGGCTTGGCGGGGCTTGGCCGTATTGAAACCGATGCGCGCAGGGATTTTGCAAGCGACCTCAAAGTCAATATTTCGCGGCAAACTCCTTGGTCAAAGGCGATAAGCGCTGCCGCTGGACGTGGCGAGCAGGGCACGGTTGCGTTGATGGCGGTGGCCGCACTGCAGGCGCCTTCATGGTCGGCTGTGCCCACCCATCATCTTTATTATATCGTTCGATCCTTGCGTCAGGTCGGTTTGGAGGCCGAGGCTCGGATGATTGCTGCCGAAGCTGTCACCTTTGGCTGAATATATGCCAATCACAATCGTCAGCCAGCAATGAGCTTACCCGATCCTGATCTGATTGCGCGTTTTCTCGAGATGTTGGCGGCAGAGCAGGGCGTCGCCAAGAATACGCTTTTGGCATATCAAAGCGACTTGATGTCGGCATCCGGCCTTTTGCATGGCCAACTGGCTGTGGCTGGGCCTGATGCGCTTGTCGAACTGGCACGCCAATGGCGCGACCTTGCCAACAGCTCGGTAGCGCGCAAGGCATCGGCATTACGGCGTTTTTTTGCGTTTTTGCATGAGGAGGGCTTTCGCGCTGACAACCCGTCGGCGGCGCTACCAAAGCCAGCACAGATGCGGCCCTTGCCGAAAATTCTGGATATAGACGAAGTCGACACCTTGTTCGCGGTGATTGCAGATAAGCTTGCGCAGCCGCATATATTGACAAGTGATTACCGGCTGTCGGCGCTTATCGAGCTGCTGTACGGTTCAGGGCTGCGTGCGACCGAATTGGTCGCCTTGCCGCGAAATGCGGTGGTATCTGATAGGCCGTTCATCATCGTAAAAGGCAAAGGCGACAAGGAACGCTTAATCCCCATTTCCAACCGTGCGCGCCAAGCGGTACGTGTTTGGTTGGACTTCGTTCCGGAAAAATCCCGTTTTCTCTTTCCGTCGCGCGGGGGACATATCAGCCGTATTCGCTTGTTCCAGATCATTAAGGACCTCGCCGCGCATGCGGGGCTGGACCCAGCAAAAGTAAGCCCCCATGTCCTGCGGCATGCCTTTGCGACGCATCTTTTGGCGGGCGGCGCGAATCTGCGGGCGCTGCAGTCCATGCTGGGCCATGCGGACATCGCGACGACACAGATTTACACGCATGTCGACGCCAGCAAGCTTGTCGAATTGGTCAATCGGCGTCACCCATTGGCAACGCGCACATTGACCCGTCGCACCTGAGGCTCTAACCCACAGACATGATGGTATATCTCGATTTTGAAAAGCCGGTTGCTGCGCTTGAAGCGCGCATCCTTGAATTGCAAGATGCAGCGCGCCATAGCGACGTTGATGTGGGCGCCGAAATTGCGAAATTACGCGGCAAGGCGGACAAGCAGTTGAAGGATACTTATGCCAATTTGACGGCATGGCAGAAAACGCAAGTCGCAAGGCACCCGGAACGTCCACATTTCAAACATTATATCGAAGCGATGTTTACAGACTTCATGCCCTTGGCAGGGGACCGCGCCTTTGGCGACGATCAAGCGATCATTGGCGGTCTTGGCCGCCTAAATGGCCGCCGCGTGATGGTCATTGGGCATGAAAAGGGGGACGACACGCAAAGCCGCCTGCGCCATAATTTTGGCATGGGTAAGCCCGAGGGCTATCGCAAGGCTATTCGCCTGATGGAACTTGCGGATCGGTTCGGTATTCCGGTGGTGAGCTTGGTCGATACGTCGGGCGCGTTTCCGGGTATTCAGGCCGAAGAACGCGGGCAGGCAGAGGCAATTGCCCGTTCCACCGAAACCTGCCTGGCGCTCGGCGTGCCGATGATTGCCTGCATCGTGGGTGAGGGCGGTTCGGGCGGTGCCGTTGCGCTGGCGGCTGCCGACCGCATATTGATGTTTCAATATGCCGTATATTCGGTGATCTCGCCCGAAGGTTGTGCCTCTATTTTGTGGCGCACGGGCGACAAGGCTGCGGACGCCGCCCAAGCCATGAAGATGACGGCGGATGATCTGAAAGCGCTGCGCATCATTGACCGGATTGTACCAGAACCCGTTGGTGGCGCGCATCGCGACCATGGCATGGCTGCTGCCGCGCTGGCGACCGCCATTGACGAGGAGTTGGACGCATTGTCCGGTTTCTCGTCCAAAGAACTGCTTCAACAGCGGCGCGCAAAATTCTTGTCCATGGGCGCCTGATCTTTTCTTGATATAAGCACCCTTATGGCCGTTATTGTGTGAAGCAGTGACAAGGTAGTTTCCAATTGGCGTTACCCGTATTTGGGGAGGATGTTGATGCGTTTTTCGAAAATGTGTCTTTTTACCAGTGCCGCAATTTTTGGACTGGGCGTCATCGCTGGCTATGGACCCGCCGACGCACAGTCGCGAACCACAGCTCCTGCTGTTCCCAAGCCCTTCACCGCCCAAGAAAAAAATCAGGGCGCAAAATATCATACAGAAATTTTGAGAGAATTTGGCGGACCGATGCAAAGTCCGCAGACTGCTTATGTGGTGCGCGTTGGCACAAACATTGCCATGCAATCGGGACTTGGAAACGCGCAAAGCGATTTTAACGTCACATTGCTCAATTCGTCGGTGAACAACGCATTCGCGCTGCCCGGTGGCTATGTCTATATCACGCGCCAACTGGTTGCCTTGAGCAATGATGAAGCCGAAATGGCGGGCGTTCTGGGCCATGAGGTCGGGCACACCGCAGCGCGGCATAGTGAAAAGCGCAAGAATAGCGCAACGCTTGCTGGCCTGTTGGGAATGGGCGGCAGCATATTGGGGGCCGTGCTCGGTAATTCAGGCGGCTTATTGGGGGCGCTGGGCGGCGGATTACAGCAATATGCAGGTCCGTTGGCGCAAGTCTTCACACTTAAATATTCGCGCACGCAAGAAGAGGAGGCCGATGATTACGGTATCCGCTATCTCAGCAAAGCCGGATATGACCCAAGCGCAATGGCATCGATGCTCAATTCCTTGGCGTTGCAGACCAATGTGGACACGCAGGTGGCCGGCTTGGCCGATAACCGCGTTCCGGAGTGGGCAAGCACCCATCCTGACCCGGCAAGGCGCGTTGCGCGCGCGGCATCACGGTCCAAAAACTATCCCGCCAGCATCTTGCGTAATGCGCACGCCCATTTGGCAATCATTGACGGCATGTTATACGGCGATGACCCCGCGCAAGGTGTGGTCGAAGGGCAAGATTTCCGGCATCCACAGCTGAAGATGCAGTTCACCGCGCCTTATAGTTTTGGCATGCAAAACAGCAGTGATGCGGTGACGATTAACGGGAATAGTGGGAAAGCCATTTTCACGGGCGGTGCATTTGATGGCAATCGCAGCAGCTACATCGCCAAAGCGTTAAAGGCGGTGTCGGGCGACAGTGGAACCATTCCGACGGGGGATATCCGGCGAACGACGGTGAACGACATCCCCGCTTTTTACACAAATGCCGTCGTGAATACGCAGCAGGGGCAACGCGTGGTTTCCGTGTTCGCTTATGAATGGGCGCCGGGTATGGCCTATCATTTCGTGACGATCACGGCGAGCAACGCCAACCCATTTGACCGCATGTTTGCCAGCATGTCGCGTCTGACTCCTGTGCAAGCCGCGACCGTAAAACCGCGCAAGCTGCGCGTTGTTACCGCAGGGCCACAAGATAATGTCGCATCGCTTGCGGCACGCATGGCCTATTCGTCTTTGCAGACCGAACGCTTTAGGGCGCTGAACGGGCTGTCATCCAATGCGACCATTCGCGCTGGGCAGAAGCTGAAGATTGTGACGTACTGAACGAAAAAAGCGGGGACCGCGAAGTCCCCTTAACAAAAGCTTACAGCGTGGTTGGGATATGGAAATTAGTCGGAATATATTGTTCGTGGTTGCTGCCGCGTTGACCAATGATCGGGGGGAAATCCTTCTGCAACAGCGTCCTATGGGCGCTCAAATGGGCGGTTTATGGGAGTTTCCCGGCGGCAAAGTGGATGTCGGCGAAACGCCAGAAATAGCGCTTGTGCGAGAGCTGGAGGAGGAGCTGGGCATCATCGTTGCCGCGCAGGATTTGGTGCCGGAAACCTTCGCCAGCGAACCATTGGGCGACCGAAATCTTGTGCTTCTGCTTTATCGCTGCACCATTTGGTCGGGTGCGCCTACAGCAATCTATGCGTCCGATATTCAATGGACTTTGCCGCAAGACATGGCGGATTTGCCTATGCCGCCCGCTGATTATCCGCTGGTCCGCAAGTTGCAGAGTTTTTAATAGGCCCTAACCCTAGGCCCTAACTAGCCCGCTTGTTCCTTTGACAATATGTCCGCGAGCGAAACCTGCCCGCTTCCCCTTTTGGCCGGTCGCGGTTGGTTTTCGGAGGGTGCCCAGCCGCTTAAATAGATATGCGCAAAGCCTTCGGTGACCTTGCCCTGCGCATCGGCACGGGCGGCAAAGGTATCATCGAGCCGTGCGGGCATGGCTTTGCCCAGATAATTGCGCGGTCCGGCAAGCGCATTGCCAACGCCAGCGTCCCTAATGTCTGATATGATGGAGCGCCAGTCACCATAACGTACGGCGGAGATGTCCTGATCCGCGACAGGCAAAGTGAAGCCAGCGCGTACGATGAGGTCCGCCGCGCTGCGCAGATCAATCTGCGGGTGGATATGCGGGGTAACCCGATCGGCATCCGCCTCCAGCAACATCGCCTTGAGCGCTCCCAAGGTACCAGCGCCAAACATATGACCGAGGAACAGCCCGTCGGGCCGCAAGAGGCGGCGGATTTGAATCAGCGCACCGGGCAGATCATTGACGCTATCCAGCGTTCCTGCCGAAATCACCAGATCAAAGCTGCAGGGCGTGAAGGGCAGGCGGTCTTCTTCTAATGCAACTGGCGCATCATCCGCCGCGCCTGCCCCAGTCTGTGCCCCAGCCTTTGCCCCCGCCGCTGCATCGCGAAGCGGGGCAAGGGTGCAAGGGACATTTGGCGGCAGGATTTCCCCCTGCCAGCGCCCGATAGGCCCGATGATCAGGGCGCGTTCGAACGTGCGGGTAACGGCAGACAGTCGCTCTGCCATATCTTGCGCGATATGGTGCCACAGGAAATGATCTCCCGCGCGCCCAGCGGCCCGCGCGCGCAGGGCATGACGGCGGCGGCGGTCAAAAATTTCAGGTGGATTCACATCATTGTTCATTTGCGCCCTTGTGCAGCCCCAATCTTTGTCCGACAACTATGCTATGGCAAAAGGCAGCCACATTTTCCATAGCATGTTGAATTGGGTATTGCCCGAACGCTGCCCCTGTTGCGGTAAGATTACCGCAGCGGGCGGGCAGTTTTGCGTTTCCTGTTGGCAAAAGCTGGAATTTCTGGGGCCACCTTGGTGTCGGGGATGCGCAACCCCCTTTGACTTTGACCGGGGGCCGGACGCCTATTGTGCGCCCTGCATCGCAAATCCGCCCCGACATGATGGCATTCGCGCCGCCGTAAAATATGATGATTTGTCGGCGCAAGTGGCGCTTCGGCTAAAATATGGCGGTAAAATAGGCTTGGCGCGTGTCATTGCGCAGCATTTATTGCGCCATGTGCCGGCGGAGACGGACCAGCTGATCATCACGCCCGTGCCATTGCATTGGACACGGATATGGTCACGCAGCTTCAACCAATCGGCGTTGATCGGCAAACATCTCGCGGTCTTAACTGGCATCGCCTTCGCGCCCGATCTATTGGTCCGGCATAAGCGCACGCCCAGCATGCGGGGGTTGGATCACAAACGCCGCAGACAGGCGGTGGCCCGCGCCTTTGCCCTGCATCCAAAATATAAAGGCAAATTGAAAGGACGAAAAATCATCCTGATCGACGACGTCCTGACCACGGGTGCAACCAGCGACGGCTGCGTCGCGGTGCTGAAACGTGGCGGCGCGGACTGGGTGCAGTTATTCTGCTGGGCGCGGGCTTTGCGCGGCGGCGGCACGCAAGCAGACGCGGCGATATCGTTCGACGCTTGACTTGCAGGACGGGGAACACCATTTCTACGTCATGACCGCAAATGTTGAAATCTACACCAAATTCGCGTGCCCTTATTGTGTGCGGGCCAAGCATCTTTTGGACAGCAAAGGTGTCACCTATACCGAATATGACGTGGCGATGGGCGGCGCCAAGCGCGCTGAGATGGTCGCACGTGCGCCGGGCGCCCAAACTGTGCCGCAGATTTTCATCAATGATGTCGCGATTGGCGGGTCAGATGATCTGCGCGCGCTCGATGCCCAAGGAAAGCTCGATGGCTTGTTGGGAGTTGGCGGCGCACAATGATCACATTTGACCTGAATTGCGGCAACGGGCACCAGTTCGAAGGCTGGTTCGCGTCCTCTGCGGATTTTGATGCGCAGAAATCCGGCGGCATGCTTGCGTGCCCAACGTGCAATGATGGCAGAATTCAAAAGGCGCTGTCGGTGCCCAATGTTTCGCGCAAGGGCAACCAACGGGCCGTGGCCCTGCCTTCGGTACCCACCGCATTGCCAGAAACAAACAGCGAAACACGCACCGTAGCACGCACCGAGGCACTGGCACCCGAAGTCTTTTCCCCTGCGATGGCAGAACTGGTTCAAAAATTGGCCCGTGCGCAATCCGACATGTTGGATAAATCGCAATGGGTGGGCGGCAACTTCGCCGAAACCGCGCGCGCGATCCATTATGGCGAAGAACCCGATCGCTTCATTCACGGCGAAACCAGCAGTAATGAGGCAAAGGCACTGGTCGAAGAAGGCATTGGTATTGCGCCTTTGTTGTTTCCGGTCGTCCCGCCCTCTGCAAAAAATTGACCGTCCGATTACGTGCAGCTATGACCGTTGCCGATGCACCCATAGCTCAGCAGGATAGAGCATCAGATTCCTAATCTGGGGGCCACTGGTTCGAATCCAGTTGGGTGCACCATATATTCCAATGACTTACATGCCGCTGTCCGCGGAAGTCAGGACACCATTGAATTTCTAGCAAGCACATAGCAATCACAGCGCGACGCGGCGTTGCGTCCTCGGCTAACCTTATTTGAGTTCCGGAATGCCGCACGAAACCAAAAACGCGCACGTTTCATCGTAAAACGCGGGCGGTCGAGTGGTGTCTTTTGCGTCGCCGTGCGGCACGAACACAATCCGCCTCCACGCCCACCTGAAACCACCCAAACAGCAGGCCCGCTATACGGACATGAAAAAAGCCCGCCGCTGCGCAAAGGCAGGGCGGGCTTACATTCTATGCGGAAAAAGTGCCGATTATTCGGCAGCTTTTTGCATGTCCTTACCAGCTTCTTCAACAGCAGCGCCAGCTTCAGCCGTAGCATCGCCAGCGGCCTCTGCGGTTGCGTCGGCTGCGCCTTCAGCGGCAGTCATTGCGTTCTCAGCGCCAGCTTCCATAGCTTCGCCAGTTGCTTCGGCGGCTTCGGCGGTTTCTTCGGCAGCCTTTTCACCAGCTTGACCACATGCGGTCAGCGACGCTGCAAAGGCAAGAGCAGCAACAGTTGCGACTAATTTCTTCATCTTGATTCTCCTAAGTCCCTATAATCCCTCACGGGAGTAGGAGGGTAACGGATGTTGCTGGCTTTAGGCAACTATTTTTCCAGCCCGCGTGAAATACCCCATTGGCGGGCGACAGTGTAACCGAGATAGCCAGTGCCAAACAATGCATATAAAGGCTCTGGCAGGCCGTTCAGATAGGCGTTCATGCCACGCGCAATATTGGCCGCGGCCTCTGGCTGCACAGCGGCAATCAACCCCATCGGGATCGCCCACAACAGCATGGCATACATGACATAAAGAAAACTTGGCCGCGCGCGGCTTGTCCACGGGTCGGCAGATTGCGCCTCCGCCAGGACGGCGGACAATTGCGTGCGCAATGCTTCCATTTCTTGGCTGCCGCACTTAGCCAAAGTGCAAGAATGGAATTCAACTACCAACTTCTGTTAGAGCGTATGATCGGTCTGATTAAAATTTGTAGCCCACTTCGACACCCATCAGGCGACGTGCGCCTGGCGAGATGAATGAACCGCCAAATTCAATCGCTGG
>NZ_CAMDCK010000032.1 GCF_945890115.1 Sphingorhabdus sp. EL138
TCCGCGCAATCCCAAACCTGCTTATGGTACCTCGTTCACGCCTAGAAGAGCACATGCTTCACGTTCCGAAACGACTTCGGCATATTTGGCCTGTAGGTCGAACAAATTGGCTTCATGCGGCGCCGGATGTCGGTCGCCACAGGCTTCACGGACGACGAAGGGTGCAAAGCCGGACTGCAATGCATCAAGCGCTGTGGCGCGGACGCATCCTGAGGTCGACAGTCCGGTTATGAGCAATGTGTCTATCCCCTCGCGGGAAAGCGTTTCAGCCAGCGATGTCCCAAAAAATGCCGAAGCGAACTGTTTTGAAATAACGCGCTCGCCGTCCACCGGTTGAAGCGACGGGGGAAATGCACCCAATGGCGATCCTTCCAGAAACACCCGAAGCGACGGGATTTTCTTGTAGAACAAACCGCCGTCTGCGCCATCTGCCTGATACACGACATTCGTAAAGAAGACCGGGATTCCTGCAGCCCGCGCAGCCGCCAAAAGACGTTCATTGCTGGCCAACGCATCCTCAACCCCCGCATATAAAGGCGATGCCGGGTCCAGATACGCCATAACAAAATCGACAATCAGAAGCGCCGGCCGTTGACCAAAAGAAAGACGGCCGTCGAACGCGCCGACATAATTCGCGGTCAGATCGTCATTCTGCTGTGTCATCAGATTGTGCCAGCCGCCTTCAGCCTATCCAACTCCGTAATATCCATCCCCAGCAAGCCGCCATATATTTCGGCATTATGTTGCCCGACAATCGACGGCGCTGGTGAACGAACGCTGCTTGGCGTCGCCGACATTTTCGGAAACGCGCCCTGCATTTTCAGCTTGCCATAACGCTCGGTTTCGACCTCGATAATCGCTTCACGTGCTTGAAAATGTGGATCCTCCAGCATCTCTGGCGCGCGGTATACGCGTCCGGCCGGGATCGAATATGCAATCATCAGCGCGTCGACTTCATCAACGGTCAGCGTGGCCGCCCAGGCATTGATAATGTCGTCAAGCTCAAACTGGTTGTGGCCGCGCGCAAGATGCGTTGCGAACCGCGGGTCTGTTCCAAGGTCAGGCACGCCCATAGCTTCTGCCAATCTTTGCCAAAGCGAGTCTTTGTTCGCGCCAATCATATATTCGCCGTCCTTGCAAATATAGACGTTTGATGGCGCAATGCCGGGCAGGATTGAGCCGGACCGTTCGCGAATAAAGCTGCTATGGTCATATTCGGGGACCAGCCCCTCCATGACTTGCAATACGCTTTCATACAGCGCGGCATCGATAACTTGGCCATGGCCAGTCACGCTGCGATGATGCAGTGCAGCGAGAACGCCCATGCAACCATATGTGGCGGTTAACGTGTCGCCGATGGAAATACCCATCCGACTTGGTGACCGATCAGGTTCACCCACAATATAGCGCCAGCCGCCCATCGCTTCGCCAATGCCACCAAAGCCAGCGCGGTTTGAATAGGGGCCCGTCTGGCCGTAGCCCGACATACGTGCAATGATCAGGCCGGGATGTTCGGCCAAAAGCGTTTCCGGAGAAAAGCCCCATCGTTCCATCGTGCCGGGTTTGAAATTCTCGACCAAGATATCGGCCTTGCCAATCAATTGACGGACCAGCGCCTGCCCTTCTGGAATCCGCAGATTGGCCGAAACAGATTTCTTGTTTCGTGCAATGACCTCCCATTGCACCTTTTCTTCGCCTTGGCCCCACACGCGCATGGGGTCGCCCGCGCCCGGGGGCTCGACCTTGATAACTTCTGCACCCATGTCACCGAGCAATTGTCCGCAAAACGGTCCAGCCAGTAACTGCCCGAGTTCAACTACACGTAACCCCTTAAGTGCACTCACTCGGCTGCCTCCAGCGTTGTCCAGACGGGCTGAACCGGCGCCTTCAACCCTGTTTCGGCCTTGCAATTGGCCCGCAGGGTTTCAATGCCAGGTCCGTAATTGAACAAGGGAAGCTCGCCACGCTCTTGCCGCAAACGGCTGCGCAACGTTTCGGTCGCATCGGCATCCACCACGCCATTTGCATTGGCAATTACGCCATAAGCTTTTGCACCTTCGACAGTGACAAGCCCTTGGACGATTTCTTTGCCAACCAAAGCGGGGTCGCGATCAAGCGCATCGCCCCAGCCGCCACCGCCCCAGGTGATGAAGTGCAATTGGTCGCCCTCTTCGACGTGGACGTCCTCAACCTTGTTGCCGATGATCTGCGAAGTGCCGTCAGCTTTTTCGAGGATTTTGCGGGCGCGTTTGCCCGGTTCACCGCCATTGACGCCCCATGGTGGAACGAACCAGCGGTCATCATGGATCGAGATCGTGCCTGCCGCCAGAAAACGGTAAGTCATGTGGATGCCATTGCCGCCGCGATGCAGACCAGCGCCGCCGCTGTCGGGTTCGGTTTCATAACGTTCGATCAGCAGCGGGAAATACCGCTCCAGAAATTCGTTGGGCACATTGGTGAAGCCCGGCCACAGCGAGTGGCCGTCTGGTCCGTCGCCCATTGGACGACCCGGAATGCCGCCAAAGCCGATCTGGAACAGCTGGAACCAGTCACCCTTTTTATCGTTGCCTGAATAAAAGACATGGGGGCTTGAGGAAAAACCGGCCGCATTCAGGAATTCCGGTGTTTTTTGCCCCAAAAGGCCACCTAAAATGTCGAAAATGCGGCCCAGCGCATGGGTGCGACCCGAGAGCGCTGCTGGAAATTTCGGCTTGAGAAGTGATCCGTCCGGAATGCGGACATCGATCAAATCATAAAAGCCATCGTTGAACAAAATCTGCGGATCGAAGACCATGATCATGTAAATGCCAAAGAACATTTTGAACATGTTTTCGTTCAGGAGAAAGTTGATGGAAGCCTGACTTTGCGGGTCCGTACCAGCAAAATCGAGCACAACCTTTTCGCCTTCGCGCCACATGGTGCACTTAATTTTATACGGGCCAGCGCCCATACCGTCGTCGCAGATATAATCTTCGAAACTGACGGGTTCTTCGCCAATGGCCATAGCGATGAGCGATTTCATCGCGCGATGGTTGCGGGCCAACAGTTCCTGCGTTGCCGAAATATAGACATCGTCGCCGAAGCGCGCTGCCATTTCGATGACGCGGCGTGCGGCGACCCGGCATGACGCGATAAGTGCGTTCAAATCCGCCTGACACCAATCGGGCTTCCGGGTTTGGTGCATGACGAGCTTCATCAGATCGTCATTATATTCGCCCTTTTTCCAGATTTTGACGGGCGGAATGCGGACGCCTTCTTCAAAAATCGAACGGGCGTTGATGGGCATCGAGCCAACAACTTTGCCGCCGATGTCGGACTGGTGGCCAAACATTGACGTAAAGGCGATCAAACGTCCGTCTTTGAACACCGGCAAAAGAACGAGCCAGTCGTTCGAATGGCTCACCGCGCCTGCGCAGGAATATGGGTCGGACAGGAAAATCATGTCGCCATCTTCGAGTGTTCCTTCGAAGTTATCGAGGAAACCGCCGATGAAGCTGCCAAATTGGCCAACAATCATTTTGCCGGTGTGATCCGCTATCAAGGGGAATGCGTCGCCTTGTTCGCGAATGCCGGGGGACATGGCTGTGCGCACCAATGTTGCATCCATTTCAATGCGGGCATTGCGCAGAGCGTTTTCGATGATGTCGAGCGTTACCGGATCGATAGCGATCTTGTTGAAGGGGGTGTTGTTCGTTTGAATGATTTGGGCGGGCATGTCGTTCGCCTCCTCAAGCCAGATTGATCAGGATATTGCCGACCTTGTCGACGATTGCGACGCAGCCAGTTTCGATAAGTGTGGTCGAATCCATTTCGACGACAATGGCCGGACCAGGAATGACATCCCCCTGTCGCAGCTTTGATCGGTCATAGATGACCGCAGCCTGTTCTTTGCCGTCCATCCACAAAACATGGTCGCGCATTTTGGCCGCTGCGGGGTTTCCATCACCCTTGGGCAATTCCGCCGCTGGCAAGTCGAGCGGCTGCCCCAAGGCAACGGCACGCAAGTTCACGATTTCGTGCGGCGTATCCATGTTGAAGGTGAACAACCGCAGATGTTCCTCGTCGAAGCGTGCCAGAATGCCGGCAACGCCATCACGCTCCAGAACGTCGGGGGTAATGGTCAACGGCACTTCAAATGCTTGCCCGGCATAGCGGACGTCAATTTCGAACTCGCTGGTGATGTCCGCATCGTTGATGCCATCTGACTGCAACTGTGCGCGCGTCTGCTCCGCCATTTCTCTCAAAATAGCGATGAGCTCGGACGCGTCGGTTGTTGTCGCCAGCCGTGAAAAGCTGCGTGCGGTTTCGGTGCGCATCCGCGTCGTGGCATCACCCAATGCGCACAATACACCTGGCGAAACGGGTGACACGGCAGGCCAGCTGCCCATCAGCCGTGCAACGGCGTTCACATGCAATGGTCCAGCACCGCCAAAGCCCATCAAGGCAAAATGCCGTGGGTCATAACCCTGCTGCACCGAAATCATGCGCAGTGCGCCGAACATATTTTCGTTCACAATATCAATGATGCCGCGCGCAGCCGCCATCAGGTCAATGCCGAGCGCGTCAGCGATGGTCTGCACCGCTTTTTTCGCACCCTCGCGGTCGAGTTGGAACGTTCCGCCCAACAGGTTTTCGGGAAGGTAACCCAACACCACATTGGCGTCGGTCACGGTCGGTGCTTCCCCGCCCTTGCCATAGGCAACGGGTCCGGGAACAGCGCCAGCCGACTGCGGACCAACGCGCAAGGCCTTGGTCAATTCAGGCACATAAGCGATCGAGCCACCGCCGGCCCCAACGGTTTTGACATCAAGCGATGACGCCCGCACCGCCAAATGGCCGACCTCGGTCGTACGCACGCGCCGCGGCTCCAGATTTTCGATCAGCGCAACATCGGTCGATGTACCGCCAACGTCAAGCGTCAGGATATTTTTGATGCCTGCATTTTTGCCGACCCAAAGCGCGCCTGTCACGCCGCCAGCTGGACCCGACATCAAAATGTCGACGGGATGCTCCTGCGCTTTTTGCGCCGACATCAATCCACCATCGGACCGCAACAATGACAATTTGCCGCTAAAGCCAGCGTCAGCCAACTTGCTCCGCAGATTGGAGATATATTTGCCGACCACCGGACGGACCGCAGCGTTCGCAACGGTTGTCAGCGTCCGCTCATATTCCTGCATTTCCGGAAGAACTTCATGGCTGAGCGACACCGGAACATTCGGCATCATTTCACGCGCGAGATCCCCCACCTGCTTTTCATGCGCGCCATTGGTGTACGCGTTCATGAAGCTGACGGTGATTGCTTCGACGCCCTGCTCTTTCAAATAAGTCAGTGCAGAATTGGCCGACGCGATATCGAGCGGACGGGCTTCTTCGCCTTGTGCGTTCATGCGGCCACCGACAGTGACCGTATCTTCCAAAGCAGCCAATGGCGTTGGCTTTGGCCAGATAATCCATGCGGCAAGACCGCCGGGCACATAAGACCGGGCGATCTGCATGATATCCCGATATCCTTCCGTGACGATCAGGCCGACGCGCGCGCCTTTACCTTCAAGCACGGCATTGGTCGCCACCGTGGTTCCGTGGAGAAAATATTCGATGCCTGCCGCATCTACGCCAGCGTTCGCGCAAATCGCGTTGACGCCGTTCAAAATGCCCTCGCTGCTGTCATGCGGCGTCGAAGGCGTTTTGTGCCTCCAAAACGCGCCAGTCTCTGCATTGAACAGCAACAGGTCGGTAAAAGTCCCGCCGACATCCACGCCCAAACGATACCCCATTAAACTCTCCTCACGCTGCTTTTGGAAATGATGGCGATTGCGCCACCATGCCGGGCAATTTCCTGCCCATAATTTCTGAAAGCCAATTGCTGGCCTCAATCAGACTCTGTAAATTCATACCTGTGCTGACGCCTGCTCGTTCAAGCATGTAGACGACGTCTTCGCTGGGCACGTTTCCGGCTGCACCCGGCGCGAATGGACATCCGCCAAGTCCGCCTAGCGAGGCATCTACGACGCGCGCGCCAGCGTCAACGGCTGCCCAAACGTTCGCAAGACCAGTGTTCCGCGTGTTGTGGAAATGCACCCGAACAGGAAGCGGATTAACCGCCTTGCGAATTTCCGTTACGAGCCGTGCAACATGCGCTGGGTTTCCAACGCCAATGGTATCCGCCAACGCGATTTCGACGGGACCAGCCTCAGCGATCGCAACGGCCATTTCAATGACGCGCTTGTCGGCCACTTCACCTTCGAATGGACAGCCAAAGGACGCCGCAATGGTGCATTGCGCCGTATGTCCTTCGGCATGTGCAAGCGCGATAATGGCCTTCGCTGCCTCGACCGATTCGTTGCTGCTTTGGCCTTGATTGGCCATCGCAAATGTATCGGTTGCAACTGCCACCGCCCCCAGCTGGTCAATCTTTCCTGTAGCAATGGCGCGTTCTGCGCCACGCAGGTTCATGACCAAACCTATAAACGTGACATCATCCCGATCCGGCAGCCCAGCACATATATCTTCCGCATCCGCCATTTGCGGAACGCGCTTTGGGTTCACAAAACTGGTCACCTCAATACGACGCGCGCCGGCATCGATGGCCCTGTTTATCAGCGCCAGCTTATTCTGAGTCGAAACCAATACAGCCTCATTTTGCAGGCCATCGCGCGGTCCAACTTCGACAAAATCAATATGGTCAGAAATGCTCATCACGAGGTAAATGGCATAATTGTATACAAAATCAAATAGGATTATGCGGCCAAATTCGACTTTCGAATTTCCGTATCGGTCGAATGCGCTTCCGCATAGGCATGGAAGGCGCGCCGGATATGGCCAGTCATAACAGCAGCAGCCCATTCACCATCACGCTTGTCAAATGCGATAAGCAATTCGTCGTGATCATGGTGCGAACGGCGCAGATTTTCCAAGTCATAATGTCGCGCCGTGCGCAGGACCACAGGTTGCTCGGTAACCTGCGCAAGCATGTTGGTAAGCCGCTCGGATGCGGCCGCCGCAAGGATAATCGCATGGAAATGCCGATTATGATCCAAAAATTTTGGTACATCTGGATTTGGCATTTCGATGGCCTGCTTAAGCTGGGCATTGTGAAAACGAAGCAGCCCCAACTGCTCACGGGTAACCCGGCTCGCTGCGCGTTTTGCGGCATGCGCCTCCAGCATGGCGCGCAACTGGAAAGCATCTTCCAGATCATCCAGCGACCAGTCCGCCACAAAACTCCGCTGCGAATCGTTGCGCCGAATGAACATTTCGGCCTCAAGCCGGCGGAGTGAATCGCGCACAGGCGTACGCGACACCCCGCACAATTCCGCAAGCGCTTCTTCACGAATTTGCGAACCGGGCTGCAATTCACCAGACAAAATCATGCTGCGTATATTATTATATGCTCGTTCCGATGCCCGGGACATTAGTGCAACGCTCCTCTTGACGAATGCCATTTGTATACAATAAGCTGCCCCCAAAGCAATAATTGGAAAACTAGGGGAGTAAAGTTACATGCGTATTGGGAAAAGTGCACTCCTGTCATCGATAGCAGTCAGTGTTTTAATTCCGACCACGGCGTTCGCACAGACGGCCGAAGAGGGCGTTGAAGCTGAAGAAATCATCGTAACCGCGCGTCGACAGAATGAACGGCTCGTGGACGTCCCTGCATCTGTATCCGTTATTGATGCCGAATCGCTTGCGAAAACCGGTGCAGACAATGCGCAAGGATTTGCCCAGCTTACACCCGGCGTAACAATCGTAACGGGAACCGCCGAAGCCGGTGATACACAAATCAACATCCGCGGCATTAACGGCGCGCGTGACGCTGAAAGCTCGGTCGCTCTTGTCGTTGACGGCATTTTGAAGACCAACACCGCGCAGCTCAACCAAACGCAAGGCACGCTGCGCCAGATCGAAATATTGAAGGGCCCACAAGGCGCCATCTACGGTCGCAACGCGGCTGCCGGCGCGATTGTCGTGTCGACCGTGAAGCCAGGCGATATCCTCGAAGGCGCTGTGAAGCTTAGCTACGCTAACGAAAAAACGGTGGAAGGTTCGGCCTATATCTCATCGCCATTGGGCGATAATGCAGGCTTTGTTCTGTCGGGCAACTACCGCAGCACGGACGGTTTTTACCGCAACCTGTATCTCGATCAAAAGGTTGTCGATGATCAGGAGGTCTACTCCATCGACGGCCGCTTTATGGCGCAACTGGGCGATGCGACGGAACTGGACGTAAAGGCCCGCTATTCGAAATTCTCGGGCGCGTCGATTAACTTCAACTCGGTATTCCATATCGAAGCATTTGGCGGCGCATTCTTCGAAGACGTCGATGCCCACGAGCTGCGTTACTACAGCAACATTCGCCCAACGAACGATCAGCGGTCGATCGATTTTTCGGCAAAAATCGATCATGACTTTGGTTCAACGCGTTTAACCGCTTGGGCATTGTATTCAGATGTCGACCAAAGCCTGACGGCAGACGGCACCTCGGCTGATTTCGCGCGTTATATTTCACCTGCGCTTGGCGCTCCTTCAAACGCCACAAACCTTGCAGTCCAGAACAAATGCTTTGCAACGACGGCCTCTTTGACCGGCTTCAAAGTCAACGCGCCGGGTTTCGTCGGACAGGTTCCAGTGCCATTTATATTTGCGCCAGCGACAGGTTCAACCTTCGGCGCGTACAGCCCAACGACCTGCGACGGTACACAGCTGCAAATTCGCAACCAAAAGGACATCAGCGGAGAAATCCGTTTGGCGTCGAACACGGATAGCGCGCTGAATTGGCAATTGGGTGTCTATGGACTGCACATCGACCGCACAGTAGGCGTCAGCCTTGGCGCGGACCTGGGCCAAGGCGTGAGCCGTTCGCTTTACAACGCACCCGGCAGCAGCAACCCGACTTCGCAGTTGTTCAACGACACATTCAAAACCGATGTTTATGCGGCATTTGGCTCGCTCGACTATAAAATGTCCGATCAATTCAAAGCGGGCGTCGCATTGCGTTATGACGTTGAGGACCGGACCACGTCCAACCTCGTGCCAAATGTGTTCGACCCTATTACCGGTGCGAAGATTAACCCCGGCCTTCCTGCAACAGGCGGAATCGCGGATAAATCAACCAGCTTTAAGCAAGTGCAGCCAAAGGTCACACTTAGCTACACGCCGAATAGCTCGACAAACATCTACGCCAACTGGGGCATTGGATTTAAATCAGGCGGCTTCAACAACACCGGTTCGTCTGCTCTGGTGAATGCAAACTTCAATGTTCCTGCAATCGGCGCAGGCGTTACGATCAATGACCTGTTCCGCAAAGAACGGTCGAGCTCATTTGAGGCGGGCATCAAGGGATCGTTGTTTGACAACCGCGTCACGTTTGATCTTGCTGGTTATTACACCCGCATCACAGACATGCAGTTCTTCGAATTCTTCGTGGGCTCCTTTGGTCTACTCCGCGTTGTTTCCAACATCGATCAGGTCGATGTTAAGGGCGTCGAGCTGAACACAACTGCCAAAATTATGGATGGTTGGAAGGTCTTCGGTTCGGTCAACCTGACGGACAGCGAAATTAAGGAAAATGCGTCACGGCCTTACACCGTGGGCAACAAATCGCCTTATACTGCAGACTACACAATCAACCTCGGTAGCCAGATTGATACACCGCTGAATGACAGCATGGATGTGGTTCTGCGTGCCGATTACCGGATTACCGGTGCGACTTGGTTCCACACCGTTCAGGATCAAACACGTTCAACGATTTTCAGCCAGCTGCTGCCAATTTCGGCGCTCGCGCTCCCCGGGGCCGTTGGAAACGCCAATTACAGCGTAGCCAAGCGTGATCCGTTCGGTGTCTTGAACCTGCGCTTTGGTCTTGAAGGTGACAACTGGAATGTCACTGCATTCGCTGACAATTTGCTCGACCGCAAATACATCAACGAAGCCATTCCAGCGATTGAATTTGGCGGTTCATTCATCTCGCCAGGCGCACGTCGCCTGATGGGTGTCGAAGTGGGCTACAAATTTTAATCAGACCGATCATACGCTCTAACAGAAGTTGGTAGTTGAATTCCATTCTTGCACTTTGGCTAAGTGCG
>NZ_CAMDCK010000033.1 GCF_945890115.1 Sphingorhabdus sp. EL138
AGGCGTGCGCCTTCGACCACTCGGCCACCGCTCCGCGCACTGGAAGGGGCCCGATAGCAAGCGAGGGGCGGCGCGTAAACCGCAGACGCAAAAGATATATGGCAAATGAAAAGGGGCGACCCTTCACCAACGCCGCCGCTCCTGACGAGACCGAATGGTTGAGAGATGGCCCTCCCGACCTACTACATCAGCTGGGTGACCTGCTTGACCGACTGGTTGGCCCAGTGACAGAACCGCCTGCGCGGCCCGGCTGAGGACCTGGTTCTTAGCCAGGCTGGTAGATCCCCGCTCAAAATCCGCACCCTAGATAAGGCTGCGAGAGGCCTGCAGGTTGGTGCTGTTCGACGACAGGTTGTTCACCGCCGCTTGCTTCCGAATTTGCAGGGCACCGATTTCAGCGCGATCGAGGAGGCGCGGATCATCCAGATACTTACGGAAAAGTAATCACTGTTTTCGGTTTTAAATGAAACGGAGCCCCGCAGGGGACCTGTTTATGAGTCTGACGCGCGAACAAGGGTGCCATCGAGGTACCACTCTATCTGCAAATAAGCTTATGAATAAATACACTTTTGCTATGAAAATTTCGAAAAATCTACCGTCGCAACGGGCGCCGGAATCCCGACATTGGTTTCGTAAGATCAGCCCTGCGGGCAAAAAATTGTGTCCGAAAACGGTTTCGATTGACTGCGTTTGCAGCTGCCAACCTGTCTAGACATCTGGAGTGTATAATTTGATCACAAGTAAAAACAGTCGGTTAGCCCTGCGCGCGATGGTTTGCTATAAATCGGGTAGTCATGCAGTTTAGGACAAAGCTTCTTTTCGCTTTGCTTGCCGTGGTGTCGACGCCTGGAGCTGCGAAACTCCCTTTGTCCGATGTCGAGGCTCAAGACACAAAATCTTGCGCCGGTACCGCCCTTACGGACGGCGCAGGAGGCAGCAAGCAGTCACCATACAACTGTACAGACGCCGATCCAAACAAGAGGATGTCTGCGAATTTGTCAAGCGTGCAGGGCCTGCCTTCGTTGGCAACGCAACTGGTCAAGACGGTCTTGGGCGAGAGCTGCGTGGCGCAGGAACGAGCTGAAGCCCCCGCATCCCGACTACTTCCCCGCGATCTGACCATCATATGCGAAGGCGTCGCTGTCGGTAGCCTCAGCTACTCTCTTGTGTCGACCAGCACAGGCGATTTGGCCGAAGTGTTTCGATCGAGCCGTCAGTCTGTGTCGATGGAAACCAAACTCGATTGTGAACCGGCAAAATCTCTGACTGATGGCGATGCGAAAGGGAGTGTCCTTGCGTTCCCCTGTCGGCACCGGCGGGATGGTTGGCCAACATTGGTAATGGTCAGTGCGGCTTCCAATGTGCTGCGCGTTGCTGAAGCTCCGGCATCGGCCTATCCCGTCCTGCGCCAATTGTTGGGATTGGAGGTTCCAACAACCTCGAGAACGCAGCAAGCAGAGCAAATCCGCTCGCTTTGGTCTAAGCCGATCGCCATCGGCAGCGCGGCGGAGAAAGAGAAAATCGCAGGCTATCTGAGCAATGCGCGCGCGCTTGCTGGCCAGTCTGCCTTTACGGCTGCCGAACGAGAATTCCGCAAGGCCTTGGAATTACAAGTCCGCCTCTATGGCGAAGACGATATGGCGACGAACGATGTGTTGTTAGACCTTGCAATCATTGTTAGCAATCAGGGGCGCAATGACGAAGCCGAGGCTTTGATCCGGCGCGCTGCTCCGATCGTGGAAAAATCCCCCAAGCCTGCCGATCGCGCGCGCATGAGCGGGTACCAGGCCTTTGTCGCGGCCAATAAAGGGAACTTTGAAGAAGCGTTGGTGCTCGCTCGCGCAGCGGCGGCGCAATGGCGCGGTATCGTCGCGCAAGCCACGGGCACTGGTTCCCAATCCTTGTCACAGTTGCCGGGCATGGCAAATGGGTTCGAAGCTGAACTAGCCATGGCGCTGAACCTGGAAGCAGGAATGTTGCTGCGCACTGCCGACGTCACCGGCGCATATGCTAGCGCCGCCGAGGCTGCTCTGATCCTCAAGCGGGTTGATGGTGAGCCATCGTGGTGGGAAAGCGACACGCTTGTCACGCTTGGCAACGTGAGCAGCGCACAGAGCCGCCTTTCAGCAGCCGAAGCCTATCTCAAGAAAGCGATAGACCTGCGCAAGAAGGCCTTCGGAGAAGGATTGGCCACCCTTCAGGCGCGTGTCGCACTTGGACGGGCTTATCAGGCTGAGCATATGAATGTTTCGGCTATCATTGTGTTTCGTGAAGCAATCGCGATTGCAAAGACATTGCCAAGGGATACGGCTCCAATCCGTGCGGAAGATATCATTCCGTTTGCCGAAGCCATTGTTGAGGAAGCGGCACGCTACAGCGACCCTTCGGCAAAGCTCGGCCTGTTCACCGAGGTGTTCGACGCCTTTCAAATGGTCAGTTCCCCGGTTTTTGACCGGACAATGGCCCTAACGTCGGCGCGGCTGTCGACACAATCGCCGGAGCTTTCGGGTCTGCTGCAACGCCTGGATACCGCATTGCAGAAAGAGGCTGGGCAGCGCCTGCAACTAGCAACCGAGCAAGCCCAGTCAGTTGAAAACCGCAGCGCAGAAGCCGAAGAACAATATTCAACTGAGATTGCGGCACAGGGCGAAATTATCGCCGAAGTACGTAAAAAAATAGCCGATCAGTTTCCCGATTTTTCGTCTCTGACTGATGCAAGGGGCCCTAAGCTGGATCAGCTGCGCGGCCGTCTTGGCGTTGACGAAGGAATGCTTGTTTATCTCGTGGGAAAACAAGCGTCGTTTGTTCAACTTATAACAAGGAATAAGATCGTAGTTGCTCCGGTTCCCGTCGGAAGCGCAGCACTCGAGACGGTTGTGGCGCGCCTAAGGCGTGGCCTTGAGATTGAAGGGTCATCGATCAGTGATTTTGACTTGGATGCTGCTCATGCTTTGTATAAAGATCTCTTTACCGGGATGAAAGACGAGATCGTCGACTTAAAGCGGATTGTGATTGTTCCGGCAGGGCCCTTGGCCAATCTGCCATTTGGCGTACTCGTGACAAAGCCGCCAGTACGCGGCCAATATGTTTCAGCCCATTGGCTAACTAATGATTTTGACATTTCCTATAGTCCGACGATTAGCTCCTTTGTAGATTTGCGATCCACACGTCTGGTCGGCAAGCATGCACGCAAATTGCTTGCGGTGGGTGATCCGGTGCTGGCGCCGGTTCAACGGGTTGCGGCACGGGAAGCTGCGTTTGCCAGCGCAACTGGGAGCTGCCAGTCGGGCGACATCGTCCCAGCTGAATTGCTTCGCTCACTGGCCTCTCTACCTGACACGGCTAACGAGATTAATAACGTTGCTAAGGCTTTGGGGGGGAACGCAAGCGACATTATATTGGGTGAGCAGGCAACTGAAACTGCGCTGCGCGCACGCAATTTGGCCGAGTATCGTATTCTATACTTTGCAACCCACGGCCTCTTGCCTGGGGAAATCCGCTGTCAATCGCAGCCCGGCATCGTGCTGACGCCGCCAAGCGAGCCGGCAGAAACCCATTTTGGTGATGGACTTTTTGACGCGAGCGAGATCGCAGCATTACCGATGAAGGCTGATCTGGTTGTGCTGTCGGCCTGTAACACTGCGGCTTCGGGCAAGGCTGACGGTGGGCAGTCGCTGTCCGGTCTGGCAGCCTCATTCTTTCGGGCTGGCGCAAAGAGCCTACTGGTGAGCCACTGGCAGGTGCCTTCGGCGGCGACTGGCGCACTTATGTCATCCATATTCGCCACCCTTTCCAAAACCCCCAACATGTCCATTGATACGGCCTTGCGCGCGGCCCAGTTGGACCTTTCGAAAGTCCCCGCATTTGCGCACCCGTTCTTCTGGGCGGCATTTGTCTTGATGGGTGACGGCGCCATAAAGCCGCTTGATGAAGAACAGAGCTAATGAGGCGTGGGACCAGCCTTTTTGTGCTCTTGGGCGCTCTCATGATCGCTTCACAGTCCCATGCTGCCCCAATGATCGTCGTCGAAGCGCGAGGCGCTGGTCTTCGACCGGGCATGCGCTTAGACAGTGCCGCAACAATCGATCTGAAAGACGGAGAGCGGGTTACCCTTATTGGCGCTGACGGACAGGCTGTGACGCTGCGCGGCACCTACACGGGCGTGCTGACGAAGTCTGCTGGTTCAACTCAGAACCCTCGGCTTGCGCTTGCTGCACTCATTTCAACGCGCAACGACCGTGCAAGCAAAGTCGGCTCGATCCGGTCTGGTGCAAATGCCGCGCCGCTGCCAGATCCGTGGCTCGTAGACATTTCAAGAGGGGGTGCACGTTGTATTCGCGAGGGCCAGCGACCCATTTGGTGGCGGCCTGACGCCTCTGAGGAGACGAAATTTACTGTCTATCCGATCGACCGCTCGTGGCGCGCCGATTTTGTGTGGCAAAAGGAGCAGACCAAAATGGCCGCGCCGGATCTTGCCAAGCTGGACGGTGTAAAAACTTTTCTCATACAAGTTCCTGGGCAAGATAACGCCATCAGTCTCAATGTAATTCCCGCTGATGTCGTCGATCCCCTCATTCTGAGCTCATGGATGCTTGAGAAGGCCTGCGTTCAGCAAGCCGATGCATATTTCCGACAGATACAGTCGGAGATCGATGGGCAAGGCGCTGCGCCGCTCCCAGCTTCACGCCTTAACACTCAAGAGATAGCGGCGCCTGCGAAAATGGTCGACGCTGCAAAGGAGCCGCAATGAGCAAGGCGCAGAAGCAGGCTTTCTCCGCAGCTCTGATCGCCATCTTTGCTGCGGTGGCTGCCCTTTGTGCAGTGCGCTTTCTGGCGCCGCTAACAAACCTTGAGAACAAGGTGGCCGACATTCGGGTTGCCGCAATGCAGCCAGCGATAGCGCCCTCAACTGACATTGTGGTAGTCGCGATCAATGAAGATACGTTGACCGCTTTCCCATATCGCTCGCCGGTTGACCGGGGCTTTCTGGCTGATGTTATCAGCCAAGTGTCTGCAAAGGGGGCACGGGTGATCGGCGTCGATATTATCATCGATCAGCCAACTGAGCCCACCAAGGACGCGCGTCTCAAGCAGGTCCTGGCGACGACGCCAACACCGCTTTTTTTAAGTTATACCTCTTCCCCCAACATAGTGACGCCCGAACAACTAGCCTTTCTCAATGACTTTGTTCCTGCAAATCAACGGGCAGAGGCGAATTTGTTATCCGATCCATTTGACACACTCATCCGCAGGATTAATCCTGGCGGGGAAATGAAAAATGGCCGCATGGTGGACACGGCCAGTCACCCTGCCGGCTTTGTTCGCAAGGCCGTCACCCTCTTTGGTGGCACGGCGCCGCTTACACCCGTAGAGATTGCGTGGCGCCCTCGCCCTGACGCGGAAGGCCAGCCATTCCCATCGTTCCCCGCCCAATTTGTGTCTATCCTTCCAGATGAATTCTTCCGCGGAAAGATCGTTCTGATTGGCGCGACACTGTCGATAACCGACCGCCACATGACACCGCTGTCGATCATTGATGATGGCGATCAAGGCAATATGCCGGGCGTGTTCGTTCAAGCGCACGGCATCAGCCAGTTGCTCGAAAATCGCGCCCCGCCTCGAATGTCGCTTAATGGCATCATCGCTTTTTCCGCGCTGTTCGCCATATTGGGCGTGGCGGTCAGCCTCTTTAAGCGCGGCATCATCTTCAATGTTGGCGTTGGCGTCACAATCCTCGCGTCGTATTGGGTTGGGGCAATCGTTGGCTTTGGCTATGGCTTACCAATGCTGCCCATTATCGGGCCGAGCATCGCATTCGCCTTGTCAATCTGGATGATGGATGTGTTCATCGGCCGAGCAGAGCGCAAGCAGCGCGAGTTCGTGCAGGGGACGTTCTCGCGCTACGTCTCTCCGGCCATTGTCGACAGACTTGTGAAAGATCCGACGTCCGTGACCATTTCCGGCGAACGCCAGGAAGCAACGTTCATTTTCACCGACATCGCTGGGTTCACGACCACGTCGGAGCAGATGAAGGCCGAAGATCTCTCAAACGTCCTAAATGATTATCTCGACGGCGCATGCGAAATAATTCTTAGATACGAAGGAACAATCGACAAATTCATCGGTGATGCCATCATGGCTATATTTAATGCGCCGATCCGTCAGCCAGATCATGCCGAACGTGCAGTTCGTTGCGCACTTGAACTTGACGCATACGCTGAAAAATTTCGCGAAGATTGCAATCTTCGCGACATCCCAATCGGCGTTACACGTATTGGCGTTCATACCGGATATGCTGTCATTGGAAATTTCGGCTCTCACGCTCGCATGGACTTCACGGCGCTTGGCGATACAGTTAATACGGCAGCTCGCACCGAAGGTGTGAATAAATATTTTGGAACACGCATTTGCTGCACGAGCGATGTTGTTGACCTTTGTCCCAATATTAATTTTCGCCAAATTGGCGATATTGTTCTTAAAGGAAAAACATCAGCATCAGCACTTTACAATCCGATTGCAGATACCGATGATCCAAATTTAATTAAGAAGTATGCTGAAGCATATAACATGCTAGCAAAGGAAAGCGAAGGCGCTAAGTTAGCTTTTGATGACATAGCTGTATCATTCCCTAACGATCCAATTGTTCAGTTCCATATTGGACGGATCAGAAAGAACATAATTTCGACGCGTGTGGTGATGGATGATAAGTAAACAGCTCGCATGGCTATTAAGCCAACGGCTTCCCACGGCAGTTGGGTTTATTTGCGGGGTCCTTTTCCCGGCAGAGGCGGCTGTTTCTCAAGTCGCTCTGCCGCCGCAAAGTGATATCTCCCGTCAGCGCGTGGCACCATTACCGCTTCCGTCTCTAAACTATGACTTTCGTATTCAAAATCCCGAAAAATCGGCCGTGCCAAGAGCAGTTGATGAAGTTGAATTTTCTATCTCAATCATCCAAGTAAGCGGAGCAAATTTTTTTCCAAAATCGGAGGTTGATGCTTTTTTCGCGCCGCTGGTTGGTCGTAAGATTGTTCTGCAGGACTTAAGAGATGTAGCGCAAAAATTTGAGGACCTATATCGCTCTAAGGGTTTTTTCCTAACACGTGTGTTTATTCCGCCGCAAAAAGTTGAAGGTGGAGCGCTGCAAGTGCAGGTGGTTGAGGGTTATATTGGCGATGTTTTTGTTGATGGTCCCAATCCGTCGTCTACACGGTTGATTGAAAAGTTGATGGCGTCAGTTCCCAAAGATCGACCCACGCGGTTCAACTACCTTGAACGTCATATGTTGTTGATCAACGACATACCGGGGCTGGCCGGCACAACATTATTACAGCAAGGCGGGGCGCTTGGAAGCTCCGAGCTACTTGTGTCGGCGGTCAAGGTACCGAACCAGTACAGAGCAACGTTTTCAAATACATCAGCAGAGCTGGTCGGCCCACTGTCTTATTCGCTTGGTGGAACGATTTCTCAGCCATTTGGTCGGCCGGGCGCGCTGGATTTGACGCTGTCTTCTGCAGGACAGCAGTTAAGGGAGTTACGTTCGGTAAGTGGGCGCTATGCCATGCCCATTGGCGCCCACGGACTTGTGGGCAGTTTTGGCGGGCTCATCGCGTTCGCGCGACCGGGCGGAGCGATCAAGGATCTAGATGTCCGCAGTCGTGTCATGTCATTTAACGGTCGACTGCGCATGCCGCTCATTCGAAGCCGCAAGAACTCCATTTACCTAGATATTGGCGCTGCGCTGAACCGCAACGAGACGAACATTCTGGGTGAGCTCTTGACTGATGACCGCAGTACCGTGGCCGAGGCAACGCTGAGCTGGCAACAAGCAAACTGGCTGAACGGCGACACCAATGCATCAGTTTCCCTTTTTCAGGGCTTGGTCGTACTCGGGGCTAATGACGCAACAGCGCCAAAGCCCTCTGTGCCAGGCTTTCAGCCCAAATTTCAGCGTGTCGTTTACACCTTGGCGCGCAATCAGCGCCTAACCCCCAGCGTAAGTGCCCAGCTTAACCTTCAAGGCCAGTATTCGACGGACCGACTGGCATCGGGTGAATTAGTAAGCTTTGGCGGGCCAGCCATTGGCCGCGGCTACGACCCCTCCGTCATCACGGGTGAGCGCGGGATGGGTATGTCGGGAGAGCTGCGTTACGCGTTGCCCTTCGCCGCTGAAAGATTGATCGAAGGTGTTCAGCTCTACACCTTTGCCGACTATGCCAATGCGACGACACTGGCCACTGAGATTGCGGACAAGCAGACCAACCATATCAGCTCGTTGGGCTTGGGTGTGCGGATGCTGATATTTGGCCGGTTCAACTTCGATTTTCAGGGCGCTCAAGCGCGACTTAAGCTTGTTGGTGCGGAAAATATTTCCGCCCGCTTCAACCTTAATGTACTGGCAATGTTCTGATGATCTTGCCCCAGCGCCTACGATTGTCCCTCCTTGGCGCCGCCAGCGCCATGGCTATTTCTGCGGCGCACGCCAATGACATTGTGAGCTCCAGCGGTATCAACACCACGATCGCGACAACGGGCACTGGGACAACGGTCACAGGAAGAACGATCACCCAAACCAGCGAGCGTGCCGTTATCAACTGGTCAAGTCTGGATGTGGCCTCGGGCCACACGTTGACCTTTGTTCAGCCGAACCCAAGTTCGATCGTGCTCAATCGTGTCATCGGATCGGCGAATGTGATTGCACGCTCACAGATCGATGGCACGATCTCGGCCAATGGCCAAGTCTGGATCCTGAACCCTAAGGGCATTGTTGTAGGATCAACCGGCAGCATCAATGTGAGCGGATTTCTGGCGACAACACTTGGCCTGACAAACGAAGCCTTTGCGATCGGAAATGCGTTCAGCCTGTCGGGCGAAAGCACGGACGCGATCGTCAATGGCGGTACGATCACAACCGCTTCTGGCTATGTTGTTCTGGCCGGCAACCGCGTTACAAACAGCGGGCTGATTCAGGCCGAGATGGGCACAATCGCGTTGGGTTCGGGACAGGCATTTTCTGTATCGTTTTCAAACGACAAGCTCATATCTTTCGCTATCCCAACGTCTGCTGTTGACGGCGACTTGTCTCAAGCCAGCACCGGGCAACTGCTAGCAAACGGCGGGCGTATTCTCATGACGGCGCGCGCCGCTGCAGATACTGCGGCGACTGTGATCAACGTCGAGGGCCTTGTGCAGGCACAATCGGTCTCGATGGTAAATGGTCAGATCGTCCTCAGCGCCGGCACGCTTCAGATCGGCAATGGCGGCACCTCCGGTTCAATCACCGGCAACATCACGAACAACGGCACACTCGCTTTCAACCGGTCAGACAACATTTCGTACGGCGGCATCATCTCTGGAACTGGCAGCCTCACCAAGTCTGGCGCGGGCACGCTGACGCTGACTGGCGCCAACAACTACTCCGGCGCCACCACGATCAGCGCCGGCAGCCTCATAATCGGCGGCGCGGGCACCGCTGGTACAGGAGCCCTCTCCATCGCGACCAACTCGGTCTTCGATTACGCATCCTCTGCCAACCAGACCCTGTCCGG
>NZ_CAMDCK010000034.1 GCF_945890115.1 Sphingorhabdus sp. EL138
AGCGCCATTTCTCCGACATAAGATCCCGCCGGAAGATAGGACAGAAACACCTGTTTTCCAGCGATCTTCCGTTCAACGATCATAGATCCTTGGCGGATGATGAACATGTCATCCCCTTCATCGCCTTCGGTAATTACCGGCTTACCCGCGCTCACGGTCTGGATTTCGCTATTGTCGAGCACTTCGGTCAAATCTGACGAAACAAGTCCGGACCCGAAAAGCTGAAGTAATTGGCGCTCGGTTGCAATGCGCTCAATTGCACGCTTGGCGGCGGGCACCGAACTCTGCAACTTCAGCGCGGCAGTTCGCGAGATTTCGACGCAGATAGAATCCTCGCCAGCACGGATTGTTGCCCCACGCCGCCGCCCCGAAATCAATCCAACTTCGCCAAAGATTGAACCCGCGTTGATTGGAACAATTTTGGTAGGATCGTTTGCGTCAATCAACACCTCGACGGAACCACTCGCGATCGTAAACAGCGATGATCCGGGATCATTACGTTCAAAAACCGTTTCTCCGCTCCGGTAAAACCGCGCTTCGGAATCAAGCATGAATTCACGCATTTGCAACGGCGTGAGCCCGTTCAATATCGTTATATTGGACCGCAGAAATTCAAGCCATTCCTCGACACTTTTGCGTCCCGGCAAATCTTTAAACTTGGCCTCGAGGATAGGCTCATCGGCTGGCTTCAATGCATTATTGCCATTGATAAATTCAACGACATCATAGCCTTGATTCATGCAATGCTTAATCAGCGGATAACCTGCCAGCGCGCCGATTACATAAATACCCAGCTTAGTTGATTCAAAAGAAGGCGATAATTTTGGAAACGCAACCCGATCTTCGCTGGTAAACTCCACCCCGCAGCTCTCAATGAATTTACGCGGCGGCGCTGATCCCATACGCGCAATTACCCGATCGCATTTGACCTTTGCTTCGCCATCTGGTGTATCATATGTTATAAATCCAGGCTCAACCAAAGAGGGCGTTGTGCCCGTCCGCACAATCACCCGGCCGGAATCGCGCGCAGCAAGCAAGGCTTTGATGTTGGCATCTTTGGCAGTAGTGAATTCTGCGTTCCGGTTTACAATCGTAACCGTGTTGCGCTGCTCAGGATCCGCCGCAAGGCCCAACGCATTCTCGATCCCTGCGTCACCCGCGCCGATCACGGCTATATGTTCGTCTATATATACGCCGGGATCATCAAGTGTATATTGAATATGAGGTAACCCGCCGCCATCGCAACGCATCAAATTTGGGTTCCCTTGCGTCCCGATGGCAAGGATGACGGTTTCTGCTTCGATGACGGCTCCATCGGTCAGTTGCAAACTGAAACTACCCTGCTCTCCTTCAATCGCTTTGACCTCTGAGTTATAGCGGACGTTCACCTTGTGGTCGCCGGTTTGACTGTCCCATGTGTCAAGTATGACTTCACGCTTCCCTGCGCCAAAGTCGATGTCGGACCGCAAGACCAGTTGGCTGGGCGTTGCCATGACATGCTTGCCCTTTTGATACTTATAAATGGTGTCGGAAAGATGATCGGTCTTTTCGAGCAACACATGTGTCAGACCTAAGACAGCGGCGCGCGAGGCAGCACTCAGTCCGGCGGGTCCGGACCCAATGATTGCAACGCGATACCTTGTTGTCATGCCTTCATTCCCCCATCATGACCAATCGACGAAAATTATCCGAGGACAAGGAGGCAAGACTTACCCACTCGGAATGTGATTTATCGATCTTACGATACTTTACCAATTGTTACAAATAGTGCTATACCTTAATTCTATTTAAATTGAGACGAGCATGACTGACACAGCTGAAACATCGAAAATTCCAAAGTTCGTTTTCTTCGGCGCGCTTGCCCTGTTTATGATAGTCATCATCATTGGCGCGACGGGCAACTTGGGCAGTGAAGGCGACCCAAGTACCGCGACGGCCCTTAAAGACATTACCGCCAATGCAGCCGGACCAGATGCTGCTATAGCGGCGCTTGAAGAAAGAACGCGGAAAGATCCAACAGATGTGGAGGCTTGGCAGTTGCTCGGCTGGTCTTACTTCGAAAATGGTAGGTATCTGGATTCGGCTAATGCTTACGGTAAGGCAACGAAACTTGAACCGGACCGCGCAGTATACTGGTCATCGCTTGGCGAGTCTTTGGTGATGGCCGACGAGAAAGCCCCTATGCCAAAAGCAGCCAAAGCCGCTTTTGATAAAGCGATAATACTTGACCCAAAAGATCCGCGATCCCGCTATTTTCTTGCCGTCAGTAAGGATTTAGATGGCAACCATACAGGCGCAATTAATGATTGGCTGGAGTTATTGAAGGACACTCCAAAGGACGCACCTTGGGAGGCTGACCTTATCCGGACAATCGAGCAAGTTGGGAAAATCAACAAAATTGATGTTACAAAAAGCCTAGCAAGCACCCAAGAAAAGCGGACTAGTGACCTATCCGCAACCCTAAAAAGCATTGCAGCAGCGCCGATACCTGGACCCAGCAGAGCGGACATGGCGCAAGCGGCCAAGCTGCCACCTGGCCAACAACAGGAAATGGTGACCTCAATGGTAGAGGGACTGGAGACCAAGCTTGCGAAAAACCCAAAAAACGTAGACGGTTGGATCATGCTGATGCGAAGCCGCATGACATTGGGTGAAACGGCGAAGGCAAAAGCGGCACTAACAAAGTCAGTCGCGGCAAATCCGGAGGCGCAAAGTAAGCTGCTGAGGGAAGCTCAAATACTTGGAGTTCCAGGAACTTAAGTTCAGCGGAGCAGCCAGTGCTTCCTGATAGCTCCGCTCAGCAATCGTTTTGATCGCAACAAAAGGCAGGCTGAACTCCGAGCCGCCCGCCATATGTGATGACGCTTGAGAAGTCCCGCGGCCCGCGAATGTAGACCTTAACCGCATAGGCGCGCCTGTATCGAGATAACATTGCCACCTTTAGTTTTCTATTTTACCACACTTTACATATCTCTCTCACTTTAGTAATGAAGCCTTACCGAATGACAATACTACACGGCGATTCTCCTGACGATTGCCTGAAAGAGAAGTATTTATTTTATTTCGAGTATTTTTTTCCGCTTTGTTGATTGTGTGGGCAAGCTCTACCGCACTCGCCTCGAATACAACGGCGGGGCTGGAAACACTATCGGGAGAAAAATGCGAACTTAAGGGAACGGCTCAACAGTCGTCCAGTAGTGTGTTTGTCGATGACAGGCAGTTACTATGCGGTGGTTTGGTTGTTGGCAGGTCCGCCCGCCTTTTGTTTCCCGAGAATAGCAAAGATTCCGGCAGGCAACCGCTCGAGCGCGCCTTCAGCGCTGCGAAAAGTGAACTGCTCCTCAATACCCAATTGAACTGCGAAGCAGAGCGATATTTGCCGCGTGATGGCAAATTTGTTCTCGCTCTGCCGTGCAGAAGTTCGGCTGATGGTTGGCCGATTTTATTGCTCGCACAGATCAGCGGTGGAACGCTGAACATTGTTCAAGGTCCTGCGTCAGCTTATCCAGCGCTATTGGCGGCACTCGGTCTGCAGTCCGATGCAAACCGAACCCTTCTAGCCACAGAAGTGCGCGCTCTGTGGTCGACCCCCATCGTTATCGGAAGCGAAGTCGAACAGGCATTGATCCGTGAACTCTGGTCGGATGCTAGGCTTGCAAACAGCCGCTTTGCATATGCCGAAGCCGAACAAGCCTTGCGCAGGGCGCTCGATGTTCAAATTCGCATTTTTGGTGAAGATGACGTTGTAACCAACGCGCTTTTTCTCGATATGGCTATGGTCGTTGCAAATCTTGGTCGATTTGACGAGTCAGATGGCCTGCTACGTCGCGCAGCCCCAATCATAGAAAGGTCGCCAAGTCCCGCCGAGCGAGCCCGCCTTGCGACGTATAGGGCCAATATCTCAGCATTGCGCGGCGATTATACCGTGGCCCGCTCCGAAGCCAGCGATGCGGTCGCGCAGTGGCGCGCAATAACCGACGCTCGCCCTGTTACCGATGATGCAGCCTTGGCTCGAGGGGAAATAGCCATGGCCTTGAACCTTGAAGCGTTTGTGCTGATGCGCAGCGGTGACCCAACCAGCGCGAATGTGCTTGCAAGCCAAGCGTTACTGGCGCTGGCAGCCGCGCCTTCAACGCCGGTTTGGTGGCGCGCTGATATAATGGGTGTGCTTGGCGAAACCAGCCTGTCAGATGGTCGACTGGCAGCCGCCGAAACTTACTTCAAGACTGCGATCAGGATCCGCAAGGATGCGTTTGGTGAAGGCGCCGGCACCCTGCGATTGCGCGCCGCGCTGGCGCGCGCCTACCAAGCAGAAAACATGAATACAAACGCCATCATTGCTTATCGGGAAGCGCTTACCCTCGCCCGCAGTCTGCCGCGCGACAGTTTACCGTTCACTGATGAAGACTTGATGCCGCTGGCAGCGGCAGTCGTCAGTTATAGCGCAGATATTGCCGACGAAAAGCAACGTCAGGGCTTGTTTACCGAAGTTTTTGACGCCTTTCAACTTGCCCGCAAGCCAGGCCGCGATCGCACAGTTGCTTTAACGGCTATGCGGCTTTCCTCAGGATCCGTCGAATTGTCAGCCTTGTTGCGGCGCGTCGAGGACGATAATCGTGCGATGGCTCGGTTTCAAAGCGAATTGGCCCAGCAGCAGGCGCTTGCGGCTGACGACCGTAATCCCGAAACAGAAGATGCGCTCATTGAGCAGATCGCTAGCCAAGCGCCCCGCATCGCAGCAACGCGCGCAGAAATCGCCACGCGATTTCCCGACTATCAAGCTCTAAAAGAAGAAAATTTGCCACGGATTGACGATGTTCGCTCCCGGCTGGAAGACAATGAAGCGGTCATCACCTTCCTGCTGGGCAGGGAAAAATCTTTTGTGCAGCTCATCAGGCGCGATGGAACGATCGTTGCGGAAGTGTCTGCTGGCGCAGCCGATATCGCCGCAAGTGTAAAAAGCTTGCGCCGCGGCCTTGAAATAGAGGGAAGATCGGTTGCTGATTTCGACCTTGATACCGCACATCAACTCTTTTCCCAATTGCTTGGTCCGATCGTCTCCAAGCTCGGCGGAATACAGCGTCTGATTATCGTGCCATCGGGTGCACTGGCGAGCCTGCCATTCGGTCTACTTGTCACTGAGCCAGCAAAAAGCAAAAACTATAGCAGCGCGGCTTGGCTTTCCCGCCAATTTGCTATCACCAACAGCCCTTCAATCTCCAGCTTCATCGCACTCCGCTCCACGCGGCTTTTCGGCAAGCCACGCAACCTTCTGCTGGCTGTAGCCAACCCGCTGCTCGCTCCCTCGCCAAGTAAGGGGCCAATAGGTTCAAAGGCGACACGTGCAGGGTTTGCCGGCCTGTTAAGCAGCTGCCGCAAGGATGCCCCTGCATCACCCGAAACACTTCGCATGCTGACATCATTGCCCGAAACCGCTAGCGAGGTTGCAGCAGTAGCGGCAGCTCTTAAAGCACCTGACGCAGAATTTATGCTCGCAGAGAATGCTACCGAAGCCAATCTGCGCAGCAAGTCCCTTTCCGACTATCGCATTTTGTATTTCGCCACCCATGGTGTGTTGCCTGGCGAATTGAAGTGTGAATCCGAACCGGGGCTTGTGCTCACACCACCTGATACAATTGCTACAACGCGTTCAACTGATGGCTTGCTTGACGCCAGCGAAATCGCCGCACTGGAACTTCGCGCCGACCTCGTCGTGCTGTCAGCGTGTAATACCGCCTCGGACGGCAGCGACAAACTGGGTGGCGAGACCCTATCCGGGCTAGCGGAAGCCTTTTTCCATGCCGGCGCCCGCAGTTTGTTGGTCAGCCACTGGCAGGTGCCGTCGGCGGCGACTGCGCGTTTGATGATCGATGTGTTTAAGGCCGTCGGCGCCGACCCTGACTTGTCGATAGATAAAGCCCTTGCCCAAGCGCAACTTAAGGCAATAGCAAACCCGGCCTCGTCTCACCCCTTCTTCTGGGGGGCCTTTGTGTTAATCGGCGACGGTGCATCGTCTCCGCTTAACGAGAGATCTGCGACATGAATTGGAAGTCGCTCGGTTTGGGGCTTGCGCTCGTCCTTGCCTGGCCCACCCTTGCAACGCCGATGATCGTCGTTGAAGCACGCGGTGCCGGCCTAAAGCCTGGGATGCGCATCGACAGCGCGCGGACGGTTAAGCTCGTCGAAGGCGAAAAAATCGTTCTAGTCGCACCCGATGGCCGGATGTCCACATTGCGGGGTCCCTATTCTGGTCCGGCCGTCCGCAACGCTGGATCAGTTCAAAATCCACGCGTCGCGTTGGCAGCACTCATCGCGACACGTAACGATCGTGCCAGCTCAGTAGGGGCAGTCAGGTCCGGTGCGAGTGCCGCGCCATTGCCCGATCCTTGGCTTATCGATATTTCGCGTGGCGGAAACCGCTGCCTCAAAGAGGGCGAAAAGCCAGTCTGGTGGCGTCCGGAGAGCCTTGCCGAACAGGCCTTTTCAGTATTTCCCGTTGATCGCTCTTGGCGCGCAGATTATGTATGGAAGCAGGCTACAGATCGCATGACGCCCCCAGATATTGTTGGGCTTGACGATTTAAAAACCTTCATAGTCCGTGCCGGTGGCCAAGAATATCCCCTCCGTATCAACATGATACCGCGTGATATCGACGATCCTCTGGTGATCAGCGCCTGGATGCTGGAAAAGGCTTGTGTTCAGCAAGCTGATTCATATCTGATGGCTATTGGCAAAGATCTTGCCGATAGCGCAACGTCGCTGGGCGATGGCGAGCCACAGACCGGGGCATTACAAAAATGAGCCGCGCAACTCGGCAGGTCTTGGTCGCGATCGTAATTGCATTTGTCGCCGCGTTTCTCAGCGGCAGCAGCGTCAAATTCATCGCGCCGCTGGCAAATCTGGAAACAAAGCTCGCTGATATTCGTGTCGCAGCGATGCAGCCAGCGATGCCGCCATCTTCGGATGTAGTAGTCATCGCCATCGACGAGACGACGCTGGCCGCATTTTCGTATCGATCGCCCGTTGATCGGGGTCTTGTTGCCGATTTGATCGAACAACTTGAAGACAAGGGCGCAGCTGTCATCGGGGTAGACATCATCGTCGATCAACCGACCGAACCCGCAAAAGATGAACGACTTCGCAAGGTCATCCGCGCCACAAGCACGCCGCTGGCCTTCAGCTTCAGTTCGGCCCCTAATGTCGTCAACGCTGATCAACTTGCCTATATGGAGGCGTTTATTCCGGAAGATAAGCGTGCCGAGGCGAACCTGCTGACCGATCCCTTTGATGGGCTGGTCCGCCGCATCAACCCCGGCGGCACTGTCATTAATGGCCAGCGCGTTGACACCCCTCAGAATCCAGCCGGGTTTGTGAGAAAATTGGCCGGTATGGGCGGTGCAAAAGCGCCTCTGGTTCCAGTCGACATCGCTTGGCGTGCGCAGCCAGATGCCGAAAACACGCCTTTCCCAACTTTTTCGGCTACTTATCTGCCGTTTTTGCCTCCTGAACTGATCAAGGGTAAAATCGTGTTAATCGGCGCAGTGCTGTCGATCACAGATCGCCACCGTACCCCGCTATCCATAATTGACGATGGCGATCGGGGCAACATGCCAGGCGTTATGGTTCAGGCCCACGGCATCACACAGATTTTAGAAGGACGGAGCCCGCCCACGGTACCTGAGTCATGGACCATTGGCCTATTGGCGCTCTTCGCCATAATTGGTACCGGATTAAGCCTGTTGCGAATGGGTATCGTCTTCAATGTCGGTATCAGCGTCGTCATCACAATTGTATATTGGGTCGGCGCAATTTTGGGCTTTGGCAAGGGCCTGCCAATGTTGCCGCTGTTCGGACCGACGCTGTCGCTATTCCTCGCTTTGTGGATGATGGACCTCATTATTGGACGCGGCGAACGCAAGCAGCGCCAATTTATTCAGAGCACATTTTCACGCTATGTCTCGCCGGCAGTGGTCGACCAGTTGATCGCAGATCCGAGCGCGGTGCAAGTGTCGGGTTCCAAGCGGGACGCAACGTTCATCTTCACCGATATCGCCGGCTTCACCACATTGTCTGAAAAATTGGAGGCCGAAGAACTCTCTGAAGTTTTAAACAGATATCTCGACGGCGCTTGCGAGATCATCCTGAAACATACCGGCACAATCGACAAATTCATCGGCGATGCCATTATGGCGATCTTCAATGCTCCGATACCGCAGGCCGACCATGCCGCGCGTGGAATTCGTTGCGCGCTTGAACTCGATGCTTATGCCGAAGCCTTCCGAAAGGACTGCAACGCCCGCGATATCCCTCTTGGTGTCACCCGCATCGGTGTCCATAGCGGCCTGTCCATCATCGGTAACTTTGGCTCGCAATCGCGCATGGATTTCACCGCGCTAGGCGACACGGTAAACACCGCCGCGCGGACTGAAGGCGTCAATAAATATTTCGGCACGCGCATCTGTTGCAC
>NZ_CAMDCK010000035.1 GCF_945890115.1 Sphingorhabdus sp. EL138
GTGAAGCCTGTGGCGACCGACATCCGGCGCCGCATGAAGCCAATTTGTTCGACCTACAGGCCAAATATGCCGAAGTCGTTTCGGAACGTGAAGCATGTGCTCTTCTAGGCGTGAACGAGGTACCATAAGCAGGTTTGGGATTGCGCGGATCATTTCCAATGCGTTACGGATGAGCTCACTCATCCGTTTTTAGGAGCGAGCCGAACACAAAGATGAGCGCAGTGCCAATCGCGTAAACCGGCAATACCGCATCCCAGGCCGACTTAAACACTGAATTTCCAAGATTTTTACGCGGGCGTTCTAATCAGAACGCTGATTAAAACGCAGGCTGCAACCCCGCTTTGGGCAGCAAAGGCGCTATCGCCTAAAGCATTGAAATCATTGGAGCGGGCGAAGGGATTCGAACCCTCGACCCCAACCTTGGCAAGATTCGGGTCGATGAAATTTTGTTGTTAGATTAGATGTTTATACGGTGTCTGAAAAATCCGAACACGATCCGAACATTCTCCAAGCAATTTGCCTAGAACGCTTTGTGTTCAATGCTGCAGCGAAAGCCACCACCTTAAACGATCCCGCCACTGGTGAGGCCTGGGTTCAGGTTTTCAGACAGCCCCTAAAAGCAGACGCCCATTACCGTATCATTTGATGGCAAAAATAGGTGGAGGCCGAATAGGTAGCTTGCGGCTCATGGTCCGCAAAAGCAGGTGTCGTGAACAGCAACACAGGCGGAATCAGTATTTTCTCAAGCAAACCGCCTTTTACTGCTTGCTATCGGAATAAACGGCTCGGCTCGCCGCAGGTGCGTCAAGTAGGACCCAAAGTGACACGGACGATGCCCCCAGCAGGGCGGCAACCGCTATCGCACGCGCCTTTCTAACCTCCATGCCGGGCCAGAGCGGTAGTGCCGATAGAACAGCCAACGCCAGTGGCAGGGCGACGGCGAAGGGAAGCGTCGGCCCCACCCCTTGCATCAACTGATGACCCAGCGACAACATATAGCCACCAACCAGTGCCATGATAGCGATTTGCACAGCTGTATGCCGCGCCAAAAGCGCAAACGTGGTGAGCAGCAGGGACAAAACCACGAAATAGGCAGCTGTTGGTGCCAGTGCTTGCGCGGCAAGACCGATGATAAACAGCGGCAGCGCGGCACCCACGACACCAACGCGGCTTGGCCGCCAGGTTGCAAACAGCACGAGAAATGCGGTTAGCGAGCCCAATGCGGCCATAACCTCTAACCGAGGGATCGCGGCCAAACGGTCATAATAATTGGCGGGCGCAAGCCCAAGCGATAAGCGGTTGAGCGCAAAGAGTATCACTGCGCTCCCCAATATCAGCGCCAGCATATGCCCGGCGCCGGCCGTCAGACCGTATGTTCCGTCCCGCCGTACGACCAAAACCAGTCCGCCTGCTGCCATGGTCATCATGACCCAGCCAAGCCAAACGGGATAGATCA
The DNA here is from genome assembly GCF_945890115.1 of Sphingorhabdus sp. EL138. GTDB lineage: Bacteria > Pseudomonadota > Alphaproteobacteria > Sphingomonadales > Sphingomonadaceae > Sphingorhabdus_B. The sequence goes on from NZ_CAMDCK010000035.1 coordinate 1,457, forward strand.
CAGTGAAGATACCGAATAGGTCAAAGAACACGGCGTCGGCCGCCCTTTGGGGAAGCCTATCTGCCTTAACGAGCGCGTCGGTAAGGTCGAGGACCTGCCCACCCATGTCCTGCAATGACCCTTGGTCAAGATTATCGGGCGTCGCCATTGGTGAATGGTAGAGGCCAGATCGCCCGATAAAGGCGACGTTATAGGCGGCGTAATCATGCTTGATGACAGGTGTCAGATCGGAGTCATTGGGCAGGACGGCATAAATGAAAGCGGCAAGTGAAGAGGCGCCAGGGCGACGGACCGCATCGGCATAGACATGCATTGCGGCACCGTTCTGGTGTGAGGTCTGAAACAAAGTGGTGCGTCCGCCGCCACCGCGTGCTTCCATATTAATCACTGCGCCGACGCTTTTGCGCAAAGGATGGTCAGCCCAAAATTGACGCGCGCCCTGTAGGCCAAGTTCTTCGCCATCGGTGACCAGCATGACCAGATCGCGTTCCTGCTGCCCACGGGCGCGGATTGCGCGCACGATTTCCAAGCTTGCAGCAACGCCTGCTGTATCGTCGGCCGCACCTGGCGAGCCCCAAACCGTGTCATGGTGCGACATCAGAACAACTGACGGCGCGCTGCGATTTTTTCCGGGGAGAATGCCGATTAAATTGACCAAATTGGCTGGTGGATCATTGCGTCCGCTCCAGTGATTGAGCCGTTTTGTCCCCTTGGCGTCGATGAGGCCTTTGCTGGTCGAAACCTCCATCCCAAGCGCTTCCATGCGGCGCATGATGTAATCACGCACGACTGCGTTCTCAGCCGAGCCGGTGGCGTGCGGATGCTTTGCTATGGTCCGCACATCCGCCATGGCCCGTATTGCGGAGAAGCTTTGCGCTGGGGCATTAGCGGGTATTGCTTTTGGCGGGGTCGTTGCAAAAAGCGTTAACAGCACAGCTATAACAAGCGCCACCAAAACCGGACCAAATTTCTTCATGCGCTTTCCCCTCGATCGGGCAGCCTGTTGCCCGCCCCACGAAGTCAGGTCAATATCTGCGTAACAAAGCTCTACACTTGCTTGTCCAGTGCGACCCCAACCCAACGTCAGGATCAGCTAGCTACCCAATTGCCGACGTTCGCAGCAAAGACCTTTTCGTGACCGCTTTGCGCCTAAATGCGGCCGCAGTGCAGAACAACTGCCAATGCCGAAACCTATGATTCCCACTTGCCGATTACCGCAATCGAACCTTGTGCCTAATTGACATTGCGCTCGTTCGCCGCCCAATAGGGCTCCCTTGCAAGTAAAACTAACGGATTCGACGTTGCACATCCTGGCGTCGAAAAAATGTGATTGGGAGATGGAATGATGGGTCTGAAGCTACACTTTGCACCGAATAGCCGCGCAAGCCGCATCAGTTGGTTGCTTGAAGAGCTTGAATTGCCCTACGAGTTGAACCTGATGGCGTTTCATCCCAAGGATCTCAAATCCGACGAACATCGCGCCCGTCATCCGTTAGGCCGTGTCCCGGTTCTCGACGACGGTGAAATATCGATTTTCGAATCCGGTGCCATTGTCGACTATATCCTGGAGCGGCACAAAAATGGCGGGTTGAAGCCCGCTGTCGCAAGCCATCACTTTGCCCCCTATCTCCAATGGTTTCATTATTGCGAAGGCATGGTGATGCCTCCCGTCAACACGATTGTCGTCCACACGCTACTTCTCCCGCCGGAGCGCCGCGACGAAACCGTCCTGGAGCAGGCTCGCAAATTGCTGACCCGAGCGTGGCAGCCGGTCGATGAAACGCTTGCCGGCAAGGATTATCTGATCGGCGATTTCTCAGGTGCAGATATCATGCTCGGCCATGCCGCTTTCATGAGCAATCGGCTGGGCTGCATTCCACAAGAAATGCCCAATTTGAGAGCCTATGTGCAGCGCATCAGCGAGCGCCCCGCCTTTGCCAAGGCAATTGTTATGGGTTTGTAAGGCAAACGCAAATAGCCCGGACTATTGCTCCGATAATCATATCCAACGACACAATTCTGGTTGCGACCCGGCCCTAGCCTTTTCGCAACATGATGTAGGCGCTGCGGGGCGGCGTTATCGATCCGGACGAGCCATCCACGATCGAAATAGCGCCTGGGGATCGTATTTATCCCGCACGGTGTCGAGCCGCGCGAGGTTTTCATCCTTCATGAAGAGAGCCGGCCTTTTTCCCAGGTTTTCATCTGCCAACTGGATGCCCAAAGCATGCGCCTGCATCGCGGCCATTCGCTCGGTAGCCCAATTGGCGTAACGGTCATCATCTTCCCCGCGCGTCCATTCGCCGTAAACTGCAAGATAGCGGTTTGCTTCAAGCGAGAAGGCCATGTCAGGGCGCTGCTGCGATGGATGCCAGTTGAGCCAAAGGCTGTGGCTCGGCGCGGGCGGCATAGTGGCGGCAATCGCTCGCAGGCCGGGTAGTAGGTCGTCGATAGGTGCGTCGGTCCAGATGTTATCGGTACACCAGCGCACGTCCGGCGGGAAATGTGTGATATTGGCAGCCCGAGACATCAAACTCGTATTCATGGGCACAAGCGGGGTGGTGAAGCTCGCCAGCTTCCGGATTGGGCTATCGGAGATAAAACGCACCGCTTCACGCGCTTCGGCCCAGCTGTCGGCAAGAACCGGCACGATGACTTCAATGCCGGGCTGGAAGATACCCAGCGCCTTAGGGGTGATGAGTATCTGAAGTTCGATGGATTGGGGAACGGCGCTGCCGATGTCATCGGCCCAGCGAAAGACCTGCTCCAGATGCCGTTGGCGAAAGACCTGCATCTTCAGCGCAGTGACCTTTTTGCGTGGGTGTAGCTTTAGGTGATAGCGCACCACTACCGCAAAGAAGCCAGGCCCCGATCCGCGCGCGGCCCAGAACAAGTCTGCATTCTCGGTGGCGCTGGCATGGACCTGACGGCCATCGGCCAGCACCAGATCAATCCCGATCAAACTCTCGGTCGCCAGTCCCAGTTCGCGGCTACCCCAGCCGAAACCGCCTTGCAGCAGAAACCCACCCATCGCGACATCGGGTGCATGGGCGATGGGGAAGAATAGCCCGTGCTTTCGCAGTGCATTATCTAGGTCGAGCCCCCAGCATCCGGGACCAACCAGTGCAATTCTGGTCACTGGATCAATGGTAATCTGGTTGAACCGGGCCATGCTCAGCAGCAGTCCGCCGTCGCGGATGTGGTTCTGCGCCCAGCTATGGCCGCCCGAAACGATGCTGACCTGCCAAAGGTTCTCGCGCGCTAGCTGCAAGGCGCCCTGCACATCACCTGCATCATTGGCTTCGACCAGAAGCTCTGGACGCACGCCGGGATCGCGCGCGTTAAAGCTGGTTGCGAGCACAGCCTTGTCGAAGCCGTCATCTCCGCGCCGCCAGACGCGGCCCCGCCCCGAGGGACGCTTCATGCCTGCTGCTCGCGATAGGCAGCGCCAAATTCATCGAACAATTGTGGGAGGAAGCCCGCCAGATGCGCCATTTCTTGCGCATTATGAACAAGCAGGTCTGCCGGTGCGGGAAGAAGTTTGCTTGCAACCGGACGAATGGCTCTCGCCAATCCTCGTCTTATGGCACCGGGATTATCGCCCAGCGCGGTATTTTCGCCACCCATCCACATGCGCGAACGCATTTCGCTGCCGCCCGCAACTGGGCGTAACTGGTGTAGAAGCCACCCGCCCTTGAGCGCAGTCCCGGGCACACCGACGCGCGCACAGATCACTACTTCACCCTGCGCGGCCAGCCGATCTGGGTTAAAGCCCATAACAGCAGGCGGCACAAAACCGATGGCCCCTTTCAAGACGCTTGGGCCAAGATACTCGGTGATCAGCGATGTCCGACCGATGTAGTTTTCGTCGTTGCGTCCATCAGCCCAGCGTGCGTCGATATGGGCCTTTGGGTGCCACAGCTTGTAGCGCTGCGCCTCGCAGCCGTGCCAGCCGAACCACCAGTCCCACATCCTAGGCGTTACACCCGGCATGTTGGTGAGGCAGAACACGCGGATTGCGCCGTCGGGCGGACAGGTATAGCCCGTCTCGACCGGCCCATAGCCCGGCTCGGCCATGTCGGCTGCGGCGCTGGCGGGCGCGAACAATTCATGCGCCTGCGGCCCGATCAGAAGCGCCTCGGCAACTTGCGGTTGGAGCGGTGCGAGCTCGGGATTGAAGAACTTGGCATAGGGGCTTTGCGCAAGCTCGTCCGGCGAGTATCCAAGGAGCCGTTGGTTCATGGCATTAGTCTCCAATGTTACTGGGGTTGTCATAGGCTGCCGCAAGCATAAGGCGCGATGTGTCGCTGCAATGCTGCAGCATGACCGCGAGCCACGCGCGCCGGACCTGCGCCATGCTCTCGCGGTTCGAGAAGAACCCCGAACCCCACATGCCAAGCACCGCAAGGAGCGTGATCGCGAGGTGGCGGCCCAACGACTGGACATCGGTGTCCGCGCGCAGTTCGCCATTGGACATAGCTTCCGCCATTAACGCGCGTGCCGATGCGATTGCGCGGTCGACGCTTGTGCTGCGAACCTCTGGATGATCGGAGGTCATGATCGCGGCATAAATACCCCGGTAATAGGTTTCATCGCTGTCGAAAAACGTCTCAATCTGCCCAAGCGCGCGCAACATGCGCGCTATCGCCGCACCGTCAGAGTGGGCCAAACCCAATTGGGTGAATTTGAAAACTGCCTCATCGAGCAGTGCGATTAGCACATCGGTCTTCGATCCAAATAGGTTGTAGGGCGTGCGCAGGCTGACTCCAGCCACTACGGCCAAGCGACGCATGGTGAGATTGTCCATACCTTCGCTGCGAATAATCGATTCTGCCGCCGCACAAATGCGCGCTCGGTTGAATGTTTTGGCCTCTTCGCGTCTTGACATGCTGTTTAGTTGAATAGTTTTATAACATGTGTCAATAATGTTTTGCGTCTGATGATGTGTTGACGTCGAAAAGGAGGATTGCAGCCGATGCCGCAGGATCGAATGACCTTAATAAACGTCGCAAAGTGGCTTGCGTGGTCGATGATCGCGATGGCGGTAATCGTGTTCACGGCTTGGGCGACATCGCCTGATCCACAGTTCAATCCGGCGAGCTTCGAGGAAGAACCACTTGTTCAGGGCTTCGCCCCGCTTGAACAGGCTATCACGCTTGCGCAGTTCCGTGCGCCGAATGGCGACACGCACACGTTGCTGGTGCTTGGCCGGGAAGGGGAGAGCGTTACCGGCATCGACCTCGCCGAACTCGGTGCCCCGGCGACAGCCGATCCGTTTGCGGCGTTGGCTGCCGTGAACCTGACCCCAGTATTGGCAGGGCGCGCTGGCACGATGCCGAAGGTAACGGTAGCGATAAGTGACCTGCTGCCATCTGGCACGGCTGGCACCCGCCAGATTGGTACGGGCACCAATTTCCCCGAGCACGCCGAAGAGGCTGAGAGCGGCACCGTGTTCCAGTTCCCTAAATTCGGCCCGGCCTCTTCTGCACGCACCCGAGTGCAGGCTCGAGAGGGCATCCTACTCGATTATGAGGTCGAGATTTGCGTCCGCTTCGACCGAACATTGCGAACGGTCGAGGACTTTGACCTAGCGGTAAAGGCGTTCTTCCTGTGCGGCGATTTCACCAATCGCAACGCGCTTATCAACCTGGCCGATCCGGACAATCTCGACTCAGGCAGCGGCTTTAGCGATGCCAAGAGCGGACCCGATTTTTTCCCGACCGGCCCTTTTCTTGTTATTCCCAGAGACTGGAAGACGTTCGTTGCCAACATCCGCATGACGACCGCAATCAACGATGCGCCGCGCCAAGACGCGCGCGGCAGCGAGATGACGCTCGACTTCCGAGGGCTTGCGCTAAAGGCCTTCACGGATATGACCAAATCGCGTTTTCTCTATCGCGGCAGCTATACCAAGCTCATGCCCGATGGCGCGATCCCGCCGAGCGCCACATTGATGTCTGGAACGGCTGAGGGCACGATCTTCACCCCACCAACACGCAGAGACCTGATCGATGCGGCGTTCGCTT
>NZ_CAMDCK010000036.1 GCF_945890115.1 Sphingorhabdus sp. EL138
CGTATGCGGGCCCATCCCACGGGCAAAAGGCTTTTGGTTGAACGCCCAGACCTTGGTGTCTTTTTGTCTAATTCCGCTGCTCTTAAAGCGATGCCTGAAGCCAGTCTGGGTCGGACGTTTTATGATGCAATGGATAATCCGGTTGGCGTGCCCGGATATTTGTTGGCAGGACTGATCTACAAAGACGGTTTTTTCGACTCATTTGACATGAGCGATGACGCTAAGTTTTATTTAGAACGAATACGCTGGCTCCATGATTTATTCCATGTCGTAAGTGGCTATGCCACCGATCTGGCGGGCGAAGGCATGCTTATCTACTTCCAGCAAGCTTATCTTTATGGGTTGAACTTCAACGCATTGGCGCGATCACCGTTTGGCATCGGCCCGCGTTACTTTCTTCGTCCAGATTGCGGCAAAGCCCGTTGGCAAGAGTATCTACGCGATGCAAATAGTCGTGGACTAAATGCATACAATATTTGCCCAGCAGTTTTCGCACCATGGGAAGAATTGCTGCCACAACCGCTTAGCGACGTAAGGCATCAACTTGGAATTGTACCGTTTGTCGAGGATAGCTCACGCTGGCTCGATAAGAGTGAGCTTGGCAAAAGGGCATCAACAGGGTTCGGCGCCCAGTCAGTCGAAGCAAAGCAAGCACAGTTGGCGCGTAAAGTGGTTGAAGCCGGCGTTGACTACCGCGATCTTTACCGGTTCAGTGACGAGAAAGCACGCAGCCTGCACCTTTTAGCGGCAAACGGCGCAACGGATGCGCAAATCCGTGAGGCGGCTGGAAGAAGTACTTAACTTAGGTCAGGTGATTTTTTGCTGTTGTTCAGCACCGGCGCCAATTCGTTGGGGCCCACCTAGGCCTTTTATAGTCCCCCAACTGAAGCTGCTTTCAGGCGACCGTCTCCACCTTCTAAACGACGGCAACTGGGTGGGAACCAGACATACGGATGAGCTTCGTTTTCCAGCTTGTTCTGGGCCGAGAGCGTACGGTCCGCGTTGCGATTTAAAACTAAGGCATGCAGAAGTCCGTTCGACACATTACGCGGCAGTGCGCTGTTCGCCTATGTTCTCGCCCGAATTTCTGCCGCAACCTGTAGCGCTGCTTTCATAAGTGGCATACGCCGCCTTTCGGTCCGAATGGCGAGATAACCTTCAACCTTGACGGCTCCCGACCCGGTTTTGATCGGTAATATGCGGATGCGGTTATCTGGCGGACACTCGCGTTCAAACATCAAGCTGATGCCAAGGCCGTGCGCGACGCCTTCGCGGATCATTTCGCGCGTGTGTAACTCCATTGTGCGGCCCGTGGAAATCTCAGCTTCAGACAATAATCTTTTCGTAGCTGCCAAGGTTCGCGACGATGCCTCGCGCACGAGAAGGACATGGTCGGCAATTGATTCCAACAAAAATTCCAAGCGGCCATCGTCGCCCGAGCGCGCTGGGACAATCGCTACCAAGCGATCCTGATAGAGCGGTACATAGCTATAGTCAGGGTCAACTTTCGGTTCGCAGATGATTGCAACGTCGACTTGAGCCTTCATCAGTAACTCGTTCGTCTGGAGTGCATTGGCGATTGTCACGCGAAAGCGGGTTTGCGGTACCTTCGCCAAAAACTCCGCCATGAATTCCGCGGCAACTGGCGGGGAATCCGTTCCCAGACGCAGTATAGCGCCGCTTTCAGGGTCATCTTCACCCAGAAGCACGTCAATTTCTTCAGCGATCCCGAACAACGCCTGCGCCCGTTCATACAAAGCCTGACCTGCGTTCGTTAACGTAAGAGGTGGCCTGATACCTTCGATCAGCTTTACCTTATAGCGCTCCTCAAGGGCTTTAAGCTGCTTCGACAATGTCGGCTGTGATATATTCAGCCGCCGCGCAGCGCGCGTCACGCTACGTTCACTGGCAACTGCATAAAACGACCGAAGATGGTTAAAGTTGACGCTCATCGGAGTGCCGGCAATGTCGGTATCGACCGCCATCTATCGTCACCATGCCTCAAATGCATTTTGCAACTCCATCACAATACGTCATTGTACTAGACATCAAATGTTACAAATTTTGCGGCGGGCTGAATCAAGATGAATGAGTGTTATGACGTAGCAGTAGTGGGTCGCGGGATTGTTGGACTTGCACACGCGCTTGCTGCCGCCAAAAATGGCTTGCGCGTCATTGTGATCGACAGGACAGAACGCGCAACTGGAGCCAGTATCCGCAATTTCGGCTTTGTGACCGTAACAGGTCAAGAGCGACACGAGATGTGGCCACTTGCGCTTCGTGCGAAGCAAATCTGGACAGAAGTGGCATTGCGCGCCAAGATTGAGGTCCAACAGACCGGGCTCGTTATGAGTGCACGTCGCCCTGCCGCGGCGGCCATACTTGAATCTTTCATGGCGACCGAAATGGGTGAAGGATGTGAGTTGCTCACACACAAGCAACTCGCTGCTCGCCATCCTGCCGTGCCTTATCAGCCTTGTGCAGCGGCCCTCGTAAGCTCGCATGAACTCAGGATCGAAGCACGTGAGGCGATCCCTGCACTGGCCAACTGGATGCTTGCGGAGCTAGGGGTTCATTTTGCAGAGCCAGCCAGCGTCATTGGGTGCACGCAAGGACGCGTCGTTACGAGCGCCGGAACGATCAAGGCGGATTCAATCTTCATCTGTCCCGGCGACGACCTTAACGCCCTCTACCCCGAAGTTATGGCTGCGCATGCAGTTACACGATGCAAGCTGCAAATGCTGCGCCTTGCCGCGCCAGCCTATTGCTTGCCGAGCCCGGTGATGAGCGATCTTGGCATCATGCGCTACGAAGGGTATTCAGCCCTACCTGGCGCGGCGTCATTAACGGCGCAACTGCGCGATGAACAGACGAATGCGGTCGCCGCCGGTGTTCACCTTATTGTTGCGCAGTCCGCCGACGGCTCGCTGGTCGTAGGCGACAGCCATGACTATGGCGATGCGCCAGATCCGTTTATCCATGAAGCAATTGATGACCTAATCCTCGATGAATTTAACGCTGTTCTTGGAAATCCGCCGCCAACCGTGGAACGCTGGATAGGCGTTTATGCATCCTCGAGCAAACAAAACTGGTTCACTGAACAGGTTGAGACGGGCGTTCACCTAACTGTCGTAACTTGTGGAGCGGGCATGTCGACTGCCTTCGCCATTGGGGAGCGCGTCGTTGAAAAAGCACTGAACCAGAAGATCAGGGAAATTGCGTGATGGCATCGATTGAAGCAGTCCTTTTCGATTGGGCCGGAACAGTTATCGATTTCGGATCGTGCGCGCCGGTGGTTGCGATGGAAAACACATTTGCAGGCGAAGACATCAAGGTCGAAAAGGATGTCATTCGCCGATATATGGGCATGGCCAAGCGCGAGCATGTCATTGCTATATTGTCCGAGCCAGCAATCTGCGCCCGTTGGCGCGATGCCAAGGCGGCTGATTGGAACGAGGCTGATGTTGATCGTGTGATGATTGCGCTTGAGCCGGCGATGCAATCCGCTGCGACCGAGCATAGCCAACTTATTCCAGGTGCAGCAGCAGCAGTATCGGCAGCGCGCGAAAAGGGAATCCGTATCGGTTCGACGACTGGCTACACTCGGACAATGATGACGGGAATTCTCCCTGCCGCAGCAACGCAGGGCTATGCCCCGGACGTAACGATATGCGCAGGGGAAACAGCGCAGGGCCGTCCGGCACCCTTGATGCTGTGGCAGGCATTAGCGCAGTTAAAGGCTTGGCCAGCTGGGCGCTGCGTGGCTGTCGACGATGCGCCCGTCGGTATCGAGGCTGGACGAAACGCGGGCCTGTGGACAATTGGCGTTGTCGCATCGGGCAATGGTGTCGGCATGGATGCAGATGCATGGGCTGCGCTTGATGCAGCCGAGCAGGCGGCGTGCCTAAAGCCCGTTATTGCATCATTTGATAAAGTCGGTGCGGATTTCGTCATTCAAAGTGTTGCGGATCTAGCACTGGCGCTCCATGCTATTGAACGAGCGGTCGATGCCGGGCGCCATCCGGGTGGCGCGGCCACCGTCGCTTTAGGCTGCGAAGCGACATGACAACCCCGTCAGGCCTACCCGTCCATGACCATGAAGACGGCAAAGACAGCCTGGCGTTTATATTATTTGCAGGTGGCGCAGCGTTCAGTGCGTATTTTGCGATGTATGCGTTTCGTAAACCTTTTACCGCAGCGACCTATACCGACTTTGCCGATTGGCAGTTCGCAATCGACTTCAAAATCGCGCTCGTGATTGCACAGCTGATTGGTTACGCGCTCTCAAAATTTATCGGCGTCAAAGTGGTTTCCGAAATGTCTCCAGCGCGCCGTGCGCTCGCGATAATCAGTCTCATTGCAATGTCGTGGGTTGCTCTGGTCTTGTTCGCAATCCTACCTGCCGAGGCAAAGCCATTTGCAATGTTTTTCAATGGCTTGCCGCTTGGGATGATTTGGGGCTTGGTCTTCGCCTATCTGGAAGGACGCCGCTCGAGCGAAATTCTAGCATCGATCCTGTGCGCTAGTTTCATCCTTTCGTCGGGACTGGTAAAGTCGGTCGGTTCGTGGCTGATGGCCGAATGGCAAGTAACCGAGTTGTGGATGCCCGCAGCAACAGGTGTGCTTTTCATGCCAATACTTCTGGTATCGGTTTACGGCCTTTCGCGCTTACCGCCGCCTAGCGCCCGTGATGTCGCTGAACGTGTTGCGCGCCCGCCTATTAACGCCGCAGGTCGTAGTGCATTCTTGAGGGAATATGGTCCGGGCGTCGTTTTACTCGTGCTGGCTTATGTGCTGTTCACGGTCATCCGCGATTTTCGTGACAATTTTGCGGCGGAGATCTGGGAAGCGCTGGGCTATGGTCAATCGCCGATTGTTTTCGCTGCCAGCGAAGCGCCCATTGCCGTTTTCACATTGGCTATTCTGGCAAGCCTTGTCGCGGTCCGCGATAATTACCGTGCGTTGATGATTATGCATTTCATCATTCTGGCAGGCGCTTTATTGGTTGGCGCATCAACATGCGCGTTTTTGGTTGGCTGGTTGGATCCCGCCATCTGGATGGTCGCATCGGGGCTTGGACTATATCTCGCTTATACACCGTTCAACGCGATGTTGTTCGACCGTTTAATTGCGGCGTCAGGTCGTGCGGGTACGGCTGCATTTCTGATCTATATTGCGGATGCATCGGGCTACGCTGGCAGCGTCGGTCTGCTTCTGCTTCGCAATCTGCCTGGTATGGCTATTGATTGGCTGCCTTTTTACACCGCACTTGCATTATTTGGTGCTGCTGCCAGCTTTTTACTAATGATAGCTTCTTTGAGACACTTTAATGAAAAATTAAAGAAATAAATATTGCAATTTTGTAACGAAACAAAATTTTTTCAATATGAGCTAAAAAATTAAGGCGTCTATCGCTATCATGCACGCAATGAATTGGCGATAGAGCCAGTTCATGTGTCAATTACTACGCGAGACTAGTTAAAGTCGTGGTTAGATTCGCGCGAAAAGGGATATACTATGAAATATTTTTTGTATGCTGCAACAATCAGTACGCTGGCCATTGTTAGCGCAACGAGTGCAAAAGCCTACGACGAAGTTGAGGCCGCCGCCGCAGAAGGCGAGACAATTATCGTCAACGCCGAACGCGTCGCGCGCGCCAACAATGTTGTCGAGAAAGCCGATATTGAAGCGCTTTCTGGCGGCGAAAATATCGTCAATGCTATCCGCACCGTGCCTGGCGTGCAAATTCGCGGCTCGGATGCGTTCAATGCGGATCCTTGGAGCTACGGCATCAACATTCGCGGTTTTGAAGTCAACCTGCGCAACTCAAAACTGGGCCAGACGCTTGATGGCTTGCCATTGTTCAACGCATCTTATTATCTCGGCGGTGCACCAGCCACCAAGTTCCTCACATCCGAAAATGCAGATCGCGTTCAGGTAAACCAGGGAACAGCCGATGTCGGATCGACTTCGACTTCTGCACTCGGTGGTACAATTGCCTATTTTTCGCGGGAACCAAAAGCAGAGTTCGGCGGACGGGTTAGTGCTACATTATCCAGCTTTGACAGCCGCCGCGTCTATGCTGCCATTGATACCGGTGAGATTTTCGGAAACACCCGCGCATATTTCGCGGTGTCGGACCTTGATACCCACCTGTGGCCGCATGGTGGACGGACACCCGCCGGGATCGAGCAGTTCCATGTCGAGGGCAAAAGCGTCTCTGATTTTGGTGACGTAAAGCTTACGCTGCGTGGATCGTATAACTACAGCGACGATGATCCTATCATCGAAGCAACACGGGCATTTATCGAACAAACAGGCTACACCGTCGATGGTTCATCGTCGACTTTCAATACTACAAGCGCTGCTGCCAATGAATATTGGGCAGACGAGTGGGCTTCGATACGCACCAACATCATGGGCTATGCGAAACTTGACTGGAACCCATCGGACACGATCTCGATTTCGTTTTCACCCTATTTCCACAGCAATGAAGGTGTTGGTGAATTCCTGCCACCATTTCAGGAACCCCGTTTCGTAAACACTGCCAATCCTGGCGCGTTGCAACAGGTGATCATTGCCGGTTCGCGCATTCGTGCGACCTTTGCCGATAATCAGGGCCGCGCCGTGCTCCCTTACGCGACTGGCGGCGTCGAGCGCGTATACACGGACCTCGCGGGCGCCATCGTGCGTTCGTCGACATGCTTCAATGCAGACAACACCGCAAAGGCCGGTGCAGATTGTTCTTCAGCGCAAAGCTACCGGAACAGCACCTATTACTCGCAACGCTTTGGTGCAGTTTTCAACATCAACGCCGAGTTAGGCAATCACACTTTGCGCGCCGGTCTATGGTATGAAAAGCTGGATCGCGACTTTGGCCGTGAATGGTTTCCATATCTGGATATTCGTAAGGGCCCGATAGCCTCCAATGTCGTCTATCGTGAGGATTTCAGGCAGAATTTCAAAACGGATGTGGTAAAGCTTCACATCGCCGACACTTGGAACATCACTGACGCACTTACGCTGGATGCAGGGTTGCAGCATTATTTCGTTAAGATTTCAGGTACCTCGGTTGAAGACCGCAATTTCAATTCCTCAGGTCAGCAGATTTCGACAACGCGCTCGAAAGTTGACAGCGATAGCAACATGCTGTTGCCGTCAGTTGGCATAGTCTTTGATGCCACCGAACGGTTCCAACTTTTTGCCGGCTACTCGCGCAATTTTGCTGCCATCGGGGATTGGGCCATCGAAAAAACCGGAAC
>NZ_CAMDCK010000037.1 GCF_945890115.1 Sphingorhabdus sp. EL138
ACCGCGTATTTGGTGCCCTTGTTTGTTGCCGTCGCAGGTTTCAGCCTGTTGTTCGGCGCGCTTGTGCTGATGCGGATGCGCGCTGCATTGGCGGAGATGCGGATTGAAGCGCGGATGCGCCGGATGGCGCAAGGCTAATGCCCCACGCATCTTTCATCATCGCGTCATTCGCGGTCACGGGCGTCGCTATGATTTGGCTGATCGTTTCTAGCTATCTTTCCATGCGCCGTGCGGAAGCGTCGGCAGATGCATTTAGGGAACAGTCATGAAGCCCAAACATCAGCGTTTGGTATTGGCCCTGATTGCCGTTGTGGCTTTGGTTGGCGCGGGCCTGATCGCGGCGTCCGCCTTGCGCGAAGAGGCATCCTATTTCTATACGCCCACAACCTTGGCTGCTGCTAATGTTGCACCTGGAAAAGCCATTAGGCTTGGCGGGATGGTGCAGGAGGGATCGATCGTGCGTGGCGCTGACGGGGTGTCCATCACTTTCATCGTGCAGGATCAAGAACGCAGTCAGAAGGTCGCGTATCGTGGGATTACCCCTGACCTGTTTGTCGAAGGCTCCGGCGTCGTCGCGGACGGTCGACTTGTGCCGGGCCGCGTGTTTGTGGCCGATAGCTTGCTCGCCAAGCATGACGAAAACTATGTGCCTAAAGAATTGGCTGATATCGATATGAGTGCGGCCGCCCATACGAAGGACACGCTTGTACCATGACAAACTTGGCGAAATGAGGGCTTTCATATGATTGCAGAAGCCGGATTAGCGGCACTTTGGCTTGCGGCGTCGATGGCGCTTCTTCAGCTCATTGCTGGGTTAACGTTGTTGCGCGATGGCGCTGGACAGCTGGTGCCACTCATAAAACCTGCTGCTTATGTGCAGGGTGCCTTATCTACTTTTGCGTTCTTCGCGCTCATGTGGCTGTTTTATGATACTGATCTGTCCGTGCTTTTGGTGGCGAACAACAGTCACATTGATAAGCCATTGATTTTCAAACTCGCTGGCACTTGGGGCAATCATGAAGGATCGATGCTGCTGTGGGTTGCAGTGCTGTCGGTATCTGGAGCGGCAATTGCTTTTTTTGAAAAGCGGATTGATACCAAGACGTTATATGCAACGCTCTCGGTGCAAGGTTTCATTGCGCTCGGTTTTTTTGCATTCCTGCTGTTTGCATCCAACCCATTTGAACGGCTTCTGCCTGCGCCTATAGAAGGCGCAGGGCTTAACCCATTGCTTCAGGACGTCGGTCTCGCCTTTCATCCGCCGACGCTTTATATGGGCTATGTCGGGCTCTCCGTCGCATTTTCCTTCGCGGTTGGCGCATTGCTGACAAATCAAGTTGGGCCCGCATTTGCCCGGGCCATGCGACCCTGGGTTCTGGCGGCTTGGATTTTCCTGACCATTGGCATCGCAGCGGGCAGCTATTGGGCCTATTATGAATTGGGCTGGGGCGGTTGGTGGTTTTGGGACCCCGTTGAGAATGCCTCGCTGATGCCATGGCTCGCGGCCACGGCCTTGCTGCATTCGGCAAGCGTTCTTGCGACCCGCAACGCGCTGCGGGCATGGACTATCATGCTTGCACTGGTCGCTTTTGCGATGTCCATGGCCGGCACTTTCCTTGTAAGGTCGGGGATATTGACAAGCGTTCACGCCTTTGCCGTTGATCCGGAACGCGGCGCGTTCATTCTGGCGCTCATGCTGATGTATACCGGCATCGCTTTCGTCATTTTTGCCCTTCGTATCGGCTCGGTGAAGCAAGGCGAGCCCTTCCAATTGGTAAGCCGCGAGGGCGGTATTGTTGCAAACAACATCCTTCTCAGTGTCATCTTGGCGGTCGTTCTAATCGGAACGCTCTACCCACTCGCGGCAGAGGCGATGGGCGATAAAATTTCCGTTGGCCCACCATATTTTAACAAGGCGACGGTGCCCGTGATGGTGCTATTGATGCTCGCGTTGCTGATTGGTCCGATGCTCCGGTGGCGGCGGGATGAATTGATCCGGATCAGATATTGGTTGATTGGCGCTGCAGCGATACTGTTACTCGGTGCTATTGTCGCTTGGCAACTTGCGCCTGACATTGGCTTATTCCCATTGCTGGGCATCGCTTTTTCTTTGGCGCTTGCTGTCGCTGCGTGGCTGCCGCTGCGAGGTCGGAAGTTGCTGCGCACGCCCTTGCCCGTTTTCGGCATGGTCATTGCGCATTTCGGAATAGCCGTCAGTGTGTTTGGCATGGCCGCAGAATCGGGATTTTCATCTGAAACTCTCACGGCGCTCGCACCCGGCGAAAATGCGAAGGTTGCTGGTTGGGAAGTTAAGCTTAACGACGTCAACCCCATCGCCGGTGACAATTGGGTTGCGGTAGAAGGCGATATGATAGCTGCTAAAAATGGCAATCAATTCGCACTTCATCCTCAATCACGGCACTTTTTTACGCCTCCAATGCAGACGAGCGAGGCGGCTTTGCTGACCCGATGGAATGGCCAATTATATGCCGTCATTGCGCAGCCCGACCAAGAAGGCGATGGCCGCTGGCAGGTGCGTTTATGGTGGAAACCCTTTGTGACATTCATCTGGTACGGCGCATTATTGATTGCGTTCGGTGGTGCGATTTCGCTTTTTGGTCGCATGTTCCGTCGGACCAAGAAACCAACTAGAAACAGGTGGCAATCCTAATGAAGCTGCCATGGCTTTTATGGGCACCGCTTGCAGTCACGGCATGCATTGGCGGGCTGGCGGCTTATGGTCTGGTCGTGCCGAAAGACGAGCAAGTCCGTTCGGCGATGATTGGGCAAAAGCTTCCTGAATTTGCTTTGCCCCCCGCGACACAGGGCGTTTTGCCATTATCAAACACCGATATGGGTGATGGGAAGCCACGGCTTCTCAACATTTTTGCCAGCTGGTGCATCCCGTGCAAAGCCGAAGCGCCCCATCTTGAGGCGTTAAAAGCCGCAGGTGTCGAAATTGACGGTATCGCTATTCGGGACCGTCCAGAAGACGTTGCTGCTTTTTTGGATGAATTTGGCAATCCGTATCGCCGCATTGGATCGGACAGCGAAATGGCGGTCCAACTTAAACTTGGGTCGTCGGGTGTGCCTGAAACTTATGTAATCGGCGCCGATGGCACGATATTGTTCCAGCATATCGGCGACATCCGCGCAGAGCATGTGCCGATGCTTATCGAAAAACTGAAGTCGACGACATGAGAAAATTCGTTCCTATTCTGCTTATGCTTACCGCGCCTGTTTGGGCGCAAGGCAGCGGCCCGACGCCGGCGATGGCCAACCGGCAGCTCGCCGATCCTTCAAAGGAAGCCGAGGCAATGCGACTAATGCATAGTTTGCGCTGCATCCAATGCCAAGGCCAGTCCATTGCCGATAGCGACGCGTCGATGGCGGCGACCATGCGTGCCGAAGTGCGTCAACAAATTTCTGCTGGACAAAAGCCTGAGGCCATCCGGGCCTGGATGATCAAACGTTACGGCGAATGGGTTAGTTTTGAACCCGATTTCAAGGGCGCGAGGCTCTTGCTCTGGCTTACACCACTTATTTTGCTCTTGGCGTCGCTTTGGTTAGCGCGTGGGCTGTTTCGGAGGCGAACATGAACGGTTGGGTTGCACTGGGCGTTTTGTCGGTTCTAAGCCTGTCCGTGCTGATATGGTTTGTGCGTGCGTCAAAAGGTTTCTGGCAAATTGCCGCTGCCGCCGTGCTATTGGGTATGACTGGCTACGCTTTGCAGGGGCGCCCATCAGCGCCATCTTCACCCGCCAAGCCCCTAGCAGCTCGTGACGTTGGAGCGACGCAGCTTATCGACATCCGCTCTGACATGGACCAGAGTTTCGGAGGTGCAAAGCGCTGGCTAGTCACTGCCGATTCCTTTGCTAAGCAAGGGGATTATGCATCGGCTGCATCATACATTCAGTCGGGACTTCGCAGTGACCCAAAAAATTCGGATCTTTGGTCTGCGCTTGGGCTGCAGCTGATGCTGGCGAGTGAGGGACAAATGTCCCCTCCGGCGCAGTTGGCCTTCGACAAAGCGCGCGCCATCCGACCCAATCATCCCGCACCATATTATTTCACAGGCCTTGCCCGCATGATTAGCGGTGACCTGAATGGCGGTGTCCTCCTGTGGGAAAAAACCCTGTCGCTCGCGACGCCGGATGCGAAATGGAAAGTCAGCATTGAGTCCCAATTACAGGCTGCCAAAGCGTTGCAGGTAGAATCCGAGCAGACGCAGCAAATAACCAAATAATTAATTGAACAAATTGTAGTTTATAACAATTCGACATAACATTGCTTTGTTGTGAAGGTGGCGGTGGCAATTTTATTGTGACCGACCCGACCACTTTTAATGTTGCTGTTAGGTTTAAGGTCGGGGAACCAAGATAGTTGGACCGCAAGCCTTGCTTTACTTGCGTTGTTCAACCTTCAAACCGCTGGAGCAAAGTAGACTGCGCCTTTGTATCGCCGGATGCGAACCCTACATCGCAAGTCCGAGTATCGAATAACGCGGGGTGCCTATGCTCTTAAGAGCGGGCGCCGGTGTCACGCGCGTTGTCGTGAAAATTTCAGGACTTAGCTGTTGTAGGGCTCCTTTCGCTTGCGAGACGGATGCAGTAATTTCCGTCGGTCCAGACGCCAACTGCAAGATGGGGTCACTTTGATCCGCAGGATCGGCCGGCGTAGGATCTGGCTGGGTGGCAACCGGAGAAGGTGGGCTGCTCTCAACCCGTTGGGCTGCAACCGCCACGACGGCCACTGGGGGGGGGGCGCTGGCAATTGCTGAGGGCGCTTCCACTGTTGGAGGGGCAGGTTGACTGGCAGCAGGAGGTGAAGCGGAGGGGGGAGCTGGCGCGGGGGTCGCTGCTGGCGCTGGTGCTGGTGGTGGCGCATCTTTGGCTGGTGCTGGCGCTGGCGCGTCGGCGGCTGGCGCTGGTGCTGGTGGTGGCGCATCTTTGGCTGGTGCTGGCGCTGGTGCTGGCGCTGGTGTTGCAGCCGGTGCTGGCGCTGGTGCTGGTGCTGCAGCCGGTGCTGGCGCTGCAACGGGTGTTGACGCCTTTGGCGCTGCAACCGGTGCTGGTGCGGGTGGCGCTGCAACTGGCGTTGGTGCAGCAACTGGTGTTGGCGCCTTTGGCGCAGTAATGCTGCTGGTCACGGCGGTTACAGCCGAGGCGACCGACTTGTTAATGACGAGATCTGCGCTGTTGAAATTGATGTTATAGTTTTTACCAGCTGATAGCGTGCCCAGACCAATGGCATAGCGCCCTGCATCGAGACCGGGCGCGCGGGTGAGGCTGCCGGTGAGCAGGCTGGCACTGTCGGTGCCGACAAAGCC